>NZ_CP135275.1:3179687-3815625 GCF_032302195.1 Paenibacillus sp. MMS20-IR301
TTATAATCCGTACTGGACAGCAGCTTGCCCTGCTTATTGTATTTCATGAACCTGGCGTCATCGAATTCGGCCATTTCCGCACGCTTGCTGTAGGGCCTGTAATACCCTTTGGATGAGGAGAGATAGATATTGCCTTTTACGATCAGCGGGTTGGAGTAATAGACCGGAATCCTATCGGTTGAAGCAACCACAGGCGTATTAAACTGTGTCTTTCCATCAGCACTTACCCCAATCAGCCGGACCTCTTCTTTAGTGAGGCTGCTACCTTTTGCCGTGGAATACAGGGTGGCAGCAAAAGCTATGAATCCGTCTGTCTCATCCACCGTAAGGTCACTGTGCCGGACAGCAAAATGCGTATCTTCATAAATATTTTCCCAGACCAGCTCTCCGCTAATGGTATATTTAGAGAGGATTCCGCTCGGCTGATACACCTCCGACTTATCACGGACCTCCTGCGTATCCAGCGTACCTGACACAATCAGATATTTATCATTATACAGATAGAGGCCGCTTGCGGCTGAGCCATTAATCACCTTGGACCAGAGGAGCTTGCCGCCCGGCTGGACTGCAGTCAATTTCAGCTCACGCGAATTGTCAGAGAGGACGTACAAGATTCCGGCAGAATCAATGACCACCTGCTCTATGTCCCCGTCAAAAGGAACCGCCCACTTCAGCCCGGGCTTTGCTGCCGGTGCCGCAAATGCGGACTGGCGGGGCCCGTGATCTGTCGGATACACCGCCTTTGTCTCTGCATTTGCCGTACTGATGCCACTTACAGACAGAACAATAATGAATAATAGGCTAATTAACTGCTTCTTCACCATAAATCTCCTCCTGATCTACTCTCCATAAGTCTCTCTCAGAAACGCCACCGATTGCCGGATTAACGCCTTCAGCACCTCTGTATCAATATCATCCAGCTTGTTCACATAGACACAGGCCTTGCCGGCCGTGTGCTTCCCCAGCTTCTGCAGCAGTACGTCCCGCTCATCATCCCCCGTAGCAAAATACAGGCTGATCTTTGCTTTTCTCGGCGAGTAGCCTGCCAGCGGTGCATCCCCTTCATGACCGGTAGCATATTTGTAGTGGTACGCTCCGAAACCAATAATGCTCGGTCCCCACATTACCGCCGGAAACCCGGTTGTCTCACTGAAGATATCCAGCAGCCTATACGCATCCTCACGTTTCTTGAGACTATCGATGGCTTCTATGAATTCAATGACGCTGTTATCGGTTTCTTTCGTCTTTTGCTCGTACATCGCCCATTCACTCCTTCATTTATAGAAACAGCTGTTGTCTCCCTATTATGGTAGAATGTTAGAGAAAATAAAATCGGCAGGAGAATAAATATGAATCAGCCTAAACGGATTCTCATTATCGAGGACGAACATGATATCTCCCGGATTCTCAAAGACTATATTCAGCTGCAAGGCTATGAGGCACATATTGCCGGCAATGGTGCGGACGGTCTCCGGCTGGTGGACATGCTGGCGCCTGACTTCATTATTCTGGATATTATGCTGCCGGATGTCAATGGCATTGATCTCTGCCGGCAGATCCGCGGGCGGACGAATCAGCCGGTTCTGATCTTAAGCGCACGCGGCAGCGACACGGACAAAGTTCTGGCTCTTGGCTTCGGGGCGGATGATTATATGACCAAGCCGTTCTCCATCAGTGAACTGGTCGCCAGAATCCAGGCCCATCTCCGCAGAATTGACGGGATGACCAGCCTCCCAGGAACTGATGCCCTGCTCACCCTGGGAGCGGTTACCCTTGATAAAAAGGCCTATAAAACCACACTTAACGGGCAGGAGATCTCCTTGTCTGCCAAGGAATTCGAGCTGCTGTACTATTTGGCCGAGCATAAAAACCAGGTGTTCTCCAAAAGCCAGCTGCTTGATCAGATCTGGGGCTACACCTCCCAGGGCGACGAGAACACCATCACCGTGTACATCCGCCGGCTGCGGGAGAAGCTGGAGGCTGACCCTTCAAGCCCGGTCTATCTCCGGACCGTATGGGGAGTCGGCTATAAGTTTTCTCTGGATTAATTAACAGAACGGAGCAGCAGAACTATGTATTGGAGCAACTGGTTCAAGCGGTGGTTCATCTCGGCATCGCTATGTATAATCTGCTTCACCGTTAGCGGAATCGTTCTTATCTACACGCTGTCACATCAGAAGCAGGAGGTTCAGCCTTCTTATGCAGTAAACCTGGCACGTGTTGAGGTCAGCGAGCTGATGTTCCTGCTGGAGGAGCATCATGAAGACCTGAACCAGACCACGGCTGATTCCCGGCCCGCGTTCCTGGATAAGCTGCTGGCCCTGAGCCGGCAGCAGCAGTTGAGCCTGCAGTATGCAGGTCTGGACGGAACGGTTCTGTTCGACACCTCTGACCCGCTTCCTGCTGGTAAGGCCCGGCTTAATCTTAAAGCTGATCTTCATTACGATCTCTATAGAGCGGGAACCGGGCAAGACAGCTTTAGGCTGGCTTTTCCGGTTATAGATCCTGACTCCGGAATCCAGGCCGGAAATGCCCTGTTCACCCTTTCTGAAGCTGCTGTCCGTTACCCGCAGGCTTCCTCTTTTCCGGTTATCGCTCCGGCCCTCATGACTGCCTCCGTTCTCCTTCTTCTGTTCCTCCTGTTTCAGCTCAGAAGGAAAGTGAATCTGGATCTGCTCAATCCGATTACCGGACTCAAGGGTCTTGCCGAAGCCATCCTCAGGGGAAACTATGAACAGAAAGCGGAGTACGGGCAGCAGGATGAGATCGGTGAGGTGTATGCTGTGTTTGATCAGATGCGAAGTGAGATTATGGAGCTCAGCCGGCAGAGGGAAGCCCGGGATAAAGCGCAAAAAGAGCTGATTACCAATATTTCACATGATCTTAAGACCCCACTGACCGCAGTCAAAGCGTATATCGACGCCATTCAGGACGGTGTCTGCCCTGATCTGCCGGCTGTGATGGAATACATGACCATTATTCAGAGTCAAACCAACAAAATGGCCGGTTTAGTTGAGGATCTGCTCGTCCATGCGTTAAGGGATTTGGGGCAAATCTCTGTGAACCTTACAGAGTGCTACAGCCGGGAGACATTCGTAAATATTCTTAAGCCTATGGGACCTTATATCCGGGCAGCCGGCAAAGTATTCATCGAACCTGCTGAGATTCCCAATGTACTGATTCGTGTTGACCCTGTCCGGATAGAGCAGCTGCTCTCCAACCTGATTGCCAATGCCCTGAAGCATACGGCTGCAGGTGACACGATCCGCGTAGACATCATCAGAGAGCATGATCAGCTCAAGCTGACTGTATCCGATACAGGGGAAGGCATTCTGGAACAGGATATGCCGTTTATTTTCGAGCGGTATTTCCAGGGGCAGGCTCCCTCACAATATGCCAAGCGGTTCAAGGAAGGCACCGGACTTGGCCTGTCGATCTGCAAACATATTGCAGAGGCCCATCACGGCAGCATTTCTTTCAAAAGCATCAAGCATCACGGAACAGAGTTCTACCTTATACTGCCGGTAGGCTAGAGCCTGAAGCGGCTTGTAATACTTTATTAATATCTTGATAAGCTTCCTGCAAGATCCCCCTTCTATAATGGGTACAAAAGAGCACAGCGGGAGGGTCCTGTATATGACGAAGACTGCTATTATTCAGACAAAAAATCTCTGTAAAACCTACTCGACAGGCAGCGAGCAGTTCCATGCCATCCGCAATATCGACCTGAGTATATATCAGGGGGATTTCACAGTTATTATGGGTGATTCGGGGTCCGGCAAATCTACACTGCTCTATCTGCTGAGCGGGCTTGACTCTGTAACGGCAGGTGAGGTGTACTTCCATCAGCAGCGCATGGATACCTTCTCGGACAAAGAGCTGGCTGGCTTCAGAGCCCGGAAAATCGGCTACATCTACCAGAGCAGCAACCTGGTGCCTGACCTGACACTGTTCGAGAATATTGCCTTGCCCGGTTATGTTGCCGGTATTCCCAAGCGGGAAGTGAAGCAGAAGGTGCTGTCCGTTATGCAGGCAATGAGCATTGATGCCCAGCGCTTCCGCTTGCCTGCCGAGGTATCCGGTGGACAGCAGCAGAGGGCGGCTATTGCACGGGCGATTATCAATAGGCCGGAGATTATTTTTGCCGATGAGCCGACAGGAAGCCTGAATTATGATCAGGGTGTAGCTGTACTCGATATCCTGACGAAGATGAATACCGAAGGCCAGTCCATCGTGATGGTCACCCATGATATTAAGGCTGCCTGCCGGGCGAACCGCCTGATCTTCATCCGGGACGGTAAAGTCGGCGGTGTACTTGAATTCGGTTCCTTCTCTCCGGATCAGCTGCAGGACAGGGAATCGCTGATCTTCTCTTATATTTCCGAGAGGGGCAATGCGTGATGGCGGCAATCTTGTCCATTTGTCTCGGAAATCTGAGAAGGCGCAAGGTTCAGAATAGCCTGATCGGGCTGCTCCTTCTGCTGTCCACCCTGCTGATCAGCACCGCGATAAACGTGATTACAAACTCAGAAGATTTATATGAGGGGATGCACCAGGAAACTAAAGGATCGCATGAACTGCTAAATTTGACTAAAGGCGTGCATGATCCCCAGATGGTCCGGGAATGGTGGGCAGCCCAGCAGGGAATTACGGTATCTTCCGCTATGCCCTACAAGCCGCTGGCCGGTATCATCCATGATGGTGAAGATATTCCCAATCTTTTCTTGTATATGATGAATACACCTGCGCGTCCTTTCGGTACAGATGAGCCGGTGTTCGCCCAGGGCCGGGATACTGCCTATCCTGAGCCGGGAAACATTTGGGTTCCCACTTCACTAGCCTATAAATATGATGTTGCCGTAGGAGATACACTTCAGTTCAAAGCCGGAAAGAAGCCTTTGCAGCTGACTGTCTCAGCTGTTATTATCGACCTGCCGCTGGGCGGCCCCTTCTCAACAACGGCACGCATCTGGATGAATCCGGCGGACTATGCGCAGGATCTGGGATCTCTAAAAGCCGCTGATTCCTATCTGATCGGCATCCGGTTCGATGATTGCAGCCAGAGCCCTGCTTACTGGGAGCGGTTTGAGGACTATTTGGGTACTCCTTTTATGGAAGAGAGAACCACGTATGAGGAGCTCTCCGCCTTCTACTTCATCATGAACAAAATTATCGGGTTCGTCATGAGCTTCCTCGGGCTGGTCATGATGCTGGTTGCCCTGTATACGATCGGCTTCACGATTTCAGATGCCATCCTGGCCAATTACAAAACGATCGGAATCTTCAAGTCGCTGGGCCTGTCGTCAAGACAGATTATATCAATGTATCTCATTCAGTATAGTTTCATTTCGCTAATCACCATAATACCCGGGCTGCTGCTCAGCCGGCTGCTATCCGGTATTATCATTGAACAGTCCTTGTCCTTCTTAAAAACAGACCATTCCTCCATCAAGGTTGGGGGTACGGGTATAGAGTCTGTTGTAGGAGCAGCCATCCTGCTGCTGATTCTGCTGGTCGTGTGGATCTACGCGAGTAAAGCCCGTTCCATTCAGCCCATGCAGGCCATCCGGTACGGCATGTCAGAAGCAGATCACAGCCGGACTAACAACCGCTGGGGCGAGAGCCGCAAACGCGGTAAAGAATTCGCGCGCTTGCCTGTTCCAGCAGTAATTGGCCTAAGGAACATAACCAAGAATCTGAAGGGCTCACTGCTGATGCTCTTTCTGACTACTGTAACCTCGGCTGTACTGGTCTTCGGTCTGGTCCTGCTGAACAGTATCTACCAGATGCAGGAAACGTCCCCGCTCTGGGGATATGACTCTTCGGATGTGGTAGTTATGGTCACGAATGCCGTGGAATTCGACCGCAGCGGTCTGATCCAGGATATCTCAGCAGATCCAAGGGTGCTCGATCTGAACTGGATAGGGTATACGATTGGTGTTGCTGCTGCAGACCGGTCCGGGAACCCGGAGGCCTCCGGCAGCCGCCCGCAATCGGTCAATATTCCGCTGACGGTGGTTGAAGGCAGTATGGACGAAATCGGGCTTGCCTCCACCACCGGCCGCAATCCGCATAACCGTAATGAAATCTCCATCGGCATCAACATCTCCCGTGAGCTTCACAAAGAAATCGGCGATATTGTCGAGCTCTTTATTGAAGGGGAGAAGCATTCTTTCACCGTGACCGGAATCTATCAGTCTATTGCCAATATGTCTTATCAGGCACGGGTAACTGCAGACGTAGTTCATAATCTGACTCCGGATGCCGGTTATCTGAATTTACAGGATAGCACTGATGCCGGTGCGATTGCCGGGGAGCTGAATGAGAAATACGGGACGGATATTCAGGCCATCAAGCAGGAGACCCTGCTCAATTCTGTATTCAAGGAAGCTACTGCCGTGCTTATCATTCCCATGAGCATATTAGGTCTGCTGTTCCTGTTGATCACTTGCTTCATTATCTACAGCACCAGCCGTATTCACATACGCAAAGAGATCCGAACTTATGGAATCTATAAATCCATCGGCTTGACCTCTAATACGATCCGCAGTGCTTTAACCTGGGGAACTGCCATGCTAGCCACGCTCGGAGCCGTTCTGGGGATATTCTGCGGTGTCTATCTGCTGCCTGGAATCCTGAGAGGGCTGCTGTCCTCCTACGGAATCATTAAGCTGCCGCTGCTCATGCACTGGCCGGGAATTACCCTGCTTGCTCTGCTGAGCATTGCCATAGCCGGCGGAGGCTGCTGGGCTGCCTCGAGAATCATCCGCAGCCATTCCCCAAGAATCCTTGTGACGGAATAAGCGGCTGTTTTGCTTAATATTTGCCTAAGGGGGGTGTCTCAAAAGCCATGAAATGGCTGCTTGAGACACCCCTCGTTTTGAGTCAGAGATACGTTAACTCGTGGTGTGGACGCTGCGTGAACGGACCGTTGTTCCAATCACAGACTCAATTTATTCTCAGCACATATACCTCTTCCCCGTCCTGCAGCTCACCCGTACTTACGAAGCCCTGTGACTCATACACATGCTTGCCTCTGCTGTTCCCCGGCTCTGTGGACAAATAGATCTCCTTACAGGCGAACTTCTCTTCCATCTCTCTGATAATCAAAGCTAAGGCCTGCTTGCCGTAGCCGCGCCCCTGAAATTTCCGGTCAATCATGAATCTGCGCAGCTCGTAAGCACCGCTTCCTTCAGGGAGACCGTACATTGCAAAACCAACTAGCTGCCCGTCCTCTTCAACCGCTTTGATTGTCCAGTCCGCTTCATAGATGGACTCGACAATCGAATATGTATTCGAAGCGACAAATTCCTCATCAAGCGTGTGCTGATTATTCGGGTTGGTGGTCAACAGAATGACTTTTTCCCAATTACTACTTGTAATATCAATCAGTCTCATGAATATCTTCTCCTCTTGGAATAATATGTATTGAATTGTACCTCAATCAAACTGCTTATGGAACGGGTGAGTTCTGTTATAAAAAAACTCGCCATTGTAACATCCATTCTCTGGAAATATACTGGAGATGAACGTGCCTTAGCAAAGTCCATGCGGCAGGGTGCGGACAGACAGCTTTTGGACAGCGCTTACAGTTCAATGCATGGCATACTATATTATAGGAGGCTACAACTATTATGCTGCATGTCCCAGGCGTTACCGACTGTTCACCGGCAGAGGTAGGTTATGACGCTTCGAGAATTGCAACCTTGCACACCCACTTTCAGAACCTGATTGACCAGAACAAAATCCAGGCTGCATCCTACTGCGTTTCACGGTACGGCAAAACCTTCATGCATGGCGCACTCGGGCCGCTTTCCTTCCGGGAAGACAAGACTGACCCGCTTTTACCGACCACTATACATAAAATTGCTTCTATTACTAAAGCCGTTGCCTCTGTTGCTGTTGCCAAGCTTGTTGAGGATGGAATTTTCCGGTTTGATACCCCGGTTGGGGAGATTCTGGAGCAGTTCAAGGCAGAGCCGCTGAATAAAATTGATATTTACAGCCTCTTGACTCATACCTCCGGCCTGTATCCTGACTGTGCCCCTGACTACATTCCCTATCATAAATCCTATTGGCAATTGATCGGTGAGTATTTCGCCAGAGTGAACCTGGAGGATGGCCCTCCGGACTGGATCACTGCTGCACTCAGCAACGGTGTGAGCAAAAAGGTCGGCGAGGAATGGCAGTACTGCTCCTTCGGCTTCTGTCTGCTTGGTGAAATTATCAAGAAAGTTACGGGTGTAACCGCTGAACAATATATAGCAGAGCAGATTCTGCAGCCCCTCGGGATGCAGGACACGATGTGGGAGCCGACTCCAGAGCTGGCTCAACGCTTCATCATCCGAAATGAAATGTATGAGCAGCGGCTGAATGATCTAATTAGCGGTAAGACAGCTGATTCCGGGCTATCCCAGCAGGAGAAGCTGTGGCATACCGTTTCCAGTACAGGCGGAGGCCTGGCTTCTACACCTGGTGACCTCATCCGCTTCGCTAATATGCTGCTGGGCATGGGTACGCTGGGCGATACCCGTATTATCGGCCGTAAGACGGTTGAGAAGCTTACTACACGCACCCTTTATGGAGTACCCGACTACTGCTGGGGCGGCTATAACAGCGACCGGAGCTACGGCATCGGCCTGGACATGCGCAGAGGACCGGGCTTCCTCTACTCTTCTACCACCTACATGCATGAAGGTGCAGGTGCCTGCAGTATGGTTATCGATCCCACGGAGCAGCTTGCTGCTGTATGGTTTGTCCCTTTTACCGGGGATAACTGGTATGCGGAAGGCCTCTACAATGTAACGAATATTATCTGGTCAGGACTGATGTAATGAACCGGCTCAGACACAACTGGAATATATGCCGTTCGGTAGCAGATGTGACCTACAAGGAGTGGAGCGCCTACCGTACACATTCCATGGTGTCCATTATCGTAGGCCCTATCTATTTCATGGTACAGTATTTTATTTGGACTGCAGTTTATGGGGATCAGGCGCTGCTGGGCGGCATCACGCTCCCCCAGATGATCCGCTATTTCGGCGCTACCGCGCTGATCGGTTATCTGATTATGGATTTTGCCGACTGGAACTTATCCATGCTTGTGCGTACCGGTAAATTCCTTACCTTCCATCTGCGCCCGGTTCACCACCGTTCCTTCGCCTTATTTCAGAAAATCGGCCACAGGTCACTAGGCTTCCTGTTTGAGTTTTTGCCCTGCCTGTTAATTTTCATCTTTATCTTTGGCGTGGATATGTGGCCGGCCAGCTTTCCTTGGACTCTTCTGTCCGTGGCGCTTGCCTTTCTCATGAATTTCTATGTGAACTATACCATTGGCCTGGCTTCCTTCTGGCTGGTGCAGTCGGCTGGAATCCGAAGCGCGTTTATGCTGGCAGCGGGAATATTCTCAGGTGCACTCATTCCGCTCGATTTCTTCCCGCACTGGCTGCAGGTCATTCAGTTCTTCCTTCCGTTTCAGTACATCGCTTATATGCCTGCTATGGTATTCACTGGCCACTATTCGCTTGGCGGGCTGGAGCTGTCCATTCCCCAGGCAGTCGGACTGCAGGCACTGGCTGTACTGGTTACCTTCGGAGTGAATGAGCTGGTCCGGCGCCTCGCCATGAAGCAGTTTACTGCGGTAGGCGCATAAATGCCCTATGAAAGGACCCTTCAATCGATGAAACGGTATCTGGATGTTTATAAGCAGTGCATGTATTCCGCTCTCCAATCGGCAGCGGCGTACCGGATGAACTTCCTTATCAGCAGTCTGATTACATTGATCGGCAATATTCTGTTTCCGCTGGTGACCCTGCTTATTTACCGGGCAGGCACCAGCTTTCCCGGCTGGACCCTGTACGAGGTACTGCTGATTCAATCGGTATTCACGATGTCAAGCGGGCTGTCCAGCCTGATCTTTGGCGGACTTCTCTGGAGAACGATGTCTTATGTACGTGAGGGGAGCTTCGAGGTAGTTCTGCTGAAACCGCTGAATCCGCTGTTCTATATTGTCGCCACCACCTTTTCCACGGAGAGTGCCGGACTGTTTCTGGGCGGTGCGGCATTATTCATATTCGCCGCTCTCCACGTAGCCGCCATTCCAGCCTTCGGCTGGCTGCAATTCGCCGTGCTGTTCGCCGCAGGGGCAGCCGTTCTGGCCGGAATCTCCCTGATGATGGCCGCGATGTCCTTCAAGTGGGTCGGCAACTCGCGGATGTCCGAGCTTGCGGACAGTGTGCTGAATATCGGCAAATACCCGCTGCCGGTCTTTCCGAAGGCGGTACAGGCGGCTGCCACCTTAATTATCCCCGTGGGGATGATCGGCTTCCTTCCGGCCTCTGCGTTACTTGGCCGGGTGCAGGCCAGCGATTTCATAGCCATCCTGCCCTGCTTCTTATTCTTGGCGGCAGGAGTATGGCTGTACCGGCATATGATCAGATTGTACGAGGGGGTAGGCGGATGACGCCCGTTATAGAGGTGCAGCATTTAACCAAGACGTATACAACATATAAGCGGGGCGCAGGTGCGGGACAGACACTGAAGAGCTTCTTCCGGCGTGAAGAAGTGGTTATCCAGGCTGTGAACGATATCAGCTTCAGCATCGGACGCGGGGAAATCTGCGGTATTCTCGGTCCCAATGGTGCGGGCAAATCAACCGCGATCAAGATGCTCTGCGGGGCACTGTACCCGACCAGCGGAGATATCCGGGTGCTCGGCTATTCGCCGGCGCGGGACCGGAAACATTATGTCAGCCAGATCGGAGCTGTCTTCGGCCAGAAATCCCAGCTCATCTGGGATATTCCCCCGCTCGACAGCTTCAACATGAACAAGGCCATCTACGGCATTCCCGATCAGGATTACAAAGACCGTCTGGAAGAGCTGGCTGTCCTGCTGGACATTACCCATGTAATCGAGAAACCAACCCGCGTGCTCTCCCTCGGTGAACGGATGAAATGTGAATTCGTCATGGCTATGCTCCACCGGCCGGACATTCTGTTCCTGGATGAGCCGACTATCGGGCTCGATGTGATCGCCAAGGCGAAGATCCGCGAGTTCATCCGCCGGATAAACCAGAAGCAGAATATGACCTGCATTCTGACCACCCATGATCTGGAGGATGTGGAGGAGCTGGCCCACCGGGTCATTGTCATTAATCACGGGGACAAGGTATTCGATGATTCGCTTCAGCGGCTGAAGCACTTCCTGGGCGACAAGAAACGGGTAAGCTTTACGTTTGCGGAATCTGCTGAGGGAACGGTCTTCGACAACGCCTACACCCGGGTAATTGAGCGGCCGTCTGCACTGCAGATTACGCTTGAGGTGGATACTGCGCAGATCTCCATCAGTGATTTTCTGGAGAGCATCTCCCGGAAGCACCGCTTCTCCGACATTTCGGTGAAGGAGCTGCCGATCCAGCAGGTGGTGATGAATATATATGAGAGTGGCGCTGCCATGAGCTGATAAGTATGGATCATTGACCCGGGCTTCAGGCAGCTGAAGCCCGGTCTATTTTCACAGCTAAACTATGTATCTAGCCATCATATATGTACTGTAATATTTACCGTCTGACAGAATCCGGTCCTGTTTCAATAAGCCTTCAATCTCAAAGCCCAGACTCTTGTAAAGCCGGATCGCCTGCTCATTCGTTTCCAGGACACCGCTCAGAATGATCTTGGTGATGCCGTTATCATCCGCCCAGGCGATGGATGCCTTGAGCAGATTTCTCCCGATGCCATAACCCCAATACTGCTTCAGCACACCTACCCCGAATTCCACCTTATGCTCGAACCTCTTGAGATCATTGCCCGCACACCGGGAATAACCGATAATCCCGCCCTCTGCCTCCGCAACCAGGCATATATTCCGCGGATGGTCTGTATCCGCCTCGATGATCCGTTCAAACCCTGCTTCGTCAATAAAAGCTTCCCCCGGAATCCGGTCCATATGCTCAGTCTCTCCATCCACCTGCAGCCTTACCCCGGACAGCCGCTTGGCATCCCCTTTGACCGCGGAACGGATCACATAATGAAGCCCCTTGACTTCAAATTCCTGCTTCTTAATAATCATCGTGATTCCCCCTCCCAACATTCCCCATATTCTGCTATGCTAGGATAATCATATGACGAAAATGCAGGAGGCGCAAATTGTAATGGATGCATTTCAATATCAGCTTACTTCTGAGACTTCTATCAATCTGAAATTTGAGTACGGAGGAGAGTACTTCACATTCAGCCTGTACCGGGAGGAGGGCGGATGGGTCCTACACCCCTTTGACGGCATCCTGCTGCGGAATCAGGCCATGTGCGCTCTTGTCGTACAGGAATTGTTCAAGCATAAGCCCTTTCAGGTCATGCTGGCCAAGGAAAATATCCACTTCGATAATATACGTTCTACCATCAATCTCGAGAATGTAAATGCGCCGGTTGCCTCACGCAACGAGCGGGAGGATCGTACCCACCCCGCTGATGACCTGATGGATTTTGTTCAGCAGCACTCGCTTGAAGAGGTCATTGAATATGAGTGTCAGCTTATTGAGGAACGTATCAATTTCTATAAAGAAATTCTGCAGCGCATGTTCATGGACAACCTTGGCCCTTCCGATCCGGAGTTTCAAAAGGTCCAGGATATCGTGCGCATCCATCAATATTCCCTCGATTCATTATCCAGTCTGAACGGCCCGAATCTCGATGCCGGGAGACGCGGAAGATTTTAATTCCTCTTTTGAAAGGCTGGTTCTTATGACGCTCAATCTGATTAAGGGACAAAAATGCAGCTTGACGAAAGACAACCCTCTTCTTTCCCGCATTATCGTAGGGATGGGCTGGCAGAACGCCGGAGCCGGCGTTGAGGTGGATTTTTCCGTTTTTATGCTTACACCTGCGCAGACCGTCACCAAAGATGAGGACCTGATTTTTTACGGCAATCCTTCTAATCCGAATAAGTCCGTGGCTGTACAGCAATCCGGCACCCGAACCTACGCTGGACTAACTGACAATACACAGATCGCTGTTGAGCTTAGACAGGTCCCTGCAGAATATGAACGGATGGCCTTTGCGTTAACAATATATGATTGGGAAAAAAGACAGCAAACCTTCTCGTTATTAGACGGTGTGTATCTGCGGATTATCAATGATGCTGACGGGACAGAACTCCTCCGGTACCCGCTGGGCAGCATGTTCACTGTAGAAACAGCTATTGTTGCCGGAGAAATCTACAGATACAACAATGAATGGAAATTCAGCGCTGTAGGCTCAGGATATGCCGGAGGCTTAGCTGCCTTGTGCCGGAGTTACGGGATTGAGGTTATTCATTCACAGCCGCCTGCTCCACCCGCCGGTACAGTAGATCCATTGCAGCAGCCGCCGCTGATCCTGCCTGAGCTGCGCTCACGGCCTAGACCGGCGGACAATTTGCCGCCCGCTCCCCCGCCATCAAGCCCGGGTTCCATCCTGCTTAAGAAGCGCGGGGAGAAGATCAGTCTCCAGAAAGGGGCTGCGGCCCTGAGTGAGATCCTGATCAATTTGAACTGGCATCAGAACAAATCATCCGGCTGGTTCGGGAGCAAAGGCGTCGATCTTGATCTGGGTTGCCTGTTCGAGTTGAAAAATGGCATCAAAGGCTCTGTCCAGGCACTTGGCGAGTCCTTCGGAAGCTTAAGCAGACCGCCGTATATCTCCCTTGACGGAGATGACCGGACCGGTACCATAGCCACTGGTGAGAATCTGCGGATTAACGGCCGCTATCTTAGTGAAATCAGCAGGATTGTCATCTTCGCCTTCATTTATGAGGGAATCACGAACTGGTCGCAGGCTGACGCTGTTGTGACCATCCGGCAGCAGAGCGGACCGGAGATTGAAGTCCGGCTGGATGAGCATAACAATCACAAGGGAATGTGCGCAATCGCTATGATCCATAATCAGAATGATGAGACCTTCAGCGTGGAGCGGCTCGTAGAATATTTCGCCGGCCATGAGGAATTGGATCAGCATTATCACTGGGGGCTGCGGTGGGAGGCCGGGAGTAAGTAGGTGGCTGGTTGTGGCTGGTTGTGGCTGCTTTAACAATACTATCTATCCGGGCTGGATCCGCAGATTTTGCGTTAAGCGAAATGCCGGCCGAATCGTTACGGACTAACCGCTAGTTAGTTTGAGTAAAATCACATAGTGACCCTCAGGAGGGGGCTCCTTGGGATTAGAATGGAAAGTGGACGACTGTTAACGGACGGAGGGATAATAAGAGCAACGGAGGTGCGTCCCTATGGGAGAAAAACGACAACGGTACAACGAAGAATATAAGAAGCAAACGGTGAAGTTCATTCAAGAACAGACGAAGAGCTTAGGGGACATCGCGCAAGAGCTGGACATTCCGAAAAGTACGCTGCACCAGTGGATGGGGCAATACCGGGAGCTAAAGAATGAACCGGTCGCAAGTATGGATCGGGTACGGGAACTCGAAGCCGAGCTCCAAGAGATGCGCCGTCAGCTTCAGGAGAAAGACACTCAACTTGCTGACACGGAGGAAGAACTAGCGATCGTAAAAAAAGCAGTGCACATCTTCAGCAAACCAAGGAACTAAGATTCCAGTTCATGAAGGACCATCGCTCCGAGTTTCGCTTGGAGAAGATGTGCAATACCCTACAGGTATCCAGGAGCGGATATTACAAGTGGCTCAATGCCAAAGCCAGTTTGCAGGCACTCCGCAAGGCAGCCGTTATGGAGCGAATCCGGTACCATTTTGACGATCATAAAAAACGGTATGGAAGTCCGAAGATCACCCGCCTGCTGCATCAGGAAGGCTATACGGTCACGAAACGCACAGTGAGTGTGTACATGCGAGAAATGAAGCTCCGCTCTATTGTATCTAAGCCATACCGTGTGCAGACGACCGATTCCAAGCATAGCAATCCCGTTGCACCAAACACACTGAACCAAGAGTTTAAGGTGCTTAAGCCCAATACCGTATGGGTCACGGACATCACGTATATCCCTTGTCGTGGAGGTCGCTTATACCTAGCTAGCGTCATGGATCTATGCACGCGAGAAATCGTAGGGTGGCGGCTGTATAACCATATGGAGACGAGCCTGGTCTTAGACGCACTGCAGGCGGCTTACACGGCGAAGCGGCCCGGCGAGGGCCTACTGCATCACTCTGACCGAGGGTCTCAATATACCTCAAAAGAATATGTCGACCAACTAAAGACATACCACATGAAATCCAGCATGAGCCGTAAAGGAAACTGCTACGATAACGCCTGCATTGAGTCTTGGCACAGTATTTTAAAGAAAGAGCTCATCTACTGTAATCCGCGCTTCAAAAACCCGGAACAGGCATATGATGCTATTTTCCAATACATTGAGTTCTATTACAATCGCAAGCGAATGCACAGCTCGCTGGGGTATCTTTCCCCCGCCCGCTTTGCTAAGCAATTCACTAAAAAATCCGTTGCGTGACAGTCTACTTTCTTGACAGAAGTCCACCTTGTGCATGGTTACGGACACAGGAGACCTTATCCCCGCCAAAAGCGCTCATCTGTCTGCCTTACGGACACAGGCGCCTTTATTCAGCTGATCTCACGGTGAAATCGGCTTGGCGAGGGGAAATAAGGGCTGTCAGGTCCGCAAGCCCTGCCTAATGTGCTGTAAAGGCAAAATAAAGGCTGTGGTGTCCGTTGCGGCATGCTGATTACGCTTGAAAATGTACACATCAACTTCTGCAGGCTCATAGCAGTATGGTATCTTTTCCTGCCGCTGCTTCTGCTGCTTTAACTGTAATCGTACAAGTAGTTCATCCACGCACTCTATTTTTCAGACATTCACCAACTACTTATTGAATCCTGTAATGTCTGCGCTATAATAAGAAGCATAGGTTGTGAAGCACACACCGCTTTTAATGCATTATCTATCCGGTTAGATCCGGGGATATTGCGTTAAGGCGGCTTTTTTGTGTGCAGAAGCAATTTTCGCGTGAATACTGAAGGAGGAGCACAAACATGTCAAGATTTGAACAACAGTATGATGAATGGCTAGCCATCAATACGGAGAATGAAAGTAACCATAGACGAAAAGAGCTGCTGGGTAAAGGCCTTGGCCACGGAACAGTAGAGTTCCTCCGCACGGTTTGGTTTCCGGCCATCGGCAATCTGGACCATCTGTACCCGGAATGGGAAGTGCGGGATTTCAGCAACGGATACCGTTATCTGGATCTGGCCTATATGCCAGGAGGCGTGAAAGGCGGGATTGAGATTCAGGGCTATGGACCACATGCCAGGGATCTCGACGTCCGAAGATTCAAGGATCTGTGCCGCAGGCATTGTCTGCTTGCCTTGGACGGCTGGACTTTTCTGCCAATAGCGTATCCTTCCATTGTAGAGGAGCCTAAGCAATGCCAGCAGCTGGTGTTGTCTTTTATCGGCAAGTTCATGGCAACAGATATTGTCTCCACGTTACCTTGTCTGGAGGCAGAATCCCTGCGTTTCGCTAGACGTCTGCTCAGAGCATTCACCCCCTCAGAACTTGCGCATCATCTTAAAATTACCGATCGGCACGCCAGACGCATTCTGAATGAGCTGGTGCAGCTGCAGCTACTGGATGTCGCCAGCGGCGGGCAGCAGCGCAATCGGACGTATCAGCTCAGAGTGTAACTAAGTAACAATGGCAGACTGCCGGCTAGAGCAAATGTTAGTTGAAACGGCAATTCGAACACAACCAGTTGGCAGTTTGGGATGCTGGTACAAATGCTTACGGACACAGGAGACCTTGATATGAACGAAACAGTCAAGCGCCGCAGTAGCAATCCCGTTTTTGGCGCACTTAAACAAACCTATCAATTGACGTCTTTTAGAGGAGGTTCCCTTTTTCCCAAAGGGTTGACGCAGTGTTTAACCTTTCTTCTCAACACATAGGGAGGAGCATGTTCTTAACTTGGAGGCAAAAATCATTCGCTGGTTGGCATCCTGATATTCGTGGGTTTACACATGGTATCTATCCATCTGAAGAGCCTGCCGCTAACTATTTTCGTCCGTCGTTTGCAAGCAAACGGGCACAAAGGTCTTCCGCGGCGTTTCTCTTCACCTTGCTCGATTTTGCCTCCAAGGTAAGTCATGCTCTAGCTTCCCGGTTTTCACTTCCTTTCTTTTAGGGTGGGACTTTTTTTCAGTAACGTAACGTGTGGCCTTGTCGTCCATGTACGGCAAGGGTTATCCGGCAATTAGAGAATCCGTGGCTGGGTTTCGGTCGCCCTTCTCCAGAACTCTGGCAATAGCCCATACAAAGCCGGCAAGCTCCCGGGCAATGGCGGCTACGATTTTCGATTTGTGCTTCCCTTTTCCCAGCATCGTCATGTATTTGCGATGAAGTCGATTTTGTGCCTCAAAGGCCATTCGCTGCACCTCCGGCGGCAGTCCGCTGATTCGCTCCCGCAATTTGCGCCGTACGCCCGGTGAGTGCCGGTAATGGTGGGCCGCTTCGACCAGCACCCGCCGCAAATGTGCATTGCCTGCCTTGGTCAGCTTTCCCTGACTACGGCTCACACCGCTGGAGTGTTCACTGGGTACTAACCCACAGTAGCTCATGAACGAGGGGGCGCTGGCAAACCGCGTCACACTGACCATCTCCGACACCAGTGTGGTAGCGGTGAGTGTGGCCACTCCTCGCAGCGCCTGAAGGGCTTCAATAAGTGGCGCCTGCACATGGGTGTGAGAGAGACGCTCGATCTCTTTTTCGTAACGCCGAAGTCGTTCTGCCGTTTCTCGAATGCTCTCCCGGTATTCCTGGAAGACTATGCGGTGGCAGGAACTCTCGAAGCGGAGGGTATCCAGCCACTCTTCAAAGGCGAAGGTCCAGGCCTTGACCTTGCTTGGAGGGAAGAGCTGCAAACGCAGCAGGAACTTGCCCATGCGCTGCTTGTGGCGGTTCATATCTTCTTTGGCGTCCTCGCGGGCTCGAACGAGATCCCGGAGCGCTTCCTCCTCAGGAGAGGGGATGTAGATCCCCGTTAGTTCGCCAGCCCGAAAGAGTTGAGCCAAGCGAAGCGCATCCCGCTTGTCGGTTTTAATCCGGTCCCCAGCGCGCTGAGGGATAAGAGAAGGAGCAACAACGGTACAGGCAATGCCGGCTTCGAGGAGCCAACGGTGAAGCATGTACCCGGTGGGCCCGGCTTCGTAGCAGACTTCCAGTTCCACTCGGGATTCACCGGAACCTTGCAGTTGATGTAGAAGCTTTAGTATGCGTTCCTTGGTATGTTCAATAATCCCCCAAAAGCGGGGTTCGCCACGGCCCTCATCTGCGATGGCTACAGCAATTTTGGCTTTGGATACGTCTAATCCAATATACTTTTTGGCGATACTCATTAGTAAACCGACTCCTTTTTGTTTGTTAGCTCTGAATTGGGATCTTTGAGCCATTCACTCTTAGGATTTCCAATTTAACCTACGAGATAAACAAATTGCGATGTCGGTTTCGTTCATGATAACTATTCCTGCCAAAAGCTCCCCTCTGCCTGCTTTACGGACACAGGAGCCTTTATTCAGCTCATTTCACCGTGAAACCGGCTTGGCGAGGGGAAATAAGGGCTGTCAGGTCCGCAAGCCCAGCCAAATGCGCCAAAAAGACAAAATAAAGGCTGTGGTGTCCGTTGCGTTCAGCCGCACAGATTCATAGAGTCAAAGTTCGTAGTTAGTTAGCAACTCTGGTGGCGCTGCGGTCAGATACGGAAGCTCATGGAGCCAAGGGTTAGTTTGGGGCCTGATGTGCGTAGCAGTCAGATACGGAGGCTGATGGAGCCAAGAGTTTGTTGTAAAGGGCTGCTTTGGAGTTCTGGTGCGAAGTCGGGATAGGGCCCCCCACAGACAGTACTACGCGCAAACAAAAAATCGCCCCCGGACATTTCTGCCCGGGAGCGTTTTGGTACAGCTTCCCCTGCCTGCCAATCTAATCATTCGCCAGATCGGCGCCATTGGAGGCAATGACTTTCTTGTACCAATAGAAGCTTTTTTTGCGTGTGCGCTCCAGCGAGCCGTTGCCTTCATCGTCCTGATCGACGTAGATGTAGCCGTAGCGTTTACGCATCTCAGAAGTGGAGGCTGAGATCAGATCGATACAGCCCCAGCTTGTGTAGCCCAACAGCTCTACCCCATCGGCAATCGCTTCAGCCATCTGCCCGATATGATGAGCCAGATAATCGATACGGTAATCATCCTGAATCGTGCCGTCTGCCTCCACAACATCAGCAGCCCCGAGGCCGTTCTCCACCACGAATAGCGGAATCTGGTAACGGTCATGCATCTCCTTAAGCGCAATCCGCAGTCCAGTCGGATCAATCTGCCAGCCCCAGTCGGAGGTTCTCAGGAACGGATTCACTAGACCGGACGACAGATTGCCCTCGGTCCGTTCAGTGATACTCTCGTCCGTACTGACCGCTGTAGACATATAGTAGCTGAAGGAAAGGAAATCCACCCGGTTCTCCTTCAGAATTGCCTCATCCCCAGGCTCCATCTTAATACTGACTTCATGCTCTGCCAGATGCCGTTTGATGTATGACGGATAATATCCTCTGACCTGAACATCCGAACAGAACTGGGCCAGCTGGTTCTCAGCCTGCGCCTTCAGCACATCCCCGGGATGGCAGGAATACGGATAGATCAGCTTGCGGGCCAGCATGCAGCCGATCTGGAAGCCCGGATTAATCTCCCTTGCCCGCTTGACCGTCAGCGCACTGGCCATGAACTGGTGATGCAGCGCCTGATAAGCGGTCTGCTTCGGATTCTCTTTCCCTTCAGTCAGCACTCCTGCCCCCAAATAAGGAAAGCGGATAGCCGCATTGATTTCATTAAAGGTCAGCCAATACTTCACTTTGTCTTTATAGCGCAGGAAGACAGTGTCCGCATACTTAAGGAACAGCTCAATCAGCTCGCGTGATTCCCAGCCGTTGTAACGGGTAACCAGCTCCACCGGCATCTCGTAGTGGGAGAGCGTCACCAGCGGCTCAATGCCGTATTTATGCAGCTCAGCAAAGACATTATCATAGAAGCGCAATCCGGCTTCATTAGGCTCCTGCTCATCCCCCCGCGGGAAGATCCGCGGCCAGGAGATCGACAGCCGGAACACTTTAAAGCCCATTTCCGCGAATAAGGCTATATCCTCTTTGTAACGGTGATAGAAATCAATGCCTCTGCGCTTGGGGTAATTCCCCTCCTGCTCATCCAGGGCAGCGGCCGCAAGCTCCGCTCTGGACATACTGAGGGCGTGCTCCAGAGCAATGCGCTGTCCCGGCGGAACGTATTTGACCACATCTGCGGTAGACAGCCCTTTGCCGTCCTCGCAGTAAGCACCTTCAACCTGGTTGGCTGCAACCGCTCCGCCCCACAGGAAATTGTCCGGGAATTGGTTAGGCATCGGATAAGCCTCCCTTTTCATTTAGTTTGCTGCGGCTGCTGTCTTAGACTCAGCCTGCTGCTCCAGCTCGAAAGCTTCGGCATCGGCCTTTTTGAAGAACGGATAGTAGATGGCAAAGCTCGCGACGATCATCACCAGCTGGAATGCGGATACACGCCAGCCCCCGTTCATCCAGCCATTCACCAGCACCGGAATACCCAGCGGAACCTGGATACCGTGCAGAACCGGCAGAACTCCAATCGAAGTCAGTAGGATTGCCAGGCCGCTGCTCACCAGCGGTGTCACAATGAACGGGATCATGAACCGTACGTTAAGCACCAGCGGCATTCCGAAGATAACCGGCTCGTTAACTCCAATGATGCTAGGGATGATGGCAAGTCTGCCCAGCGTTTTGTACCGGGTTGATTTTGCAAACAGCATGGCAATGATCAGACCCAGCGTGGCCCCCGCACCGCCGATCAGAACATAGACCGGGAAGAACGGTGAACCGATAATATTCGTGCCTTCTACACCTCTCTGGTAAGCATCCAGATTCTCTAGTCCAAGCGCTACCCAAATAGGGCCTACTACAGAGTACACCACGAGTGTTCCGTGAACACCGAAGAACCAGAGCAGATGGATCAGGAAGATACAGATCAGCATCGCCCACCACGTACCTCCAAGGCTCGTCAGCGGCAATTGGATAATGGAAAAGACAAATTCATGCATGTTCCCGTATTTCGTTGCTCCAAAAATCGCTGTCAGAATCAGCATCACGAATACAATAATGAAGCCGGGCGTCAATGCGGCAAAGGATTTCTCAACCGTCGGCGGAACACCCTTTGGCATTTTGATATACACTTTTTTCTCCAGCAGGAAAGTATAGAGCTTGCCGACAATGAGGGCAATAATAATAGCTACGAACAGCCCCTTGGCTCCCAGCCAGGAGTAACCGAAGGCTTTGGTGGCACCATCATCGAGCAGTCCCTTCGGAGTAACCAGCAGAAAGCTCATCAGTGCCAGAATACCGGCAGAGAATCCCTGCTGCTTAAGCTGTACCGCAAAATTGTAAGCGATGGAGAACACCGCATAAAGAGCGATTAAATCTGTTGTGATTGTTGCCGGAATTGCCGTATATGTCTTCAGGCCGGTACTTTCCAGGAAGTTCTGGTAAGGCTCCAGCTTCAGTGCATTGATCAGGGAAAAGATTGCACCCAGGATCAGGATCGGCATCAACGCCATCAAGCCGTTTGAGATCGCACTGATATAATTATTTTTTTGAATCTTGGTACTGGCTTTCTGAATCTTGACTCTCCATTCTGCGCCGCTGGCCATGAACTAAGCCCCCTTCTCCATAAGTTCAATTGCTGTTTCCAGCACTTTATCCCCATCCATCATTCCGTAGGCCATCATCTCAATTGTCGTTACCGGAATGCTAGGATATTCGGCAGCCAGATCCCCTTCAGCATGGCCCATCTGCGGCCCCAGCATAATAATGTCGAACGGTGCCTGGTCAGCAATATCACTCTCCGCTACTGCATCGATGACAACCTCAATTCCCTTGGCGCGCGCTGCATCCTTCATGCGTTCCACCAGCATACTTGTTGAGAAGCCGCCTGCACAGGCGAGTAGAATTTTTTTCATAATTAGTTCACCAGACCTTTCAATTGTTGTTCCAGCGCCTTGCGCTCCTTCACTTCTTCAATCAGTTCCACAGCCAGCTCACGAACCGTCAATGCGTTCATCAAATGGTCCTGTGCGTGAATCATCAGCAGTGTGATTTCTGTTTTCTCGCCGCGGCCTTCGGCCTGGATCAGACCGGTTTGGACTTTATGCGCTTTGGTCAGACTCAGCTTCGCATTCTTGATCATTTCTTCTGCTTCTTCAATATTGCCTGTACGTGCGGTGCGTACCGCTTTAAGGCTGAGACTCCGGGCTTCCCCGCTGCTCGCGATAATCTGCATAATTGTTTGTTCATAATCCATGGTTTCTTCACTCCTGATCTTTATAGTAGGTTCTCTATCTCTATCATAAATTGCTCATAGCTGTTAACGGCCAGCAGGCGGTTTCTGCTGTCTTCTCTCTCCATCAGAACCAGCAGCAGTTTGCTGATTTCTTTGTGCAGGAACAATTGCCCCGGACGCAGGTTAATCAAAAAGATCAGCTGCACCGGCTTGCCGTCATGCAGGAGCTGTTTCTTCAGTACAGTTACACTGATGCAGTCGCGGATGGCGCTCATCCGCATGGGATGCGGGCCGGCGATGCCATTTTTATAGATGGTTGTAAATTTATTCTCCCGGAACAGGACCTGCTCCGGAAAATCCTCAGCCGCATAATGATAGTCCGTAATCTCACAGCAGCGCTGCTGCAGCAGCTCGATGTAGTCATCCGGCCCGTCTGTATGGAACAGCTCCTTGCGGAACAAGTCCTTGAAATCCATAAGCTTACGGGATGGCTGTGTATGGCCCATCTGCAGCGATAAGATCTCTTTGATCCGCTGAATCTCCTGATCATCGAGCAGCTGTTTAATATGAATGACCAGCTTGCCGTCAATATCAGTCTCCACCGGCACTGTCGTCAGAATCAGATCCACTTGTCTGCCGCTGATCTCCTTAAGCTCGGTAATGGACGCCGTGATTACGGATGCCTTGGGAAATACCGCTTCAAGCTTCAGCCGGATGAGCTGTGCGCTGCCACCGCCGGTCGAGCATATCACAGCAATCCGTTTGTACTGCTCCAGATTACGCTGCTGCATCCGTTCCAGATGCGTTGCGAAATGAAGCGCGACATACCCGGCTTCGTCCCGGGACATCTTGAAGCCGTATTGCTCTTCAATAATCTCAGCGAACCGGAAGGAGATCACGAACACGTTGGCATACTGACTGTATACATCTTCTACAAGCGGATTTCCAAGCTGCAGATTATAGTAAAGACGGTTCAGCAGCGGGAACATATGCAGCAGCAGCGCTTCCTGCAAGGCATCATCTTTATTAAAGCCGGTGAGGAATTCCTTATCCAACCGCTGCAAAATATCGTTAATCCCTTGCCGCAGCTGTGACTTGGTCTCATCTGACATACGCTCCATAATCGTTTTGCCCGAAATATGCAGCGCCAGATAATCCACTTCGACCTGCGGAAGCGTTATCTCGTAGTGGGACTCGATCCACTTGGCAATTCTGCCTGCTATATCCTGATACAGCAGCTCCGGCTTACCCTGCACCGCTTGTCCGGGTACGATGTAATTGTGCTTGGAGACACGGTACAGGAGAATGAACAGATGGGTAACAATATTATTCAGGAACACATCCGATATTTTCAGTTCCTTGTCCTTCAGCACCTGCAAAAGATAAGCGGTCAGCTGCTCCCTGTCAAACTCCCGCTCATACGCATGGAAATCCTCGGTTTGCTGGAGCGTTTGGCCGGATTGCAGGATAAAATAGGAGAACGCTTTGCGGAAATCCTTCTCGTCCCCCTCAATTTTCATACCGTAATGGGCCCGGCGGGCCAGACTTAGGCGAAACGCACCCAAGCGCTGCTCCACTTCCTTCAAGTCAGAGATAATGGTGGAGCGGCTGACTCCCATCTCCTCTGCCATCTTATCCATCGACTGATAGCTGCTGCTCTGCAGGAGATAGAAAAGCAGAAACTGCTGCCGTGACTGCTTGTTGTCCAGATCCACCTGATCACTTTGGAGCAGCCCCTTTTCCCGGTAAATCCGGAAAGCCTCCGGCTCCTTGACCTCAAGCTGATAGCCTTGGCCCCTTATCATTCTGACTTGAAACCCGTGTGCTGCACCGGTCTTGCCAAGAGATCGGATAATGTCGCGGACCGTCCGTTCGGACAGCCCTACCTCCGCCATCAATTCGCCCATCTTAACCGGAACATTTCTGTTTAATAGAATATTGACGATCGTATATTCCCTCATCGGTCACCCTCGTTTGTGATACTAGTATCGGTGTGAAGCAACTCAGCTGGTTATGGCCTTATCTTACTTGAAAACGTTATCTTAAGAACAGTTTGTATTCTGCAGTTTGGAACGGCAGAATTTGCAGGTTATCTGTTCATTCGCTAATAAGGTGTCCCTAATCCTGGAAAACAAACATCCGGGTGCATAACCGTAATTACTGGTCTTCCCAAAATAAAAAGCCCTTCCCGTCATAAGACGAAGAAGGGCTTAATACGTTTAGCAATTATTCTGCAGTGTGATCTACAGAAGCCGCTTGAATGCTGCCGAATGCCCAATACTGCGCAGGGACGTCAGTCCACTTTGGCGCGGCGCTGGTCAATGGAGCGATACCAAGGGCGCGGTTAATGATGGTTACAGCTTCGGCACGGGTCAGCGGCTGGTTAGGACGGAAGGTTCCGTCTTCGTAGCCGGTGATCATGCCCGCCTGAGCTGTCAATTCGACAGCAGCCTGTGCCCAGTGGCCGGCAACATCGCTGAAGCTGGCCGTATTTCCTTGAGCACCTGTAATCAACCGGGACAGAATAGCCGCCATTTCGGCTCTGGTTATCGTTTGATTTGGTTTAAAGCTGCCGTCCGCATAACCCTTCATAATTCCGCTTGCACTCACCTGACTAATGGCATTTGCTGCCCAGTGTCCGGCAACATCAGTGTAAGCAGCGCCTGAAGTACCAGCAATTTGGCTGAAGGTACGGGCGATGATGCTGGCTACTTCGGCACGGGTGATACTGTTGCCCGGCTTGAAGGTGCCATCCTCATAACCTGTCATATAAGCCTTCACTTCTACTTTAGGATTCTGAGCAAGAACCACCGTAAATGTGCTGAACTTATTCACCGTAAATTGAATACCGGATTTGCCGGCTTGTCCGAATGATACAATCTCACCCTTGACCAGTTCTTTCGTGCCGTCGCTATGCTCGATGAAGACGGTTAGCGCCTGCAGCTCTGCAGGGGTCAACGAAGCAGTATTCACCGGCAACACGAGCGTAACCGGACGGTTCTGCAGATTAGTATCAATCGTTACCGGACGGCCCATCAGCGTTACAATGGCTCCGCCCGTTACACTTTGGATCTGATTTTTCGCACGGGCTTCAGCCTCGGCAGCCTGCTGCTCCGTTTTGAGCGGTACCAGATGGAAGTAAATCTCCTGGGCAAAATCAGCCAGAGAGCCAGCCGGCACCTTCACTTCAGCATTTACGGTGAAGATATCGAGGCCGACCCTATTATCGGCGAGTTGCTTGCTGGAAGCTGCAGGAATGGTCAATCTTGTTTCTGCAACCTCATCATTTGTATCCGGAATAAGGATTGTCGCAATGTTTGAGCCAGTGGCCTTAAGTGCATTAATGATCTGGAGCACTTTGTCAGAGGCCAAGGCAATTGCATCCTTCTTCACACTGTTGGCATCCTTCGTACGGGTAATGTCTACAGATACCGTTGAACCTTGCGCACTGCCATTGCCTACATTCGCCGAAATGGTTTCGGTTGAAGAGGATGGAGTGCCTGATCCCGCAGGTGCAGAAGATCCAGAAGATGGTGCTCCCGGATTTGGCGTGACCGGTGCAGGAACGGTTGTGAAGCTCCAGACGCCTTTATCCGCAAATCCTGCAAAGCTGTTACCCGCCTCGTCTTTGAGTGCACCAGGCTGAATCACTACATAATAATTGGCGCCTTGCGCCAATAGGCCGGTTGTACTAATGCTGACCGTAGCGTTTGTAATGCTAACACGCGCTGTATCGCCCGCTTTAATCGTTGCTACGGCAGAATCATTAGCCGCATTCATAATAACGAACTCTGCATCTCCTGGCAGCACATTCTCATTAAAGGTTATCGAGAGTGTAGCCGATACAGGAACATTATCCGCATGATTTACCGGACTGAAAGCTGTCACCAGCGGCGCTGTTGTATCCGGCAGGCTGGTAGTCATAAACCGCCAGGCGGTGATACCTGAGATGCCGGCAAAGCTGTTGCCTGCCAGATCTTTAAATGCGCCTTCTGTAACACGTACAAAGTAGTTAGTGCCATGCTCCAGATTGTCAGCCGGATTAATCGTTACTACATTATTCCGGATGGTTACATAATCTGAACTCGCCGGAATGATCACAACCGGATTAACTTCATCTGTACTTTTGAAAATACCGATGCTGCCGGCTGCCGCCTGAACATTCTCACTGAAGGTAAGGACCAGATTAGCATTGATGGCTACCTCTGTTGCCCAGGACTCAGGTGAATACGTACTCACCGTCGGTGAGGTTCTATCAGGTACGGCTGTTGTTGTAAACTGCCAGGCCTTGCTGTCCGCGATGCCCGCATAGCTGTTGCCTGACATATCTTTGAACGCGGCGGAGCCAATCTTAACATAGTAAGTTGTATCATAACCCAGACCACCCACTGGATTAATCGTCACTACTGCATCTTGGATGGTTAGGTCTTTGGCCGTAATTGCTGCTGCCGGCTTGTCGGTTGCACTGTTATAAATAACTATAATGTTGCCGGCTGCCGCAGTTACTTTCTCACTGAACGTAAGAGTCAGACCCGTTTCAACCGGCACTCCCTTTGCTCCCGGCTCAGGTGAAAACGCGCTTAACGTTGGTGCTGTCGTATCCGGCTCAGCAAGTGTTGTAAATTTCCAGGCTGTGCTGTCAGAGATACCAGCAAAGGAATTACCGGCTGTATCTTTGAATGCATCGCTTGTGATAAGTACATAGTAGCTTGTACCATACTCCAGAGCTTTAGTTGGAATAATCTTTGCAGCCGTGTTATTGAGGATCGTTACGTCCTTGGCGGCAATTGTATCGACCTTCGTATCTGTCGCACTGTTGTAAATCTCAATGTTACCTTTTGCCGCTACTACATTCTCGTTGAAGGTTACCACCAGATCCGTACTGACACTCACATCTTTTACCCCGTTATCAGGTGAATAAGTGCTTACTTCCGGTGCTGTCTTATCCGGTTCATTGATGGTTGTGAAATGCCATGGAATTTCGCTTGGCTGACCTGTAAGTCCAGCATAGCTATTGCCTGCTGTATCTTTAAATGCACCGGCCTCAATCCGCACATAATAACCTGTGCTATAATCCAGCTCTTTAGAAGGTGTAATCGTCGCTTTATTTTCGTCTACAATTACATCCTTAGCGGAGATTGTATCTGCTATAGTGTCAGACGCACTGTAGTAAATTACAATATCGCCTTTCGCAGCAACTACATTCTCGTCGAAGGTAAGGATCAGATTGGTATCAACCGCTACATCCTTTGTTCCAGGTACAGGCGACAACGCACTAACTGTCGGTGGTGTCATATCTGGTTCTTCAACTACTGTAAACTGCCAGGTTTCATTGTCTGTAATGCCGGCAAATTTGTGTCCTGCAGCATCCTCGAACGCTCCGGCATCGATGTTCACATAGTAGTCATCACCATATTCCAGCTGATCATACGGAGTAATTGTTACAGTATTTTTATCAATAGCTACGTTGGAAAAAGCCACATTAATGCTCTGCGGAACACTGTTATCCGTGCTGTTATAAATCTCGATGTTGCCGTTCCCCTCGAATACTTCCTTGTTGAAAGTAAGGACCAGCTTAGCGTCTCTGGCTACTCCTGTAGCCCCATTCTCCGGGAAATACGTGCTTACCGTTGGAACTGTCGTATCCGAGGCTTTGACGGTCTTAAATGTCCAGGAGCCATTATTTATCGCTGAGCTCCCTACTTTTAGACCTTCATCATAGAAGGCATTGCTGTCGACCTGAATTTCATAATCAGTATCGCCAGCTAAATCTTTTTGCGGATTAATCGTCACTTCATTATTTTTGACCGCCACCTTGCTGTCGCTAACCGGGATGGTTTCGACCGGAGTAGACAGGTCCGAAGCTTTGTAGATAAAAATGTTGGCATCCGTTGTCGTTTTCTTGATCTTCTGATTAAACGAAATAATCAGATTGGCATCGACCTCGACACCCTGCTCAGAAGGTTCTGGAGATCTGCCGATGACTTTCGGAGCATTGACAACCGGATTGGAAAGAATCACCACGCCGGAATTTCCGGCTGCGATAAATTGTTCCAGGCTGGAGATATACCCGATACCGTTAAGCTTGCTGGTCACACCCGTCGTCTCAGTAGACCACTTCTGTCCCTGATTTTCTGAGTACAACGCAGTCCCGTTGTCTCCCGCTGCCATGAATGCACTGTTGCCGTAAGCAACCCCATTCAGATTTACCGCTGGAATGTCTGCAATCTTTGCTGCTTTGGTAGTATCCGGAGAGGTAACCACCGTTCCCGAGGCACCAACCGCAAGGAAGATGCCGCCCCCGAAGGTAATGCCATAGAGCGAATTAGTTGTTTTAGATGATGCTGGTACACTCCACTCAGCTCTATCTATTGATGTTACTATAGCACCGTCTGCACCAACCGCTACGTATTTGCCATTGCCATAGGCTACAGCATACAAGCTCTTGGAGGTTTTACTATCCGTAACCTCTTTCCAAACAACCCCATCCGAAGACGTTACAATTGTCCCGCTGTCACCTACTGCAACTAGACCTTTGGGGTCATAAGCAATTCCGTTCAAGTTAGGCACTGCACTCATAGTCTGGTTTGTCCAAACTGTACCGTCATCGGACGTTATAATCGTTCCCTTATCACCTACGGCAATAAATTGGCTGCCTGTGTAGATAACATCATTCAAGTTTTCTGTTACACCTGAACTGTGGATGGTCCATACCGAAGTGCTACTTGCTGTAGCTACAACTCCGTCTTCACCCACGGCAACAAGCGTTGCATTGTCAGTCCCGCCGCTGGCTATAGCACTTACATTGTCACCGCCTGGCAGCGAATTAAGCTTCTCCCAGGCTGCCGGAGCCGGTTCCACCGGCAGGGCATATGCAGGAAATGCTCCTGTTAATAACACACTGATCATGAGTAACATCGAGATATACTTCTTCAGACTCCTGCTCATTACCAATCCAACGCTCCCCCTTATTCATTGATCATTTTCCGTCCGCTGTGCAGCAAGTGTTGTTGCCTTCTGTATTTGCTCCCTTTGCTCCTGCATTCTCCTTTCAACTTGCCTCCCGCGGACAAAAAACAATTAAACACTACATAGAATTTTTCATATCTCCGGTCCATTTTATCAGACAGCTCTAAACAAACTCTTAACAAATCTCGACAAAAACCGTATCTACAGACCCGAAATCCAGCATCTCTATCAAAATAAACGAAAAAATCCCTGTTTTTTAGTTAAAAATGTCTAAAAATAAAAAAAGCACGGAGCTTCTGCTCTCATGCTTAGTTTTTTTGTACTAGATGTTTAGCCTAGGCGACTGTGAGCTCCGACTGCTTCAAAATCACTTCGTAACAATACTGACGACATAATTCTCCTGGTCCATGTGACTAAAGTCCCAAGCGCCTGACTTACGAACCGTAACGAAGATCAGCGGTATTTTTGATAAAACATTGCCTTTGTTTGCTAAAGACCACACACGCTGCCGGATAACTGCTATATGTTGGTTTGAGTTCATTTTCATTATCCTAGCGTCACTGTTGAGTGACTGGGGGGTTCCTTACGGACCTGAGAGCCTTTATTTCTACCAAAATCCCTGTTTCGCCTGCCTTACGGACACAGATGCACTTATTTGCGGGTACTGGAGTGAAATGTTGCCGGATTGAAGGAAATAAGAGCTGTAGTGTCCGTATGGCCTGGAAAATGAGCAGATTTGAGTAAATAAAGGCTCTGGTGTCCGCAAGGGTGAAACGCACCCTGTTGATTAACTTAATTAATGCTATTGGAACAACGGGGAGGCAATCAGTATAGCCGTAATAAAAACGAGCTGAATGCCTATGCGGACCGGCAATCTGGGCACAGGCCTGCCGCCGACTGTCATGTTGTTGCGTGCTGCATGGATGTTGGCGGGAAGCATTGCAATAAGAAGCACCACCAGGCACACAGAAGCAACCGGTGCGACAGAGGGCAGTAGCATTCCTAGTGCTCCGGCAATTTCCAAAATCCCGGTGACCGTCACGATCCGTTCTTTCTGCGGAAAAGCAGGCGGCACCATTCTCACCAAATCAGACCGCCGCCGACCCCAGTGAGCAGAAGCACTTAGCAGCAGCATAATGGATACTGCCCATTGCAGGGATGTATACCAGTCATTCCAATGAGTCAAACCCAAGAAACCAGCCACTTGGAACAGCAAAAAGGATACAATGAGCGCGATAAACGGAACCATTTCAACTTCCTCCTTTTAGCGTCGGTTATCTGTCTGTTTGGGCAGCTTCAATTTTTCAGAATTCCGGCCATAAAGTCTGATACTCTCTTCGCTGAAAGGGATTCAGTTGATGTACGCAGGGATGCCTGCACACGCAGGCCCAGTGAGAGCAGGACGAACAGCTCTGCTGTCTCATCAGGGTTTACGTTTTCGTTAATCACCCCGTACTTTTGACCCGTAATGATCCACTGTCTGGAAACAGAGACCGACCGCTCATGAAAATGCTCAAGCACTTTCGCTACCACTGGTTCATTCTCCTTGCCCAGCATGTACAAAAGGATTTTGTTAGTCGCCTCATGGCTGTCTTCTAATCCTGCAAGACTTCTGGAAATCGCCTGCATGGGTCCTTCGAATGTTTTGTCAGGGCTGCTTGCGACTGCTTCCTCAAAATGTTCATTAACAGCTTCCAGCCGCTCCTCCAGCACTCTGGCGAAAATTTCATCCTTACTCTTTACATAATGAAATATTGCCCCCTTCGATAACTGCGACTGCTCCATGATATCCTTTAAGGTAACCGCATCGCAGCTTTTGTGCCGCAACAATTCCTTGGTTGCATCCAGAAGTTGCCGGATGGTATGCTCCCGGCGCTCCGAATTCTTCATGGCACTCCACCTCTTCATTCCGAATTTGTATAGGGTATAATGTTATTCCAATTATACATACCGACCGATGGTTTGTAAATTAACAAACTGGATATCCATCTTTGCCTGCTTGCTCCGGACGGCTGGACCTTTCTCCAGCTGGCTTAACCCATTGTGGAAGTACCTCTGCAGACTGGTGAATTTGAACCAATTACTTATTGCCATCGTGACAATTGGAGGATCGTAGAATTCCATACGGACCTGAGAGCCTTTATTTCCGCCAAAATCGCTGTTTCGCCTGCATTACGGACACAGATGCACTTATTTGCGGGTACTGGAGTGAAATGTTGCCTGTTTGAAGGAAATAAGAGCTGTAGTGTCCGTATGGCCGGGAAAATGGGCAGATTTGAGTAAATAAAGGCTCAGGTGTCCGCAAGAGTCAGGCACAGGTAGTCAGGGGCTAAACGTGGCGTGAGGAGCAGCGTGTGGGTAAGGTTTGCGGGGCGCGATACCTACAGATATACAGCACACAGGCTGGGGCCAGGCGGGATACAGTTACGACGCGAGATAAAGTAAGGATGCGGTTCAACTCGGGAGTTCCTGGCGCGGGAGGCGCGGTGCACAGTACATGCTGCCGGCTAACAGTAGACCAACGCACACACCCAGCACAAGCGGGAAAACTCGCGGACTGAGATCAGTATATCCGAACAGCAAAAAAACGGCATCGCTGCCGTTTCTTCTAGGATGGACTCTCAGGGACTCGAACCCTGGACAAATTGATTAAGAGTCAACTGCTCTACCAACTGAGCTAAGAGTCCATGGTATGGTGGAGAATAGGGGGCTCGAACCCCTGACCTCATCGCTGCCAGCGATGCGCTCTGGCGTGATGGTCAGGGGCACTGCCCTAAGTAGATGATATCAAACTTATACAGACACTACGTTTATTCTAATATTAAGTAGGTTTAGCTTCATTCGGCTTCAGGATCTGGTTTTGTAATAAGTCTAGCATTTTTATATGCCATGTCCAAAGACAAAAATGTTTGTGCCACATAAGAATTGCTTACTCTCCTAAGAGGCAAAGCACAAGTAGCCCTATATTTATCTATGTCAATTCTTGTACAGACAGGTATAAGCAATTGAATTTCGCCTTGGAAATATTGAGGGATAGCTAACTTATAATTTCTTCTAAGTCTTTTCAGTGAATCATAAATAAGTGAGCGTAACCATGGTTCTAACATGTCTACTGTTAGTTCCCGAAGTATATCCATCCACCTTTCAAGTCTATCATCAAGTATGTGCTTATGCTTAAAGCTAATGTTACTTGTTTTTCTGTAATCAAATATAAAATCTACAGGATCATCTATATAATATGCCGGCTCTGGCAAGGCCGAAAACTCACGGATTGGATCTACTTTACGACTACTCTCCTCATAAAATCCAATTAGCTTATATTTCAAATCTGCAGGATTACTTTTGTAGAATAATGCATAAATGTCTTCACGATTTCTGAACTCTAAACCGGTATTAAAACATGAATATAGTGAGTTCTCTACTATTTTATGTTTTTCTTTAGTATACAGCCTTTCAAAAGTATGAAAAACATAGTTCCAAATAATGTATAAATCTTTAGAGACGCCAATCGTCGGTTCGGCAATTCCACTCCAGTTCTCACTTTAAGCTAAATTATCAGTCAAGTAATACAGTTTTTTCGATATTATTTATGTGTGCATATGTTTTAAGTTTGAAAGTTTCTCGGATAATACTTTGAGTTGTAGACAAACAATCCCTCATATTTTAAATTGCAATCCCTTTTACACAAAATTCTAATTGAAAGCACTTTACTTCTCGGTTACAATGGAAATTTAGGCAGGTAATTTCCAAGCGCCTTTTGAAACTGCTCTTTGTATTGTCCCCTGATTCTCCTGAGAAATCGTTCTTCATATCCTTCCTTCCTTAAATGTAATACTGTCGCAACTTCTTGCACTAAGCTTTTTCTATTGTAATATTTAAGGGCTTTTTTATAATCCGCCTCTTGAAGAATAGCGGTAAACAAACTATCATTTTGACTATAAATATCATCAATTTTTACACTCTCAATGAGTTGCATTGCCGCTTCCTTCAGTTGTGCTAGTCCTTTTGCTTTCGTATTATACGTATTAAGTCGGAAGGAAATCTCTTTAGCGCTCCTAAGAGAGATTTGATTTTCCAATTCTCCCTGAAGTCGTTTTAATATATTTATTTTTGCTTTAGGTACGACTTCTTCCTTCGGTAACTCATCCAAATTGCTCATTAACTCAATTACTTCCTCCACAATTAGTAAATTTTCAACTTCCGCTACCTCAAGTGAATAGACTCCATAAGTTTCAAGGTTATCAAGTTCTTCATCCGTTTTATAGTCTCTATCGATAATTCCATAACAATCAAACATATGAAGCTCAGGTGAATTACGCAATGCTCTAGTTGACTCTATAACTTTTTCACAACTTCCTCTCGGAACTACAAAGTAATCAGGGTATTGCACCTGATAAATCGCTGTGTCAAAACTACCTCTTTCGCCCTCAACAAATAGAACTTTCTTTCTACTTCCAATAATATTCATTACAAGTTCTTCTGGAAGCCCGATGACCTCAGGAACTTCCTGTATCTTCCACCATACACCATCAAATTCTTTGATCCAAAACTTTTTAGAACCAATTCTAGATGATGCAAAGTCTAAATCATGTGTTATATATATAAAACGGCAGTCCTTTCTGACTTCCTCTAATGTATCCCATAGTTTTGTCATCACTGAGCGATGTAGATGAATTTCAGGCTCATCAAGTATTAATATTGTGCCGGGTACAGCACATAGACATTGGCCAATAAGGTATAGAACTACCCTCTCTCCATCACTCATTTCTTTTCCATGATAGCTAGGAGATTCTATTCCTGGAGTTGTGACTTGAACACGTCCTTCACTGAGAGTTACTTTGCGTTGAGGATAAATCAAGTCCCAAATATAAATAAGTTGATCTATCGGAGAAAAAGGAATATCCCCCATTTCTTTCTCCCCTCGCATTTTACGCTCAGTTGACTCTTTTACATATGCTTCATTCCTCGCATTATGTTTGGCAAATAATGTGCTAAGCACTCTATCAAAATCACTCAATATAGCAGTAGCTGGTATACCTCCCCACTTAAAACCTATTTTATTAGAACGACCTTGAAAATTTTCTGTACCGAAAAATAGCTCATTTTGAGCCTGCTCAAGGAATTTTAAAGGAGCGAATTCTGGTACATTTAACTGACGTTGAGCAGAAATACGTTGAACCTTTTCTCCCGGCATCGTTTCTTCTATTTTTACTCCTAATCGTGTTTTTCCTGAACCATTAGGTCCAACAATCACAATATTTTGTTCTAATTCCAATTCTTTCATCTCATAAACATTCTCACCAGGAAACATAAGAGTTATATTCAATTTAAGGCCTCCAATATATTTGTGTAATGTAAATGCATATCAAAGTGAGTTCTTGCAATTAACCTTGCTCCCATCTCTTCAACCTATCATCCAACGACAGCCCATTAATCAGCTTAATATTAAGCTTATCCGCTGCCTCCTTCGCCGCCTTAGTGAAATTACTCGTCGTCACAATCCAAGCATCATAACAGCCATGTACCTGCTTACCGGCTTTAAGTCGCAGCACAATGTCATTTCCGACATCCTGCTTCCAGCGCTTGCACTGCACGGCGATTTTGTACCCCTCTTTGCCTTTGAGGATCAAATCCACTTCGTGATCGCCGGAACCACCGACGCGTTGTACGGTATAACCTTGATCTATGTAATATAACTCCATTAACCTCTCAAAATCCGTACCGGACAATGTCCTTGCGTCCGCATATAGAATCTGTGCATCTGTCAACTTCTTCATGGGTGTCTTAGTCGAAGTGCTGTGAGAACTACTTTTAGCTTTGGCTGTACTAACTTGCCTCACTCCACTCGTTCGGGTGGATTTCTTTGCCTTCTTGTCCTTTCGCCGCTTACGAGTCCACATGCCACCGAATATTTCACCGAGAATAACGGAACCAAACAGGATTCCAAAGAAGAATCCCCAATGTAAACCATGAATGCTGTAATAGAACCACACTCAAACAATTCAAAGGACTATCTACCCAGAATGTCCGACATAAGAATTGATCTTTCTTCTAAAATTTCTATATTCCGGTTATATTCCCTCCACTATATCATAAGTTTGGTTTGATTTGGCATAGAAAAAACCCCCGAATATGTCCGAGGGCGTACTAATCGTTGACTGTAAGCTATAGTGATAAATTCATAGGCTTGTCGCTCTTGGATGACTCTTTCTTCTTGAGTTTGACTTCATGAGTCAATACTTTACTTGCCGGCTTAGCGAATAAATTACCCCTGCCGTACTCAGGAATGAACCAATATCTAGCTTAAAAGAAACCATACAAGAGTTTCTTTGTGATGTTATATCATCATCCTATAATTGTCCTTTGCTAGAGCAATTTTGGATGATAATTGTTGAATTCCCTCCTAGTGGATATAGCTATGGAGATAGCAAAAGAACGACATCTCTGCCGTTCTTTTGAGGGACCTCGACAATTCGAATCAAATTACTCATCTTCCAAAGTACTAATTCTTGTATCCAGTGCCGTCAGTTTAATCTGCCTTTTATGTTCAGGATCCTGATTATACACATATTTAAAGAACTGGCGAACCTCTTTTTTAGTAGAAATATTCTCTTTCACGCACAAAAAGCATAAATCTTCTATAGTATCCTGTACGATTAATTCTGGAGCAAGTGCCTCATCTGAACCCACAAGTAACTGCTCATCTTGTATAACTTCTCTAATGTCATAATCGTTACTACATATATAACCAGCTGACAGAAATATCGCTGCTGCCAGCGAATGAATTTCACCTGTGTCGCTCGTTCCCTTTATAGGTCTTCCCTGAAGTTTTTTCTTTTCGTCCAGTCGTTTGAAGCCTTGCTCAATATACTTGACATTTCGTTCGTAGATTGAAAATTCATCATCTGCAATCTGCTGGGGATCGTTTGGATCAAAGAGAATCCACTTACCCTTTCCCATACGTTCCAGCACAATCTTTTTATTGGACTCGATTTATATTTCGGCCAAGACCTCGGAATGAATGTATAGTGTATCGTACAGTTCATTTAGCCAGCCCAGTACGTCACTTTTTTGGTAAGTCACGGCGAAATTTATAATATTGGCATCAATAAACACTTTTCCATTACGGCTGGTCATTCTTCCTTGTCCTCTGACGCTTCAGCAGTCGCCATTAGCGTTAATGCAGCCTCCTGATATTCTCTGGCTTGCTCGGGAGCGATATGTGCCAAGAGGTTCGCAGCCTCCAATAAGGAGAGTTTACCATGCTCTAGAACAGATGAAACAACATTGGTGTATCTTTCAAAAGTTTCCTCGGTGTAAGCCTCATCAAACGGACTGGCTGGCAAAGAAAATATGCTGCGCTGCTCTTTCCAGTCCGCATCATTCAGTTTTAACCATTCTTTGGCGATAGGTAGCTCTAATTCACTCACCCGTCTGGCAATGGCCTCATAAGGAACAGCCGCCATATCTGCAATCACCAAAAGAGCCTTTGGCTCTTGTAATTTCTTCTTAAGCTTCGGCCACAACAGACGAATAATCTGCCGTGGCATCATCAGAGCTGCCGCAAATCGATCCGCTGCCCGTTCCGTATCCAAATGCTCGGGTAATAGCTGTTCAAAATTCAAAACATGCCAAAGCTCATGGGCTGCGGTATAATAACGGCTTCTTAAAGGCTGGTATGTATTAAGCATCACATATTTATCATCGTCAAAACCTACTGTAGCACCAAAAAAAAGAAGGTCCGGGATATTCTGATAAATAACGGATGCGTGCTCCCGCAATTTCTCTTCGACTCCCGAACCAATAAAGGTTAGCGCTCCAATTTGTTCAGTTAGCACTTCATATGCAAAATTTTCACCCATCTGCTCAGACTGTTGTTTTATGGAGGACATTATCGTTCCACCTTCACAAGTTCCTTTTCCAGCTGCCGGCTATTCTGAATAGCATTTAATAAAATATTTAAATGCCTTTTGGCAGTCCGCGAATCCGCTTTTCCCCTTAAGCTTAAAGTATACCCCTTCTCTTCCACTTGTTCAGGAGTCAATAATTCTTCTATGCTAATCCCCATCACACCGGCAACCTGCACCATACGCTTGGGCAGAAATTGACGCTCACCGCTCAGAATATGCCCCATCAATGCTTTGCTTACCTCAATTTGATCAGCAAGCCACTGAATGGACTTGTCGTTAGCGGCCATCCATGATTTCACCTTTGCAATGGCCACCTGATTCAATTCATTAGCCATACGAGTATACCCCCAATAGAAATATTACAACATAAAGACCTATTTCTATTATACGCCAAACTGAGTTTTATGTGTAGACGAATACAAAATATATAATTACCGTCTACAATAATTTTATACATTATAATGAAACAGCAAAAAAACGGCATCGCTGCCGTTTCTTCTGTGATGGACTCTCAGGGACTCGAACCCTGGACAAATTGATTAAGAGTCAACTGCTCTACCAACTGAGCTAAGAGTCCATGGTATGGTGGAGAATAGGGGGCTCGAACCCCTGACCTCATCGCTGCCAGCGATGCGCTCTCCCAGCTGAGCTAATTCCCCATACACATGATTTACGAACACATTATGTATTCAAAAATTCAATCTGAGCCGTAAGCTCAGGCCGCTTTCAATGTTTCGTATTTCGTAGGCGACTTCTATATAATACAGAAATTCAGCGTCAGTGTCAACACTTTATTGAAATTAATTATATTAATTAATTTCCGCCGCTTTCCTTGCCCGGACAGGACACGCCACCCGGGACCAGCCTCATTACCCGAGGCCGGTCCTATACATCTCCGGCACACTACTCTGCCCACCCGTTACCAAGCGCGCTTTCTTGTACCGCTTACAGAACTACAGAGACTACAGCCCCTCAAGCTCCTCGGTGTTCTTGGACAGCAGTCCCTTCAGTTCCTTCATGAACATGTTAATGTCCTTGAACTGGCGGTATACGGAGGCGAAGCGGACATAAGCAACCTCATCTACCGGATAGAGCTGCTCCATAACCAGCTCGCCGATCTGGCGGCTCTCAATCTCGGCCAGGGCGATGCCGCGCAGGCTTTTCTCCACCTCGGACACAATGACTTCCAGGCGCTCTACAGGCACGGGACGTTTCTCACAGGCACGGATAAGGCCGCGGAGGATTTTGTCACGGCTGAACTCTTCACGGCTGCCGCCTTTTTTGATAACGATCAGCGGGGTTTCTTCAATCATCTCGAAGGTGGTGAACCGGCGGCTGCATTGTTCACATTCACGCCTGCGGCGGATCGACTTATTCTCATTAGCTGGACGCGAGTCAAGCACTTTCGTATTCGTGTGATCGCAGTAAGGGCATTTCATAAGCTAAATCACTTCCTCATAGTAAGAATGGTTATGCCCTGCCGCTGAATCTCCAGCAGTACAAGGCTGATTCTAATTTCCAGAAAACACCGTTTTATTGTTGTTATGAATATGGCAAGTCCGGCACATAATACAGTTACCAACCGATAGGAGGTGAACAGCAATGAGCCAAAACAGCAGCAACAACCTGGTAGCTCCAAATTCACGCGGTGCCTTGGAACAACTGAAATATGAAGTTGCCCAAGAATTGGGTATTACCCTCTCCCCAGACGGATACCAAGGCAATAAAACTTCTTATGAAAACGGTTCGATCGGCGGTTACATCACTAAACGTCTCGTAACCCTGGCAGAACAGCAATTGGCAGGTCAATACAAATAACCTGTCACCATAAGCTTGCCTAAGAAGTATTAAACGGCTCCGGCCGTTTGATACTTCTTTTTACATACAGGCCAGAGACTCAGAACTCACTATACAGCTCCGTATATTGCTCGTAATAATAAACTACCCGCTGGACATAGTGACGGGTCTCACCAAACGGAATATCCTTTACCGCTGCTTCAGTGCCGTCCCAATCCCCTGCATCAAGCCAGCTCTTAACCTTACCGGGTCCGGCATTGTACGCGGCGATGACCGCTATACGGTTGCCGTCAAACTGCCGTGACAGCGTAGACAAATACCAGGTGCCCAGTTCAATATTGGAAGATGGCTCCTCCCTCAGACGCTCAAGCGACACATCGGGTAGCTTGGCCTTTTCAAGCGCCCACTTCGCGGTGTCCGGCATGAGCTGCATAAGCCCGATCGCCCCTTTTTTGGACTCACGGCCGGTCTTGTAGTTGGTCTCAACCCGGATAATCGCCGCTACCAGGAACGGGTCCATCTCATAAGTAAGGCTGTGCCTGCGGATCTCTTCTTTATAATAGATCGGATAAAACCAGGACATCCAGTTGGTGCTCAGGAACAGAACCGCTGTGAAGCCGATGAATAACAGCAGCAGCACTCTTTTTTTGCGCAGCCATCTCATCATATTAATCCCAGCTTGTCCCACAGGGAAGCTACCTGCTGCTCCGTAGCCCCGGGATCACCGCTATTGTCAATGACATAGTCAGCCTTCCTGCGTTTCAGCTCGATATCCATCTGGGATTTCAGCCGTTCTTCAGCCTGATCAAGCTTGAGCCCGTTCCTCGCCATAAGCCGGGCCAGCTGGACCCTGCGGGGAACGTACACTACAATAATCTGCTCAAATAAATGATCCAGCTCCGACTCGTAGAGCAGAGGAATATCCACAATAACGAGCCGCTGCGGATTCTCCTGCTCAAGCACGTACATCTGTTCCTTAATTTCTCTGCGGATCGCCGGATGGGTCAGCTGATTCAGGGTCTGAAGCGCTTCAGGGTCCCGAAATACAATCTCGCCCAGCCTTGCCCGGTCCAGCGACCCGTCAGAGTGCAGAATTCCGTCTCCAAAAGCCTGCACGGCAGCAGCCAGCACCGGATGTCCCGGGAGCATAACCTCCCTGGCGATAATATCCGCATCCACCAGCGCTGCCCCCTTCCGGGCAAACAGTGCAGACACAGTGCTTTTTCCGGAAGCAATTCCTCCGGTTAAGCCCATAATCATGTACTCACCTCATAATAGCTTCATTATACCCATCGCAATCAATAATAACGCCGGCAGCAGGGCCGCATGCTTCATCCAGTAGCTGCCTGATAGCCGGAGTCCTGTCTTCATTCCCAGCAGCAGAAAGGTTCCGCTGAACAAGGCAATCATCAGGGCTGTAGAGACCGGGCTGAACCCGAGCAGCGCAGCACCGAGTCCGGCACCAAAGGCATCCAGTGATAACGCAATGCCCAGAATCATCGCTTCCATGGAAGAGATACTCCCGGAGGCATCCATATCGGCGGAAGAAGGTGTGCGGAGAATCTGAATGACCACGCCGAGATGCCGGAGCTCCAGCGAAAACACAGCGGGCTTCTGGAGGTCCGCAGCATCTGCCCCATCAGCAGCAGCAGCGGCTGTCTCCAGCCTTGCCTGATCCTCCGGCAACTCATCGCCATTCACGGCCCCCTCCTGCTCCTTCTCCTTCTCCTTCTGTGTCAGCATCTGGAACAGTGACCAGCAGCCCATCAAGACGAGAATAACCGCCCCGATACTGGAAGCGGCATGCGGTGAGACCACCTTGGCCAGCAGCACGCCGACCTGCATAGAGACATAAATGACTACCCCGGAACACAGCGAGATAATCATAATGGAGAGCAAAGGTATTTTCATCTTACGTAATCCATATGTAACGCCTACACCAAATCCGTCCAAACTCAGGGCAAACGCAAGCAGCAGCAACGATAACAAAGGGCTCAGCACCCGCAATCCCTCCCGTGAAGAACCGGAGCCTGACGCGCCTGCGCGCCGGGTTCCGCTTCGCCATAATCAGCAATCTTCACACAGTATATGGGCGGGATAGGCTATGAGTGCCTGCCCTTCAATAAATCATGGGCGGCATGGATAACTTGTTAACCATTACATTTGTTGCATGCAGCAGGCTAAAAGCTTACTAAGGCGTTACTGGCAGTGTTACCGGCACAGGCTGGCAGCTTGGACAATAATGTGTCCCCCGGCCGCCGACAACACTTTTCTCAATGATCGTGCCGCAGGTTGAGCAAGGCTGGTCCTTGCGCCCGTAGATCAGGTGCTGATCCTGGTAGCTGCCGCTCTCCCCCTGGCCGTTGACATACGATTTCACAGAAGAGCCGCCTGCATTCACCGCCTCAGTCAGGGTAGCTACTATGGCATGATGCAGCTTGGCAAGGCGTTCCTCGGGCAGCGACTTTGCCGTCTCCTCGGGATGAATGCCGGCGCGGTGCAGCGACTCATCTACATAAATATTGCCGATGCCGACAACATATTCCTGGTTCAGCAGCAGCGGCTTGATCTTGGTGCTTTTACCCGCGATAATCTGTTTGAACCGCTCCAGAGAGAAATCGTCATCCAGCGGTTCCTGGCCCAGCTTGTTCAGCGGCTTCTGCAGCAGATCCTCACCCGGGTCGAACAGATGCATTGTCCCGAACTGGCGTACATCCGTATAACGCAGCTCAGTGCCATCGGTGAAATGGAAAATCACATGACTGTGCTTGTCCAGCGGCTCACCTTCCTTATACAACCCGTAACGGCCTTCCATCCGCAGATGGGTGACCATTACGAGACCGTCAAACACAAACCGCAGGAACTTTCCCCGCCGCTCAACACTTACAACACTATGGCCCGCCAGCATATGGGCAAAAGCCTGAATATCATCCGGGCGCTGAATAATCCGCGGCAGCCGGACTGTGACATGCTCTATCTGCTTCCCTGTAATTAACTCATTTAAGGTTCTTCTGACTGTTTCTACTTCCGGTAATTCCGGCATGATGGCTCACCTCTATTCCATTATACCGGATAAGCTGTATGAACGGGGAGCCTATTTCGCTTCATACCAGTTACTTCCATAACTTACCTCCGCTTTCAGCGGAACTGACAGCTTGAGCGCTCCCGCCATAACCTCAGGCAGCAGCTGCTTCATCTGCTCCAGCTCTTCCTCCGGCACCTCAAAGACAAGCTCATCGTGCACCTGCAGCAGCATACGGCTCCTCAGTCCGCGTTCATACAACGCCTTATCCATCTGCACCATAGCCAGCTTGATAATATCGGCAGCCGTTCCCTGAATCGGCGTGTTCATCGCGGTACGCTCAGCGAACGAGCGCAAATTAAAGTTCTTCGCATTGATATCCGGCAAATAACGGCGGCGTTCCAGCAAGGTGGTTACATATCCCTGCTTGCGGGCCTCTACGACAATATCATCCATATAACGGCGTACACCCTGGAATACCTCGAAATACTGCTCGATGAACTGCGCTGCTTCCTTACGCGGAATATTCAGGTTCTGGGATAGACCGTAATCACTGATTCCATAGACGATCCCGAAGTTAACCGCCTTAGCGGAACGGCGCATGTTGCTGTCCACCATATCCGCTGTAACGCCGAATACGTCCATCGCTGTTTTGGTGTGAATATCCATATCCTCGACAAAAGCTTCCTTCATCCGTTCATCGCCGGAGATATGCGCCAGCACCCGCAGCTCAATCTGCGAATAGTCCGCCGCCAGAATGGACCAGCCCGGTTCCGATGGAACGAATACCTTACGGATCTTGCGCCCTTCCTCCAGCCGGATCGGAATGTTCTGCAGGTTCGGGAACTGGCTGCTCAGCCGTCCTGTTGCGGCAATGGTCTGCCGGTAGAAGGTATGCACCTTTCCGGTGTCCGGGGAAATTTCCTTCAGCAGGCCCTCTACATAGGTAGACTGCAGCTTGGCAATGGAACGGTACTGCAGAATCAGACGCACGGCGGCATGATAAGGAGCCAGCTTCTCCAGCACCTCGGCATCCGTCGAGTAGCCGGTCTTCGTCTTTTTCACCACAGGCAGTCCAAGCTTAACGAACAGTACGTCCCCAAGCTGCTTGGTTGAATTAAGATTGAACTCTGTACCGCATACCGCATAGATTTCGGCAACCAGGCTCGCGATCTGCGCTTCGAATTCTTTGCCGAGCTCTATAAGATCATCTCTGTTCACCGCAATCCCCTGCTTCTCCATATCAGCAAGAATCCGTGACAAAGGCATTTCCAGATCTTCGAACAACCCGGTCATCGCGGTCTCATCCAGCGCCTCCTGCTGCTTCTGCACAATACCGAGTACAGTTGCGCTTTTACGGGCTACGTGGTTTCCGAGAATCTCAAGCTCCGGTAACTTGTATTTGGCACCTTTGCCGAACACCTCTTCATCCGGTGCCAGACGGGGCAGCCCGTATTTGCCGGTCAGATCATTTAGATTCTGGCTGGCTTCCGTCGGGTCCAGCAGATACGCGGCAAGCTGGACATCGTGGGCCGCTCCGGCAAAAGCAATGCCCTGCCAATGCAGCGCAAGGTCGGCACGGTGCAGATCATAGCCGCTCTTCGGCGCTTTGTCATCGCCGAGCCAAGCCCGCAGCGGGTCTGAGGCGGTGCTCTGCAGCAAGCTGACCGGCACGAAGTAATGCTTCTCCGGAGAAGACAGACCGATGCCGATCACCTCCGCCCGGTGCGGATTCTCCCCGTTTGATTCCACATGCAGAGCCGTAATATCCGGCAGCGCAGCAGCCAGCTCCGGCAGCCCGGCTTCATCAATGATGGTGATGTCAAGCTCTGCCGCTTCCACAGCGGCACCATCCGGATTGCCTCCGCCTGCCCCCGGGGCATAGGCGCTAAGCGACAGCCGCTCCAGCAGGGATTTGAATTCCATCTTGGCCAGTGCCGGACCCGCCGTATCTGCATTAATTCCGCTGAAGACCATGTCCTCCCATGAATGCTGAAGCGGAACTTCGCGGTAGATAGTTGCCAGCTTCTTGCTCATGATGGCGCTGTCCGCATGCTCTTCCAGCTTTTCCTTCATCTTACCCTTCAGCTCACCTGTTCCGGCCAGCACCCCTTCTACCGACCCGAACTGCTGGAGCAGCTTAAGCGCCGTCTTCTCTCCGACACCGGGCACACCGGGAATGTTATCGCTGGCGTCGCCCATCAGTCCCTTAAGGTCAATGATCTGCTCTGGTGTCAGATCATATTTATCGCGGATCTGCTGCGGACCGTACAGCTCTACATCCGTAACACCCTTGCGGACCAGCGCTACAGTGGTATGCTCTGAAGCCAGCTGCAGCATATCCTTATCCCCGGATACAATCATTACCTGCCGGCCGGCGGCATCCGCCTCACGGGAGATCGTCCCGATAATATCATCAGCCTCATAGCCGCTGATCTCAAACTGCGGCACACCCAGCCCCTGCAGCAGCTCCTTCAGCAGCGGGAACTGCCCGGAGAGCTCCGGCGGTGTTTTCTGGCGTCCGCCCTTGTAATCCTCATAGCCTTCATGCCGGAAGGTGATCTTCCCGGCATCAAAGGCAACAATCATATGACTCGGCTTATGCTCGTCAATCAGGCGCAGCAGCATCGTCGTAAATCCGTATACCGCATTCGTCTGCTGCCCCGCTGTATTCGTCAGCGGCGGCATCGCGAAAAACGCCCGGTAAATGATATTATTTCCATCAATTAGTATCAGCTTGTCCACACTAGCACCTCGCCTTTTCTTGCTTGCTTCTTACATAGTACCATATGCTCCGCATCAAAATGAACCTGAGCGGCCTGTAATGCAGGATTTCCAAACAGGGCCCATTTAAAACAAAAAAACAAGCCCCCGGGGAGAGGGGGCTTGCCGTCAGCAATCTATTTCACTATTGGTTCAAGTCCGGACGTTTACCTGTTACCAGATAAACTACACTTTCACCGATGTTCGTTGCATGGTCGGCAATCCGCTCAATATAACGGCCAACCAGTGTAAGCAGCATCGCCTGATTCACGGATTCAGGCTTCTGAACCATGTAAGTATACAGTTCATTAATCATCGCACTGTACAGCCCGTCTACCTGATCGTCGTCCTGGGCCATTTTGTAAGCCAGATCCGTATTCTCATCCAGATAGGATTGAATGGCTTCTGTAATCATTCCAGTCACAATCTCGGCCATCCGCGGAATATCCACAAGCGGCTTAATCAGCTGCTGTCCCTGAATGCGCATCGTCACCTTGGCTACATCCAGTGCCAGATCGCCCATACGTTCAAGGTCACTGGAAATTTTGAAGGCGACAATAATCCGGCGCAGATCCTTCGCTACCGGCTGCTGGGTAATAATCAGGCGTGAGCCGATCTCCATAATCCGGTCTTCCATAGCGTTAAGCCGCAAATCAGCTTTAACAATATCCTGGGCACGTGCAGTATCCAGGGTCTGCAGAGCTACTACTGCACCATCCAGTGCATCTGTTACATGTTCGCCCATCTGCTGCAGCAGTGTGCGCAGTTCTTCCAGATCTTTATCGAATTCTTTTCTGCGAATCATATTGAAAACGATCCTCCTCAGTAACATATGGCCAGCTGATTTCTTTCCGGGAAGGAATTCCTGTTGCCGCTTAGCCGAAACGGCCGGAGATATAATCTTCAGTGCGGGAGTCTTTCGGATTCGAGAACAATTGCTCCGTATCCGCTGCCTCCACGATAACGCCGTTCAGGAAAAATACGGTGCGTCCCGATACACGGGCGGCCTGATGCATATTATGCGTGACCATCACAATCGTATACTTATCCCGCAGTTCCTGTACCAGTTCCTCAATCTTCAGTGTAGATACCGGGTCAAGTGCGGAGGTTGCCTCATCCATCAGCAGAATATCGGGCTGCACGGCAAGGGCTCTGGCAATACAGAGGCGCTGCTGTTGACCGCCGGACAAGCTGAGTGCAGACTTCTTGAGGAAGTCCTTCACTTCCTCCCACAGTGCAGACTGGCGCAGGCTTTGCTCTACAAGCTCATCTAGCTCAGCTTTGCTCTTCACACCGTGCAGGCGGGGACCGTAAGCCACATTGTCATAGATCGACTTAGGGAACGGGTTAGGCTGCTGGAATACCATACCGACCTGCTTGCGCAGGCTTTCCACTTCAATTTCGTCACTGTAAATATTTTTACCGCCAATGTTCACTGTTCCTTCAATACGTGTTCCGGGAATCATGTCGTTCATACGGTTTAGGGTACGCAGCAGGGTGGACTTTCCGCAGCCGGAGGGACCGATAAAAGCGGTAACCTGTTTCTCCGGAATACGCAGATCCACATTCTTCAGTGCGTGGAATGACTCATAGAAGAGATCAAGCTTCTCTATGTCAATGATGGATTTCATTAGTTTATATTATCTCCTTCTCATCATCTTCGTTCCCCATGATAAGCTTTCAGTGTAAATAGAGCTCCAGAGAATTGTTAACGCTGTGTAAAATCAAAAATCAGGAAAAGTGTATCAGAAAGAGAACACCGCCATTTTAAATGACCGGTGCTCTCTTCTTGTTCACAACCAGCTTATAGCCAACACCGCGGATCGAATCGATATGCACGGATTCCGGATCCAGCTCAAGCTTCTTGCGCAGTGAGCTGACATGAACATCCACGGTACGCTGGCCCCCGATATAATCGAAGCCCCAGACCGCATTCATCAGATCATCACGCGTCAGCACTACACCCGGCTTGCGGGCCAGATATAACAGAACCTCGAATTCCTTAGGGCGCAGGTTGATGCTCTGTCCCCCAAGCGATACCTCATAACGCTCCGGATAAATCTCCAGCTGTCCCAGAATAATGGTGGATGCGGATACCGCTGCTTCCGGAGGCGTCTCCTCAGCCAGCCCTGAGATCCGCCGCAGAACCGCACTGACACGGGCCAGCAGCTCGGATACGCCAAACGGCTTCGTTATATAATCATCCGCTCCGGACTTTAGCCCCCGGACTACATCTTCTTCAGCATTTTTAGCCGTAAGCACAATAACCGGTGTGCGTATGCCTTGTCCCCGCAGCTTATCCAGGATGTCGATGCCATTCATGCCTGGCAGCATAAGATCCAGTACGATTAAGTCAAAAGGTTCTCTAGTCGCACGGTCATATCCTGCCGTTCCATGATCCTCCACCGTCACTTCATAGCCTTCCTGTGTCAGGTTATAAGACAGCAGCCGGGCCAGTGTCGGTTCGTCTTCAATGACAAGCAATCGTTGTGCCATAGGTTCCCCCGTCTTTTCTTAGGTTATAAATTTTACAAAACTGCATACATGCCCATCATAGCACCACAATATTAACTGGGTGTAAAATTCCGAATTTAATATTAACCCCTTGCTAACATATATGCAAATTTAACAAATTTCACACACCGGGTTAATCGGACTATTCGCTTTCTTCCTGCAGCAGCGGCAATTCAAGAATGAAAGAGCTGCCGATGCCCAGATCACTCTCTACTGTAATGGAGCCGCGGTGCAGGTCTACCAGATGCTTCACAATCGACAGGCCCAGGCCTGTTCCGCCGGAGCTTCTGGAGCGGGCTTTGTCCACCCGGTAGAACCGTTCGAAGATGCGCGGCAGATCCTTGCGCGGTATCCCCATCCCGGTATCGCTGACAGTAAAGCGTACAGATTCTGAGCCGTTCTTCTTCTGGACGTTAATTACGGTAACTCTGACATTGCCGCCGTCCTGGGTATAATTGATTGCATTGGAGAGCAGATTCATGAAAATCTGGCGCAGCTTGTCCTCATCCCCCTCGATGAACAATTCCGGAGGGACCTCCGCGCTGAGACTGATCTTCTTCTTCTCTGCGACCTTACTAAGCGTCTCAAGCACGGAATCAAAGAAATCTATCAGATGCACAGGCGAGCATTCCAGCTGGACGCGCTTGGATTCGATTTTGGACAGCTCCAGGATATCTCCGATCAGACGGTTCAGCCGTTCATTCTCGTCATAGATAATCTGCAGGAAGGAACGGGCCGTCTTCTCATCCGTGACCCCGCCGCCAAGCAGCGTTTCGGCAAAGCCTTTGACCGCAGCGACCGGCGTCTTCAGCTCATGGGAGACATTGGCGACGAATTCGCTGCGCATTCTTTCCAGCCGGCGGATTTCCGTTACCTCCTGGAGATGGAACAGCATCCCGCGCGTTGAACCGTCCTGTATCATCGGCACACCGTCCAGACGGACAATCCGCTCCACCGGATTATAGATTATCCGTTCATCATGAATCGGTTCATTATCAGCGATCCCCTGCTCCATCAGGCGGGTCAGCTCATAATGATGTTTGATCTCTTTGTAGGAATGTCCGGTTACCTCACTGTTCTTCACATCAAGCAGCCGTTCGGCAGCCAGGTTAAGCAGGGCAATTTCTCCCTCGGCATTAATCATTACAACCCCGCCGGTCATGTTGTCGAGTACGCTTTGCAGGAGTCCCTCGTTATCGCGGATCGTCTTCAGCTGGGCCTGCAGACTGTCTGCCATCGCGTTGATGGCTGTGGCCAGCTGGCCGATTTCATCCCTGCGGTTCATCGGCACCCGGGCATCATAATCCAGATCCGTGATGCGTCTTGCTACCCGGGTAATCTGCTCCAGCGGTGAGGTCATGCTCGATGCAACCTTGTAGCTCACGAATGTGGCCGCGATGAAGAGCAGTACGAGTCCGCCCGCCATTATCATCCACGCCCGGTTCAGCCCTTCAGTCACGGCATCCAGCCCCATCGACAGCCGGATATATCCGTCAAAGCCCTGATCTGAGACTACGGCACCTGCTACATAGAGCATCTCGCGGTCCAGCGTATCACTGTAACGGATTGCCCGGCCAATTCCCTCCTTGGCGGCAAGCAGCTCCTCCTCACGGGTAGAGTGGTTGTCCATTTCCAGCGGATTCCGCTCTGAATCTCCGATAACCCGGCCTTCCTTCGTAATGAAAGTAATGCGTGAGCCGGTCAGCTCAGAGATCTGCCGGGCCTGGTCCGTATAGTAGTCCATCGCGTCCGGACTGTTCATATCCTTGAATGAAAAAGTGCCGGATAGCAGTTTTATTTCCCGGGACATGTTTTCTTCCAGCACGGAAATATGTGAATCCTTAAACAGCTGAGCCATTGTAATGCCAGCCCCGAGCATAGATATTCCGATCAGGGCCATCAGTATGAAGGTAAGTCGAATGCGGAACGGTTTCATCAATAGCAGTCCTCTTCCTTGTCGTTATGTCTGTGTCCTTGAGAACATCCTAACCCCATTTCCGTCAAAATACCAGTTGCTGACCGGATTATCAACGCATTGTAAAATGGGTGCAAGCGTCTGGAGCCAGTGGTATGAGCAGGAGTAACGCCGCAATTAGGGTGAACGCTCCGCAAACGGACCGCTGTTTAAGAGGGAGAAGTTGCGCAAATTCTTATAAAAACATATCTCACACAAAAGACCTCTTTCATCAAGTGAAAGAGGTCTTTTGTACTGAAACCTGCCGTTAACAGCAAGCTGCTTATTTAAATACCGGCTCCTTGAACTGGGCCAGCCGGGCAGCAGAGTCCTTCTCGACATCCGCATGCAGGCTGTTGCCGTGCGCATCCATCGTCACAATTGCAGCAAAGCCGTCTACCTGCAGATGCCACATCGCTTCAGGAATTCCAAATTCCATGAAGTCTACTGAATTCACTTTTTTGATGCATTCGGCATAATACTGCGCTGCCCCGCCGATGGCATTGAGATAGACACCGCCGTGCTCGCCCAGCGCCTTCAAGGTTTTGGGTCCCATACCGCCTTTACCAATTACGGCGCGGATGCCGAATTTCTTAATAATATCGCCCTGATACGGCTCCTCGCGGATACTTGTCGTCGGTCCTGCGGCCTTCACATGCCAGCCGTCCTCATCCTTTAGCATGACCGGCCCGCAGTGGTAAATAACCGCACCGTTCAGATCAACAGGAGCCTCATGGTCCATGAGGTATTTGTGCAGGGCATCGCGTCCGGTATGCATCTCCCCGGAGAGAATGACCACATCACCGACCCGCAGGCTGCGGATATCCTCCTCACTGATCGGGGTGGTCAGGCGGATCTCGCGCGAACCAGTCGAGGCAGGTGCCGCCGGGGCGGCACCTGCAGCTTCAGCACCTGTCATGCCGGCTGGTGCCGCAGGAATAACCGCATCCTCAGGTGTGATACCGGATAGTACAGCACCTGAAGCAGATACAGCGACAGGCTCAGCTGCCGGCACTCCGGCGCCGTTGCCGTCTACGGAAATTCCGGTTCCGCTCTCATACAGCCATTCCCGGATGCTGCCGGTTGCCGGATCAACCAGAACACCCTGGCGGCGGAAGGCCCAGCAGTTATAAGCCACTGAGACAAAAAAGCTCGCCGGCAGGCGGTTCATGACCCCTATCTTGCAGCCCAGCAGCGTAACCTCACCGCCGAAGCCCATCGTGCCGATACCCAGCTTGTTGGCATTATCCATAATATACTGCTCCAGCTTAGCCAAATCTTCAACCGGGTTCACATCCTCCACCTTGCGGAACAGCTGCTTCTTCGCCAGCTCGTATCCGGTGGTGCGGTCGCCCCCGATTCCTACGCCGATGAACCCGGCACTGCAGCCCTGGCCCTGGGCCTGGTAGACCGAATGGAGAATACATTTACGGATGCCGTCAAGATCACGCCCCGCTTTGCCCAGACCTTCAAGCTCTGCCGGGAGGCTATACTGAATATTCTTGTTCTCACAGCCGCCGCCCTTTAGAATGAGCCGCACATCAATGCCCGATTCTTCCCACTGCTCGAAATGGATCACGGGAGTTCCTGCGCCAAGATTGTCGCCGCTGTTCTCGCCGGTAAGCGAATCTACGGAATTGGGACGCAGCTTGCCGTTCTTCGTTGCCCGGACCACAGCGTTATGAATATCCTTCTTCATCTCTATCTGATTTACACCTACAGGCGTGTGGATAATAAAAGTCGGCATTCCTGTATCCTGACAGATCGGGGATACCTGATGCTCAGCCATGCCGATGTTCCGGGCGATTGTGGTGAGTGCCAGTCCGGAGCGGGTTGCCTGATCTTCCAGCGCCCGCCCTCTGGCTACAGCCCGGCGCACATCACCCGGCAAATTCGTGGAGGTCTCTACGATCAGATCATAAACGCTGTCTTCAAAATGCTGCATCTTCATTCAGTCTCCTCTCCAGCTATATCAAGCCGCTCTAACTCTGTTACAATTAGTTATTATAATATCATAATAAGCGGCTCATGAAAGGGGTTACTTCAAAATTGAACTACCATTTCTCCGCCTATCTCTACCGGCTGCAGTATATCCGGCGCTGGAGCCTCATGCGCAGCACCGCCCCGGAGAACGTGGCGCAGCATTCGTTCCAGACTGCCCTGCTGGCGCACATGCTGTGCACCATCGGCAATGTCCACTTCGGCCGGTCGCTGAACGCCGACCGCGCGGCTGTGGTGGCGCTGTTCCACGACGCCACCGAGGTCTTCACCGGCGATATCGCCACGCCGGTGAAGCACAACAATCCGCGGCTGCTGTCCAGCTTCCGCGAGATGGAGCGTGTCGCCGCCGAGCGGCTGGCGGCGATGATCCCGCCGGAGCTTGGCGCAGTCTATGCGCCGCTCCTGCAGCCCCAAGACAGCCCGCCCGGCTCCGAGGACGCCGGGCTGCTCCGGTACGTCAAGGCGGCGGATGTGCTGGATGCCTATTTGAAATGCACCCTGGAGACCGCCGCCGGCAACCGCGAGTTCGGTGCGGCCAAGGAGCAGACCGCAGCGAAGCTGAAGGGGCTGGCCCTGCCCGAGCTGGAATACTTCCTCACCCACATGGCACCCGGTTTCGAGCTGTCGCTGGACGAGCTGTCGGCTGATGAGTGAGGCCGCCTGCCGGCAACGTCCAAGCCATCTGCCCCATAGTTTGTGCAGGCCTTCCTCCAGAAGTAGTTGTGAGCTTTCAATGCGCCCTATATTACAGGAACTAAACCACCCTGCAGGTGCGCTTAGCCGGTACTCTGTTGTCCCGTTGAAGGCTTGACCTGTGCCAAGCGAATAGGCAGTCCGCGCAATGCTTATCCCAGCTAATCGCTTAGCGTAACGGACATGAGAGACGCTAAATTGTGGATAAGTACCCGAATCCCTGCCCTTGCGGACACCAGCGCCGTTATTTCCCCGGGAAAGTGAAGCTGGCACCTGAAAAGCAGGGAATAAGGTCCATGGTGTCCCCAAGCCCGCTGAATAGGCCGCAAATGAGCTATTAAAGGCTGTGGTGTCCGTCAATCGGACTCCTTTTGACCCGGAGTACTGACATTTGCCTCTTATATTACGCTCCAGCGCCGCATTCGGCTTACTTGTGGGACTTTGCCCAAATTTGCTCTTTGACATTGCCGCCTTCGTTCTTTAGCCAGCGGCGTTTTCCCATCTATTTCACGAGTGCCGCGGCATCCGGGCTCTCCCCATATTGTTCTCCGCCGCTTTAGTCACTGTTTTACCTTTATCCACATTTTTTGCATTGTATATTTCTAAACAGCGGAAAAGCCAGCCCGCCGGCTGGCCTTCCGCACCTGATTCTGCCCGATTAATCCTGCTCTTTCACCGGGTTATTTATACTTCCAGAAGCCGCTCATCCCTGCGGCCCTAGCCGTTAATAATTTCTCCGCCGTTCACATGTATTACCTGTCCGCTTACATAGGATGAATCATCGGAGGCGAGATAGACGTATGCCGGTGCCAGCTCTTCCGGCTGTCCCGGACGTTTCATCGGCTGGGTGGCGCCGAATTCACTGACCTTCTGTGCGTCAAAGGTAGACGGGATCAGCGGAGTCCAGATCGGGCCGGGTGCTACAGCGTTTACCCGGATGCCTTTGTCCGCCAGATTCACGGACAGCGAGCGGGTGAAGCTGAGAATCGCCCCTTTGGTCGCAGAATAATCCAAGAGCTGCGGCTGGCCGCGGTAGGCTGTAACCGAAGTGGTGTTGATGATGGCAGAGCCCTTTTTCAAGTGGGGCATGGCAGCCTTAGTCAGATAGAACATGGAGAATATATTCGTCCGGAAGGTCCGTTCCAGCTGCTCGGCGGTAATATCCTCAATGTTGTCCTGCGGATGCTGCTCTGCCGCATTATTTATGAGGATATCCAGCTTGCCGAGTCCCTCAACCGTTTTATTGATCAGATCCTGGCAGAACGCCTCAACCCCGATGTCGCCGGAGATCAGAATACATTTCCGCCCTTCCTGTTCAACCTGGCGCTTAGTTTCCTCTGCATCGGCATGCTCGTTCAGATAGGATATGACAACATCAGCGCCTTCTTTGGCAAAATGAACAGCAACCGCGCGTCCGATTCCGCTGTCTCCTCCCGTAATGAGCGCCGCTTTGCCCAGCAGCTTACCTGCCGCCTTATACGCAGATGTCTCAAATTCGGGCAGCGGATGCATCTCGCTTTCTATTCCCGGCTGACGGTCCTGTACCTGCGGGGGCAGGGTTTTGACGGGTTGTTTGTTGTCTGGCATAGTTCATTCTCCTTTCATTCTGCAGTTATTCTGTGAAACTGATCATGTTAGGATGGCTTAAGCGGCAATGATTATTCATAATTAACCTCAGCCTGTGCCTTGCAGCTCAATTTACCGCACGCTATATGCGGCTATACGTTATGTTAATTACCACACCCTGATGCCGGTCAAACACAAATCGTTCTTCCGGCAGCGGACAGAGGAGAGATCCGTAAGTGCCCAATAAATCACAATCGATCATAGTAGCGGTAAAAGGTGTGATCCTGCATCAAGGGAGAATCCTGCTTGTCCGCAGGACAGCTGCAGATTCAGCCGGTGCCGGGAGCTGGGAATGTGCGGGAGGCAAAATCGAATTCGGTGAGAGTCTGGAGACTGCACTCCAGCGGGAGATTCAAGAGGAGACCGGACTTGAGGTTACAGCAGAACGTATCCTTTATGCAGTGACCCTGTTGACCGCTCCCGGCAGGCAGGTCGTCATCATCACCTATCTGTGCCGTCCGCTGCAGCAGCAGCTGGAAGTGCTTCTCTCAGAGGAACATACCGATTACCGCTGGTGCACCATAAGCGAGCTGTATACCCTGCTCCCTGCGCAGATTACCGCCGATTTTACCCGGCACGGCATTTTTAAACTGGAAGGGCTCCTGCCGTAAGTAAGTAATGAACGATTATGAACTGATTATTATCTATATCCGGTAATGCGGAATATTCTATACTTTCCCTTGGAAGACAACTATCTTCACTGGAGGGTCTGGATCTGCCATGGACAATAAGAATATAGTACTGGCTAACGCAACCATAATCGATGGAACCGGGCGGCAGCCGCTTTATAACGCAACCGTAGAAATCGTGAACGGGCGGTTCGGCACAATTACGCAGCATGCAAATAAACGGACGGAGCCGGATTCCGCAGCAGAGATTGATCTTGAGGGGCATGTGATCCTGCCGGGGTTTATCCATACCCATGCCCATACCAGCTTCAAGTACATGCAGAATGAGCTGCTTCACGGGTACCATAAGGAATACTTGGCGGCATGCCTCTCGGAAGGAATCACCACCATCCGCGATGAAGGGATGACCACAGCGGCAACCATTGAAGATGTAATTATACATACGAAACAGCTGGATAACAGATTGTATCCCCGGGTAATCACGACCGGTAAAGTGTTCACAGCCCCAGGCGGATATGGCGGCCAGGACCCGATCGGGGTGGGCAATGCGGATGAAGCCAGATACAAGGTGCGTGAAGTATTAGAACAAGGAATAGATTGTATCAAAACAGCGCTGGAAGACGGTTACGATCCCGGTACCACCGGACTGCCGCAGCTAAACCAGGAAATACTGGAGAGCATTTGCCGGGAAGCCCGGAGGATGGGGTCTTACGTATCTGCGCATGTAACGAGTGCACACAATCTTCAGCTTCTGGTCAACGCAGGGATCAGCGATGCGGCGCACATGGTCTACGACAGTCTCGGTGATGATCTGATTACGCAAATGGTAAAAGCTAATGTACGTATTGTCCCCACCCTCACTGTACTTCGAATGTTTCAGGATAAATTCGGCGCGCCGCTGCTGGCACAGGGTCTCGATAATGTCCGGAGATTTCTCCAGGCAGGCGGAGAGATTGGGCTGGGGGATGATTTTATCGAAGAGGAAGGCCCGTGGTACAGGCTGGGTATGCCCTGGTCAGAAATTGCCTTGTTAGGCGAAGCCGGTCTGACTCCGCTTGAGATTATTACGGCCGCTACCTCAACCGGCGCAAAAATATGCAGGCTGGACCATGAGTTGGGAACCATTGAAACAGGCAAAATAGCTGATTTATTCGTCGTCGGTGGAGACCCGCTTGCCGACATCAATAATCTGCGGAAGGTCAGATTTGTAATGAAGGACGGCAGGATAGTACCGCAATAAATCACACTTTACGGAGTATTAGAGAAGGAATAAAAGGCAGGTACCCACATATAACCAGACAGCGGCAGACCGGGCTTGTTACTTGCCCCGGCTGCCGCTGTCTGGTTTACTGGCAGGAACAGATTCTATTTAGATAAGCCGCTTGTACACCATGAAGAACATCATGATAATCAGCACAACCATCAGCAGCAGGCTCATAGTGCGGATCTTATTCGTTTCCGCCGATACATCACGGTTCTCACGCATTCCGGCTGCGGCCAGGCGCAGAGGCTTGCTGATAATGCCGCCGAGGGCGAACATCGCCAGCAGCAGCACCGTTACAATAATCATCCAGGCGATTGAATAATCTCCCTGAGACATCATGTAGCCGCCGGTCAGCAGCTGAATCACAAGTCCGTACTGGGCGAACCGGTTGAATCCTCCGATTGCGCTTAAGGTACCCTCTTTGGCCGGGGCGGACAGCTTGGCAGTCCCGCTCAGAATGAACGGTAGTACCAGATAAAAGCCCAGCGCCAGCGTGCCAATCATATGCAGGAAATAGAAGATACGGTCCATACTGCTCTCCTCCAATTTGAATGTGATAGTGGTGTCTGAATAGTACGAATGTTACACCGTCACTGCTGAAGTTACGGCACGGACTGAATCAGCTGACTTATCCAGTGCCGCCTTCTCTTCTGCAGTAAGCTCCAGCTCATAGATCTTCTCAATACCTTCTGCACCAAGCAATGCCGGGATCCCCATAAACAGATTATCATAGCCGTATTCACCCTCCAGCAGGGCAATGACCGGAATAATCCGTTTCTTATCCTTCAGGATCGCCTCAGTCATTTGTACAAGCGAAGCCGCCGGTGCATAATAGGCACTGCCGTTGCCGAGCAGGCTGACGATTTCTCCGCCGCCAACACGGGTACGCTGCACAATCTCAGCGATACGTTCTGCCGGAATCAGTGTATCAATCGGAATTCCGCCAACACTGGAATAACGCACCAGCGGAACCATATCATCGCCATGTCCGCCCAGCACAAAGCCGCGTACATCTTCAACAGAAACATTAAGCTCCTGGGCGATGAATGTACAGTAACGTGCGGTATCAAGCACACCGGATTGGCCGATTACGCGGTTCTTAGGAAAGCCAAGCGCATTGTAAGCCACATAAGTCATGGCATCGACAGGGTTGCTTAGTATGATTACGATGGATTCAGGAGCCACACGCTTCACATTCTCACAAACCGTTTTCACAATGCCAGCATTGGTGTTCACGAGATCATCACGGCTCATGCCGGGCTTGCGGGCAATTCCGGCAGTAATGATAACGATATCGGAGTCTGCTGCATCCTCATAGCTTGCGGTACCTGTAATCTGAGCGTCGAACTTCTGTACAGGTCCGGCTTCCAGCATATCCAGCGCCTTGCCCTTGGTCGGATTCTCGAGCTGCGGGATGTCGAGCAGTACGACATTGCCGAGCTCCTTTTGTGCAAGCATGAGCGCCGTTGTCGCGCCGGTGAAGCCGGCACCTACAACAGTGATTTTATAACGTTTGATGGCCACGGAAAGACCTCCTAGAAATATTAACAGCATACTTTTCACACATTCATCTTCAAAAAGCAAAGCACAAAAGTAACCCCACAAAGTGGAGCTTCAGCCCGGGTGAAGACTAGGTACTCTGTGGCGGCCCAAAACATTTAATCTGAATTACTGCAAGTAATACAAGCATAAGCCGCACTATTGTGCAGCCTATACTTGCAATTTAAAGTTTCTGGCTTTAGATGCCGATTAGATGCTTACAGATTGTTAATGATCTCGTCGGCGAAGGCGGAGCATTTCAGCTCAGTAGCGCCTTCCATCTGACGGGCGAAATCATAAGTTACGGTCTTGTTGTTAATCGCGGTGCTCATTCCCTTGTAGATCAGGTCAGCCGCTTCCTGCCAGCCCAGATGCTCAAGCAGCATTACGCCGGAGAGGATAACCGACCCCGGGTTCACAACATCCTTATCCGCATACTTAGGTGCTGTACCATGGGTCGCTTCAAAAATAGCATGTCCCGTAATATAGTTAATGTTCGCGCCCGGAGCGATACCAATGCCGCCGATCTGGGCAGCCAGTGCATCGGAGAGATAATCTCCGTTCAGGTTCAGTGTCGCGATTACATCGAAGTCTGTCGGACGGGTCAGCACCTGCTGCAGGGCAATATCTGCGATAGCATCCTTAATGATAATTTTGCCGGCTACTTCAGCTTCCTTCTGGGCAGCATTTGCCGCAGCTTCACCGTCACGTTCCTTAATCACATCATACTGGTTCCAGGTGAAGACCTTGTCCCCGAACTCCTGCTCGGCCACTTCGTAGCCCCAGTTCTTAAATGCGCCTTCGGTGAACTTCATGATGTTGCCTTTGTGCACGAGCGTCACACTCTTGCGTCCGTGCTTGATGGCATATTCCACAGCAGAACGCACCAGGCGCTTCGAGCCTTCCTCGGATACAGGCTTAATCCCGATACCGGAGGTTTCCGGGAAGCGGATTTTGTTCACACCCATCTCCTTCTGGAGGAATTCGATAACCTTCTTCACTTCAGCCGAACCTTCCTGATACTCGATCCCGGCATAAATATCTTCAGTGTTTTCGCGGAAAATAACCATATCCACCAGCTCAGGATGCTTCACCGGAGAAGGTACACCGTCGAAGTAACGCACCGGACGCAAACATACATAGAGGTCCAGCTCCTGGCGCAGCGCCACGTTAAGTGAACGGATTCCGCCGCCGATTGGCGTTGTAAGCGGGCCCTTAATCGCCACAATATACTCGCGGATGGCTTCCAGCGTATCGTTCGGCAGCCATTCACCATATGTATTGAAGGCTTTCTCGCCGGCAAAAACTTCGTACCAGGCAATCTGCTTCTTGCCGCCGTAAGCTTTCTCTACAGCTGCATCCAGCACCCGCTTGGAGGCTTTCCAAATGTCACGGCCTGTACCGTCACCCTCGATAAAGGGGATAATCGGCTGATCCGGAACCAGCAGCTTGCCGTCTTCGATTGTAATTTGTTCGCCTTCTGTGGGCAGATCGTATTTTTCCAGTTTCAACATTGGTGGGAATTCCTCCTAAAAGTATGATGTACAAGCATAATCAATAGGCAGTTGCTGCATATATTATAGTTCATTCAAGCGGAAACAGCTACGCCGTCCTGTAGAGGACGGGGCGTTTCAGCGAGAAATAGAAGTATAAGTTATCATGCAAAGCATATAAACTCTTATATTTGTACTAAAGGGTTGGAGCGGCCCGCAAGGGCCGCCCTGTTATCGCTCGTCTACAGGCACATATTTCATGTCGGACATGCCGGTATATTCAGCACGCGGGCGGATGATCCGGTTGTCTTCATACTGCTCCAGAATGTGTGCAGTCCAGCCCGAGGTCCGGCTGATGGCAAAAATCGGAGTGAACAGCTCACGCTCGATACCCAGCTGTGTGTATACGGACGCTGAATAGAAATCGACATTGGGCTTAAGGCCTTTTTGCCCTGTAATCAGCTCTTCCACTCTGACCGACATGTCATAAAGCGCTGTATCATTCTTCATCGTACCGAGCTCATGCGACATCTTCATCAGATGTTTGGCCCGCGGATCGCCATTCTTATATACCCGGTGTCCAAAGCCCATAATCTTCTCACGGCGCTCCAGCTTCCCTTGGATATAAGGTTCAACGGCGTCCAGATTGCCGATTTCCTCCAGCATCTTCATAACAGCCTCATTCGCACCGCCATGCAGCGGCCCCTTGAGCGCGCCAATAGCCGAAGTAACGCCCGAGTAGATGTCGGACAATGTCGCCACGGTTACCCGTCCGGCAAAAGTTGAAGCATTCAGCTCATGGTCGGCATGCAGCACAAGCGCTGTATCCAGCGCCTTGACGGATACAATATCCGGCTGCTCTCCCCAGAGCATGTAAAGGAAATTCTCAGCGATGGTCAGGCCTTCCTTAGGCGCGACCGGCTCAAGCCCTTTACGGATACGTGCAAGGGCTGCAACCACCGTCGGAATCTGCGCCTGCAGCTTCACCGCTTTGGTCCGGTTGGCTTCGGGGCTCATATCTTCCGCTGCCTCATCGTAAAGCGCCAGACTTGATACAGCGGAGCGCAGGGCTGCCATCGTGTTCGCGTCCTTCGGATACAGCTTCATTTGGGCAAGCACCTGGTCCGGTATCGGCGCGAACGAGCTGAGGTCACGCCGCAGGGCTTCAAGCTCCGGTACAGTCGGCAGGCTGCCAAACCACAGCAAATAAGCAGTTTCTTCAAAGGTGGCATGATCCGCCAGATCATCAATGTCATAACCGCGGTAAGTGAGTACTCCATCCACGATTGAGCTGATCGATGAGGTCGTTGCAACGATGCCTTCAAGTCCTTTAGTAGCTGTCATAGTCTCTCTCTCCTTTGCCAACTGGGTTGTAAAAATCCGTATCAAACCTCATGAAAACATTTACAATTTTAAGTATTTCAATTCTCCGTAGCAGGCGCCTGTACTTAGTCTGTGGATTGCAACTAGATTTCTGCTGTTAACCTGTAATTATCATACCGGATTTTGACGGTTATGTGAACAACATGGAAGCTTTGCGACGCATCAAATGATTTTATCGGAGAGATAGAAAAAAACTAATGATTCCCCTGTTTCATGGGAACGCTTTCAGGTTAGCTGCACACCTGTATTCCGTCCATTTCCGTCCCCGGCTAGTCTTTTCACCTGCCCTATGAATATACATAAGACGAGCAGCTAGAGCCCGTATTTACATATCCATAGGAGTGGGAGGGACCGGAAATCGATACACTTGTGCTGAAAAGAGTGCTGCGCGGCCTGTGGGTGGTCCTCGCCGCCGTCATCATCCTGCTGGCCGTTTATGTACTGCTGCCGCTACTGTACCCGCTGCTGCTCGCGTGGCTGCTGGCTTATCTGATCCATCCGCTGGTTCTGATCCTGAAGGGGATGAAGCTTCCCGGCTGGCTGGCCGTGTCCCTCTCTCTGCTCTTCTACATCGGGGGTACCGCCCTCGTCCTGACTGCGCTGATTACCCGGCTGGTGAAGGAGCTGATTGTCCTGCTCCAGACCTTCGATCTCCATACAGACCAGTGGCGCGAGCTGCTGCTCTCCATCAGCCGCAATGCCAGTATTCAAAATATTATTAACCAAATCAACCAGTTTTACCACGACAACCCCGGTTATCATGCCACGATCGACAGCAATATCAGCAGAACTACGGAAACGGTCGGCCATGCCATGACCCAGCTGATCACCGGCTTCTTCAATATGATTCTGCGGCTGATCTCCTCGCTGCCGAGCCTGGGTACAATTCTGATTGTGATCGTGCTGGCCGCCTTTTTCCTCAGTACGGGCTGGGAAAGGCATAATGCCAAATTGACTGCCCTCCTGCCTGCGCCGCTGCTCCGGCCGCTGTCCGAGATTTGGCAGGATCTCCGCAAAGCGCTGTCCGGCTATCTCCGGGCACAGCTGGTGCTGATCTCGGTCACTGCAGTAATTGTCATTGCCGGGCTGCTGCTGCTGGGCGTGGACTCGGCCTTTGCCATCGGGATCACCATCGGAATTGTCGATCTCGTGCCTTATGTCGGAGTCGGCATCGTGCTCCTCCCTTGGGCGCTCTACTCGTATATGACCGGCAACCTGACCCTGGCTATCGGCCTGCTGGTGCTGTATGCCGTCATTCTGGTGACCCGCCAGGTGCTGGAGCCCAAGGTGCTTGCCAGCAGCATCGGCCTGGATCCGCTCGCGATGCTGATCGGCATGTTCGCCGGGCTGCAGCTGCTCGGCATGCCGGGCCTGATCCTCGGCCCGGTGCTGCTCGTGGTGCTGGACGCCTGCAGCCGGGCCGGAGTATTCCGCGCGTTATACAGCTATATTCTTAGCGGGCGGCTGCATTAGTTGGGCGAGCGGCGCGGGTGTGCGGGCGAGCGGCGCGGGTGTGCGGGCGAGCGGCGCGGGTGTGCGGGCGAGCGGCGCGGGTGTGCGGGAGGCAGGTAAGCGAAGAAGGCTGCCGGGGCAGCGGGTTAAAAGGGGATGTACTCCTCGGTTACTCATTCCGCCTACACTTACTAAAATTAGGGGCACTTGTGCTCCTATTTTGATCATTCTGCCTACTTTCGGCGGAATTAGGGGCACTTGTGCTCCTATTTTGATCATTCTGCCTACTTTTGGCGGAATTAGGGGCACTTGTGCTCCTATTTTGATCATTCTGCCTACTTTCGGCGGAATTAGGGGCACTTGTGCTCCTATTTTGATCATTCTGCCTACTTTCGGCGGAATTAGGGGCACTTGTGCTCCTATTTTGATCATTCTGCCTACTTTCGGCGGAATTAGGGGCACTTGTGCTCCTATTTTGATCATTCTGCCTACTTTTGGCGGAATTAGGGGCACTTGTGCTCTTATTTTGATCATTCGCCAACTCAAGTAATTCTAAAGTGATTAATCTCTTTACTTCCCACTATTTTCCCAACTTCCAGCGCACTTAATGTGACTTTTCCCTTTATTACTCACCGTACCGCCCACTTCCAGCACACTTAATGCGACTTTTCCCTTTATCGCTCACCATGCCGCCCACTTCCAGCACACTTAATGCGACTTTTCCCTTTATCGCTCACCATGCCGCCCACTTCCAGCACACTTAATGTGACTTTTCCCTTTGTTGCTCACCGTCCCGCCAATCCCCTCAAAAAAAAACCATGCGGCTGCATGATCTGCAGGGGCATGGTTTTATAGGGCGGATAAGCAAAGGTTACTTTTACACTATCTGCGGTAGAAGGTGAACGTACCGTTTTTCATCTTTTTCTCGATCCATTTCAGCAGAAAAACCCGGTAAAGCGGCCGGGTCAGCGGAAACACCAGTGTAAAGCCGATAATATCCGTAACGAATCCCGGGAGAATCAGCAGCAGTCCGCCGAAAAAGATACATAAGCCGTCCAGCATCGTCCGCCCGGGCACCCGTCCTTCCTGCATATGGGTTCTGCTGTCCTGCAGCACTTTTTTGCCTTCGAAATGCATCATGAGCGTACCGATAATTGAAGTGGCCAGCATGATCAGCAGTGTTTTGGGTGCTCCAAGAAAACTTGAGACATAGATGAAACCGAATAATTCCACGGCCGGGACGATAAATAATGCTGCCCACAGCCATTTGTTCCTGATCATACTGCTCCTCCTTCTTCTTCATTAAGCGCAGCCAGAATGGCACGGAACAGCTCAGGCTGTGCCCTGTCGATCCGCACAGGCTTCCATTCCCTGTTCAGCCAGACATGGCTTGTCGCCCCGCTGACCAGAAGCTCACCGGGCAAAGGCTGGCTGTTCTCCGGACGGAGCAGAAAGCTCCCCGACACTCCATCCTCCCCGCCATCTTCGGCCACCCGGCGGATTTCGTATTCATAAACAACCCTCAGCGCCGAGAAGGTGGTTAACCGTGCATACACGGCAATATGATCATCATAGCGCGCCGGGCTTTTAAATTGCAAATCTGCCTGTATCACCGGCAGCAGCAGCCCGGCCTCTTCCATGGAACGGTAGGTTAAGCCAAGCTGACGGAACATCTCCGTTCGTCCGGTCTCGAACCAGGTCAAATAATTCGCATGATACACAACACCCATCCGGTCGGTTTCCTGATAACGCACGCGAATTGAGGCTCCATACCAGCGGCTGGCCTTATCCGGTTTGCTTGAATTCATAAACATTCGCTCCTTTCAGTATTACAGTTCCCGCAGTACAGCAGTGCAGGATTATACACTGGCTCCGCCGGAAGCGGACGCCACCGGAAGCTTGCTTCGGGAGCTTCTGGCGACATAGAACAGGAGCAATGCTCCGGCTGCCGCACTCAGCATACAAGACAGGTTCATCAGGCCGACCCCGCCCTGATTCAGCAGCATGCCGTTCAGGAGATTACCGAGAATGCCTGCAAATCCGGAGAACACGATATTGAAGACGCTTTGTCCGGTTGCCTGCATCTCAGATGAGGTAATCTTCGATACATACTCGACAGCAGCGATATAGAAGAAGCCAAAGGACAGGCCGTGCAGCACCTGAACCCCGATCATGACCGGCGGATAAGGGAAGGCCACCTGTATCCCCCAGCGCAGCACATAGATCAGCGCACCCAGGAGCAGCGTCCGCTCCATCCCCAGTCTGCGGATCACCTTGGAGGCGAAGAACATCGAAGGCACGTTGGTAATAGACGCCAGAAACAGGGCAACCCCGGCATAGCTGGTTGTCCCGCCGACCGACTGGAAGGCAATGACGAAGTAAGTCCCGAAGGCCGCCATCGTCTGGTTCACCAGGAAGCTCCCGCCGAGAAAAGCCAGGAATACGCGGTTGCCTAGCAGTTTTTTGACCCCCTGGGAGAAGGACTGGCTCATCATATGATTCTCCTCCGCCTGCCTCGGCAGGGTCAGGGCGATTACCACCGCTACGCTGCTCAGCAGCAGAAACGGCAGCCAAATCGTGGACACCGAGAATCTGGAGACATACTGCCCCCCCGCAATGGCCCCTACAGCCGCGCCTATGCTCATCATCATCCGGATGCTCCCGTAAGTCGACCCGGCGCTATTCGCCGCTGCTATGGCGTAGGAGTCGGCAATAGGAGCCTGTGTAGAGGAGAAGATCGTTGACACCGTGTACACCAGCATCAGCACGATGAAATATTCAGAACGGTACAGCACGGCAAGCAGCGCCGGAATAGCCACACTTAAAATCAGCACCAGCCGCGCCTGGTTATATCTGTCAGAGATCAAGCCCCATAAAGGCTGCACACAGATGGCAATCAAAGTGCCTGTAGCCATCAGCATGCCGATCCGGCTGACATCAAGACCGCTTGTTTTGAGCAGCAGCGACAAATAAGAGCCGAAGGAGCCCCCGGCCAGTCCCAAAAACAGATAAAACCCGCGCAGCTTCGTTAATTTTCCCATTGGAGTAGTAAGTCCTCTCTGTTCCTTTTTAACGGAATACCCATACTTCACAGCCACCCGCTGCATTAAATAGAGCAGAACTTACTATAAAGGCGGTGGACAAGTGGGCCAAGTCAATCAATTACCAAGAAGCAAACCGTGTCTTGCGGATAAAATCAATACAGGCAGGGCGGCCAGTTCCGGCTTCGGCTGGACTTCAAGCAACTGGAGCGGTTATGCCATCTCAGGCAAAAAAGGATCTTTCCGGCGGATCTCTGCCGACTGGATCGTGCCCTATGTGAAGCCAACGGTCAAAGCTACCTATTCCTCTCTCTGGATCGGTATTGACGGCTTCCGGAACAGCAGCCTGATTCAGACAGGCACCGGTCACGAATCTGTTAACGGAACCGTAAATTACTATGCCTGGTGGGAGATTCTCCCCGCAGCTGAAACGGTGATCCCCCTGCCGGTGTCTCCCGGCAACCATATGCGCGCTTCCATTGTCAAGCTCAGTCCGGGCAAATGGTGCATCACGCTGCGCAATCTCACCCGAAACTGGGTGTTCCGCACCGTCCAGCGCTACAACGGACCGCAAACCTCAGCAGAATGGATTATGGAAGCCCCGCAGGTAGGAGCAGATATTGCACAATTATCCAAAATATCACTGTCCCGCTTCATCTGCTGCAGAGTTAACGGCCGCAGCCCGAAGCTTAAGGCTTCAGACGGCGGCATAATGGTCAAGAATAAAACGCTGCTCGCCGTGCCGTCTTTGCCGGGATCCTGCGGTGACAGCTTCTCTGTCCGGCGGCTTTACCGCAAAAGCCACCCGGCCGTGTATTCCAGAAACCCTATATATACCAGAACCTAATTCCTGGTTTCCCAAGATTCAAGATTCTCAAACTCTCTGGTTCAATATATACATTTGCCCCGTTGATATCAACCCGCAAGTTCGCCCATCCGGCAAGAATAAACGGCTCCGCCTTCCTGTTATCTGCGGCGAAGCCGTGAATGCGCGTAATTGGACAATATTAAATAACCCCACATAGTGGGGCTTTGGCTTCGATGCAGACTCAGGTACTTTGCGGGGACCCCGAAAATAACCCCCACAAAGTGCAGCTAAATCTTCGAAGTTGACTCAGGTACTTTGCGGGGACCCCAAAAATACCCCCCACAAAGTGCAGCTAAATCTTCGAAGTTGACTCAGGTACTTTGCGGGGACCCCAAAACATTTTATAAAAAAGAGCAGCGGCATCCAGGGCCACTGCTCTTATACGAATATTTAATCTGTGCTGCAGAGCACTAATTCCGGATCCTAGTCAGCCGGAATAGTGTCTACCTTCACCAGGTTAGTGGAACCGGAACGGCCAAGCGGAATACCTGCAGTGATTACTACGAGGTCGCCGGCTTGTACAAGACCGGAAGCTTTACCGCCATTAAGTGCAGTTTCCAGCAGTTCGTCAGTCGAAGTAGCTTCTTTGCCGAACACTGGAGTTACGCCCCAAACCAGCGCCAGCTGACGCATAGTTCTTTCCTGGGTAGTTACAGCAATGATCTGAGATTTAGGACGATATTTGGAAACCACGCGTGCAGTGTGGCCGGTTACAGTCGAAGAAATGATAGCTTTAGCATTCAGATCCAGAGCGGAAATCGCTACAGACTGGCTGATCGCTTCAGTAACGGTAGTTTCTTGAGCGATTTGCTGTTTCATGAAGATTTCACGGTGGTTCAGGGCGGATTCAGCCTTCTCAGCAATGCGGGACATAGTCAGTACGGATTCTACCGGATATTTCCCGGCAGCTGTTTCACCGGACAACATGATGGCATCGGTGCCGTCGAAGATAGCGTTCGCTACGTCACTCGCTTCAGCGCGGGTAGGACGCGGGTTGCGCTGCATGGAATCCAGCATTTGGGTAGCTGTGATTACCGGTTTGCCGGCAATGTTACATTTCTGAATCATCAGCTTCTGTGCCAAAGGTACATCTTCAGCAGGGATTTCAACACCAAGGTCGCCGCGGGCAACCATCATACCGTCAGAAACGGCCAGGATTTCATCGAGGTTATCGACACCTTCCTGGTTTTCGATCTTGGAGATGATTTGGATATGGGAAGCATTGTGCTTCTCAAGCAGTGCACGGATTTCCAGAACGTCGCTGGCTTTGCGGACGAAAGAAGCGGCGATAAAATCGATGTCCTGTCCGATCCCGAAAATGATATCGTTGGTGTCTTTTTCCGTAATACCCGGCAGGGAGATAGAAACTCCTGGTACGTTAACGCCCTTCTTGCTCTTGATTGTACCGCCGTTAACAATACGGGTCTTGATTTCAGTGCCTTGAATGTCGACAACAGTAAGGCCGATCAGGCCGTCGTCGATCAGGATAGTCGATCCAACTTGAACGTCGTTAGGAAGGTTGTTATACGTGATGGAGATACGGTTTTGGTCACCAAGGATTTCTTCCGTAGTCAGTGTCAGGTACTCGTCCTGAACCAGTTCAATCGGTTCTACTTCCAGCTTACCAGTACGAATCTCAGGTCCTTTGGTGTCGAGCAGAATGGCAACAGTCTTGCCGAGTTCTTTGGAAGCTTGACGGATTGTGTTAATCCGGGCACCGTGCTCTTCAAAATCGCCGTGGGAGAAGTTCAGACGGGCTACATTCATACCAGCCAAAATCAATTTTTTGATGTTCTCCAACGATTCACTTGCAGGTCCGATCGTACATACAATTTTACTTTTCCGCATTAGGTTTTCCTCCGTTTTTTCGTTCTCTCTGTCTCACTTTTTCCAACTACAAAATCTACTATAAGGCTTGCTCTCTGTATAGGAACTTTATCACATGCAGTCACATGCACCTTTTATTGCGCCCTTATGAATATTACTGCAAGTTGGCAACAAAATCAATGTTAGGGCCTGTTTTTGCTGTAAATTTAAGTCGAAATTGATCACAATCCCGTCAAAATAAAAATCACCCCGCAAGGCGCGCGGGATGATCGGATTGTAATTAAATGTATAGTGATTCTTGTCCCGCCCGCAGACAGGAAGAAGCTGGAATATGTCTCAAAGTGCAAACCGGCTGCCCCGGATACAGTGTCTTAAGCGTTACAATTACTCTACAATCTGCACTTCTTCCTCTGCAGGCTCCAGTTCCTCACGGGCCTCCGCGAACTCGCCGATTTTGCGGAATTTGAGGTAACGGTCCTCCTTGAGCTCAGCAGAATCCATGACGGAGATCTCCTCCAGATGACGCCATAACGCATCCTTAATGGCTGCAGCAGTAGCCTCATAATCACGGTGTGCGCCGCCTCTCGGTTCAGGAACAATCTCCTCGATCACTTCTATCGCAAGCAGATCGGAAGCGGTGATCTTCATCGCCTCAGCCGCCTGCTCGGCCTTCGTAGCATCCTTCCACAGAATAGACGCCGCCCCGTTAGGGGAGATTGCCGAATAGATCGCATGCTCCAGCATCAGCACCCGGTTGCCCACGGCCATGGCCAGCGCTCCGCCGCTGCCGCCTTCACCGATAATCACACAGATCACCGGTACGGCCAGCTGGGACATCTCGTACAAATTTCTGGCAATCGCTTCAGACTGTCCGCGCTCTTCCGCCGTGTTGCCGGGGTAAGCCCCCTTAGTGTCGACAAAGGTAATAATCGGACGGCCGAATTTCTCCGCCTGCTTCATCAGGCGCAGCGCCTTGCGGAAGCCTTCCGGGTGTGCGCTGCCGAAGAAGCGCATAATATTATCCTTCGTGTCCTTCCCGCGCTGCTGCCCGATAACCGTCACCGGACGGCCGTTCAGCTTGGCAATCCCGCCGACTACGGCCAGATCGTCGCCGAACAGGCGGTCTCCGTGCAGCTCAAGGAAATCATTAAAGATCAGCCCGATCAGGTCAAGCGAGGTCGGACGGCCGTGATGCCGGGCCAGATGCATCTTCTGGGCCGGGGAAATATTCGAATATATATCATTCTCAAGCATGCGATAGCGCTCTTCAAGACGGGCCACCTCATCGCTGAAATCAATGCCCTTCTCTTCACCGAACTGCTTCAGCTCGGCAATTTTCTTGCGCATTTCTAAGAGAGGCATTTCAAAAGGCAACTCTCCTGCCAACTTAAAAGCCCCCTTTCACATCATGCAGCTCCAGCAGCCTGGTAAGCGTGGAACGCATTTCCTTGCGGTTCACGACCAGATCCAGCTGCCCGTGCTGCAGATTAAATTCTGCCGTCTGGAAATCTTCCGGCAGCTTCTGGCGGATAGTCTGTTCAATGACAATCCGTCCCGCGAAGCCGAATACCGCACCGGGCTCGGCAATAATGATGTCGCCTAAGGACGCGAAGCTTGCTGACACGCCGCCTGTAGTCGGATCTGTAATTACGGAAATATACAGTCCTCCGGCCTCGTTAAACCGGGCGAGTGCTGCGCTTGTCTTCGCCATCTGCATCAGGCTGAGGATACTCTCCTGCATTCTTGCTCCGCCGGAGGTAGAGAAAATCAGCAGAGGGAGCCTTTTGTCGGTCGCTTTCTCCACTGCTCTTGTAATCTTCTCGCCGACAACAGAGCCCATACTGCCGGTGAAGAATTCAAAGTTCATCACGGCCACAATAACAGGGTGGCCGCCAATCGTGCCCTGGCCGGTAATGACAGCCTCAACCTGTCCGGTTTTGGACTGCTGCTGCTCCAGCTTCGAGGCATAGCCGGGAAACTGCAGCGGATCAACCGAAGCCATCTCGCTGTCAAACTCGATGAACCCCTCCGGGTCCAGCGTCATCGCAATCCGCTCGGTGGCGTTCAGGCGCATATGATAGCCGCAGGACGGGCATATTTTTAAATTTTTCTCCAGTTCCTTGCTGTACTGGATCGTTCCGCATTTGTTGCATTTGTTCATGAGTCCCTCAGGAATCTCACGTTTGGGGCGTTCGCCTTCCGCCGGTCCGCCGCTCCGCTCCAGACGTTCTGAAGGAATGATCGCGTACTTCCGTTTTTTCTGAAATAAATCTTTGAACAAGGGTCGCACCTCTTCAGCCGTTTATTTGCGTAAATAGCAGCTTGCCGCTGTCATGACTGCTCTTCTATCTCTAGGTTGTTCTCTCAAGGATGCAGAATCAGATTCAGGACTTCCTGCACTTCTTCAAGTTCTCCCGAAGGAACCAGAATCTCAAACTGCTGCTTGGACATATTAACCGGACGGCATTTTATCAGAAATCCTTCTTCCGTAAGCTTCCTCTGGATCATCTCCGCCACTCTGGCGGTCGGCGCTATATAGATTACCGTCCACATGCCCTGCAAGGCCTCCCTAATCTCGAATCCCAGCCGTATCCTGAATATAATGGAATCATGATAACACAGTTTTCTTTTTTCCCGCAACAGCCACGGGCTGGAAGAACACGTAACCGGGAGGCTGCCTGCAGCAATGCGGGTCCTGCGGTTATTCCCCGCCCGCCGGCGGAGAGTACACCTTGGCCCCTTCATGGCGGTGGGCAATTCTGGCCGATGCCGCCGCCGCAATTCCGGCCACCAGATCATCCAGGAACACATGGATTCTACCCTTATCATCATTCAATTTGCCGATAATTCCAAGCTTTATTTTGTCCAGATACCCAAAGCTGGTCAGCCCGATCATTCCGTATACTCCCGTGATGCCAAGCGCCAGTGTCTCGTCTGCCCCGTAAAGTGATTCATCCGCTTCCAGAATGGCCTGCAGCGGCTGGGGCAGCAGCTTCTTCTCCGCCAGCTCATCGAGTGCGACACCAGTCATCAGCGTGTACTGCACCTCCCGTTTGCCCAGCACCGCCCTGACGCTTTCCAGGCACTCTTCCTCCGTAAGCCCCGGGTAATAGGCTGACTGCAAAATATATACGATTTCAGCGATAGAAGCAAGCGAAACTCCACGGCGTTCCAGCAGCCCTGCTGCTAATTGATAAGACATGATGAACTTCCCCTTTCCGCACGGGACAATGTCCCGCTGGTTTCCTAATGTATGCGGAAAAGGGCCGAAATGTGCTTACTTCTCACTGAAGCGGTAATCAGGAAACGTTCCTACTTAATCCGGACGGTTCCGGCTCCCAGCATATCCTCAATCGCTGCGGACAGCGCCTCCGAGGGCCTGATCCGGTAGCTGTCGCTCAGCGCCAGCACCTTCTGGGTCCGCTCGTAGAACAGCAGCGTCGCCGCTGGTCCCGGATGGGTCTGCAGCAGAGCCTGCAGGCGCGGCAGCAGACCCTCTCTCTCTGCGGCCGGCGTGATCTTGATGAAGACACGCTGGCCGGGTGCCGCTGAGCCTGCGGAGCGCTCAGCAGGGCCAGGCTGCCCCGTGCCGGATGGGGCAGCCGCTGCAGGCCGCGGTGCCTGCGCGGCCGGGCGGGCGGCAGGAGCGGCCGCAGGCGCTCCTGCAGGGGTGCTCCGGCCCGCGCCGTAGGCGGGCCGGGCACCAGCTGTGCTGCGGCGCTGCAGCAGGCCGCGCAGGCTGTCCGCGGTGAGCGGGGCCACCTCCTCGGCCAGCAGCTTGAAGCCCTCGTCCTCCTGCTGCACCTTGGCGCGCAGGGCCAGCAGCGCGCCCTTCTCGATCAGGGCGCGGCTGCGTTTCCACACCTCCGGGAAGAGTACGACCTCGCAGCGCTCGATCTGGTCTTCCCATTCCACAAAGGCCATCGCCTTGCCGGCTTTGGTCGTAATCTCCTTCAGCGACACCACCATGCCGGCAGTCACCGTCATGCTCTCATCCGCTGCTTCGCCAAGATCCATCAGCTTGCTGATCCCCGGCTCCTCCAGCATCGCCGCGCTGTCGTCCAGCGGATGGCCGGACAGATAGAGGCCGAGCAGCTCGCGCTCCAGCTCCAGCTGCTGCGTAACTGTGAATTTCGGGATATCCGGATAACGGATTTCCCAGTTCGGGGTCTCAATCAGATCATCGAACAGCTGAATCTGCAGCTCATCACGCTCCTTGCGCCATTTCGCCGCGGCATCAACCGTCTCATCCAGCATCCCCAGCAGCTGGGCCCGGTGGCCGGGAAGCCGGTCGAAGGCGCCGGCCTGCAGCAGGGATTCAATCACGCGCTTGTTGCAGACGCGCAGATCGACACGGCGGCAGAAATCGAGCAGGCTGTCGAACGGGCGCTCCTTGCGGACCTCCATTATATTCTCCACGGCCAGCGTGCCGACATTCTTGACCGCAGCCAGCCCGAAGCGGATATGTCCGCCGCCTTCCCCGCTTACCGGAGTGAACAGCACACCGCTCTCGTTGACGTCCGGCGGCAGCACGCCGATCCCTGTACGGCGGCAGTCCAGTACATACTCCGCAACCTTGCGGTGGGAGCCCATGACGGCAGTCAGCATGGCTGCCATGAACTGCACCGGATAGTGGGCTTTCAGATAGGCCGTCTGGAAAGCCAGTACGCCATAAGCGGCGGCATGCGCGCGCGGGAACCCGTAATTGGCGAACCGAACGATCATGTCGTATACCTCATTGGCATCTGCTTCCTCATAGCCCTGCTTCAGGCTTCCCTCCACGAAGTGACTGCGTTCCTTGTCCAGCGTCTCGCGTTTCTTCTTCGACACCGCGCGGCGCAGCAGATCCGCTTCTCCGAGCGAGAATCCGGCCATCAGCGAAGCAATCTGCATAATCTGCTCCTGATAGACGATAATCCCGTACGTATCGGCCAGAATCGGCTTCAGATCGGCATGGGGATAGACGACCTCGAATTCGCCGTGTTTTCCCCCGATGAACTTCGGAATGAATTCCATCGGACCCGGGCGGTACAGGGCAAGTACAGAGATAATATCCTCGAAGCCGCTTGGCTTCAGATCCTTCAGCACCCGCCTGATTCCGGCAGACTCCAGCTGGAACACACCGGTGGTATCGCCTGCCCCGAGCATCTCATAGGTTAACGGGTCATAATCCGGGACGATGCGGAAATCAGGCACACTCCCGGTCATTTCCTGCACCCACTTCATACAGCGTTCAATAATCGACAAAGTCCGCAGCCCCAGAAAATCCATCTTCAGGAGCCCGACGCTCTCCAGATGCTCCATGGAATATTGGGTCAGCGCGGTACTCTCACTGCCCGCCTGCAGCGGAACGGCATCGGTCAGCGGGCCCTTGGAGATGACCACACCGGCCGCATGCGTAGAGGCATGGCGCGGCATGCCTTCAACCTTCAGCGCCATATCGAGCAGTCCCCGGGTCTTGGGATTCCCTTCATAGAGAGCCTTCAGCTCAGGCGAGCTCTCCAGCGCCCGCGTAATGCTGATGCCGAGCTGGCCGGGAATCAGCTTCGCGGCCTTGTCCACCTCGCCATACGGCAGATTCAGGGCACGGCCTACATCGCGCACAGCTGCTCTGGCCGCCATCGTTCCGAAGGTGATAATCTGGGCCACATGCTCCTTGCCGTATTTATCAACCACATAGGCGATAACCTCATCGCGGCGCTCGTCGCTGAAGTCGATATCAATATCGGGCATCGTAATCCGCTCAGGATTAAGAAAGCGTTCGAAGAGCAGATTGTATTTCAGCGGATCGACATCCGTAATCTTCAGGGTATACGCAGTCAGACTCCCCGCTGAGGAGCCGCGGCCCGGACCGGTAACAATTCCGCTGCGGTGGCAGAAGGCGATGAAATCCCAGACGATCAGGAAGTAATCACTGAAGCCCATGCTTTCGATAACACCCAGCTCATAAGCAAGCCGGCTCTCCGCCGTCTGCTTCTGCTCCGGGCTCTCCCACTGCGGGGTCCCCCTGTAGCGCTCCTCCAGCCCGCTGAAGCACAGCTCACGCAAATATGCAGCAGCGTTCATGCCTTCCGGCAGAGGCGAGTACTCGGGCAGAATATGCTTCCCGAAGGTCAGCTCCAGATTGCACGCATCAGCAATGTGCTGTGTATTCTCTATCGCTTGCGGCACATGCGGAAACAGCGCAGCCATCTGCTCGCCGCTTTTGAAATACAGCTGATCCGTACCGATCTTCAAGCGGTCCTCATCATCGACAGATTTGCCTGTTCCGATGCAGATCAGCACATCCTGAACCTCGGCGTCCTCCTTGTCCATATAATGGACATCATTGGTTGCGACAAGCGGAATATTGAGTTCGGCTGCCAGGGCGATCAGCTTCGGGTTGACCCGTTTCTGCTCCGGCATGCCATGGTCCTGCAGCTCCAGGTAGAAGTCTCCGCCAAAAATCTCCTTATACCGCAGCGCCGCCCTGCGCGCTTCGTCCTCCCGACCGTGCAGCAGATGCTGTGGCACCTCGCCGCCAAGGCAGGCGCTGAGGCAGATAATGCCTTCCCCATACGCCGCCAGCGCTTCCATATCAATCCGCGGCTTATAATGCTGGCCTTCCAGATGGCCAATGGAGATCAGCTTCATCAGGTTCTTGTACCCGGTCATATTCTTCACCAGCAGAATCAGATGATAAATCGGCTGATCCTTCCGGCTGCCCCGCTCCCGGCGCGAGCCCGCAGTCAAATAAGCTTCACAGCCGATAATCGGCTTGATGCCCTGCTCCCGGCAGGCTTTATAGAAAGGGATGGCCCCGTACATCACTCCATGATCCGTCAGCGCCAGCGATTTCATGCCGTATTCGCCGGCCCGGCGCACGAGATCGGTGATGCGCGCCGCCCCGTCCAGTAAACTGTATTCGCTGTGCACATGCAAATGCACGAAAGGGCTCATTATCCCCACTTCCTTTCAGCTCCAAATCAAAACATAAGATGAAACTATTTTATCATATTAGAGGGGCAGCCGCCCATAGAATGGATTATGAGCAGAAGGACAGGCAGCGCCTGATCCGGAAAGGAGACTCTGTATGAGTATTTTTCTGAGCAAAGCCGTCCTCGATTTCTTCATTGCCTTCGGGATTGTGCTGGGCGGTGCGATGCTGGGCGGAATCGGAGCCGTGGTGTCCCTTCAGCCGCCTACGGACACGATGCTGGATATCGCCGACCGGATTAAAATCTGGGCCCTGGCCGCCGCCGTAGGCGGGACTATTGACCCGATGCGGGTAATCGAGAGCAACATGCTGGGCGGTAATCTTTCGCCTGCCATTAAGCAGATTCTGTATTTGGTATTCGCCTTTCTGGGCGCTCACATGGGCAGCGAGCTGGTCAAATGGGTGTGCGGGAAATAGCAGCAGCTGTAGCTGACGAAGAAATTCATAGATGATAGAGGTGAGCTTATCCATGCGGATGCCGCCGTTTCAGCGCTACCGCCGTTTTTCGCAGATTGCTGCTGTTTTTGTACTGGGAATGGTTGTGGGAGGCGCCCTGTACAATGCCATTTACCATATGGGCTATAACATGCTCTGGATTCATAATCAGGATCTGCGTATCCAGATCGAGCAGTACAAGAATGACATTCAGACGCTCAAAAAATACAACAATACCTCCACCGTAATCCGTGAAATCAAGGTCCGTACCGAAGACAGCAAGCTTAAGGAGAATTCAGCCGCCCTGGATCCGGTGATTGTTAAGGAGGTGCTCAGCAAGCTGGTGGGCAGCCTTGAGCCGATGCGCGGGCGCAGCATGTTCGATATCGACTCCGACGGCAAGCTGGCCCGCCTCCTGCTGGAAGGCAAAATTTATACGGCCCGTGAAAAAGAATACGCCGTCTCTATCCGCACCATGCTCGTTATGGAAGGTGTACTGCAAATCTGGGTAGAAATTAGTCCGGCTAAGCGCAGCTAAGGCATAAACATGATACAATAGTGGGCAAATCACAGAATAACAGAAGTGACAGCATTGTAAGTCCGGAGCACCGGTATCCGATTGTCCGCAAAGGAGCTGCCAGTCTATGATTATGTTCATCAAGTATCTGCTGTTTGTCCTGCTTGCCGGGTTCATGATTAGCGCCGCTGTCTACAGCTACACTTACCGCAGATCCGCAGATCCGCTCATCAAGGGGCTTAAGCGCTCAGTTATGAACGTGCTGCTGGGCGGAATGCTGGTTACACTCTCCCTGATATCCATGTTTCTGTTCCGCGGCTCTACGCTAAATGTTGTTATCGAGGCGGCTTTTCTGCTGCTGGGGATGTTCAATATCTTCTCGGGGCTGCGCAGCTACAGCTATTACAGCCGGATGCGCGGCAGCAAATGACATTAGCGGATATTGGCCTCCTATCAAAAACAGACTAACCGCGGCCTGAGCCCTGCGGATAGTCTGTTTGCGCTTGATTGATACTCTGGTTCTGGCAGATCTGCGGCTACCCGTGGTCAATCGACTGCAGCATGAGCACAGCTTTGGCTACTATGGTATCCATATAGCTGATCTCTATTTCCAGCTTGCAGGTACGCCGGCTGATCTCCAGCAGCTTCGGCATGACAATGATGGAATGCTCAATCTGCACCGGCCGGATAAAATAGGTCGACATATTGTCCAGCACATAGTCGTTACCGGTAATGTCTTTGGCCGCCTTGAAGGCGGACAGGGTCATCAGGGTAGATAATACGCCCTCCGAGATCGTCCCGAGATCGGTCGCCATCTGCGGTGTGATGAAGCCGTGGAAGAACAGCCTGCCCTCCTCATCGCGCTCATCGGCAAAACCGTTCCAGATCAGATGATCGAAGGTCTCCCCAAGCTGCGGCTGGTTGCTGGCATCCCGCAGGCTTTGCAGCACTTCCCGGCGGGTCAGCGAGCCGACCAGCTTGCGGTTACGGTCCACGATCGGCAGGAAGTCAATTCCCTCCCACATCATAATCTGCGCTGCCGAAGCAAGCGAAGTCTGCAGTGCCGCAGTGATCGGGCTGCGGATCATGGCCTTCTCAATGCTCTGCCCTTCCGCAAGATCCTCCACGTCACGCCGGCCGATGATGCCGATGACCCGGTTCCATTCATCCGTAACGGGAAAACGCTGCTCACCGCTCACCTGTGACAATTCCCGCAATTCACCTACGGTGCTGGAAATTTTGAGCGTGTTCAGACGCGGCTTGCCCTCTACAATATCCTCCACCAGCATAATCTTCTTCTTGATCAGCCGGTCAAAGATCGCCCGGTTAATCATCGAAGCCACTGTAAAGGTGTCGTGCCGGGATGAAATGACAGGCAGATCCAGTTCATCCGCCAGCGCCTTCACCTCACGGCTTGTCCCGAAGCCGCCGGTAACGAGCACCCCTGCCCCCTGCTCCAGTGCAAGCGAATGCACATCGTCGCGGTTACCCACGATCAGCAGGCTGTCGGCATCGATGTAACGGATCATGGCATCAACCTTCATCGCACCGATCACGTATTTGTGCAGATGCTTGTTCAGCCCTTCCGCGCCGCCAAGCACATGCCCCTCAACTATATCAACCACATCGCCGAAGGTAAGCTGGTCCGAGATATTGCGCGGCTTCTTCTCGACCCGGACCGTGCCGATCCGCTCCTTGGTAATGACAATCCCCAAATTCTCCGCCTCTTTAACCGCACGGTAAGCCGTCCCTTCACTTACACCCATTTCCTTGGCCAGCTTGCGGACAGAGATCTTGGTTCCTACCTTAAGACTCTCTATGTGCTGCAGCAGTTGTTCATGCTTGGTAATGTTATCGCCTTGGCCCTCCAACTGTTACACCCCCTTACACCGATCTGTACTACTCTGTACCCATTATACACGCTGGTAACATCAGAGTACAACAGAGCATGCCAGTCTTCTTTATAAGATATGACAGCTCTATGACTTTGCCCCGGGATAAGCCGGCGCCAGGCCAACTCGCCTTATCTAAATCCATGCATACAACTATGAATACAGCAGTAAATATATCTATAACAGTTCACCTGTCACACTGCTCAGCCCCCTGATATGCAAAAACCCCAATCCGCAATCATGCGGACCGGGGTTATCAGGTTAATCCAGCTGACTGCGGCAAGCTGCAGCCCAGGTAGTAAACCCGGCAGCCCGGAAGGATTATGGTCTTTGCGATACTCTGGCCTCTTCATTCCACTTGCCCTGCCACTGCTCCAGCTTCACCTTGCGGACCGCATCCAGACGTTTCTGCTTCTCTTCATCTACCCCGATAATAAAGTGCAGGTGTGAGGCAATGACGAGAAAAGCAAACACGCACCAGACCACACCAAAGCCCAGCACCCAGCCCGGACCGCTCCTGAAAGACAAATGCGGCAGCGCATACAGCAGCATGGCCAGGGCCGCCAGCAGGTAGAGGGAATGTTTGAACTTACTCTTTTTTCTCATAATCGGACCGCTCCTTCGCTCTTAAAGGTTGTTCAACCGAATCTATATCTCTACTCTATGAACAGAGATTCCAAATTATGAGACAAGTCTTAAATTTTCGCCGGGCTGCAGTTCCCCCTGAGTTAAGTCTGGCCTGCACGCCGGTGTTATGAGATGATGGTGTTATGAGATCCAGAAGGAGGAAATAAACCTTGAATAATTTATTCAGCCAATCTGAGTACATAATCCGCAAAAAAGTATTCTCTGTCATGGGAGCAAAGCTTCATATTTATAACAGCTCTGAAGAGCTGGTGCTCTACTCACAAATGAAGGCGTTCAAGCTCAAAGAGGACATTGCCCTGTATACCGACGAAAGCATGGGGAAGGAGCTGCTGCGCATCAAAGCCCGTAAAATGATCGACTTCAGCGCGACTTATGATGTGTATGATTCGGAGACCGGGGAGACGGTGGGTGCGCTGCGCCGCAAAGGGCTGAAATCGATCGTCAAGGATGAATGGGTGATTCTCGGACCCCGCGACAACGAGCTCGGATTCATTAAAGAAGACAGTGTGTTCATGGCGCTGCTGCGGCGGGCCATTCCGCTGATTCCGCAGAAATATAATGTCGAGCTTGACGGGCTGACCATTCCCGCCTTCCGGCAGAACTTCAACCCGTTCGTGACCAAGATTATTGCCGACTTCTCCGAGGACCGCCGGGAGCTGCTGGACAGACGCCTGGGCCTTGCTGCAGCGATTCTGCTCTGTGCGATCGAAGGCAAGCAGGACTAAGGTGATGCATTGTATGCGGACAACCGAATACATTACGGTACTGCGGGGGTAACAGCAGACCCGGTTGAGGGTGAATCTTCCGGTACGCAAATAAGAGGGTATTCCGGCGCCATTAGGCTCTGGAATACCCTCTTGTTATGTCGGAGCTATCAGCTGCCGTGCCGTATGGCTTATTGGCCGCCGTACATCTGGGACAGGCTGTCGGTGATGATTTTGTTCACATCTTCGATGACTACGCTGAGGCGGCGCTCTGCATCAAACAGGCGGCGGATGCCCAGGTTCAGGTTAAGCACCTCGAACAGCTTCTCCATCTTCTCCATTTCCTCCTGCGGCGGCATCTCTCCGCTCATCATCCGCTGCTGCAGCTCGATCTGGTTCTGGCGGAAGTTATCGAGCATGCGTTTGCTCTCCGGGTCGGCTTCAATCACCTTCATGGCGCTTTGAATATCCGATACTTCACTGCTGTCTTTAATGGCTCTCGCCAGTTCATGTGCTTTGTCGATTACGTTCATTTTTTGACCTCCTAAAAGTTTTGATAGCATAGACTTCCTGACTTTTCTTCGCAAAACTCACTTCGGAAGCATTTGCTTAAGTTTTGATAGCATACACTCCATTGACAATTCTTCGCAAAACTCACTTCGGAAGCATTTGCTTAAGTTTTGATAGCTCTATCCCCGATCCGGGGTTTCTTCTGCTCCGGCGGGCGGCTGCCCATAGATCCGTTTATCTGCATGCTCCGTCTGCGCCCATTTTTCACGAACCCGTTACTCCCCCTCAGGCTGCGCTGAAATCCGTCTATGCGCTTCCACCTGTACTTCCCTCTGCATACTGGCCTCATGACCAGCCGGATATTAATCCGCCCGGCACGGCTTTTTCAAGAATAGGTCAATCACCAAGGGTCAGATGTCTCCATATGATGAATGATATGTAACCCTTAAGATTCTATTGCCGGCATCATGCTGCCTACCGGAAGGAGATCCACGATGTCCCAACTTAAGATCCCGGTCCATACGGTCCACTCGGGCATCCTGCAGGAAAACGCTGTAATGCTTGGCGACAAATCCATGAAAAGGCTCAAAATACCGGCGCACGGCACACTCCTGCTTACCTTTGGCTCGCTGCGGCAGGAGGTTACCGTAATTCCGGTTCCCAAATCCGACAGTCTGCGCTTAAGCGAAGGGCTGGCGCGGAGGCTTGGCTTAAGGCAGCGCCTCACGCTTAACGCTTCCTACAGCACAGGCAGCCGTACGCTGCGGCTTGGACCACTCATTGGAGTGCTTGTCAGCCGGGATCATCCCGAACAGCCCGACAGAGTCTTCGGCCAGATCACGATGTTCTGCCGGGAGCTGACCAATGCCTGCCACGCTCAAGGCGCCTATGTATATTTCTTTACCCCGGAAGCGCTGGAATCGCGCGGTACTTCCATACAGGGCTGGGTATACGATGAGGGCTGGCGGAAGCTGAGTCTTCCTGTGGCCGATGTAATCAACAATCGGCTGACGACGCGAAAGGTAGAGAACAAACCTAGCGTACAGCATTTTTTGGCAGATGTAAAATCCCGCTACGGAACTCATTTCTTCAATGAAAAGTTCCTGGACAAAACAGAGGTATTCGAAGCACTGGCCCATGATCCCGCCCTGCAGCGGTATTTGCCGGAATCGCATGCCCTGAACGGCTTCGCCGTATTGAAAAAAATGTGCGGCACCTATTCCAGCGTGTTCCTGAAGCCCGTACGCGGCAGCCTTGGCAAAGGCATACTGCGTATCTCCAAAGAGGAGGGCGGCGGCTACCGTCTGCTGTCCACAACTCCGATGGGTTCGCGTAAGCAGAGTTATCCCAGTCTGGCGAAGCTTTTCGGGTCCATTGCCCCGAAGATGAAAACCACCCGCTACCAGATTCAGCAGGGCCTGCCTCTGATGGAGCTTGGACGCCGGCCGGTGGACTTCCGGGCCCTTGTGCAGAAGAACGGCACCGGGAAATGGGGCGTCACCTCCATTGTTGCCCGGACTGCCGGAAGCAATCACTTCGTCTCCAATCTCGCACGCGGCGGCACGCTCAGTACTGTCCGTGAGGCGATCAGCAAAAGCAGCCTCCCGTCCGGAGTTAAGGAAAGCGTCCAGGTTCAGCTGCCGCGCGCGGCGCTTGCCATTGCCAGAGGGGTTGAGACTTATATCCCCGCACACTTCGGGGAGCTTGGAATCGATCTTGCCCTCGATCAATCCGGAAGAATCTGGTTGCTGGAGGTTAACTCCAAGCCGTCCAAGAATGACAATACGCCGCTGAATGACCAGAAGATCAGACCCTCCGTCAAACAAATGATTCTATATTGCCGTTATCTGGCCGGATTATAAGGAGGACATCATGACTGAAACGCAAGTGGGCTTCCTCGGCATTATGACTGGCCGCCGTAACGGGAATCCTCCCATCTCTGAGCCGGAGTTCTGCAGCCAGCTGAGCCGGGCGGCGCCGCTGCATAATCTCAAGGTCCTGGTCTTTCATCCGGAGGGTGTTGCAGATGACGGCTCCTCCGTCAACGGATATTTCTGGGACGGGGAAAAGTGGCAGCCGGCGCAGGCACCTCCGCCCGACATCCTGTATAACCGCTGCTTTTACCGGACTCCGGAGGAGAAGCAGTCTGCCGCGGCCGCCATGCATGCCTTATCCCGCAGTCTTCCCTGGTCCCGCGGACTTCCGGATAAGTGGGGTGTGTACGGAATTCTCCGGCGCAGCCGCAGAGCCGCCGCCCTGCTGCCTGAAACAGCAGTGTACAGCGGCCGCCGGGATCTTGGCAACCGGCTGGCTGAACGGGAATACGGCGTATTTCTGAAGCCTCGGGCCGGCTCGCACGGCAGAAAAACCTTGCACGCTGTATTATCCGGCGGCGGCGAATTACTGGTGCGGGGAAGAGACAAGAAGAATGAACCTTTTCAATATGTTTTCGGTACGCCGGACGAAGGGCTGGACTGGATTCACCGCTTCATCGGCCGGCACCGCTATATCATACAGCCTTATCTTCATCTTATCAGCCGCAGGGGTCAGCCGTTTGATGTACGTGTCCTGATGCAGAAGAACGGCAGCGGCGCCTGGATGCTTACCGGTATGGCCGTACGCCTGGGCAGACAGGGGTCGCTGACCTCGAACCTGCATGGCGGAGGCACCGCGGTTCCCGCTTTGCCCTTCCTGCTCGCCGAATACGGGGAAGAAGGAAGGGAGCTGCTGGCGGAGCTGGCCTCCGCCTCTGCCCTGCTGCCTCCCCTGCTGGAAGCAGCCTGCGGACGGCTCGGCGAGCTGGGCCTTGATTTCGGCATCGATGCCGGCGGCAGGCTCTACCTGCTTGAAGCCAATTCCAAACCAGGGCGCACGGTATTCCGGCTGACGGGCGACCGCCGGGCTGCTAGGCTCGCGGCCGAGAATCCGCTGCGTTATGCCCGCCATCTGCTGCTCACCTCGGGCAGCAACTACAGGCTGCCTCAGCGGCAGCTCCGTTCAAACGGAAGAATGATATCAATGGTTCCTAAGGAGGATTCATAAATGGGTCTCACTTTTTGCAATGTACATTTCACCAAGCAGCCCCAGCGGGTGGTCTATGTTTCGGGTGAACTGATGAAAAGCCTGAAGCTGTCCGGCAAGAAAAACATCCGCCTGCGACTTGGCAAAGACGCCATACCGGCGATGATCAAACCTATCAAACGGGCGGGTAAACATCTGTTTCTGGCTTCAGGCGTAAAAAGCGCAATTAAAATCCCGAAAACAGGCGGCGTTTATCTACGCAATCTACAGAACGATGAAGTCCAGCTGGGACCGCTGGTCGGTGTATTGTCTGACGGCCCGGCCTCTGCAGCCCAGCCCTTCGGCTCCCGGACCGGCTTCATTAAGCAGTTGCTCCGCGAGGGCAGCAACAAATGCTATATCTTCGCCTTCATGCCGCGCGACATCGACTGGCAGCAGGAGCAGATTAACGGCTACTTCCTGACCGCCGGCGGCAAGTTCGAGCGTAAGCTGGTGCCGCTGCCGGATGTCGTCTACAACCGTCTGCCCAGCCGCAGAGCGGAGACCTCCCCCTACATCAACCAGCTGCGGGAGCGCTTTGGACGGAAGAAGATCCCTTACTTCAACTGGAGCTTTTTCAATAAATCCGATATTTACCGCCTGCTGGAGAATGACGGTGCCGCGAACCGTTTCGTGCCGGAAACACACAGTAACCCGAGCACCGAACAAATGCGGGATATGCTGGACCGCCACCACTTCGTCTATTACAAACCTTCTGCAGGCAGTCTCGGACACGGCATCTACCGGCTGACCTATCTGCCAAAGAAGGGCTACTTCGCCCGTTACCGCAAGAGCGGCAAAAATGTGCTGCTGCGCTTCACCAGCTTCGACAGCCTGATGCGGATGCTGCGTGCCCGGCACGGGCAGAGCCTGCAGAGCTACGTTGTACAGCAGGGCATCCGCCTGATTGAGATCGACGGCTGCCCGATTGATTTCCGCTTCCACATGCACAAGAACGGCAGCAACCAGTGGGTCGTTGTCGGGATCGGAGCCAAAAAAGCCGGCCGGGGCAGTGTCACCACCCATCTGAAAAACGGCGGCGCCCTGCTTACCCCGCAGCAGGCCCTTGGCCGTGTATTTGGAGCCAGATCGGATGAAGTGCTGCTGCGTGCCAAAACAACAGCCGTCAAGCTGGCTGAATCCCTGGAGATCCAGCACAGGCATCTGCTTGGTGAGATCGGCTTCGATCTCGGGATCGACCAGGATGAGGACATCTGGATGTTCGAGGCCAATGCCAAACCGGGGCGCTCTATTTTCCGCCACCCCTCCCTGCGTGCTGAAGGCAAGGCTTCCATCGAACATATTCTGGAGCACTGCCTGTATCTCAGCAAATTCCGCAGGAGGGATGAACTGTGAACAGCCGCATCCCGGATCCCGGTAAGCCTGTAATCGCCATTCTGACCACCAGTGACCGGCTGCAGCAGTTCCGCGGCAACCGCAATAACTTCCGCGACATTATCCGCACCGGCAAAGAGCAGGGTTATCTTGTCTATGTTGTCACCGTCCGCGATCTGAAGCTGGATGAGCGGCTGATTACCGGGTATGTGCCTTCCGCAAGCGGCAAGCTATGGTATGCCATTCCGGTTCCGCTGCCCCAGGTCATCTACAACCGGATTCCAAACCGTGATGAAGAGGAGAAAGCTCCAGTCGCCCGCAAAATTTCCGAGTGCCTGGAGCATCCGGAAATCCAGCTGTACAACCCGAATTTTTTCAATAAATGGAACCTGTTCGAATGGCTTAAGGAGTCCAAGGCCACTTCAAAGCATGTGCCGAAAACCCGGCGCCTGCGCAGTGCAGCTACACTGACCGCAATGCTGAAGAATCATGAGAGCCTGTATCTCAAGCCCGAGAACGGCAAGGCCGGCAAAGGAATTATGCGGCTCAGATACCGCACGGACACCCTTCTTCCCTACCGGCTGCAGATTCAGAGCGGCAAGAGAAACACTACCTACAAAGCTTCATCCATAGAGCGTCTGTGGGCCAGAATCGGCAAGGAAAAAGGAAACTCCCGCTACATTGTGCAGCAGGCCATCGGCCTGGCTGCACATCAGGGGCGGCCGTTCGATTTGCGTGTGCTGCTGCAGAAGAACGGCCGGGGTTCCTGGTCCGTAACCGGCATCGGCGCCCGGCTGGCCGGTGCCCGCAGCATCACCACCCATGTGCCGCGCGGCGGCAGCATAGAAGAACCCTCCAGCATGCTGGAGGGCACCTTCGGGGCAGAGCGGGGCGCTGTTATCCTGAAGAATGTGCCTACGACCGCACTGCTGATTGCCCGCCAGATTGAACGGGCTTCGGGTACCATGCTGGGCGAGATGTCCATGGATCTCGGCGTTGACGAAGAGGGCGGACTGTGGTTCTTCGAAGCCAATTCCCGCCCGATGAAGTTCGATGAGCCAGCCATCCGCAAGCTGTCGCTGGAGCGTATTTTCCAGTATGGCCAGCATCTTTCCCGCCAGAGCAAATCCATCAACCCGTAAAGGAAGTGACACCATGCAGATCTCCTCGCTCTATGACAGCAATCCCGTGCAGTGGAAAGCCCGGCTGTCGGGAATGCTTGAGTTCCTGAGGGAGTATGGGGAGCAGCGGATAACCCTTCGCGGCTGCAGGCAGCTGGCCCGGCTGACACCGGATCAGCTGGCTCTGCCCGGCGTTTCCCTGCTCGTTGCCACCGTGCGGGGCCAGAACGGCCGTCAGCTTGCAGGCGTCAGCTTCGTGTCCGGCTACGGCAAGGAGGCTTGTGTAGTTGCCGTTCATCCCCTCTACCGGAATAAGCACACCGGCACAGCCCTGCTTGCCGCTCAGCTGGAACGCCTTGGGCATCTGGAGTGCCATGTCGCCTGCGATAATCCGGCCAGCCTGAAAATGTGCTTCAACAGCGGGCTTGCCGCCGTAGACCTGGTAAGCGGTCCTACGGGCAAGCCCACGCTGCTGCTGCGTTCTCCCGGGACTGCTGCAGCGGTGTCAAATCTTCGACAAGAAGGTGAACTCCTGTGCCAGAGCCCGTCTTAGGCATCCTCACGCTGTACCTGAATGACGCCAAGCAGCTTGAAGAGAAGAGCGTGTACCGGAGGATGATCATTGAGGGCAGCCGGATCGGCCTCGATGTCTTCGTATTCACTCCCGCCGATGTGCACGTCAGCAAAGAAATGATCCATGCGCTGGTCTATGATGTGACTAAAGGGAGCTGGTCGCGCAAATGGCGTCCATTCCCTAATATGATCTACGACCGCTGCCGGATTCAGCGCAGCCAGCGGTTTCAGCAGCTGCTGCGCTTCCGTACCCGCTATAACCACCTTACCTTCCTGAACCGGCCGCTGCGCAACAAGTGGACGGTTCATCAGACTTTCGCGCAGCGGAGCCGCTTCCGCCAGCATCTGCCGGAGACGCTGCTCTACCAGTCCTCCGGCGATCTGCAGCGGATGCTGAAGTTCACGCCGGTTGTCTACGTGAAGCCGATCAACGGCACCGGCGGACGCGGTATCCTGCGGATCGAACGGACGCGGGAGGGCAAGTCCCTGTACGATATCCAGGGACGCCGCCAGAGCCGGCAGATCATCGCTCCGCGCAAGGTGTCGCAGGCGCGGCTGGAGTCTATTGTCCGCCAGTGGTGCCTCGGCGGACGGTTCCTGGTGCAGCAGGGTATCCCGCTGCGCCTGCCAAGCGGACGGTATCACGATTACCGGATGCTCGTGCAGAAGAACGGCCAGGGCGCCTGGGAGTTCACCGGCATGGCCGGCCGGGTGGGCGCCGCCCGCAGCGTCACCTCCAATCTGCACGGCGGCGGCCACGCCATGCGTGCGGAGACGCTGCTGAAGCAGTGGCTCGGCAGCGAGGAACGCGCCGACAAGGCAATGCGCACCGCGGAGAAGCTCGGGCTCGAAGCGGCTGCTTATCTTGAGGACAGCTTCGGCGCACTGTGCGAGCTGGCCCTCGACCTCGCGATCGACCGCGAGGGCCGGATCTACGTGCTGGAGGTCAACCCCAAGCCTGCACGCGAGGTGTTCGCCCGCTCTGGCGACAGCGCCACCTACCGCAAGGCGCTGATACGCCCGCTGGAGTACGCCATGTGGGTGTATAAGAACAAGAATACGCCGAGTGCGGCGAAGACGACCGAGGAATAGCGGGGAGCTTTGCAGTACTCAAAATCACCCTGCGGGCCACGCGAACTCAGCTGCTTCCGTTACGATTAACTTAGCTGCTGCTCGCTGGTCTGGCTAGGTTTTCCTTTGTACGTGCAGCTGCTTTAATGGGCTGGCTGACGTTGACCCCTTGGCCGGCCCCTCTGGGGATTTAAGTGGAAAAACGTATCTTAATTTCATTATTTTTGCTTGTTTTGGGATTTTAGTTGGATAAACGTCACTTATTTACTCACCTTTTCTCTATTCGGGCCGGTTTCCCGCAAATTAAGTGCTCTTTTTCCAACTACGGTTTGCTTGTTCCTCCTCTTGGTCTTTAAGAAGTGGACAAAATCCACTTATTTCAGGAAAGCCGGAGATGCAGAATCTGGGGAATGCTCTTCCAGGTAACTTTAGCCGTCACTCATCTGCAAAATTTCCTTTATATGAATAAAAAATCCTCTCCGCTGCTATCGGAGGGGTATTTGTTCGTTGTAATCCAAGCACTGTTAAAACTAACGCAACCTCCTCAACCCCATTAGAGAACTTTGCAATCACCGGATGCCTGTACAGCAGAACAGCCAAAGCGCCTAGGAAGCTCAGCGGCATAACTGCCCGGATACTTACTAGCCGTATGCTCGCTGCCTGGATGCTGCGGATACTCGCCGCCCGCAGCATCATCCCAATTTCAGTATACACATTGTGCAACGAGTTTGCTTATCGTATACTTTGAGCAAGGGGGAGATGAAATGAGAAAAATCAGGAAATTTACAATTTACACAGGTATCGGCTTACTGAGCCTTATCTTGATTGCTGTCGCTGCGGTCAGCGCTTTCGTAATCAAACGACCAGCGACCACTACTCCTGTTATTACGGAAGTGAAGCCTTACGAGTGGAATAAGGTCAAGCTTAGCGGCAACGCCATTTCAAGCGACGGATCGGAGTATTTCCTGTGGAATAAGACAGGTGAATCTGATAACTGGATTATTTTCTTCTCCGGCGGCGGAGCCAGCTGGGATGCGCAAAGTGCCGCACACCCGATCAAGCTCATGAATTTCTTCAAAGGCGGAGATACAGGCAACTATTTCCCGGACATTCCCTTTTATATGCTGACCCTGCTGCGGGGCATGATGGACACGGATAATCCGGACAATCCTTTTCATGGCTGGAATGTAGTCTATCTCCCCTATTCAACCGGTGACTTCCATATCGGCAACCGTACGGCCCAGTATACCAAGGATGACGGCAGCCCCTTCACTATGCGTTATAACGGAAGCAATAATGTGCGAAGCGCCCTTGAGTGGATATATTCGAACGTGGATAAACCGGATAAACTGCTGATTGCGGGCGAAAGCGCCGGCGGGTTCGGGTCTGCCTTCTGGGCTCCACAGATCGCTGCTCATTACGAAGACTCCGAAATCTTTCAATACTCTGACAGCTCTTTCCTGAGATCAGATAAGTGGCCAGCGGTTATTAATGAGGAATGGCAAGCAGATTTCGTGAAAAACTTCGGATATGCCCCTGAGGCGGATATCATCGGTGCAGCTTTCAAAGCGAACGGACGCCTGCTGCCGGCGGGTACCATTCAATTGCAGTCCTACTCCGTATTTGACGAGATTCTGATCCACTTCCAGAACAATATTAACGACTATAAGGGGCCGAGGGATCGAAGTGTGATCAATGAATGGTCTCAGGAATTACGGCAATCGGTATCTTCATTAGCTGCTGCCTTGCCTAATTACTATTACTATCTGACCGACTACGGGCTGAATGCGGATAGCGGTACAACCCCGCACACTTTTGCCACCCGCGGGACCTTTTTCGAGGCAGAACAGGACGGCGTGAAGCTGCTGCAATGGCTGGGCGCTGCGGTCAACCAACAGAAACCCTACTCAGTGGGCAGCGAGTTCCTTATGGACCCGGGGCCAGCCCAGCAATAATTCACTAAGCAGCAGATATCTTGCCCAGGATAGGAGAAGGTACCATTGAATTTACGTGAAAAACAGATGCAGCTGACAAGGCAGATCATTAAAGATACAGCGCTGGGCTTGTTCTGTTCTCAAGGGATTGAGCGTACAGACCTGTCACAGATTGCGCAGACGGCTGGCGTCTCCCGGCGCACCTTGTATCATCATTATAAAGACAAGGAAGATTTAGCGGCCCAGCTCTATGTCGAGAATCTCGAGCAGATGTTTGGACAGCTGCTGTTTGATTTTGATTTCGGGCAGCCGCTGCAGTCACTGGAGAACATTCTGGATAAATATCTGGCGTTGCGGGAACATCAGGAGTCACTGATTTACTATGATGCTATTTTTGGCGTCTATTGCAGCACCCTGTCCAGGAATCCTGCAGAGCTGCCTGATTTCAAGCGGGCTATGGAGGTCTGGTATACACGTTTTGTGCGTATGGAGACAACAGTCTCAGCAGCCCCGGAGGAAGTCAATCACTGGCTGGATATTCTGCAGAAATCCACCCACTTGTACTTTATGTATTTGCAAAAAGCCGTAATCATCACGCATCAGCGCGGTGGACTGGTTACCGAAGAGGACCGGGCAGCGGACCGGCAGTTTAAGGATTTCATCATATCAGGCGTGCGGAGCTCCTGTGATCACAAGGCCCGGTAAACACATATTGCTCTTCACTCTTTTCTCTTTGCTTATGACTCGAAAATCCTGCAAGAAATACAACAATCCCCGCACGAAATCGGCCAAAACCGCAAATTGTTGTACAAAAGGCAGCACTCTCCTTCCGCCAACCCGCTTTTCGGAAAAGATGCTGCACCCCGTACAACAATTTGCTCAAACACCCCCTTTTATGTGAGCACAAATTGCATTTTATACAACAATCCTGACTTCACTCCCTTTAGAGCCGAAGCCGGCCAACTTAAGCAGCATAACTCACACAAATTTATCGGACAATCCCTCCACCGGCGCGTAATAGCAAATGTATGAATTGCAGGTTACTGGACGGAGCTGACCTTTACGGACGAGCTCTTGCAGCTGTTTGCGGGCTGTACGGAAATTCATTTTGTAGTGCAGCATTACATCCTTGGGACGCAGCCCCTTCTCCTGGCTCCAGGCTAATTTAATCAGTTCCCGTTCCTGGGGTGAGAGCGATTCCCGGGGCGGGGTTCGGATCAGCGAAGGGGCAATAACCATTTGCAGCAGCATGCGGCAGATTTCCGGGCGGTTTTGCACATCATCGAAGGAGAAATGAATAATCGTCCAGCCCAGCCCGCTCAAAAATGTATCCCTGTTTAGGGAATAGCTGAACCGCTCACGGTCCATATCCTTCACATGGCTCTGATACCCGTCACATTCCAAGCCGAACCGCCCGTAAGGCGGCAGAAACGCGAAATCAAGAAATTGTGACTTACGGTTCCAGTCGTAGACTTCGTATTCAGGATGCAGGTGATCCAGATTGCCAAACAGCGGCCACCAGACATTTTGCAGCAGCAGCTTCCGCATACTGATGCCCCCGTGCTAGCCGGCCCCGGCGCTCCCCCGTTCTCACCGACAAATGCTGATTCAACAGCCACTGATGCACCTGTTCAAAATCCATAAATATTCCTCCCTCTCTCGCTTACGCAAAAAAAAGAACGCCCCTCTGCCAGTCAGCAGCTTGGGACGTTCTTCGTCTGAGTTCATTATACGCCGGCTCAGCGGGTGCGGCAATAGTATCGTATACCAAATTGAAATCAATTCTTTTTCCATACTCGTACATTAACGAGATAATACAAGCTCATAATCAATTGGATGATTATTATAGCCGCCGAAAGCAGGTAAATTATTTCCACCGCATATCTGGGTATTTCCCAAGAAATAATTCCCTCATCCTCACCGCCGCCTCCAGCAGTCTGCATTTCCACGAAAAGAAACAAGAGCAAACTGCCTGGAATGACCGTAAACAAAAACCAGGTGATTTCATCCCCCATCCTCTTCACGCTAATAAACAATAAACCATTAATCAAACACATGGTAAGGGGAAGAGCATACGTCTCACACAGCAAAAGGATTAACTCTGCTCCCCTTCCTCCTTCTATTCTTATTCCAAGAAAATAGATTAAGATCAGGTGTATTGCAATCGCTGCTAGTATGTACAGAAATGCCCGGAGCATGGACTTATTATTCATGCCTTGTCTCTCTCGTCACTTTCATGATCCACATTGCAAACATTAAGATGACCTGGATGACAGAATAGACTAACGGGAAAAACAGCATCAACTCAAAAGATGGCGGTGGAAAATCCCAGGTGATAAAAGCGGATTCGCTCGGCTCAGCCCCCGCCTGCTCTTTCAGTTCATAAAGAATTGCCGCACTAGGAAGAAAACTGGTTATGAACCAAACCAGATTGTACCTGATCTTCTTCGTCTTTATAGCCATCACACAGGTTGCAGACGCAAGAACTACCGGACAGCAATATGTGACTAATACATCGTATATACCTACATCGTCCCACTTTACCGGCTTTAGGTTCAGATACAGAATTAGAGCCAGATGGAAAAGCACAGCCAATGCGACTTGCACTACAACCTGCGCTATTCTTTTAATACCAAGAGGTATCCTTTCAGGCATATTGTTCTTCACCTCCAGAGTAATTGGGCAAGTATTAATAAGAGCACGAAGGCACTGTAACAGGCCAGAAGCAACAGGCGCAAACTTCGCTCTGTCTGGAACGCATTTAAGAAAAAAAACCTGCAAGCTCGTTCCCCTTAAGGCGCTTGAGGCATCAAAAAAACAGACTTATGCTTATGTTTCGTTCCTTAAGGTGGATTTTGCTACTCTACCCGGCAGCTCAACTATCAGGTCCGGATTGAATTTTTTTCCTTTATCCCTAATTATCGGATGCATCCTTCAATTTGTGTAGATCATTAGATAGGCAAATCAGGGCCACACATTGGACAGGTGGTTCTGATTTTAATCCAGTTGTCCATAGCCCTGCTATCCCGCCATTTAGGTGCAATATTTCTAGCATTCCATCCATGATCTGTTAGATGCATTGGTATAGTGTCATTTAAGGTATAAAAGTAAAGCATTGACATGAGTGCAGAGCATTCGAGAAGTATCATTGGATTATTATTTCTTTCACAGCTTTTAATTCTTTTCTACTGTACTTTCCATCTTCAAGGGGTTCGTATATAGTAATTAAAATTTAAATTTCATAGTTACCTTTGAATAACTCCGACTCATCATCATATTCGGCCACATTTACCTTTGTCCGTTAAATGCTATTCTGACTTCACCGCTAACAGGCATATCTGCCCATTCAATGCTCTGCGGACAAGCTTTGGATATGTAGGGATGCTAGCGTACGCCTGTGTTACTGGATTTTCACCATGAACAGCAGTAATCATCAAAAAATTCGGGAATAACAGCGCCAGAAGTCTCACCTTTCAGCGAAAAATCATGTACAATGAGCTGCCGCGCAGGTAAATGGGTTGAATGGGCCCTCCGTTAAGAAAAGCAGCCAGCCACGCAGCGGTTGCTCAAGTGACTAGCTTAGCGTTACGGACTTGAGAGACGTTAAGCCTGCGGAAAGGTACCTCAGTGTCGGTCTTACGGACTTCAGCGCCGTTATTTCACCGAAAAAGTGGCGTTTGCCCATGTAAAGCGGCGGATAAGGGCCGTGGTGTCCGTAGTCCCGACGAAATGACTTTTTTTGAGCGAATAAGGGCTGTGGTGTCCATAAGCGGCAGAGGTGGGCTATATTTGGTATTCTTCCTCTATAAACTGATCCAACGCCACATTTGGCTTCCTTAGTGGGTGTACAGTAAGCTGCAGCGCGGGTATCGGTGAATATATTAGAATGAATTTCGGCCGTTCAGCAGGAAGTTCATGGGGCATTCTTGTATCCTAAATCAACATATAGCTTTTCAGTTCAAGCTACAAAAAACAAGTCAATCATGGTGGTATCTGACCATAATCGACTTGTTCAATGTAACGCTACAGCGTAATTTAGGTTATAAAATTCAAGCTTTGATGTGCGTACAATCGAGTTTATGAAATCTTTATACGGGTATTACATGGGTTATATGTGTTATTGGTTGAATGTTGGATTCATTCGGCAATGGGTAGCCCCCATTAAAAAATATGCCCAAGGTGTCCTTTATATTGTTCAATTTCCCGCAAGACTTTCTTAATATCCTCGGCTTCTAATTCTTCCTTCAATGGTATTGATGAAATATCACTAATCATATTATTCAATTCATTTCTCACATCTTCTCTAAGATAGCTTTTACCGAGACAAAGAAGAGCAATTGTCAGATAAATAACTAATTTTTCAACGTTACTGTTGACAATTCCACGATGATATTCCACAAGCAATTTTTCCGTTACTTGTGATAATGATAACCCCTCATCTAAAAATTCTTCAAAATCTTCAACAATATATTGCTCAAGTTCCTTATAACCACTTAACATGAGTATCATTCACCTCTCTAATTTTTAAATTCACCTGAGTAGACATTCAATTTGATATTGGGGTACTCTTGTCTGAATTTCATTATGATATCGGAACAACTTCCGCAAGCAGGTAATTCCGTGAATAAATCAATTGTACCCTTAGCTTGCTTGTTATTCCCTAATTGATTTGCTATATCCTCTAGGATTTTTCGCTCTGTGTCATTATCCCTAAGAAAAGCCCCCTCACCGCAAACTTCTCCGGCGAATCAAGCAGATGATCTGCCCGGCCTTTGGCTTCCTTATACATCCCAACGGGAAGATCGCCTGTAATTCCTAACGTCAGCCAATTAAAAAAGTCATAGGGGGAATCTGTAGCTTTATCCGCACGGGCTTTTAACGTATCGACAAAACCTGTTCCCATTTGTTTGAAGCTGTCCAGCGATTTTACAAAGGCATTTTCCGGCTTCTCGGGTGTTACGTCTTTGTCTTCTGCAGCTCTACTAAATAGATTGTAGTTTCCCAAGTGGACTCCTGCCGCAATCATTTGCTTCATTGTAGCATGGATACCAGCCAGCCGCCCCTTCGCCCAGTCGCTCTGCTTCCCATCCTCCATCGCCATCCGCAGCAGCAGTTGATACGCTTCATTATGTACTAGCGGTACTCTTACAGAGGTTATTGACGGATCATAGTCGCACGCCTGAACTGCAGGCTGTTTGAAGTAGACACCCAGATCCTTACCCGCCCGGTACTGGGCCTCATTTACCCCTAACGATTTCAACTTGGTTCGCGCTGCTTCCGCAGTCTCGTGTACCGCATCCATTTGTGCCTGGTTTCCAAACGCCCGGTATACACTAAAGGCCGTCTGCGCCTTGGCGATCCTATCCCTTGCTTCGTAGATATCTTTGAGCTTGCTCTGTGCCGCAATCGAGTCCACAGTCACCAGACCGGACTGCTTAATGATCTCCCTGAGCTTCTGCACTACCGGGTCGCTGTCCAGCTCATCCCTGCCGCTCAAAGCCGCGATTGAAGAAATCAGCCTGGTGGATACCTTCTGTACAAAAGCCGGAATGGTTACTCTTCCCGCGCTTTGAGCGCCTACCCCAAGGCTTTCGAATATTCCGTCAAAAGCGCTGAACTGCAGACTGAGCTGACCCGCCTGTCGCCTGTTCTCATCCAGTACGTCCTGAACTCCCTTCACCGCCACCCGGATGAGGTCCTCAAGCTTCTCCGCCTCTACGGTCAATTCGTTCATCAGCACCTGGGCTTGCTGCATTGTCCCTACCGGCAGTCCGTCCCATTGACTGGCTTGACCCTTCAACTGCAGGTATAGCCGGTTTGTGTCTTCACTCACCCGGCCTATTTTGGTCTGCAGGCGCCTGACTTGATCAACGTCAAACACCATTTTTTGAGCTGACATGCCTTCCCTCCAACCCTATACTTACTTAAAATCCCATTTCAGAAATCTCTTTTCTTTTAATGAAATAGTAAAAAGTCAAAATACACTGTATTACTAAAACGCCTCTAGGAAAAAGCAGGAGCATTTCAAGCCTATTCTTTGGGGAAAAATCAAGTGTAACTATAGCGCCAGACTCACTATCACCCTTGGTTTGCATTATTTTGAAAAACAACAACAGCAAAAAGCTAGAGAGCGCAGTCCCTAAAAACCAGATAACCAGAAGTCTTCTCCTCCCGGTTCTCATGAACAGAAAGATATTAATAAACCCCAATAACAGCGGCAGCCGATACACACTGAATAGAGTTCGTATTATACCCGGGTCCCCTAACTCCATTCTTATCCCAAAAAAATAGATTAAAATCAAATGTAAGCCAACCGCCAGCAACAGATACAGAAACGCCCGGAGCATGGTCTTATTATTCATGCCTTGCCTCTCTCGTCACTTTCATGATCCACATTGCAATCATTAAGATGACCTGGATGAAAGAATAGACTAACGGGAAAAACAGCATCAACTCTAATAAACCCGGTGGAGGATTCCAGATGATAATTGCGGATTCGCTCGGCTCAGCCACTGCCTGCGTTTTCAGATTAAAGAGAATTGCCGCACTAGGAAGAAAACTGGTTATGATCCAAACCAGATTGTACCTGATCTTCTTCGTTTTTATTGCCATCATACACGTTGCAGACACGAGAACGAACGGACAGCAATATGTGACTAATACATCGTATATCCCTACATCATCCCATTTTACCGTCTTTAAGTTCAGATACAGAATCAGAGCCAGATGGAACAGCACAACTAATGCCACTTGCAGTACAATCTGCGCTATTCTTTTAATACCGAGGGGTATCCTTTCAGGCATACTGATCTTCACCTCCCCAGCCAGTGGGCAAGAATGAAAAAGAGCACCAAAGCACTGAAACAGACCAGCAGCAGCAGGTGCAAATTCCGCTCGATTAAGTGTTTGGCAAAGAAAAAGCAGATTACGAGGCACGCCAGCAGGAGAACAAGATAAAACGATAGCTGATTATAGTCCGTAGCTACCGGAAGATCGCCTCCGCCAATAGAAAAAACTATGCCTATAACCAGAAAGTACATCCCCGCTCCCATTACGCCGCTTAACGCAACAAAAATCAGACTGATGATCATTATGTACTCCTTTTTGCGGGAAGACCCGGCTCCCTTAATCACTCCTGCAATATCAGGATCAATTTGAATATTTTCCCTTTACCCCGAATTATCGGCTGCTTCTCATGATTTGTGTATATCAATAAAACAACAAAAAAAGGAGCCGCGATATCCACGGCCCCACTACTCTATTTATCCCTTATTGCACGCCCTTCTTCTGCATATCCTCGAGGTGGCGCTGATACATTACTTTCTCGGCCTTTTCGGCACCAACTTTGTTCATCTGGCTGATGAAGTCGTTGTAGGCATTATCGAAGTCGGCATCGGTTTCAGCCAGGATCAGCTTCGGAATGGTTTTGTTCCAGAGATCCTTCACTTTACCGTTGATTACACCTTCAGGAGAGGATCCGTCCGGCTCCAGGTTATCCATACCCAGGGAATAGCTGTCAAAGTTATACTTCTCCAGCAGCTTGGCTCCGGCGAACTGATCCGGCTGCTGCTCCTGGAAGTCACGGGCAGAGGCATCATCCCACAGCTTGCCGGCACGCATCAGGAGGGTCGAATCGTCGAACCCGTACTGGGCGTTATAAGCGTTGTTGTCGTTGAGCTTCAGATCCATAATCTCCTGCTTGAATTTCGGCAGGCCGTCAACCATATCATAGGTTTCGCCTTCAGTTCCATAACGTGCATCCAGCTGGCCTTCGTCAGACCAGGCGTATTCGGCAAAGCGGATAATGCGTTCGGGATTCTTGGCATTTTTGGTGATGAAGAAGCCCTGCCAGCCCATCAGACGGGAAGCGGCATATCTCGGATCCTGGCCGTTCGCCTGGAGTCCGCCGATAATCGTGTATTTATGGTCAGCGCCCAATGTGCTTTCAATCTTCGGATTGTACTGGGTATACATATTAGACATGTACTGCGAAGCTGCTGCATATTGCGCGCCGTACAGCTTCTCTTCATATTGCTCCTGCTTGTAGATCAGCAGCTGTGAATCGAATAGCCCGTTGCGGTACAGCTGGTTCATGTAGCGGAAGGAATCGATGAAGCCTTTATTCCGCATCGGGTACTCAACTGTCTGTGTATCATCCTTGATCCGTTCCTCCAGCAGCTGCGGAGAGAAGGAGCTGATCAGGAAGTTCATCGACAGACTGCCGCCGAAGCCGTTCTTGGCTACATCAAAGTTCTCAACACCCACCGGGCTGACATCCGGGAATTTCTCTTTGGCCAGCTTGAGGGCGTTCATCAGATCATCGGTTGTTTTCAGCTCAGGACTGCCGATCGCCTTATAAATATCTTCGCGGAAGAACCACGGGCGGATAGGTGTAATCGGCACACCGCTGGTCAGTCTGTCAGCGGTTTCAAACAGGTTCGGCAAATACCAGAGCTTGCCGTTGACGGAGTGATATTTGACCATATCCGGGTCGAGCATGGACTTCAGCTCGGGCGCATATTTGTCCATCAGCTCATCCATCGAATAGACCATGCCGTTGTTAATCAGCTTGCTGACTGCAGGGTTGTTCCAGTCGAGCATGATCGTATCGGGCAGGTCACCGGAAGCAATCATGGTGTTCAGATAGTCGTCATCGTTACCGGTTGCGAGCTTGCGGTCGATTTTCACACCGGTTTTGTCTGTGGCCAGCTTCATCGCATATTGATCCTTCCACAGATAAGCTGAAGCCCAGTTTCCGTAGAAATACTGGCTGAAGGTGAACGGCGACGTATCCTGCTTCCAGGATTCCTTGCCGCCCGTCTCTGTTCCCGCATTGGCCGGTTCTGCTGAAGCCGTAGCCGCCGGAGTATTAGCAGCCCCATTATTATCAGACGTTCCATTTGCAGTGTTACCGGTATTATTAGAACTGCAGCCTGCCAGCATGGTGAAGACGAGTAAAGCAGCAGCCATTCCTTTTGCGCCATTCTTTCTCATACATTGACCTCCCATGAATTGAAATTGAATATACTTGCACGGCCAAAGCCGCAGAAGCCGAATGTTATCCTAGCTGTCCTTGTTACTCTGTTTAACCTTTAACTGAACCGATCATGACACCCTGCACGAAATATTTCTGCACGAAGGGATACGTAAATACGATCGGCAGTGTAGTAATGACCATAGTTGCCAGCTTAAGCGATTGTGCCGAGACAGAACCCAGGCCGAGATTGCTGGCCATCAGACTGACATTGCTGTTCGAGCTGATGATCTGCATCAGAATCTGCTGCAGGGTGAGCAGGCTGTCGTTACCGAACAGCATCGCATCATACCACGCATTCCAGTGGAAGACCGCATTATAAAGTGCAATCGTCGCCAGCACGGGCTTGGATACCGGCAGAACCAGCTGCCAGAAAATCCGCAGATCGTTAGCACCGTCTATTTTGGCCGATTCCTCAATTTCCTTGGGCAGTCCCCTGAAGAAGGTCAGCATGATAATGGCATTAAATACATTGAACAGATTCGGGATAATGTAGACGAGGAAGCTTCCTTTCAGATGCAGGTACTTGGCCACAACCAGGTAGTAAGGAATAATCCCTCCGCTGAAGTACATGGTGATGATCGCCATCATGAGGAAAATCCGCCGTCCCATCAGCTCTGTCTTGGATACACCGTAAGCAAAAGCTGCTGTAAACAGCACTGCTGTCGCCGTTCCGGCAAGGGTTCTGGCAATGGTGATGAAGAAGGCATGCCCCATCCGGTCATCCTGGAACACAACTTTATAGTTCTCCATGGAGAATACGCGCGGCCAGAAGACAATTCCCCCGCGGGCAGCATCGGTCGGATCATTAAGGGAAGTAATCACAATATTATAGAACGGATACAGCGTAATTATGGCGAGGGCCAGCAGAACCAGAACATTCAGGATGTCAAAGACGCGTTCCGGCCAGCTTTTTGAATAGGTTAGCATGATGTCCCTCCTCCTAGAACAGGCTCTCTTTGGTTATTTTGCGTGAAGAATAGTTAGCGATATACATGAGCACGAAGGCCACGATCGATTGGAACAGTCCAATTGCCGTACCATAAGAGAATCTGCCTGTAACCAGGCCGGTCTTGTAGGAATACACCGACAGCACGTTCGCGGCATCCTGGGTCATTGAGTTCTGCATCAGGTACATCTGGTCAAAGTTCGAGTTAATAAGTCCGCCTACGGACAGAATCAGCAGGATAATAATGGTCGGCTTCAGTGAAGGCAATGTGATATGCCAGATCCGCCGGAACCGGCCCGCCCCGTCAACAATGGCTGCTTCGTACAGCTGGGGATCAATGCCGGCAATTGCCGCCAGATAGATGATCGAGTTCCAGCCGATGTTTTTCCAGATCTCCGTAAACACCACCAGCGTCAGGAAAGTATGCGGGCTGCCCATGACCATGGTATCGCTTCCAATAATTCCGGTATGGACCAGCAGCTTGCTGATTACACCGGTCTCCGGATCAAGCAGGGTGTACATCAGGCCGACGACCAGCACCCAGGAGACGAAATACGGCAGATACGTCAGCGACTGGACAATCCGCTTGAACCTTTTGAATACCAACTCGTTCAGCAGGATTGACAGGATGATGGGTGCGGGAAAACCGAATACCAGCTTGGCAATGCTGATTTTGAACGTATTCACCAGTGAATCCGTAAACGTCGGATCATTGAATAATTCCCGGAAATTCGCCAGCCCTGTCCAGGGACTGTGAAGAAATCCCTGAAACGGTGTGTATTCCTTGAAGGAAATAATGACACCATACATCGGGATATAGTTGAAAATGATCATCCATAACACTGCCGGCAAAGTCAACAGCATGAGATAACGCTGCTGCCAAAACCGTTTGGATACTCTCCGTTTAACGGGCAAACTGCTCATAAGCTACATCCTTTCTTCTGCTTTCGACTTCGTTCGACTTCTCTTCTTCCTATGGGTTAATTATAAAATGCCGCCCTCCGGGGTGATATATTAAAAATGAACGCGGGTATCAGAATCCCACGATCTTTGTAAGCGTTATCTTAAAGTCAACCGCATCTCTTCCGAATTAAAGCAAGCTGCCACTTAGCGTATTTACTATTGAGAGGGGATAGCGAGGATAGCTGGAGTAATGGGGTTGCCGGGAACTGCTGGGGGTTCTGGGGTAGTTGGGGCAGGTAATGAGGCTGCCGGGGGCCTTCAGTGCCGGAAATTCAAAGCTCATTACATAAGCAAAAAACCTCAACCGCATCCATCACGATTGAGGCTTACATGAATTTAGTCCGAAACCTGTCAGCGCTGTACGAATTCCCTGTACTCTCCCGGCGTCATGCCATAGACCTGCTTGTACAGCAGCCCGAAATATGACGGGTTCGGTATCCCGATAAGCTCTGCGACAACAGCAATGCGCTGCTTGCCCGTGCGCAGCATCTCCTCGGCGCGCTGAAGCCGGAACTCCTGGATATATTCGCTTGGCGTCTTCCCTGTCTTCTTCTTGAAGATCATGCCCAGATGGTTCGGGGAGACAAATACCTCGCCGGCCAGATAAGCCAGACTCAGCTCCTGGTTCCCGTACTGCTCCTCAATCAGCTGGATGACCCGGTTAATCAGATAGTCATCCTTGCGGCCACGCTTCTCCTCAAGCAGCCGGGCCATGTCATCGACCACCGCCGCCGTATAATCCCGCATCTCCGTAAGCGTCCGGCAGGACAGCAGCGCCTCCATATGGCCTGCGGCAAATGCCGTTGTGGCTTGGGCTGCAGGCATCGCCAGCGCTGAGCAGCTCTCAATAACACCGCCGAGCTGCGAGGCGATGTAAGACCTGCCGGCGCCGGGATGCCCGGCCAGCAGAGCGAACAGCCCGTCCAGCACCGGTTCAGCCGGGCTGCCGCTGCCCAGATCATGCCGCAGGCGCTTCGCCAGCTCGCGGAACTGGACCGAGAAGGGGTCCGCGTCCCGGGTGAACTGCTGCCGCGCCAGCTGCTCCTCCTCAGCGGCCAGCACGCCGCTGAGGCCGTTAAACAGCGCATACTGGAAGGCATTCTGCGCTTCCCGGAACGATTCTCCGGCCGCCGCAGCCGGGGCGGCCGGGCGGCCGGTGCCGATGATCCACGCAGCCGGCCCGGTCTGCACCATCCAACCGTCCCGCTCCTGCCGGGCATCCTCCCTCTGGCTCCCGTCCAACGGAGCGGGCCCGCCGCCTTCCTGCAGCAGCTCCAGCTCCTGCAGGAGCTGAAAGGCCAGCTGCGGCTGCAGACCTGCTTCATCAGCGCGCAGCGCAATCAGCAGGATGAAGCAGGCGCCAAGGATGCCCTGCCCCGCCGGATGGACAAGAACCTTCCGGCCGAGCATCCTGCCCGCGAGCTGCTCCAGCTGCTCCGCCTCAGGCAGCTGCAGTGCAGCCGGCTGTGCGCAGATCCATATGGAGCAGAGCTCTCCCTCCAGATAGCCGCCGGCCTGAAGCTCACTTATTGTCTGCTGCCTGGCTGCTTCCTCCGCGCGGCTGAGCAGCAGATCCATCAGACGCTGGCGCAGCGCGAGATGGTGGACCGCATCTTTTTCCAGCCACAGCCGTTCCTCTTCACTGCGCTTCAGCCGGTTCTCCTCACAGCCCCGGACAACCTTCTCCATGGTGCTAAGCAGCTCTTCCTCACCGACCGGCTTCAGCACATAGTCCACTGCGCCAAAGCGCAGCGCATCCCGGGCATAACCGAAATCATCATAGCCGGTCAGCACCACAATCCGCACCTCAGGCAGCTGGTCCAGGACAAGCTTCGCCATCTCGATCCCGTTGCGTCCGGGCATTTGAATGTCGGTAATGATGATATCCGGCCGGAACTCCAGCGCCTTGTCCAGGCCTTCGATCCCGTCCGCAGCCGTCTCAATGACAGCGATGCCCATGGACGCCCAATCCAGAAAGTCTAACAGTCCTTCCCGCTCCCAGCGTTCATCCTCGACAATAAGCATTTTATACATTGCTGAGCCCCCTTGCTGCAAAAGATAGGGTAATTACCGTCCCGATCCCCTGTCTGCTGTATAGTTCAATCTGCTGGGCTTCCCCGTAATACGCCTGCAGCCGTCTTCTGATATTGGCAATCGCAAACCCGCTTCCCTTGGAATCGAGCGCCTTGCCGGCGGTCACATCCAAGGCCCTCTCCCGTGACATGCCCACCCCGTCGTCAATGATGCGGATGACCACCAGACCGTCCTCAAGCGAGGCTTTTATAATGATGGTTCCGTGTGAGCGCTTCGGCTCGATCCCGTGGATCAGCGCATTTTCAACCAGCGGCTGCAAAATATTTTTGAGCGTGTAACAGTGTCTGACCCGGTCATCCACCTCAAATACCGCATCAAACCGGTCCTCGAACCTGAATTTCTGAATCGCCAGATAAGCCCCGACCATATCCAGCTCATTGCCGACCAGCGTCTCCGAGTTCCCCTTGTTCAGCACCAGCCGGTAGAACTTTGCCATAGAATCCGACAGCTTCACTATATCCGGCGCTTTGGCCCGGCGGGCCACCCAGGAGATTGTCGCCAGCGTATTGTACAGGAAATGCGGATTAATCTGCGATTCCAGCGCTTTCAGCTCGGCATCCTTCTCCAGCAGCTCTGATTTGTAGACGGTCTCAACTAAATCATGCATCCGGGTGGTCATATGATTGAAGCTGAGCGCCATCTGCGTGAATTCGTCATTCCACACCACCGGAACCGAGACATCGATCGACCCCTCGCGCACCTGCTTCATCGCCTTCAGGAGCACCTTCATCCGGGACAGCAGCTTCACCGTCAAATAATACACCAGCAGGCTGAGTATGATCAGCGCGGCGATAATAACAAGGAAGCTTGTCCGGATGGACTGGTTCACCTTGTCTACGAAATGGCTGACCGGAAACACGCCCACAAGCCGCAGCTCCGGGCCGGTTAACGGAACCGAAATGACGATCGACCGCACACCGCCGATGGTTGCCATGAAGTTCTGCTTGCCGCTATCCTCCGGTAACACCCGGGTCAGCTCCGCGAGCCTTTCATCCGCCAGCTGAATCTGGTTATTCGAAGCCACCCGGCTGCTGCTGTCCAGGACGAGAACGCTTCCAACCTCCTGATTGGCATCCGCCAGCGGCTGGAACAAGACGTTCTGCGTCACTTCAATCTCTACCAGGCCATTCACTTCGTCATTGCGTCCGGAGAAAATCTTCCGGTTATAAGAGAACACATCCGCCTTCGCCTTCACATCCGGCCGCACCGTCAGCAGCTTCTCCAGATGCAGGCCGCGCCAGTTCGTCTGGGTACCCGAATCATTCATAAACTGCACGTATGCCATATCCCCCTTGATCCGGTTCATACTGTAAAAGCCGTCATACAGCTCGAACAGCTCAGGGATGGTCGGATTGTTCATATAGACATGGATGGAATGGATATAAGTGTTCTGCCGCATGATGTTGTCAACAATCGGAGCTACATTATAACGGTAATCCTGCAGCTGAAAGCTCTCATTAATAAAGGCGCTGTCCAGCAGCGTCTGAATTCTGGAGTCAAAAGCGATGATCTGGGACAGGTTCTCAATCATGTCCACCTTCTCGTCAATACTGTTCTTCGTCTGCAGCAGATTCTGCTCCATCACACTCCGTGCCTGTGAAATTGCTGAACTGTAAGCCTGCACATAAAGTATAACGCCAGTGATGACAGACGAGACCGTTAGAATCAATACATAGACCCCGACAAACTTTGAGGTCACACTCCAGTTATGAAAAATACGGGTAATCCGCTTCATGTAATTATTGCAGCCTCCTATCAGCCTCTGCTCCATCCCATCGTAACACCGGCCTGAGGAATAGTAAATTAACATATCGGCACAGGATGGGCTATCAGAAAAGCCGTCTTCCGGCCGCTGAACAACAGCACCGGAAGACGGCTTGAAGCGGCAGCCTGGGCTTAAAACTAACTCAGCTGCATCGTGGTCAGGCAAGTGTCATCGCTCTCAAAGGTGGAGATATCCGTCTTGGCCTGCTTCCCGTCACGGGTAATGGTGATCTGGAGCTTCTGATCGCGCGGCAGCCACAGGTCGATGAATCCGTTCGGCTGCGATTTCACAGCCCCGTTCATTACTTCCTTGCCTTCTGCGTCTTCGATATATACCTCGAATTCTTCATTGGGCAGCTCCCCCTGGCAGCCGGTCAGGCTATGTGTAGCGCAGGGATGGGTCTTATTCACATACGGGGCAACCGACAGGAAGAATTCATCCTCCGGCAGAGCATAAGCCGCTTCCCCCGGCCCGCCGCTGTCGACGATCAGCTGTGTAGAAGTAATGGAAGCCGATTCTGATGTGATGCTGCGCGAGCTGTAGTCCGCTACCATTTGCTTGATGTTCAGGCCCGCTGTATTACCGGCAGCCCCGGTCCCGGAGAATGCCGCTTCCGAATCCGCCGGCTTCCGTCCCTCATTTCCCGCATACCAAAAGATTCCTATTGCCGCAACCACGGCACAGGTTCCAGCCACGAGTTTTTTTCGCATAGTCTATATGTTCATCTCCTTATCGAAGTGAAGCCTTGTCCAGAAGGAAGGGCTGTTAATAGCCCATTTCTTCCCGCAATTCATGTTCCATAAACAGGATATCACGTTTCATTTCCTTCATGCTACCTCTGGAAAGCCGTCCGGCCTCGAACATCAGCTGAATGTTATCGCGCTCCAGCTGAATTCCTGTCCGGGACAGCTCCTGAAGCGCCTCATCAAAGCCCCGCTTGGTGGAAGAAAGCGACTCCGTACGGGTCAGTCTCATCTGCCCCCGCTCATAGCGCATAAGCAGCGCGTTGACCGCTTCCGGCTCGGTCTCCCCCTTAATTTGCAGCTCTCTCAGCTGCTTAAGGACGTAAGCGAAACTGCCGGACTGCAGCTTGTTCCATTCCTCCCGCCGCTGCTGCCTGCTAAGGCGGACCTGCTGAATAACCCCGACGATCTCTTCCCAGCTTCTGAGCGGAACCAGCTCACTTCTGTATTCCGGGTCACGCGTATGCATGAGCAGCTGCTTGTTCAGCCGGTTCAAATAGCGGTAGGCCGTATACGGGTTCACCTCATGCTGCTTCATTGCAGCCAGGGTATATTCTCTTTGCCACTTGAGCGCAGTAACTCCAAGCATCCGCTCTGTTTCTTCGGCAGCTTCGTTTTTCTTCAACATGCGGATTCTTGAAGTGTAGGTGCTGATCAGGTGGCTGAGAGCCATTTTGGACTGATCCGTGGCCTGATCGTTTAACCCGGCTATGACATTGCGCAGAATTTCAATTTTGGCCTCAATCTCTTCGGCATTATGCTCCGCTTCATTTTCTTTGCCCAGCAGGAGGGGCAGCAGATAGTTGGAGGCAAGCAAGGTCCACAGAATAACGCCTGCCGCCAGGAAGATAATCAGGTCCCGCGCCGGGAACAATGACTTGTCATCCAGCACAAACGGCAGTGACATCGTACTCGCAAGCGTAATCGTTCCCCGGACGCCCGACAGCGTAAGAATAAGCGCCTTCTTGAACTCCAGCTTCCAGGGACCGCGCGGCTCCTCCCCTTCGGGAATATCCATAATCAGCATCCAGACCAGCCGCAGGCCAAGGACAGCAGCCGTTAATAACAAAGTATACATGATAACCTTGACATTCCCGATATCCGGGTTGCTCCAGACGGTGTCGATAATCTCCGGCAGCTGCGTGCCGAGCAGGAGGAAGACCAGGCCGTTCAAGACGAAGATAATAACAGACCAGGTGCTTTTGGATACGATGCTCAGCTTGGCTACCTCCGGATTCATCTGCTTATACCCGAAGGAATGGGCGATCCCTGCAGCAACTACTGCGAGAATGCCGTTGACCCCAAGCTCTTCAGCCGCCATAAAAATAGCGAAGGGCGTAAGCAGCTCAATCAGCATATGTAACGTCACATTCTCCATCCCGAGTCTGCGCAGCCCTTTGACCAGCCCGTATTTAATCAGCGTCAGCAGCAGACCCAATACGACTCCGCCCAGTGAAATGGTGATAAAGCTCAGGCTGGCCGTTCTGAAGGAGAACGCCCCGGTAACCATAGCAGCCACAGCGAACTGAAACGATACCAGTCCCGAAGCATCGTTGATCAGCGATTCCCCTTCAAGAATCTGCATCGTCTGATGCGGGATTTTCACCTTCTGCTCCAGCGCGCCTACAGCGATAGCATCCGTCGGGGCCAGGGCCGCCGCCAGGGCAAACGCCGCAGCCAGCGGAAGAACCGGGAGCAGCCAGTGCAGGAAGTAGCCAAGCACGGCTACCGTCAGGAAGACCAGGCCCAGCGCGAGCAGCAGGATCGGCTTCTTCAGCTTCCATAACGCCGCTTTGTCCGCAAGCCTGCCATCATTGAACAGCAAGGGGGCAATGAACAGGAGCAGGAACAGCTCCGGATTTAATTTCAGTTCATAATGTAATGGCAGCCAGGTAATCGCCATCCCCAGCCCGATCTGAATAATCGGGACGGACAGCGAGGGGATGAACCGGTTCACCAGATTGGACAGGGAGACTGCTGCCAGCATCAGCAGAATATATTCGAATAATTCCAAGATTTCAAACCTCCATCTCTCTCTGTTGTCATAATCACTGCACTAAAATTACGGTGCGTATGTAAACTCAGTATAAACGATCCCAATGGAAATATCCGCCCGGAGCCCGTTTAAGCAGGGCAGATTCACCCGGGACGTATCCGGCGCTCTGACAGCGACAGCAAAACGGATGCCTTTCACACCGGCTTGTACGGCGGAATGGGCACCCGTGTGCACTTGCTTTTATGAATAAAAGAATGCAGCAGTACTTACTTCAGGTCCGTTGCCGCACTGTTATCGTAAAGGCTGATCAGCTCATCGAAAGCAGAAATAATAACGTCAGAGCCCTTCAGCTCATCCTGCCGTCCGAATCCGGCATAGGCACAGCCAATCACAGTCTGGCCGTTCCCTTTGCCTGCCTCTACATCAGACGAGCGGTCACCGACCATCCAGGCACTGCTGATATTATGATTGTCCAGCAAGAGGCGCAGCAGCTCGGTCTTGGTTGCTGTTCCTTGTCCGCCTGCGCTGTACAGCCCCTCGAACAGATCCTTCAACTCATGTACTACGACAATACTATGGATATAATCCGCCAGCCCGTTGCTGGCCACGAATAATCTGACGCCGCGGCTATGAAGTGCTGCCAGTGTTTCCGCTACCTTCGGGTACAGAATGGTCCCTCCGGCTTCCAGACCCTCGATCTCCAGCTGCAGCAGCAGATCATCAGCCCGGCGGTGCACCTCCTCGGAGGCCTCCGGCATTACATTCTTCCAAATTTGCGCCAGCAGCATACCGAGACTGCCCAGAATAAGCTCCTCCGGCGGTGTTGGTCCGGCGTGCAGCCCTTCCTCGCGCAGAATATCAAACATTTTATGGTAGGCAGGCAATAACAGGCTTTCTGTCTGGAACAACGTACCATCCATATCAAATACGATTGCTTCCGGCTTATTCAGCTGCGGCAATTGCCCGTTCGCGGCCGGAGTGTGTCCTTCATTACTCATGGGGTGATCCATCCCTTTCATGTTGTTCTGCATCCCGCCTTAATGATATAGGAAAATTGCATGCATTGTCTATGCAGCCGGGGAGGTGCAAATAAAAAGGACCGGAAGGCGCACTGTGAAGTGCCGCTTTCCGGTCCCTGCTGTTAAGTATAGAACTTAAATGTGGTCGAAGCTGGCAATCAGCTCATCAAGCACATCTTTGCTGACCATTTTGCCTCTGAAGTTAATCAGGTTCTCAGCACTTCCGGAGAAGATGCAGGTAGGCTCATATTTTCTGAGAATGATCTTCTCGCCGTCTACAAAGATTTCGAGCGGGTCTTTTATGTCAATTCCCATTGTTCTGCGCAGTTCAATCGGAATCACGATACGTCCCAGTTCATCTACTTTTCTTACAATACCTGTTGCTTTCATTATTTGCATCCTCCCTTGAAATAACACTTTCTTACCATGCAGTGTTAAAAGCTATCAAAGCTTCTAAATAGTAGAAATGATTACTCTATAATTGCATTGTAAAGTGCTAGTTCTTTCCTGTCAATTTTATTTCTACATCTTTTGATATTTATCGACAAATATTTCGACAAAGTTTAGAGTATATTCGACAAAAAGCTAACTCAAATACATTTATATCCATTATTTTCTTCAATAAGTAATTTTAGGCATGAATTTGTTTCCTCCAGCTAAGGCCTGTACTCAGGATGCAGCCCCTCCGCAGCTTGACAACAAATTTTACTCTCTATATATTTTAATAACAAAACTAAATTGGAGTGTTTCCATGAGCGAAGAAGCAATGAAGGAGCAGGCCATCTATAAAGTCATGGATCAAATGGCGAATGTACAGCGGAAATCGCAGGCTTTTGTAGACCTCATCACGAAAAAGGGCTCCCTGTCGCAAAATCAGATCATGCTGTTGTTCCAGCTTCAGCTTGCAGGCACCCTTAATATTACGGATATTTCCGAGCGGTTTATGATAACTCCGGGAGCTGCCTCCTTTATGTGCGACAAGCTGGAGGATCTGGAATATGTCGAGAGAGTACGTACAAAGGAAGACCGCAGAGTGGTGAAGATCGTCCTGACCGCACAAGGAAAAGATCATATCCTCTCCTTGTTCGATTCATTTGCAGTGGCTGAGCTCGACAACATGTCCATGACGCTGCGGACGATTGATGGCCTGATGGGCGGAATTGTAGAGTAACAGCAAAACTTTGTATCTATTGTATAAACTGCTCTTTCCTTAGGGAAAGGCAGTTTTTTTGTATATGGCTGCAAAAATAATATATTGATTATATATTTTATTTAATATATATTATAGTAACTAAAATATTTGAAATGGCGGTGAATCACCTATGCCTCTGCTTGATCAGCCTCCGGGAGACCGGAAACCGCGTAAGATTAACGGTTCTCATATTTGCCGGGGAGATCTGGACGCCTCCTTAATCGATGTGTTTGGGCATTTACATGTAGACGGTAACCTGACAACGGCGCGGCTGAAGCTTCAAGGGGAATGTTCTATCGGAGGGCTCTGCACAGCACAGGAAATCACCAGCCTGGGTAGTCTGCGCGTGAATAACCTTCAAGCAGAACGGATAACGGCAAACGGTTATTTATCCGTTACCCGGGACGCAGCCGCAGCAGAGTTCACGGCCGATGGCTGTGTGCGGATAGGCAGCTTGTCCTGCCTGAACTCATTTCGAATTAAGCTGAGTGCCCTAAGCAGGATCAACCGCTTGACAGCTGGAGGAGAAATTACGGTAATGCCTTCTTCCAAGCTGCTGAATAGGCTGATGAGCCCGCTTAGGAGCTTGCGCTGCGATACGATAGAGGGTGCTGATGTTACTTTGTACAGAACTCAAGCAGCTAGCGTAACCGGAGAGAATGTCACTGTCGGCCCTGGATGTGTGATCCAGGAGATCCGCTACAGCGGTGTTCTTACCATCCATCCCAGAGCACAGGTAGGTAAAAGTATTATGATCAACAGCTACGGAGGGATCATTAAATGAAGATATCGTCTTCTGCGGATGCAGGCTCCGCACTGCTGAACTATACGGCAAAAGGTTGCGTCATCCTATTCGCCTTGCCCATTCTCAGCACCTGGTTAGCCGGCAGCGCAATATGTGCGGTTATTGCCCCTATAGCGGGACTGCTGCGCACCTTCGGCGTCACCGGCATCGGAATGCAGCTGACCCCGTCTTACTCCCTGCCCGCTATTCTGAGTCTGCCGTTCAGTCTCTGCCTGGCCTTCCTCCTTGCCTTATCCTTCTACTACACCCGGCGCCTGTTGCGGAGTTGTATCCGATATATCCGTTCAACTAACTAAGTAAGGGAGACCATTCGCCTACAGTGTGCTGCTCTTTTGGATGCGGAATACCGAATACATTGGGCCGCTGCGAGGGGGAAACGAGCTATTGTAGGGGGGTGAAACTGTATAAGCTCCAAAGCCCCAGTAAAGAAAAGAGATATTTCAGACGGCCTTATGCGGCCCTGAAATACCCCTTTTTCGTTTGGATAACCGGTGTTTATTGGACAGCGTTACTTAATCATGCTGCTAAGCGTGCAGCTCGAACAATCGCGCAGTTTTGCCTGCCGGCAGCGAGACGGTCAAGCTGCCGTCTGCCGCGTTCCAGCTCCACTGTGAGCCGTGCACCTGCGGATAGGTACAGCGGGCAGACACTTCCCGGCCCAGCAGCTCCGGAACAGGCAGCTTAATCTCAGCTGCTTCTCCGGCAATCCGCCACACCGCAATGTAGCGGATGTCTCCATGATGCAGCCCGAAGCTGACCCACTCGCCGCTGCTGTCCGGCAGACCGAGCGGCCAGAACGGAGTGGCCTGCGGGATATGGGCGCGGATCGATTTGTAATAATCCAGTGCTTCCTTCACCAGTGCCCGGCGCTGCGGCGCAAGCTCAGCCAGATGGCCGCTCTGGTGGACGCGGAGCAGCAGCGCGTTGACCATGTTGAAGATGACCTCTTCATCATCGCCTTCGCGCAGCGGGTACGACCAGACGGCCGATTGCTCCGGCGTCAGCGCTGCCGGGGAGCCTGCGGCAATCGCGGCATACTGTACGTAATCCTCCTGGTCGCTGGTTGACTGGATGCTGTGACGGCTCAGCATCGCATAGTCCATCCGCATGCCGCCGCTGGAGCAGTTCTCAATGACCAGCTGCGGATACCGGGCGAAGATGCTGTCCAGCCAGGCCAGATAAGCGCGGTTATGCTGCAGGAGTCCGTCTCCGAAGCTGTCCGCATCCGTCTCGGTGCCGATACCTGCATTAATGTTGTAGTCCATCTTGATATAGCCGACACCATATTCCTCTACCAGCCGGGCAATGACACCGTCAGCATGGGCAATTACCTTCGGGCTGCGGTAATCGAGCTGATAGCGGCTGCGGTCCTTGACCCGCTTGCCGTGGCGCATGAAGAACCAGCTGTCGTCAGTCTCCGCAAGCTTCGGACTGTTGATGCCCATGACCTCCAGTTCCAGCCATAGTCCCGGGATCATGCCTTTGCTGCGGATATAGTCGAGCACATATTTGATCCCTTCCGGGAAACGCTCGGCCGACGGCTCCCACTGGCCTACGCCGTCCCACCACTCACCTGGAGCGTACCAGCCGGCATCAATGCAGAAATATTCACAGCCAACATCGGCGGCGGCATCAATTAAGGGCAGCAGCTTCTCCGTCGTCGGACTTCCCCACAGGCAGTTCATATAATCATTGAAAATAATCCGCAGCAGCTCATTATCCTCATTCGGCCTGCGGATGATCCGGCGGTACGCCGTAAGCTGCTCCGCCGCTCCCTGGAAGCCGCCCTCAACAGCGCCTACAGCAACCGGCACGGAGATGAACTCTTCACCCGGCGCCAGCCTCAGCCACCAGTGGTTGTCATGCTCCGTAGGCCCGCTGACCAGCAGCGTAAGCTGGTCGTACTGATCCGTCAGCTCCCAGTGCCAGGAGCCGTTATGCTCGATCTGCCAGAACAGGCTGCTCCCGCTCTCCTTGTTCTGCAGCACGGCCATCGGCAGCAGCTCCGCTGCCGACCAGGAGCCGGTATTGCTGGCGGCAATCCGCTTCGAGCCGCGGTCGGCCAGATGGGACATGCCCAGCTCCGGCAGGCTGTAGCTTTTCCACTGCAGCTCGCTCTGCCAGCCGCTGTGGGCCAGGCTTACCTCGATTTTGCCGCCACGGTCGCCGCTGCCCTCTTTATCCACTCCGGTAAGCGCAAACGAAGAAATATACTCTACCGCAGCTTCTGCATCCCCGTCATTGCGCAGTACCGTCCACGAGCGCACAATCTGTACGCCGGTATAAAACTGATAATGCTGCACTGCCTTCACGCCAGTCTGCGGATCAGCCAGTGTAATCTCCAGCTTACGCCCCAGTCCATTCACACGATCCTCGTGCCCGTCATAAACCATCCGCAGTCCCGGGTACGAAGCGCGGTGCGTGCGCCCGTGGTATTCAGCCCGGTCTTCGCCCGACAGCTGCAGCTCCAGCAGCCTGAAGCCGGCCTTGTTCTTCTCTTCTATTGCTCCCGTTTCAAGCGGCGCTGCCCCAAAATGCAGCAGCCGCACATCCTGCTCCTCTGTAACTTCAATCGTAAGATATAGTCCGTTCTCGGCAATATCGATCAGCTTGCTGCTCATGTGTAATTTGGCCTCCTGACAAATGATGAAATATCTATTTGGTACTCAGTTCTTCTTTGATTATAAGTTGTTCTTGTGACTTTAAAAGGGCTTGATCTTAATCTTTAATCTGCTCCCTCCCAATAGAAGCGGTGAAAGAGTAACGGAGGTGAAGTTTGGGTTGGAGGAGCGGCAGCGTCCGCCTTTATGGTTGGATTTCTACTGCGGCCAGCAGTTTCAATCGGGAAATCCAAACATAACAGCGGCCGGAGGCCCAAACATTCACCGCAGTTACGGCAGTACACCGCGCACTCCCACTCACACATAGAAAGACGGCCTCCCCAGTAATAAAGCTTACTTCGGAGGCCGTCCCGGATCTTCAAAATCTTTTATTGAGCGGACCCGAATTGAATCCAGGCCTTCTGAATTTCATCAATTGCTTGATCCTTAGTCTTGCTGCCGCCGATATAAGCCTGCATCAATTCACCGAATTTCTGGTGGAATGTATCCAGAGAGTAGTTAACCGACAGGTCGCCGGATTTCTCAGTCTTCAGAATTTCTTCCATTTCCTTAGGCATCTGCAGGTCAGGCATTGGCGCATCCTTAATTGGAGGAATAACCTTAGCTACTGTGGAGAACCAGCTCTTGCCGTAGTCGGAAGTGTACAGCCAGTTGAAGAATTCAATCGTTTCAGCAGCTACAGCAGAATCCTTGTTAATGCGCAGCGCCTGGTCAGCACCAGTGATGATCTGGGATTGCTCCGCTTTGTCGCTGACAGGATAGCCGGCGATGCCGAGATCAAAGTCAGGGGTGATTTTCTTAATCGCTTCTTCATCCCATGCGCCTTTACCGGTCATGAATGCGGTTTTGCCAAGGGCAAAGTCGCTGACTTCAGCATTGCTGTCGCGTTCAAGCGGCTTGTCCGTTCCGTGTTTTACAGTGGTGTCGATGAAGTTGAAGAAGTTGTCCTTCAGCACCGGATGATCGGCGAAGGTTGTTTTGCCGGCAATAAAATCAGCTACTAGTGTCTTGGCATCAGTACCTGCATCAATTGCAGCAGCATCAACGAAGTGCTGGAAGATGTGCTTCCATACCCACCACTCTTTGTAGGCGTTGGCGAATGGCGTAATGCCCTTAGCTTCAAGCTTGGTGATGGCATCGTCCATCTCAGCAGTCGTCTTAGGCACTTCAGTGATGCCGGCATCAGCCAGCAGCTTCTTGTTGTACATCAGGACGAACAGATTGCCTTTAACCGGCAGCCCGAGTACTTTACCGTCCGAAGAGCTCATGTTGGAACGGACAGCATCGGTCATGGCTGCAGCGAGCGGTTCATTGGTCAGGTCAGCACTGTATTCGGCAAAAGTATCAATATCACCGCCAGCGGTGGTCTGGAATACGTCAGGTGTGCTGCCTGCGGCAATTTTGGACTTGAGCACTGTATTGTAGTCTGCCTGCATAATTTCCAGATTAATCGTTACATTCGGCTTAACTTTTTTGTATTCAGCGATATAAGCATTGAACGCGTCGGTGTATTCGGGAGATGCGGTGAACATATTAATCGTGACGGGCTTGGAGGAATCTGTAGCTGTATTCTCGGCTCCGTTTGTTCCACCTGTGTTGTTAGCAGCATTATTAGTGTTATTCCCGCCGCAGCCGGCCAGCAGTCCGCCGACGAGCAGCAGACTTGCAGATAGTGCCATAAATCGTTTTAACATGATGTTGCCCCCTTTTCCTTATGCATCTTGTGGTCTTGCTGTTATTCTAAATAAAAAGAAAAAGGATAAGAATGTACATAAGTGAACTGATGAGGGTAAAAAAGTGTGTTCATGTAACCGTTTCACTTTTCTCCCCCTGATAGCTGCTGCCGGAACTCAGAAGGTGAACACTCGTAGTAATTGCGGAACGCCTTGCTGAAATAGTTCTTGTCCTTATACCCCAGCATCTCGGAAATATCCTGAATTTTGAGGTTAGGATCGGACAGCAGTGCCTTGGCTTTGTCCATTCTTACCTTTTGCACATACTCATGAATGCCGTATTTGTATTGTCCCTTGAACAGCTTCATCAAGTATTCTCTGCTCAGGAAATATTTATCCGTGAACATCGATATCTTAATATCCTCAAAATAATGGTTATCAATGTATGCTTTAATATTTTCCAGCACACTGCTGCGGTCTCCGGCCAGCGTCCGGCTGATCTCCCCGGCATAAAGATCGAAGATATGGTTCAGCAACGCCTCAAATTGTTCAAAAGTAGCAAAGTCACTGCGGATGCCAAGGGCCTGCAGCCCCTTGTCCTTGCTGCTGCGCGCCTGGGGCGGCACCGCATCCAGCTGGGCAGCGATCTCGCCGAGCAGAAACAGAAATTCCTGCAGCACCCGGTCGGCCTCAGCCAGCGTGAACGACCCGGCAGCCTGCCACTTCTTAATGAACTCACTGCAGATGCTCCGTGCATGGTTCACGTTCCCGCTCTCCAGGCTGCTGCGGATCTGCGGCATCCGCCCGGTCAGCGACGGGTTATCCTTGGCTGCCGGTTTCAGCATCGCCTGGCTGCCCTGCAGAATCATGCTGCCCTTCAGGCTGAGCAGATCAATGCTGTCGAGCGCCTCTTTCGCCTGCCCGTACGAATGGGCGATGCTTAGGATATCGCTGCAGGGCTCTCCCATTCCGCCTGCACAGAGAATGCCGAACAGCTCTTTCAGCGTAGAAGCAGCTTTTTTCATATGATGCAAGGACAGAAAGGCCGCATCGGCCTCGTATCCGCCTTTCATCGTGAAGATGGCGATAAACTCCCGCTCCCCCTTTGGGCTTGTGAAGCTGAACGACTCAAACTGCCCGTCTGTGTTCTCATTCATTACATTGGTTACGGCAAAATGCAGCAAATCCCGGTCCTCATGGAACCGCTCCCTCAGCACCTGCTCCAGATTGAGCATCCGCAAAATGCCTACAGCGAAGTGGCTGCCCGCCCCGTCAGCGCCGATCAGCGGCAGGAAGGCTTCGTTGGACTGGGTTTTGAAGCTGCGGTCAATGATTGATAAGTACATCTTCTCTTTCAGCTTCGGCAGTGACATGTTGAGCGTAATATTACGGTTAATGAACTCGCTCTCCCGCTTCCGCTTGGCATCCAGCACCCCTACAGCCTTACGCAGGGCATTGTTCAGGTCGGTACGGTTCACCGGCTTAAGCAGATAATCCACCACCTTGGAGCGGATCGCCTGGCGGGTATATTCGAAATCATTGTAGCCGCTGATGACAATCAGCAGAGAATCGGGGAACTCCTGCTCGGCAATCTGCAGCAGCTCCGCCCCGCTCAGCTCAGGCATTTTCATATCCACCAGCACCAGATCGAACTTCTCCCGGCGCAGCATTTCCAGTCCCATCTTCCCATTAGTAGCCTCCAATACCTCGCTGACTCCAATCCCTTCCCAGTCCCCGAGAATATTGATGGCCTCGCGCAGCGGCTCCTCATCATCAATTATCAGCACTCTATACATGTTGACCTACTCCTCCCCGCGGCAGCCGCATATCCATTTGAGTTCCTTGTTCACTGCTGTAGATAACCAGCCCAGCCTCATCCCCGTACAGCAGCTTCAGCCGGGTATTGAGATTCTTGAGTCCGATGCTCTCCTGCCCGTCCTCTTCACCGGCCTCCTCCCGGTCCTCCCACTGCATCCGCAATGAGCTCATGACCTCCTGCAGCCGTTCGCCGCTGATTCCCGGGCCGTCATCCAGCACAGAAATCACGCTGTGGGTAGCCGTCACATGGGCCTCAATCCGGATGGTAACGGTAGCAGATACTTTTTCCAGCGCATGCTTAATGCAGTTCTCTACCAGCGTCTGGATCGACAGCTTGGGAATCCGCAGCTCCATCAGGCTCTCATCCCAGGCGTAGACGACCTGCATGCGGCCCCCGAACCGGGCTTTCTGCAGCGCCAGATAACGCTCGATATGCCGCAGCTCCTCCCTGGCCTGCACAACATCCCGGCCGCTGATGCAGTAGCGCAGGGTTAACGCCAGATTATCCACCATCTCGACGATATCATCATTGTTGTTCTTCAGCGCCTTGGTGGAGATGGCCTGCAGCGCATTGTACAGGAAATGGGGATTGATCTCCGCCTCAAGCGCTTTGAGGACAGCATTTTTTTCCACAATCTTCATCTTATAACGTTCATTAATCAGTTCATTGGTCCGCTCGACCATCTTGTTGAAATGGCGTGACAGATAGGCAATCTCATCGTTCCCCGTAACCGTTGCCTCAGCATCGAAGCTTCCCGTGCTGAACCGCTTCATCTGGAGCGACAGATTCTTCAGCGGATGGGTAATCCGGTTCGAGGTGAAGCCGACCAGCACGACAGAGACAATCAGGAACAGCAGGCCGATCGATACACTCAGCTTACGGGTAGTTGTGGCGGCTGCATAGATCTTGGTGTAAGGAATCGGCTTGACCAGCTTCCAGCCTTCCTTTTGGCTAATATCGTAAATGACCAGGTATTTCTGCGCATTGTCCGACCAGGTTACCTGTCCTTTCTGTGCCGGCGTCAGCAGATTCAGCAGTCCCGCCTGCTCGCTGCTCTGGTAGAATCCCTGATCGTCCACTGTAAACGGCTCATTATCCGGGCTGATATACATCAGATGCTCTCCCGCGCTGAACGGAATGTCCTTCATGATCTCATCGGTCGTCCCGGAATTCAGATACAGTGACAGCACGGCCTGCGGTTCTCTAGAGACAATGGAGCGCAGCAGCCGGTGATAGCCCATGAAAACCTTATCCGTGTTGACCGGGTAATCCAGGCCGCTGTCCTCTGCCGGAGCTTCCTCTACAAAAGACTGGTAAGAACGGTTGAACGGACTGGCCTGCGCCCGCTTATACCAGGACAGCTGCTCAATCGGCGGATGCTCAGCCACCCGGACGGTAATATTATAGTTCTCTTTGGTGACATAATAATACTTGTGCTCCTTGATCACGTACAGGTAGACAGCCTCCAGGTCACTGCGGGAAAAATACAGATTCTTCAAGTAATTCTCCACATACATCTTGGAGCTGTAGTCCTCCGATTCGTGCAGGATGGCATAGGCAAACTCGTCATAGGATATCTGCGGCAGGGACAGCTGCTCGATTCCGCTTAAGTAGCTCTCCAGATTCCGTCCGACGAGAAGCAGGTTGTTGCTCGTGCTCGCAATGCTGTTATTGACCGATTCCTTCTGCAGCATTCTGTATGAAATGTACGTAAGCGAGCTGACCACCAGAATGATGACAATGGAAAAAAGCAGAATCAGCTTGTTGGCCAGCCGGCGGGAAATCCGCTCCAGCATTGGCTCAAACAGCTTGTACATCATGGATTTGATCATATCCTCAGCCTCCCTTCTGCGGGGTTCAGGCCTATTTACCGGCTCATTTCCGCATGTGCAGTCAGTTCACCTTTTTACCCCTAACTGTACTCTTAAATCCATTTTTGAGTATAGGGGTCTGCTCTATAATACACAATATAGACTAACCGGAATGGTTATGTGTGGCAAGACAGGCACAATACTCCCACCCTATAACTCAAGAAGAGGTGCAACCATGTTAAAAACACTCGGCAGAAGATGGCGCGAGAAATTCGAATTCGGAATCTTTACACTCCCGGTTCTGATCTGTATCGCCGTAGCATTCTACATTCCCTTTGCCATGACCATCCGCTATTCCCTGACGAAGTGGAACGGGATTTCCAAGCATCCCAAATTCGTCGGACTGGATAACTTCAAACAGATTTTCTCAGGCGATACGAACTTCTCGGATGCCGCCTGGTTCACGATTAAATATGCGGTCCTCTATATTGTGATTGTCAACGTGCTGGCGATCCTGCTGGCCGTACTGCTGGACATGAAGCTGAAGAGCACCTCCTGGCTGAGAGCGGCATTCTTTATCCCTTATATCCTCAGTCTTGTTATTGTCGGCTTCATCTGGAAGTTCATCTTCATGCAGGGCTTCAACTCGCTGGGCGAAAGCACCGGCTGGGGAATCTTTGACCTAAGCTGGCTCGGAACTCCCGGACTTGCCTTCATCTCCATCCTTGGCGTGTCCATCTGGCAGTCCATCGGTTTCTATCTCGTGATCTATATTGCCGGTCTGCAGTCTGTGCCGGAAGATTTGAAGGAAGCCGCTACTGTAGACGGTGCCGGACCGCTGAGAAGATTCTTCAGCATTACGCTGCCGCTGCTTGCCCCGTCGATCACGATATCTGTCTTCATGGCACTGACCAACTCGATCAAGGTATTCGACGTCATCCTGTCGCTGACCGGCGGCGGCCCTGGCGGAACTACTTACAGTATTGCTTATGATATATACCGGGATACGTTCCAGAACAACCTGTACGGCTATGGTACCGCGAAAGCGCTTATCCTGTTCCTGGCAGTGCTTGTCGTGACAGTAATCCAGCTGACAGTCTTCAAACGGAGAGAGGTTGAGGCATAATGAAAACAAACAACAACAAGGCAGGCAAGATCATACTGGAAGTTGTTTTGGTCATATTGTCTCTGCTGTTCCTGTATCCGCTGTTCCTGACGATTATTAATTCGCTCAAAAGCTTCAGCGAGGTCATGACCGACGTCATCGCCCTGCCGAAATCACTGAACTTCAGCAACTACTCTTATGTGTGGAAGTTCATTAACTATCCGCGGCTGTTCCTGAACAACTTCATCATTACCGGTGTCGGCCTGCTGGGGATTGTGTTCATTTCCTCCATTGCCGCTTATAAGCTGGCACGGACCAAAACCAGATGGAGCGGCGTGCTGTACTTCCTGTGCATTATGCCGATGCTGATCCCGTTCCAGTCGATCATGCTGACTGTACTGCAGACGGCGAAGAACCTGAACCTCTCCGAGAGCACCTGGGGACTCGGCCTCTTGTACTGGGGCTTCGGCGCTCCGCTGGCCGTCTTCATCTATCACGGCTTCGTGAAGGGGATTCCGACAGAAATCGACGAGAGCGCGACGATTGACGGCGCTTCCGGCTTCCGGCTGTTCTTCAGCGTGATCTTCCCGCTGCTGAAATCGGTAACGACCACCATTATCATCATCGATGTAATGTGGATCTGGAATGACTTCCTGCTCCCGCTGCTGATGGTTAACGGCTCACCGGATACAAAGACCTTGACGCTGGCTGCCTACACCTTCGTCGGCCAATATACCTCGGACTGGCAGTATGCCATGACAGCTATGGTAATGGCGGTGCTGCCGTCGATCATCGTCTTCATCTTCCTGCAAAAATATATTGTGAAGGGCGTTGTTGCGGGGGCCGTTAAGGGCTGACAATAATCCGCATGAAGTATTGTATATGTCCGCGAGAGCGGCCCCGCGGACCGCAAAGAAGGAGCATGTGCTATAGCCTCTGGCTGTAGCGCATGCTCCTTCTTTGTCCTCGCTGAAGTGCTCATTCTGCCTTGCTATTCTTATAAATATCCGCGCCTTTTCATTTCTTGCCCATACCCCGCTTCAAACAGCAGCTTAAGAGTAGATGTGATACATCTGGCCATCTTCATTTCCAGTGCTTCCAGGTGCTTCTGAGATACTGGATTGTTAGCAGAAGGGATGTATTTCTTAATTTCACTGATCTGTTCTTGCCGCAAATACATACGTTCAAGACGTTTGAATTCAAGTTCATAGTGCAGACGAATAGCCTCATCTTGAAAACGCTGAGCAATTTTAACCATCACCTCATAGGCCCCCAATTCCTGCTATTATACCAACTGACTCCACAAGCCTGCTTCGGAAGCGTAGTCAGCTGGACAGATAGGCTTCAAAACCGGTCCATGCATATGATTCGGATTCTCTAGATCAGCCCTGAGAGTCTCAGGAGCTTCTCGATAATAGTAACTGCCTCAGCTCTGGTTGTCAGTTCCGCAGGAGCCAGCGTCGTAGCGCTTCTTCCGGTTATAAGTCCGGCACGGATGCCTGCGGCGAAGCCGTTTTTGGCATACCCGGCAATCCTTCCGGCATCGGCAAAACGCTCCAGCATCTGTTCTTCACCAGCAGCTGTAACCCCGGTTTGCAACCCTGTGAGCTGCATGGATCTGAAGAGAATTACCATCATCTCCTGGCGGGTAATGGCCTCCTGAGCACCAAAGCTGCCATCCGGATAACCGGATATCAAGGCATACCGGAAGGCGGTCTCGACAGATGACGCATACCAGGCTCCGGCGCTCACATCACTGAAAAGCTTGCCGCCTTCTGCTGCAGCTCCGCCAATACCCAGCGCCTTGACGATCATAGCGGAGAATTCAGCCCGGGTAATGCTCCGGTCCGGTTCAAAGCTTGCTTCGCCTACACCGTTCACAATCCACCGGCGGGTCAGGTCTGCGATAGCTGCCTCTGCCCAGTGCGACTGGGCATCGCGGTATGAGGTTTCTGTCCGTACTGCGGCCACACCAACCATGCCGCTTAGGGACAGGCTATGGATTACTGCTGTCAATTCTCCGGCGTTCCCGGTGATCCGGGTTGGCAGCGGGCTGACCGTTCCGTCAGCGGCAATGCTCACCCCGGTTGCACTCGTGCTGCCCGCCGTCCCAGGTAAAGTAATCGTCCGCTCCACATAAGCGTTCAAACGATCCATCTCCTGCTGCTGATTCCCATACGTATAGACGGCGCGGAATACCATCGGCTTCACCAGGAAGGAATAAGGACCGGCCTTACTTGCTTGCTCTGCAAGCTTCGTTCCCTGTTCATCCATGGAGGCAATTTCAAGATTCAAGACCGCCTGCTCTGGTACTGAGCCCTCCAGCAGTACTGTAGGAACGCGGTATCCGGCGGTTCCGTTATCCAGCAGGATCACTGCTTGATGCTCCGCCATCAGCTTAAGCAGCTTCCCGCTCAACTCCACTTTGTTCACATCAGTATTCTTCTTGAAGACGAACTTAATTTCAGCTGAATCTGCTGTTTCCTGCAGCAGTTGTGCAAGCAAAGCTTCATCAGCAACAATAGTGGTAGTTGCTCTGCCGTTCTCCACACTGTCCTTGGCCTGAGCGACAGTCTTGGCTACTCCGTTCACCAGAATATCGAACGGGCTCTCATCACGCTGAACGGGGCTGTCTCCACTTCCCGGGCTACCGCTACCACCGCCGCTGTCACCGCCATTGCCACCGTTTCCGGGATCCGGTAATTTCTTGAACTCGGCAATGAGCAGCCCGCTGTCATTCTTGCCCATGGCCACCGTTATTGCCTTGACCGTGGTGGACACGCTAATGGCGATAGGCTTTGAGTACACCGGCGAAGTCCCGGAAGGCGCCGTGCCATCAACGGTATAATGAATCTGGCCTTCAGCTTCAGTGCTGGCCAGCACTACCTCTGTCTTATCCTTAAACTCCAGTGCCGTAGGGCTTACCGGCGCAGCCGCTGTCGCATCATAAGTCAGCGGTGTTCTGTTAATTACGATCAGGCGGCTCTGGCCGTCCTTAGACGCAGTCAGATAAATCGGACCCGATTCGCCCAGGGCCGTCCAGCGGATTGTGGCATCAGGCGTAGCAGTGTAGCTTCCGCTCACCTTAAACGCCGTATCCCCCTCCTTCAGTACAACTGCTACGGTGGACAGCTCACTGTCCAGCGAGCCGGAGAAATGCGTCAGCTGCGGATAGAATCCCTGAACTGCCTTCCATACGGAAGCGTCCAGTCCGGCAGGCAGTGTACCGCCTGTCAGCCCTAAGGTGCTTGTCCCTTCCGCTTGCCCCTGCACTCCTGTTACTTTGCTTCCCTCAGGTGAGTTATAGGCTGCCGGAACCTGAAGCATCTGGGCATCAAAGATGTTGTGGATCAGAGCCGCTGCTGCTCCGGCCTGTCCGGCGATGCCTCCAGCAAGTGTTCTGCCCTTCACCAGCTTACCGTTGATATGGGCCGTACTCTGCCCGCCATTGACTGAGCCGGTGATCGTTCCCGCCGCTATATACCCGGCAATCCCGCCCGCCCGGGCCATGTCTTTACCGGCGGCTTCCACCGTTCCGGTATTATAGCTCTCGGCAATGAGTCCCGAGTTCACTCCGGTAATGCCTCCCGAGCTTGCATCTGTTGCCGCCGCTGCAACATCGGAATAGGAGAAGCTTCCTTTAATAGCACCTTCTGTACCGTTCTGTCCGGCAACCCCGCCCGCGATGCTGGTTCCTTCAGGACCGGAAGCAGTGATCACAGCTCTGGTATAGGATGACTCAACACTTCCTTCGTTGAGCCCTGTGATGCCTCCCGCCAGGGCAGGTGAAGTGATGTCCGTCAGACCTTTTACAGCTGCCCCTTTGATCTGTCCTTGATTGCTGCCTGAAGCTCCGCCGGCATTCGCTGCGCCCGCAACCTTCAGGTTCTCTACAATAACGCCGGCCAGCAGGCCTTGATTAACACCGGCTACACCTCCGGCCGACTTAGCCGATATACTTCCGCCGCTTACGGCCACATTCTTAATGCTTGCCTCCGGATGGTTTACGCCTGCGGCTGCACCTGAATTAATCGCTCCGGAGATACTGGTATCCTGCAGCTTCAAATTGATGATCGTGCCGTAATTGTCCGCGATTAGGCCAGAGTGTTCCCAGCTTCCGGCATGATAGTTGAGTCCGGAGATGACATGCTCTTGCCCGTCCAGCACACCCTTATAGCTTGCCACAGGCAGCCATGGTTTAGCTGCCAGCGAAATATCTGCTGTCAGGGTGACGCTCCCGATTTCAGGTTGTGACTGTGTGCCCGGATCAAGCAGCGCATATACAGACTCCCCTTCATCATTCAGAAGCGCAAGCCCCGCGAGTTCCTCAGCCGTGCCTGCCGTAAATGCAGTCTGATGCTTGCCGGCAAGGGTAAGCACATGCAGATCCGGCGCGAACCGCCAGTCCGACATATTCTGAAGCACCGGAGCGTAAGGCTGCACTCCATAGGCCAAGCCCCACACCGGCTTATTGCCTGAGAAACCCCAGCCCTCCAGCCCGGCAGATCCGGCAAGCGGCAACTGCTTCAGCTGACTGCTCCGCCCGCCGCTGCTTGCATCGTGTCCGATCGGCGACAGCTTGCCTTCATAATAAGAATTCTCTATTAGTCCGCTGCGGTAATTATAGCCGATGAAGGCCCCCATGTAAGAGTTGGAGCCGCCGGCAACGGCTGCAACCTCGGACACCCGCTCGTACACCCGTGCCAGGCTGCCGTCATTGTATCCGGCAAAGCCGCCGGCATAAGCTCTGGTTGCTCCGTTGCGTCCGGCAACCTTAACCTGCTCCTGGGCAGCATAAGCATCTTCAATCTCGCTCCCGTGATTAATCACTCCAGCGAAGCCGCCGCCTCTGGCATCAAAGGCCGTGCCCGATACATTCCCCGAAGCGTAAGCCTGCTCAATCCGGTACTGATTGACCGTGCCGGCGAAGCCGCCGGTGTAGATTCCGGCCGCCCCGCTCACCGTTACACGCCCTGAGGCGCTTGCCAGTATGATTGTACCGCTTCCTTCCTCTCCCAGAAGACCGGCAAAACCTCCGGCGTAGACAGTGAGATACGGATTAGCACTGTCCAGCTGAAGATCAAGAGCTGCTGATGAAGCGTAAATATCCGTACCGTCCGCCAGCCCGATGAATCCGCCGATATGGGCATCCGCTTCCGTTCTTCCGGTTGCCGTGCTCTCTCCAATAACGATCGGCCTGTGATCCGGCGCTTCTGCACGGGCATAGGCAATGCTACCGCCGGACGACTGTCCCGCCAGGCCGCCTACATTATAATTTGTGCTGTTTTCTGCCTGGATCTGACCTCCGGTGTCTATTCCGACCAGCCGGCTGTCCTTGGCATAGCCGGCTGCACCGCCAGCCGTTATAGTCTTCGCTCCGCTCAGCTCAAGAGAAACTGCTGCGGAGGAATTATACAGGGAGACTGAATCCAGCTTCCCGGCAATGCCGCCTGCATACACCTCTGCCTGCTGACCTGCCGCATTAACGGCGATTATACCTGAAGCAAGCTTCGCTTCATATATACCGTGATACAGCGGCACCATGAGTCCGAAATCCAGAGATGTATCCCTCTGCGAGGATTCCATGGTTCCGGCAACACCGCCGGCCGCAAGCACGCCAGACGACGCGCTGACCTGAATTTGCGGTGAAGACTCAAGCTTGTACAGAATGGAATTCTTCGCCTGGCCGGTGATCCCCCCAGCTATAGCCCCGTTGCCTGTTGCCAGAAGGGTTCCGCTGAATACCGCCTCCTTCAGCGCGGCATCGGCCAGCTTGCCGGCAATACCGCCGACTATTCCGCCTTCACCCGCAGTGGTGATGGTCACATCGCGGACCTCTACCGCCTCTATATCAAACCTATTGTTGCCAAATCCGGCTTTGGCACCGACGATACCGCCGGCTGCTGCACTTGCTGCGATGACTGTACCCTGAGCCCGGTCACCTCGCACTTTGGCGTTACGGATCACATGGCCTGTTGCCGAACGGCCAAACACCCCGCCGGCAACGGAGCCCTCAGCAAGGGCCTGTACGCTGCCGCCGGCCAGGTCAACGCTGAGGCCATCGGCTGTACCCGATTCGGCCACACCCGCCAAACCGCCAGCCGTGCTGTTCTCGCCAGCTGCGACGATTCCCCCGCCATCCTGCACGAGCAGGGATAGTGCGGTCAGCTTACCATTCATGCGTCCGGCCAGACCGCCTGCAGCCGCATTGTCGCCTGCAGCTTCAATGATGCCGGCCGTCAATTTCAGGCTGCTGTCGTCAAGGCCGGACAGGTTATCACCGATCAGACCGCCGACATACGCCCCGTTCTCCGCGCTGGACACCTTGCTGCCTCCGCTGATTGTCATCGACAAACCGGAGACCTGACCTTCGCTCGCTCCAATCAAGCCCCCGGCTGCCGTCCCGCCGCTAATCTCAGAACCGCCCAGCAAGCTTCCCTGGACCTGTTCGACCTTGCCGTGATTGAATCCCGCCAAAGCTCCGGCATAACCGCTGCCGGTGAGCGACAGGGGGGCGACAGAGACTTGCCGGACAACGGCTTCGCTGCCGATAACACCGAACAGTCCCGCATACTCTCCTGCAGTTACCTGGAAATTACTGATTAAGTTATGATTGCCGTTAAACGTTCCTTCAAACGGATGGTTGGCATTCGCCCCGATAGGCGTCCACCGCGAGGCTCTAATGCTGATCGGCTCCGTCACATTAACCGTCCGGCCGATGAAATTGAATGCTTCAACTGCCGATGCTTTACCGTTTACGATCGCTGCAAGACCCGCCAGCTCATCCTCCGTCCTGATGGTAAAACGCAGGGCATCAGGATTCTGTGTATACCAGTTCAAATTCATGCCGGCCGAATCATTGCCTTCATCATCTGCGTCAGCGCTCAGGTTCAGCTCCGGATACTTGTAATTTGCACCGGCTAAGCTATACCGCCACGGTGAACTGCCGAACGTCCAGCCGGACAGGGCCGGAAATGCTTTGCGGTCAGCGAGCGCCGAGGAAAGAATCGGACTCAGACGGGCATAATTATTCAGCTCATTGAAGACTCCGCCGCCAAAATCGAGCACTCCGCTGTTGATCGACAAGCTCTCATCCTTAACATAATAGGCATCATCAATGAGCTTCTTGCTCGTGCTGGCGTAGTAGCCCGCGAAGCCCCCGGGATACGCGCCTTTATCTCCGGTGATCCGGCCGGCGGAGTAACTGCTGGCTACCGTTCCCCCCGTAATCCGTCCGATGAGACCTCCGCTGTAGGAGCCTTTTCCGCTGGCTGATACATCCTTGCCTGCATAAGAATCAGCGATGGAACCCGAATGCTCGCCGATTAGTCCACCTACATATACATAAGCCCCGTTGCCTGTTACTTTTGACATGGTGAAGCTCTTCTCCACACTTCCGTTGTTTCTGCCGATCAGACCACCCAGAAGGGCGTAGCTGCCCGCCGTGCCGGCCAGATCACTTTTCAGATCCGTTTCGAGATAGGAGGAGACGACACGGCCCGTATTCTCCCCGATCAGGCCCCCGATGACGTTAGATACGCCGCCGGAGGATAGAACCGCATTGGATGACATGTAATAGATTGTTCCGGTATTTCTGCCAATCAGACCGCCGATCAGGCCTTTACCGCCGTCTGACAGAACGGGCAGCTGACCGCCTAAGCTGTTCTTGGCTACAAAGCTCCGGTTCTCGCCGATCAGACCGCCCGTTACCGAGGAAGCTCCATGCACCGTGATGCTTCCGCTCAGCTTGCTATTCTGAATCGAGCTGAGCGAAGAAGCTACTGCTACTGCGGGATCTTCATCGCTTCTGGAATCGTTCAAGCCGACCAGTCCGCCGGTCGTTGAACCGGTGGCTGAAGCGGACAGAACCACCGACAGTCCATTCATCAGGTTATCCTTCAGCATCCGGGAAGCTCCCGGATCACTATAACCGGCAATTCCGCGGTTATAGCCGGCGACTCCGCCTGCGGTGGTTCCGGTTCCTTTGAAAGCAAGCTTGAGCGTAGAGCCGGACATCTGCCCAATCGAGCTTTCGCTGTTGTATCCAACAATACCGCCTGCATAAAGTCCGGTTGCCGTTTCTGTTCCAGTCAGAAGAAGATTCTCTGCGGCCGGAGCCGCCGCGCCGCTGCCGGTGAGAACGGAATTCTCTGCCCGTCCGGCCAAGCCTCCTGCCTGAACTCCGCTGCCGGACACATTCAGCACGGCATAGTCCGGAAGAACCCCTCTGACAACGGATCGCTCGATCTCCCCGCCGGTAACCTGGCCGGCCAGGCCGCCGATCCGGCTGCCTTCGCCGGGTGCATTCAGCGCCGGATTCTCCACAACCATCTGGCGGAGCGCCGAGGCATTCGCTTCGCCCACAATTCCGCCTATGCGTGAACCGCTGGCAGCATTCGCCGTGGTAACGCTCAGACCGGATACATTGCTGTCTGTTCCATTGCCGCTTACAACAGCCCCGGCACTGGTTGCTCCCGCAATGCCGCCTATAGCGCTGTCTGTACCTTCTGCGGACAGCCGCAATTGGCCGTCGCCCGGAGCAACCGCAGGATTAGCAACGGCGCCCGATGTGAATCCGGCCACGCCGCCGATCCGGCTGGCATTACCGCTGGCCTGGATCGTCAGGTCCAGCACAGTTAATCCGGACAGCCGGCCGCTGCTGCTGCCTGCAATTCCTCCCAGGTCCGAATGCTCGCCCTGAGCTTCAATTGAAATCCCGGATACCGCCTGCAGGGCGTCCGAATCAAGCTCCATGCCGCCCTCGCCAATTACACCGCCGATTGCACTGCTTGCAGCGGCTGAAGCAAGCGTTATATTCCGGATCTCGATAGGTTCTCCATGCACGCTTGCCGTAGCCTCAGCAGAAATCTTGCCCGCCAGGCCTCCCAGCCGGGAACGGACGGCCCCGGGGCCAGCCGACAGGCTGATTCTGTTGACGGCTGCTGTACCTACCACTAAGCCGCCCCGGCCATCGCCCACAATACCGCCCGCCGCTGAATCAGCAACGGCCGTAGAGATGAGCAGACTGTCAGTCCCTCTAGAATTAGCGTCGCCCGCATCCGCATCCGTAATCCGTCCGAGTGCCGTGCCGGCGATTCCGCCCGCCGACCCTCCGGTTCCCGAGATGCTGATTTCTGTATACTTAACAGCTGCAGATTGAATGCTGCCGTCCGCATACCCGGCCACACCGCCGGCATTGCCGCTTGAACGGATGAGAGCCGGGGCCATCACTGTCCCGCCCACTGCCGCACCGGCGATTACACCGCCGCCCGTCATATACCCGGCCACGCCGCCGCTATATACGCCTGCTCCTCCGGCTACATTGATTCCGCCGGTGAATGTGGTATTTTCAATCACGCCGCTTAACCCGTAGTATCCAATGATGCCGCCGGTGTACACCTGACTGTCGGCGCCGGGGGCGTTCGCAGCTACATTAATGCTTCCGCCATAGGCTTCACCAGCGATTCCGGAGTCACCATCCGATGCCTTTCCGACAAAACCGCCGGTGTACACTCTGCCCGCTGCGGTAACCTCAATGTCTCCTTCACTGTAGACATTGCCGGCCGCCTTATGATAGTTACGGTTCGCTATGATCCCTCCGGTGAGCACATCGGAGGCCGTGCCTGCTACGGTAATGCGGCCGGTATTGCCATACGCTTCAGCCGTATTGCTCTGGAGCAGAAGGCGCTGGCCGGCGAAGCCGATCAACCCTCCGGTATACACTCCATTGCCGGAGGCTTCGACCTGAATTGCCGCCTTATTCCGCGCACCTGCCTGGAACGCTGCAATGCCATCCACCTTACCGGCTATTGCTCCGGTGTACACCTCAGACGAGCCGCCGGCTGTTACAGGCGTACTGTTGAGCACGCTGGACCCCCAGGTGAAATTGCCGGCCACACTGCCGGCAATGCTGCCGGTGTATGCCCGCTGGCCTGCCTTGTTGGTTATGGCAGAAGCGGTCTGCACAAAGGGAATAGAGACATTCAGGCCCCCGGAATTCTCATACGCACCGATCAAACCGCCGGCTGCTGTACCTGCAGTTGCCGCCCCGGAATTCACAAGAATCTCTCCGGAATTCGCCGTCTGCGCGGAGAAGGTGACGACAGCCTCCGCACCCGCCCGGCCTATAATTCCCCCGGCAGAGCCGCTTCCGATATCTTGCAGCCTAATCTGTCCGCTGTTGCGCATGAAGGTGTCTTCCTCTGCCATGAACAGCGGCGCTGACGCAAGGCCGATCAGTCCGCCTGCATCGGCTTTGTAGACACTGCCTGTAACACTGACAGGAGCGGTATTCTCGCTCTTCTTCAGCGACAGATTGCCGTTGGTTGCAGCGGCAATACCTCCGGCCATCCCCCAGTAAGCGCCGCTGAGCACAATACTGCCGTGATTGACCACGCCCGACAGCATCCCTGAGCCGCTGCCGACAATTCCGCCGGCATATACATTGCCGTTGACTGTTCCCGCGACCTGCACCGCAACATCGCTGGTCACATCCAGGATTGTACTGTCTTCATCCATGTAGCCGGCGACACCGCCCACCGCTGCATCGCCGGAGGCTGTCGTCTGAATGCTGCCTGACAGTGTAAACCGGCCGACTGTGGCTCCGCTCATGCGGCCGATCAGTCCGCCATACACACTGTCTGTAACTCTTAGCCCGGTCAGATCCGGGCTTTGCCCGGCCTGACCGATAAGAATTCCTCTGAATGGATGCTCGCCGGTACCGATCGGCATCCATTCGTAGTCCGCAAGCGACAGCGTACTAGAGCCGGCAATCTGCAGTGTTTTGCCGCTGAAATCAGTAGTTCCGTCATTGACCAGCTTGGCGACACCTGCCAGCTTGGCCGCCGAATCGATGATAAACGTAGAATAGTTGGTTTCATACCAGCTGACATCTGCATGCTCACTCCAGCTCCCGCCGCTGGCTTCCGCCGGTTGTCCGGCAGGCAGCAGGGGAACCAGCAGCAGCGCGCAGCTTATCAGCTTGATCCATTTTTGTGAGAATAACATAGGTCATCTTCCCGCTCTCTGAATAGTATTCAGCCTGATCGCAATAGCCGCAGCCTGGGCACGTGTAAGTGCGCCGTCTGGAAGAAGGAAACCATTCTGTCCGGAGATCAGATTCTGCTTGATGCTTAGGGCAACTGTAGCTCTTGCCCATTCCGGAATAGCCTCCCCGTCCTTGAACTTCGCCAGAACCGCATCCGCCTCTGCCTTCGTAATCTGCCCGCTTTGTCCAAGCAGCTGCACTGCCCGGCCGGCAATTACCATAGCCGACAGGCGGGAGATCTCCTCATTCGGGTGGAAGGTTCCATCTGCCAGTCCTGTAACCAGGCCGTTCTTGACAGCAATGGATATAGTACGGCTATACCAGCTACCCGCCTTCACATCGGTGAATGGAGCCTGCTCCTGCTGATTCATCAGCCCAAGTACCCGAAGCAGTACAGCCGGATATTCTGCACGGGTAATTCTGCTGTCCGGCTCGAACCGGTCCTCAGCGCGTCCCTGCATGAATAACTTACCCGCCGCATCCTGGATCGTCAGCTTCGCCCAGTGGGTATCACTCACATCTGTAAACGCCGGATGTTTGCTGATGAAGCCAATGCTTCCGTTCCCGGTCAAAGTCAGATCGACATATACCTTGTTGCTGATGACATCCAGAGACCAAGGCACGGTAGTCCAGCTGCCGGTACTGTCACGAAGCACTACTGCCGTAATATCTCTGGCCGCTATCGTCTCGGGCAAAGCTACCTTAGCAGCAACCGAACGGTTCTTGTAGATTCCTGCCTCCTGAATGTCAAAGGTGACACCCTCACCGCCGCCCAGCAGAGTGGAATTCAGCGTCTTGGCGATTTGCGCCAGTTCCGTTTTCCGGCTGCTGCTGTTTTTGTCAATGAGAATCTTCAGATCCCCGCCGGTTGTTGCCGCCGCAGCGGATGGGAAGCTTAGCTCTGCAAAAGGCAGGACGATGGAGATCCCTTGCCCGCGCTCTGCTGCCTGCGCCAGCAGTTTGCGGTCCATAGCGAATTCGTATCCGCTGACCACTGTATCCTTGCCTTCAATCCGCAGCGTCTTGACGGAAGCGTCCGTATCGCCTGAGATTCTGGCCAACAGACGGTTATCCTGTTTCTCCGCCTGAATCGCAGAGCCTCCTACATAAACACCGGAATCACTGCCGCTCTCCGCGCCGCCGGCCGAACTTCCTCCGCCTGCGCCGCCACCGTTGCCGCCGCCTGAATTGCTGCCGCTACCGGACCACAGCACCGCCGGGATCAGAGCAGATACAGCCAGGGCCTGCTTAGCGCCGTCCGGAAGCTTAGCCAGTGCAATGCGGTCGCCGCTGACTGCCGGAATCACACCATTCTCGGGAAGAACTCCCCAGCCGCTTACATCATCTTTGTAGCGCGGAGCAGCCAAAGTACCGCTATCTGCAGGATATACCTTATAGACCAGCTTGGCGTCCTCGGTATCTCCCGCCTCCAGCACATTGACCTTTGTGGATGCTGCATTCCCTGTAATTGCCGAGGTGTACGCCTTAATTTCGGTCACTACATTTATTACAGTCATCCCTTGAAGCGATGTGCTGTCCGTCAGCTTGTAATCTGCGGATACAATCGCTGAGCCTTCGGCCAGTCCCTTCACTCTGCCGTCTTCAGATACTTCGGCGGCTTCTCCCGTATACAAGGAGTAAGTCAGCTTCGCCAGATCACTGCCGGCAACGGGCACTTCCTTATACTGCACCTTACCGCCGGCATCCTTGCCGTCAGGCACCCGCAGGAAAGCCTCCAGCTGCCGCTCATCCTTAACGCCAAGGTTTGCAACCTTCCGCAATACCAGGCCAACCGGCACCTGATAGCCGCCATTGGTCAGAACGACCGAGGCGCTGTTGCTGTTGCCGGCGCGGTCCACAGCCTCAAAGGCCAGATCCAGCGTTGGCTGGCTGCCGGTGACGGTAACTTCACCGTCAAACCGCCCGTCCAAGCCGACGGTTACCGGCTGCCCGTTAACCTTCAAGGCAGCATCATTGCTTGTCTGTCCGGTTACCCGGATCTTCCCGCCTGCTGTCCGTGTTCCCGGAAGCGTATCAATGTAAAGAACCGGATCAATGGTGTCTACAGTCAAATACAGCATTGTAATCGTGAAATCGCCGGTCGTCTTGTTTCTCGTCCGGAGTTCCACCGCATAAGTGCCATCTGTAGTGAAGGTTGAGAAGTCCAGCGTTCCGGCACTGCCGCCTGCAAGCTCTGCTGTGCCGAGTGACTTACCGTCATAAATCGCTTCTACCTCCACATTCTGCTGGCTTGAGCTTACTTTAATGGTCTGCTTCTTGGAGCTGCTTAGCAACTCTGCATAAGCGGCAGTTGCCGTCCCGATGACGGTTGAACCGCTGCCTTGAACAGACAGGACCAGCTTGGAAGGAATTGGCAGCAGCGTATTTGCCGTATCTGCCCGCTCCGCATAATGCAGATTTTCATTCTTGTCTGCCACCTTGTCCGGCTTTACTGCCGCAGATACGCCAACGACATACTTCTCTCCGACTTTCAACCCCTTGTACTTAAGCGATTCATCGTCAATCGTGTTGCCCTCCAGGCTGGTTTGGTCCACCTGGCTAGTCTTCGAGGTCAGTGTCCAGCCGCCAAGCCGGATGCCCTCGTATTTGCCGCTCTGTTCATTCCAGTATGGCTGTAGCTCCTCCTCTGTGAACAGAAGAGAACTGAAACTCTCGTACTCCGCAAGCTGTCCATTCTGCTGCTGAAGCACTTCTATGCTGTAGCTGTGCTCATAATCTTTCTGCCCCGGCTTCTTCGCCGCAGGCTTGAAGGACAATGCGAAATATCCGTTACCCGCAGGCTTAACTGCCACTTCAGTAGCCTCTGCAGGAGCGAGCGGATCTATCAGCTTGAACTTGTCTGCACTTGTCTTCGTGCCGAAGGTAGTGGACGAATGCAGCTCCGCCCGCAGATAATAATCTCCCTGGGCCATCAGCCCTCTGATATCTTCTGTGGCTCCAAGCAATGAAACCTGAGTAGCGTCGATCCGTATACTGCCTGAAGTCACGCCCCCTGAGGTGCCACCCCCTTGATCCACCTTCAGATCCTTCGCTATCAGCACACCAGCGTCTCCAGGCGCTGTAATGGATCCGTCCGCAGCTACAGGAGGCAGCACTGCATCCTTCGTCAGATACAGGTTGATCGTATCATCCGGCTTCGCACCGGATACCTTCCAGGAAGCTGTGAAGGCGTTCGTGTCTCCGCTGCTCTGGTCCAGCCTGACGTCATCAAGCTTCGACACCTCAGGAATATTGAACAACCGCGTATCTACGTTCTGATCCGCATACAGCTTCCAGGTTCCGCTGCCGGCCCGGCTGGCAGGAATAGCAATATAGGCTTTGCGGACCGTTTCGTTCTGCCCGGCAATTTCCTGTGTGAACGCATTTGCGTTCGGATCATTGATTTTGAGCTCATCGTACACGATCTTGTAATCGCGGCTGTTATTATCTTTCAGTACCAGCTCCGGCACAGATTTGCCGTAATACTGTACTTCCAGAATCGCGTTGCCGCTCACAGCCGACATCGGAATTTCATGCAGCTTCCCATTGTCAGCTACCTTGATTCCGCCGATGCCCACATCCAGGGTCCCATTGTCGAGAAGACTTACGCCATCGGCGACACTGTGATACTCAATTTCATGCTGCATATTCTCTTTCGTTACCCATGACGTAGCCACAGCTTCTGCCCCTTGGCCGAAGACCATCAGCTTAGGCCCGGTTTCCGGGTCCTGAACCTGCAGATAGAGCAATCCGTCCGGAAGCTTCTCGCCGGAGGTGCCGAATTCAATATCGCCATCGAAATAGTAGGTTACGCCCAGACTGATGAACAGGATCGCGACGCTTCCCCACATTTTGTCATTGTTGACCCCCAGGGATACCCCGGCCAGTGGCATTCCGCCAACCAAAGGCACACTGGATGGAACCTGCAGCTTTGCACCTACGAAGCCTTCAAAATCAATTCGGTTCTTGATCAGATTCTCCCCCACAAACAGTGAGGCTTTACCGATAATGACATCCCAGCCAAGCACGTCTACTGTTGCGGAGGCACTGACGAACCAGGGTGTCATCCATTGTGCGGCAATCTTGGCTTCCGTCAGCATGGCCAGTCTTTCTGAATCCGGTGAAGCTTGGTAGTCCATTTTGCCGACCAGCTTGATTCCCGACTTCTTGAGCGTCATATCGATACTGCCGTAGAAGGTGGCCGGCTTCACACCAAAGGTAATGTCGGCACCGGCCTCAAGCGTCAGTGGCACATCGCCTTCTCCGGCAATCGTATCCGCCAGCTCACGGATCGCCCCGCGAATGCCGGTCAGATAGGTAGCACCTGTAATCAGCACACCGGGATCGCCCAACTCTGCCTCGAAACCTATAACGTCTGGAAGAATGCGTTTGTCCGCCACCTGCTTGAAGGCAAGCTCAACGCTGACCCCCACGCTGCTGACATTCGCATTGAATTTCAAACCGTACGTATTAGGCACGCCTCCGGTGTCCTGTACATAATGGACAATCGTAATTTCCCCGGATGGTTTATCGCCTTCTTCCTCATCGCCCTCTTCCGACTTTGCGATTAGCCCGATATCCTCGTTCAGATCAAATTTCAGGGTTGTATCAATGCCTACAAAACCTTTTTCGTTAAAAAGAACATTTTTGATCTCCGAATCGAGCAGCTTCAAATTAATATCTCCGCTAAATGAAATGCCTTCAGGACGCAAAATGTAGTCATTAAACTTCATATCAAAGCCGTTGACCGAGAAGCTTGGGGCTGCGAACAGGCTCTGGCGGTTAAAATACACATCCGGAATCATCAGCTGGCGCAGCGGGTTTAGCCGCTCCCCGATTGCACCGGAGGCCCAGGTCAACGCTCCGTTAAGCGAATCATCCTCTGCCCCTCCGTTCTGATCCTCCTGCTTCTGCTGCTCTTCCTCATCTCCCGCGCCTTCATCCCCTCCGTCATCTTCATCTCCTTCCGGCTGGGTCAGCGACTTGCTGAACCCGTTGAAGAAATCAAGCGTCCATTCCCCTTCGAAGAAGACGAACCCGCTGCCCGCGACACTAAGTGTCCCGTCGCCTTTAATGCCGAGTGTATCGAACAAGGGGGTGCTGTCTGTATCAATAGCCTGTTTAATGCTCAGCACATCAAGCTTGCCGCTGGCAAACACCATATCCTTGCCTTCATAAGCCACTGCATTGTTGATAATGGCAGGCTCGCTCTTCGTATCCACCACATACTCGGCGTCATCACCGCTGCCGATCTGGTTAATCATCCCGCGAATTTCCAGCAGCACCTCATCGCCAGGCGCTTCCGTCTCCTCAGCACTGCCCGTACCGCTGTCTTCTTCCGCTAGGCTCTCTTTAAATTCTTCCAGATCCTCCTCGCTTTCGAAGGCTTCCAAATGATAAGCAGGAATCTCTTCCGCCTGTCCCAGATACTCCCCGCCGAATTCAGGATCCGTCACTTTAGCACTTAGAACCATGGCATTCATGGCTGTGGCAAAAGCTGTCTTCAACTCGGCATATTCGACCTGTCCAGGGAGGGTATAGCCGGGGAACGCCTCAGCATAAGCTTCCTCCAGATCACTCTTGTTGCTGCTGTCGTATGGAGCGCTTAAATCAAATGTCCGCTTGACGACAGCCAGAATGCCTGCCTTCTTAATCCGCGCCTCTTCGTTGTCACTGACCACGAACCGCTGTGAAGTGGTCAGATCATACAGGCCGGCGGTATCCGCAGTATCCTTATAGTCGATCTCGGTCTCATATTCGCCCAGAGGCAGATCCGGTCCCAGGTCCTTCTGTTCCTTGCCGTCATCATCCTTCAGAATGTTGCCGTCTTTATCAACCAAGTCCCCGGTCCGGTAGGTAATCCGCATATCGCCCACCTGTCCGTCATTTGCCGGCTGGAGAATAACGGAATCCTTCACCGGAACCTTATACCGGTTGCCGGTGGCAACCTCTTTGAAGTATAGGTCAAAGTTGGGAGCTGTTGTCCCGTTTCCGGTATTGTAGGCCTCTATATTGGATAAGTTCAGGGTAATATACTTGACATCTGAGGTGTATGCCTCCTCCGGCGACATCGCATATACATAGGTTGGTGTAGCCGTGCCGACAGGCGGCAGCAGCACGAAATTAGCCTTGCTCGACTTATATTGCGCCTTGACCGTTTCATCCTCGATGCTCTCGACCTTGGCTTCCGTCTCCGGGCTGCTGACGCTCAGAAGATATTCCGGCGTAGTCGGCCAGGCCCGGCCTGTCGCTATAACCTTGAAGGAGGCTGTCACCGTCTCACCGGGCTTGAACTTCGGCTGGATTCCCTGCTCCGCTTCCGCCGGCGTTGCTTCCTTACGGAAGATGGCGTTCTGGGAATTGCCGTTCCGGGTCATGATCTTCCCGTTTGCATCCCGCTTGATCCTGCCATTCGTATCCACATCCACGAATTTGAGTGCATTATCGAGCTGCAGACTGACATTAATGCTGGACTGCTCCGTATTGAACGCTTCCAGATTCTCCACTTCGGCGGTGATATCAAAGACGCCTTCATCTTCGTATCCGCTGTTGTCCTCCAGCGTCGCAAGCTGGTTCACCGGATCGATGTAGCGGATAGAGAAGACTTTGTCCGGCTGTACAATTTCCCCTAAGCCGTACACCGTTTCATAGCTGTGCGTAGCACCTGCGGGGATGGCGTCAGGATTCCAGTACAAGGCAACCGCTGAATCCGCTGACCCGTAATCATTCGTATTTGTAGTGAAATCCAGATTGGGATTAACTTCATAATCCCACTTGGTATTAGCCATTTTGCTCCAGTGGCCCACTATCATTTCATCCACAATATTAATGTCGTTCTCCGAGAAATTGTTGAAGCCATAGGCTACTGCATTAGTGGCCAAATGGTCGGTGCTGTCATATTTGTCCTTCATGACCCAATAAGCCGGCAGCGTATAGAGCGATTTCTCATCCTCGCCAATACCGGAGGGAAGCTTGTCCTCGTCCACAAGTTTCCGCTCTACCTGCAACGGAGTCTTATAGACCTTGCCCACTTGAAAAGCCGGACCATCGTTGCTGCCAACCATGGTGTCCAGCAGTATACGCGAACCCACCTCTACTGAGGATTTCGTGTTATTTACAACCAGATAGCTTACATTTACATTACCGGCGTTCATTGCATCGGCAGTATTCATATACAGCTTGATGATTTGCTTGATCTGGATGCCCTTAATCGTCCATACCGTTTCAATCTGCTTGGTTCCATCCGTGTTCTGCACAATCTGCGGAGCACTGATCTCGGATAAGAAATTTGCAGCAAATTTATATGGATTGCCGAAGATATAATCCGTTCCGTCAATCCGGAAGGTCGTGAAGGAGGTCTCCGGGTCATCTCCCTTGAACATCATATTAATATTCTGATCCTTCTTGCGGACCGGCTGGCCATCAATAGTGCGGATGGCGAAACGTCCTGTAGCATTATTGACCGTAATCTTGACGAGACCATTGCTCAGAACCGTCGTATCCGCCTTTCCGGCCTCACCCGCTAACGCCGAGACAGGTGAACCGAAAGCGAGGAGCATTACCAGTAGAACTGCAATCGCCTGCTTTATTCCTCTCATCAATCTTGACTCCTTCATTCTTGGAATTTAAAGGTTTAGGATTCCATGCCCCCGATAAAGAAGGTAACGATCTCCCGCTCTCTCTCCTGCGTTCTGATAATCAGGGTATACCAGCCTGTCTTCGGGAAGACGACCTGATATTGATTTGCCGTCAGCGCTTTAAACGGAATCTCCTCTGCGATATATTTCATCTGCCCTTCCCGGTATAATCCGGCGTGATACAGAAGCGTGTATGTCGCCTGTGTATTGATAAGCTCATTCCCGCCCACGTTCATCTTGTCATAACCGAGTACGCTGAAGGTGATCCGGTTGGTGTCGAACAATACGGACTCTGTCAGGCTTCCCGAAAGGACTTGTCCGTTCCCTGTAATCAGCAGCCCGCCATTATTCATAACGATAACCTGCTGTGAGGCGCTTGCCTGATTGCCCACCTGATCCGTTACGGTATAGGTCACGGTCTGCTTGCCTAACTTGGTCAAATCCAGCTTGCTGACTGTGACCTTCAGATCCCCTTCGCCAGTTACGTTATCCGAGACGGTGTAGCCGCCAAGATCCCGCAGCGGGTCGAAATCCTTCTGGCCTTTGACCACAGCAGTAACCGCACGCTTCAGTGTGATCTCCGGGGCCGTGTTGTCCAGCCCGTCCACCTGGATGGAGGAAACAACGGAGCGGCCCAGAAGATCGCTGAGTACGGCTCTGGTACTGCCGTTGGTGCGGTAGATGGCTGAATAGGTATAGCTGCCGTCTGCACTGCTGATCTTGTTGGCATAGCCGTTACCCTGAAGCACCGGTACTGCCCCCAGGAACAACTGGTTAGGCCCAGTAATCCGGCCGCTCAATGTCACTTTTACCGCACCTTTGGCATAGGTCTTGCCGTCAATGACAACCAGCTTGCCTGGAGCCAGCGGCACCCCGTTATCATCGACATATTCCCTGGTGATCACAGGCTGTTCCAGAGCAGGAGCAATATGGGTGATATTGTCCTCCAGCGCTGCGGTGTTCCCCTGCGGATCCTGCACGACGAGCCGGAATGAACCGTTCTGGAGCAGTACTGCCGGATTCTTGCCCTGTACTACCTGGAAGCTTTCACTATCCGGGGAGCTTGACTGTGCCGACAGCACAACGCCTGCAGCCAGTACGACATTCCCCTGAGGATCCAGCAGGGTCTTGAAGAACTTGGAGCTGTTCAGCCCATAGGCATAGGTCTTGATTAATGAAACCTCAGGCGGGGTTCTGTCAATATTGGCCACACTCGCTGTAACCGAGCCTGTGTTCCCGGCTTCGTCCTCAATCTCGAATGTAAATGAGCCGTTATCTTTGAAAATGTAACTATCTCTTCCTCCGTTGTTCACAATGCGCACCGGCTCGGAAGCGATAAGCTTCGCAGTGACATTCCCTCTGGTTGGGCCGGTGATGTTGTATTCCACAACGCCTTCCGGCGGGGTCGTGTCAATGTTGCTCACTACTGCCAGCAGTTCCGAAGTATGCTCCGGATCTGTCAGGTCAATCAGATCAAAGGTATAGAGGCCATTCTGCAGAATTCTGAATTGATTTCCTTTTACCCGCTCCGGAGGTGCCGGATTATCTGCCGCAGGTGTAATTTTCACGCCTGTAGGTACGGTAATGCTAAGCGAAACACCGCCGCTCTTGGTTGGCTTGAACGTACTGTAGGAAGCCAGAGCATGCAGCGGATCAGCTGCGGCATCGTAATGGCTTACATCAATGGAGGCAGGACTGCTCTCCACTCCCGAAGGGGAACGGAATTTCGCCTGCAGCTGCAGCTCCCCGGGAGCATTCTGCATCACATCCACCTGTACAAAGTTCATGTACGGTCTCCACAAACTCCATGTAGCGCCGTTGTCGCTGGAGACGGAATATTCATATCCGTCCTTGGATTCACTCTTCAGCTCCAACTGCAAAGTAGCCTTGCCACCACCGCCCGAAGCACTCTGAAAGGCAATCAGATCGGATTGCAGCACTTCTACAGGTGAAGTATCCGCCCGGAACAAGCGGAAGGCTGCAGTGTGAGTGACCTCTTCGTTGCCAAGCCCGTCACGGGCAAGCACATACAGGACAAAGCCCGCCGCTGTGCCCGGATTCAGCTGACCGCTGTCAATAGCGGCTTTGCCGTCCTCCGGCAGCGGAATCCAGCCGGTGGAGGAGGCATCCGGAGGGGCAGCATTCTCTGATATCCACTGGTACTGGACTACCATGCCGGCCGGGGTATATGGATCAACTGCCGTTACAAGCACCTTATAGCCGGAACGGGGGTAGCTTACACCGTTCAGACTGAACGTCACTGCCGGAGCAGCATTGTCGAACCGGTACAGGGAGCTGTATTCATAATAGCGGCCAGTACCTTCTTCCTTGACTTTTACATGCAGGTACTGTTCACCATTCAGGCCGTATACTGCGGAAACAACGCTGCTGTAGACGGATTCTGTAACACTTTCGTCTTTGTCCTTAACCTCCAGTGCTGCTGGCTGATAGAGGGCATCCGCCGGACGCACGGCTGAAGGAGTGAAAGCATACATCAGTTCCTCAACATTCGTTCCGCTGACGGTAACTTCAATATCGCGGCTCTGGATGTAGGCCTCCGGAGCTTCCGGGGCAAAAGCAATGCTGACCTGACTGGTAGAGTCGACCACTGCCGGCTCACTCATCTGATATTGTGCCGTGTTACCCGCTCGGTCCGAGGTTCTCAGGTACAGAATATACTCCCCGTCTTCTACTACATTGTTCAGAGTCGTTACAACGCGGTCAGCGGGCACAACCTGCCAGTCCAGCTCACCAGGTGCTCCACCGGTCTTGACCCACTGAAATTGCAGCGAATCCGGATCAATTCCGCTGTGCTCATCCTCTGCTTGCACCACAGCTTTAACCTCCGCCGTATGGTTGATGCCGGAGACGGAAGCGCTGAGCACCGGCGCCATGTTGTCCAGCTGCAATGCAGTCTTGCCGTAAATCCAGTTGGAATCCTCCTGCTTGAAGTCGTCCGCTGTCCACAGTGACAGATCACTATAGTCGCCTACGGCTTCCAAGGCTTTACCCTCCGCATAAATTTCGGCATCCGCTTCGGAAGCATTCGTATGCCCCGCCATGTACTCATCAATCCACCCGTTATAAATGCTGGCGTAGCTGGTTTTGTAGGTTTTCATTTTCGAGTATTGCATCAGCTCCCGGGCAGTATCCCAGGTCATATCCGCAGTCCAGGTATGCAGATACCAGATGCCGCTGCCTTCGGCCGTTCTAGCTTGTGCAGGAGGCGACAACAGATTGGTGCTGTTATTCGCGACCATCAGATTGACCTCTCCCAATTCGCCGGGATACAAGCCTTCCCGGGGCTGCTGTCCGGTCAGGGAATAACGCTTGACCGTTGCGAACGCGTCAGCTTCCTTCCCGTCCAGCGGATCAACCGGACTCTGGCTCCAGTAGTAGTAGACCAGGCCAACCCCCGGAGACTCCACAGAGCTGCCGGTCATGTTCAGCGGCCGGTAGATTCCGCGGCTGGGTCGGGTTTGTCCAGCCTCGTCCGGATCGAGCGCCGGAGCAACTACTCCCGGATCAGTGGCATCAACGGTGATTCTGCCGGTCTTCGCCCATACCCGGTCCGTTGCTCCCATAACATCGTAGACATAGTTGAACGACGGGTCAGTGTTGTCGATGGATAGCTTCGCCCAGTCAATCTTTGTATTCGGCACCTGCTTCGAAGGGTCTGTAGGTGCAGGATTCGCTGATTTACTGGTATTTACCGGGTCCAGGAGCAGATTTCCGGCATAATCCTGAATCACACCCTTGTCCGTGTATGCAGGAGTGTCGCCTGCCCTGGAGGAATGGGTCAGAGCTATAACCTTAAGCAGCGCCACATCCAGATCATCCTCTGTTACGGCCGCGCGGAAGGTCCAGAGCGATGAATTCTCACCTGTAACATAATAGGCCCGCATACCATTGTTAAAGTACAGGAACAGCCCGTCAGCGGAGAGCCCCTTCCTTGCAATAACCTCCTCTGTCAGCTGTACTTTGAAATCCACAGTATCCCCTTTGTTCAGGGTACTTCCCGTAACAATGTCAGGCTGAATGCCGTTGGCGGTGAAGCTGTATTTGGGCGGCACCGCATCTACAATCAGCCGGAAGCCATCTTTCGTATTCCCCGGATCGGCCATCGCATCGAACGGGTTAACCGCCTTGCCGCGAAGGAAGGCATCTCCTGCAGAAGATGAGGCCTTCTGGCCGAAATTGCTTACAATCAGCGGATTGCCCGCCGCATCGTGGAAATCGGCATCAATGAGCTTCTGCTTCAGCGATTTGTCATTCAGATTAATTCCAGACGGAAGCGCCGTCAGTTCCCCGCCGTTCATAATGGGCAGATTCCCAGTATGCTGGTAGTTAACTGCCTCATAGCCATAGCTTAACTTGTCCATATATTTAGCCCAGTTCGTTGATTCCGGCAGGGTCAGTCCCTGATTCTCCCCTGCTGCCGGCAAGCCCGTTCCTGCAGGATTCATGAACAGGTTATGCCGTTTCAGGTCGGAAGCCTCTCCAGAATACGCCTTAAGCGGCTCACTGAACGGGTAGGTCAGATTCATCTTGTCCCCCCATTTCAACAGCAGCTCGTTCTCTTCAATTTTGGCATTATCACGCTGTGTACCGTTGCTGTCGAAGATGTAATCGTTGACGGTAGGAGCGGTAATGTCGCGGAAAAACAAGTGGACACCTACCATAGTCGCAGTTCCGTCCACCACAATGTTGATTTTAAGGACATCATTGACGTCAAGCTTCTGCCAGCCGGAATCAAAATTATCGTTACGGCTCGGATTGTCATTGCCGTGCTGCTCCAAATATTTGGAAAACCCCGATACACTGGTCGATATTTTGGCACTCACAAAGTCGTCATCCGATTCATACAGATTGCGCACGAAGAAGCGGAACTCTCCCTGCCCGCTCAGTGCCAGCTGCTTCAGATTCTCGATTTGGGAAACGGTAATTGTCCCTTCGAAGTCATCATCGACTTTATCCGTACCATAGAGATCGTCTGGATCATCCATCTCAAAGGATACACCTGGAAGAGGGGTCTGCTTCGATCTCTGAAACCACATAAAGGCATCGTATTCACCGGCATCTGAGCCCCCATCAAACTCATTATCATTCGGTACGTGGGGATTGGAGGCTATTGTACTCTGATTATAAATTGTGGTTCCGTAAATGTTGACATCCTCGTAGCTTCCCGCTGCTTCTGCCCGCTCCGTACCGGACCATGGCATTCCTGCCGTCAGCATAGCTGCAGCCAGGATGACGGACAAATTTTTCTTCGCCCATTGTTTCATGCATACACCTCTTGTACGAATTTTGGTTGCTGCTCATTTCTATGTAGAATATCACCGAAGCTGTCCGTCTGCGGCATCACCTTTCGCTCCCCGCCCGGTTGACAACCCGCTTCAGTACTTCTGCATCCACAGCCAGATGAATGCCGCTCATCGTGCGAAGAGAACCTGAGAGCAGGCCCGCCGCAGAACCATCCTGATCAATCAGCGGACCGCCGGACATACCGTTGACCAGCGTTGCTGAGATCAGAACACGCTCTCTGCCGTTAATAGGAACGTCTGGCGCATTCACAATTCCTTCAGTTATGATCTTCGTCCCTTTCAGCGGATATCCGATGGCGAATACCTGCGCTCCCTGCTTAACCGGTCCTGTGCGCAAAGACAAATATGGATAAGGCTTGTCCTTACCGGCAGCGGGCAGCTCCAGCACCGCCGTGTCCGCCGCTTCATCCAGCACCAGAATCCGGCAAGTGGCCTCGGAGCCGTCATTAAGAACACAGCCAAGCCGCGCTGCTCCTTCCACTACATGATAGGCAGTTACAGCCGTACCGTCTGGCCGAATCAGGAAGCCGCTGCCCGTATCCTTCAAAGTACCGTCCTCACGATATGCCCGCACATAGAACACCGCATCCTCCGCATAGGAATATACGCTCTGCGCATCGTACTGCACCGGCGTTTGTGCCCGGGAGACCGGTGTACAGTCCTGAAACAGCAATAGGGCAACAGCCGCCAATATGACAACTCCGAACTTAACCCGCAATGGGGCACCTCCTTTCCAGACATGAGCTTAGTCACACTTCTTACGTCTCATTATAAATAACGAATTCTCTCAAATTTCTCTCAAAAACGCGTCTATTCTGTCGAAATTCGTCGGCTGTAGGAACAAAACAAAGAACCGTCAGCCAGGGCCTGGTTGACAGTTCTTCGTTTGTCCGGTATTCATCACAGGCCTTGGCCCATGCTTGTCATTCACTATGATATGCATCTGCAAGTTCTTTCATTTCCCGGGGCGGGGCGATCCCAAACTCCCTGCAGTAACGGTTCTCAAAATCGGCATAATATCTGTGCATTCTCTCCCGTTTACCGCTCGATGCGAATACTTTCATTAACAGAAGATTTATATTTTCGTCAAAAGGATATAGGTTCAGATACGCACTTAAATGCTGTTCCGCACGTTCCCAATCCTTGCGGGCCAGACATAGCCTTACTACATTTTGTACCATAGACATAAACCGCTTGCTGTATTCTTCTTCAAGACGGTGCTTCCACAGATAATCTTTCCTGTCAAACAGATGGCCTTGATACATTGCGCACAGCCGCTCAAGTCTTGATAGATCCTCCTCGGCATGCGGCAGGGCAGGAGTATAATCTTGAAATTCCAGCAGATCGTAAGAAGCCGTGACAATCTCCAGCTGGTAGCCTTGTCCGGTTTTCACCACATCCAATCCAAGTCCATCTTCCTTCAAAAGCTTCTTCAGCCGGTAAACTGTATTATGCAGGTTATGTACAGCCCGCTCCTCATCCATCTCCGGCCATAGAACATCGATTAATTGCCACTTATCGGCCTCCTGATTGGGGTAACACAGCAGATAGGCAAAAAACTCCTCCGTCTTACGGGTAGGCCAGCGAACCAGCAGCCCCTGAGAATTGCGAACCTCGAAACTGCCAAAACAGCGGATGGAGACCTTGTTCTTAGGGGGGGGAGCAGCGGGAAGATCCGTGATCTTGAGAAGACGGTCCGTAATCCGCTGAATACTGGCTGGAGTAACGGGCTTGAGAATATAGTCAAAAGCAAATACATTGAATGCTTCCAGCGCATATTCCTTATGTGCCGTGGTGAATACAATACGCGTCTGCTCACAGCTTTCATTGATTCTGTGGGCCAGCTCCAGGCCGGATAATCTGGGCATTTCAACATCCAGAAACGCAATATCCGGCTGAAGGGCCGGACAAGCCTCCAGAGCCTCGAACGGACTGCTGTAAGCACCTACGATTTGACAATAGGGATTCCTTCCGAGTACAACCCTCATTAACTCAAGTATTGGTTTTTCATCCTCAACAATAACCACTCTGAACAAATGGTTTCCCCCTTTACCTCGAATTTTGTAAGTTCAAAAACAAATATCACGGCTAACAGGCAGATAGATGGTTACTTTTGTACCGCCGGCTTCCTCGGAATGAATGGTTAAGCTGGCTCCAGGGATAGAATCCAGACGTTTGCGGACATTACGGATGCCGATACTGCCCTCCAACTCCCCTTGGCCGGTTAATTTATATAACAGACCATCAGGAATTCCTACACCGTTATCTTCGATCGTAATCTTCATGTACCCGTCCCCTCCTTGTATTTTCAACGAAACATTGCCCTGGCCTTCCTTCTCAAACAACCCATGGCGGATCGCATTCTCAATAAACGGCTGAATACAGAGTGAAGGAATCAGGGCAGCATCCAGAAGCTTATCCACCTGACAGGTATAGTCAAAACGCTCCCCGAACCGGGCCTGTTCGATCTCTACATAAGCTTGAATCAGCTCCAGTTCACGATGCAGAGGGATAACAAGTGTAGAACGGTCCATATCCAGAATAAAACGGATGTATTGGCTAAGCATTGTTAGCAGGTAAGCGGCCTTCTCGCCATCGGTATAACAGAATGAGATAATACTGCTCATGGCATTATACAAAAAATGCGGTTTGATCTGAGCCTGATGAAAGGCCTGCTCATGGCGGATCGCTTCCTGGATCGACGTCTTCATCGCAAGCAGTGTATGAATCCGGGCAAGCAGAGTCTCGCCTTCAAACGGCTTGGTTACATAGTCATTCGCCCCGGCGCGGAAACCGAGGGCAATATCCGGTGGCGCGTCCTTGACCGTGGCGAACAGAATTGGCAGGTCCAGAATCGAATAGCGGCTGCGCAGGGTCCGGCATAACTCAATGCCTGAAGTACCGGGCATCATGATATCCAGAATGACCAGGTCAATGCCTGGGAACTCCTGCATTTTGCTTAACGCTTCCTTGGCCGAGAAGGCAGTAATTACATTATAATCATGCCGCCGGAGGATATGGAGCAGTGTATGGATGTTGGAGGCCTCATCGTCCACAATCAGAATAGTCTGGCCGTCCCGGTCCAGAATATCAAGCACTGTATAGTCAACATGGGCATGCGTTCTATATGTTCCGGTTGCAGAGTCCTGCTGGTACTCAGGAATACGGTCTACCTTCGGAAGCGTAAATAACATTCTTGTTCCCTTCCCCTTTTCGGACCAGTCTACGCAGATTCTGCCTCCCATCCGCTCAACCAGCTTCCTGCTGATATACAGCCCCACACCCATTCCGGTGTATCCGTCCTGCGGCAGCAGCTTGTCTGCCTGCTCGAAATATTCAAAGATAGCCGAATGGTTGTCTTCCGAGATCCCCGTTCCGGTGTCCTTCACCTTAATGGAGACTTCATTCCCGGCCACGCTTGCTGTAATTTGTATCGATCCGTATTCAGTATGCTTGATCGCATTATGGACCAAATTGTACATGACCTGCCGCAGCCTGCTCTCATCCGCGAGTACCCAAATACCGGCTTCAACCTGGTTGAGCAGTGCCACTTCTTTTCCCGTGAGCTCAAACTGCAGGATGTCAAAGACGATTTGCACAGCTACTCTTAAATCAACCACCGTCTGCTGCAGCCGGAGCTCTCCATGCTTCAGCAGGCTTACATCAATCAGATCCTGTATCAGCATCGACAGCTTGGTTGATGTGTCCTTAATCAGCCACAGATTCTGCTTCTGGCCTGCATGCAGATTACCGTCCCCATCCTCCAGTAAAAAAGAGGTCATATTCATAATTCCATGGAGCGGTGTCTTGATCTCATGCGAAGTGTTCATCAGAAATTCATCCTTAAGCTGGTTCGCCGTCCATAGCTTACGGGACAGAATCTCTGTTTTGTCATAAGCGTTCGAGAACCTTACAGCAAGCAGAATATTAATAAGGATAATAAAAGCAATAACCCCGCATCTCCCTGTAAAATTACTTTGCACAATATTCTCGGAATAGAGACTGTCATTCATAAGATAGATCATCAGCGCAGTCGCTCCGCCGATAAACAGCATCAGCTCTGCACGGTCTGCCACCTGACTCTGCCTGCGGATATATAAGTAGACCATTCTTGCTATAATGCCGAGCACAACGAGCCAGAGGTACAAGATAAAGTAATATTTCACACGGATGTGCACCTCATATGGCAGAAGCAGAACCGCAGCAAGATACACGATAAAGGGTGAAAGCAGCAGCTTCAGCCTGCGCAGTGACATCAGATGGGATTCCACGGTACAAAAGAACACAATGATCAGCGCCCCGCCAAGGAACTGGCTGACATCCAGCAGCTTATAGGCGATATCGAAAGGAATATCCGGCAGGAGCCGCTGAAATACCTTTTCCCCGTATAACGAGTTCTGCAAGGCAAGCAGCAGCAGAAATAGTCCGCTAAGCAAATATTCTTTTTCTCTTCGACCTATATAATAGAAGCTGAGGTGATATGCACCGAACATCCCTAAGATTAGAATGATTCCGATATCAGCACCGAACTGAACCGTACTTCTGCGGGTGATATCCTCCTGTGCCCCGAAAGTGATCGAGTTGACAATTCCTCCGGTGACAAAATTGTAGTTAGATACCTGGATCACAATTTCAAGCTTCCGGGTATCCGGATGAAAAAATACCGAATACGGTGTATTTCCGGGCTGGAAATTCCCTTTGTCCAAGGAAGGAAGACCGCTCCCTCCCTCCTCCCTGCCATCAATAAACAGACGGTGGGACATGCGGATGCTTCCTATTTTTAAACCGAGTATGTCATCTGTATTCTTTAACATAACCTGCAGACGGTAGGTGCCCGAGCCTTTGCGGCTCATGCCGCCATCCAGATTCTTACCGTTCCAGGTATCAGGCACGGACAGGTAGGCTGGCGGAGCATGCCGGCCCTGCCGGAAATCTTCAGGGCTTAGCAGCTCACCTTCATAAAACTCCCACTCTCCATCTAAATTCATTGGTTTATTCCGTTCCAAATCCTGTGATGACAGGTCCAGCACTCCCTTATTCACCGTAGTGCTATTCGGAACTGTCCGGGTTTGTGAAAATATAATATAGACCAATGAAAAGATAATGACGAAAAATAAGCTGACCCCCGCAATTCTGCGGACATTCACCGTTCTCAACTGGCAGCCTCCTAGCACAAATTGTTGACTGTATTATTCTAACTTACTGTGCTCTCAAAAATCTCGCAAAAGATAAAATGTAACTATTTCCGGGCAGCGCTACCGCCGGCTCCCAGCCATGCGTTCCGGTTTCATTAACCGCCTCTCCGGAGTTATCCACAGTATTCATTGCAGAATATCTTATACGAACAAAAGCACCATCCAGGGGGATTCCCCCTGAATGGTGCTATAAGGCAGCATGAAACAATTAGCGGACTGAATAATGCCGGGTGTTTACATTATTTTGTTAATCCAATCCGGTACACCGGCGTTGCCGTAACACTGTGGAACACGGCGGTAGCTTCGCCCTCGAACACCTTCTCCACCGCCATGGCGGCATCAGCTGCCAAGGTTACGGCACCGGTGCGGCGCGGCGTAGTCTCCAGAATGATCTCGCCCCGGCGCAGCTCCTCGCGGAACCGCGACAGGCCGATTTCCCATGGCAGGCCATTATAGAAATGATCATGGAACAGCTGGCCGGCGGCGAAGGCGTAGCCTACATTCCCTGTGTAATCGATGCTCAGCAGCACATCTTCCCCATCCTCCAGGGCTTCTTCCGGCAGCTCCAGTACAAGCTTATGGTCGTGTATCCGCCGGGTCACAAGGGCAATTTCCTTCAGCGGGACCTGAACATCATAGGCCTGGAACCAGCCCTCCTGCCGCCGGCGGATTGTGGCTTCCGGCTGCACAGTGCTCCACTCTGCTGTCTCAGCAGCTGTATGGGTTCCGCCGGTATATTCACGGAAGGTGAAGCTGTTCTGTCCGCAGCTGAGGAACTCAATGCCCTCCGGCGTCTGAACCGGCGGCACAGCCGAGAACAGGATCCGGCGCTCTCCGTCTTGCTCCAGCTCCCATAAGGCTGCTGCTTCCTGGGCGCTCATCGCATAGATACGGACATCCCTGGCTCCGTCACGTTTAATAACGATCATGGACGATACATCATGCGGGATCAACACATTATAGCCGCTCCCGTTCTGGACCACAGTTCCGGCAGCAGGAGCGACTTCAAGAACCCCTGCCTCTGCAGCAATCAGGAATTCGCCGTCCACACCTTCCGGCATCGAGAAGAAGTAAGTGGCGGCTTCAGCAGACGTGGCAAATGTTACCGGCTGAGCCGTTGCATACTTCAGATTCAGCCCGTCCAGCCCGAAGTTGAACGGCAACAGGAAGGAAGCCTTCTGCCGGACTGTCAGTGTACTCCGCTGCGGGAAGCGGAGTACCTCTTCCCCGAGTTCAAGTACAAACTCAACATCTTCATGCGGGTCCATCTCTACATGGTCCTGATAATTGTTCACGAACAGGAAGCCGGACTTGCCGTCCGTTCGCACAGCATAACGCAGCGTATGCGCATTCTCCGGAGTAATGGCCTCCGCGCCTTCCGGCAGCACGGTTGCCAGCGGGGCCAGACGATCAGCAAACGTGCGGAGAAAATAATGCAGCGGACGCAGCAGATGATTGGACTCGCGGATCTGCCCGAATTCGCCGATCGGTGCCTGGAAATCATAGGTCAGCTTCGGTGTCGTACTCTCATTCAAGTAACCGGTTCTGCCTACAGGATTCGTTCCCCCATGGAACATATAATAACCGATAAAGTTGCAGCCGCCGGCCAGCTTCATCAGGGTCATCGCCAGCACACTTTCCGGCTCAACCTGGAAGCGGGACAAATACCAGGTCTGCATCCCGCCGCCCATCTCACAGCAGGCGAACGGATACTTCGTCCGGGTATACGGCGGATTAAACTCGCCGCCCGGTGCATGATCGTCGTGGAAATTCACGAAGACATATTCCGGCGTCGGCTTCTGCACCTGCTCCGGGCTGCTGATGCTCCACGGAGTATAAGCATAGCCGCCGTACAGCGGAAGCACCTCATCCGCAAGGAACGGTGCTTCCCCCCAGCCTGTGCTGGTATAGATTGGAGCAACCAGTCCTGACTCAACGGCGTACTGCTTGAGCAGCCGCATATGCTCTGCACCAGCTTCGCCGCCGATCCCGCCGCTGAGGTACTCGTCGCCCTGCTTCGCCGTTTGCTCCCACAGTGCAGCGGCGGCATTGAATTCATTCTCCAGCTGAATTCCGATGACCGGTCCGCCGTCTTTGAACATCAGCCCGGCTGCCTCCCGGCCAATCTCCGCGAACAGCCGCCGCACATAACGCAAATACCCCTCATCATTCGAACGGACATCGAATTCCCGCCCGAACAGCCAGTCCGGCAGTCCGCCGTTACGGACCTCGCCATGACAGAAAGGGCCGACACGCAGTATAACACGCAGCCCGTTATCGTGGCACTGCTCCACAAACCGCCGCAGATTACGGTTTCCGGCCCAATCGAACTGATCTTCAATCTCTTCATGATGGTTCCAGAAGATATAAGTCGCGATAACATTAATCCCCGACAGCTTCATCTTGCGGATTTCCGTCTCCCAGTCGCTCTCCGGATAACGGGAATAATGAAACTCGCCGCAGATGGCGAAATAGGGCTTGCCGTTCAGCTCCATGTAATAATTGGTGAAGCTGATCTCATCCCCTGCCGGATTGCTCCCGCTCAGACGGAGGGTCGACGGATAGATTTCTTTCGGCGCTATAGCAGCATTGATAGTATGCGTACGCTTCATGTGATTTGCTCCTTTACAGGTAGTGCCTCAGCACAAAATAGTAATAAGTGGTTTGAACTTGCCACTTTCGTTCTTGCAGCAAGTGTACTTTAACCATCTGTTGTAATACAAAACTGCCCCAAAGCTATGCTCTGGGGCAGCCCGGAAGCCGTTACATATGCTTCACCTTTATTATGCTATTATTTCTGAGCTGCCAGGAAAGCATCGATCTGGCTCTGAAGCTCAGTCTGTACCTTGTCGATACCGGCCGATTTCAGCTGTTTAATCAGGTCAGCCTGACCTTTGTCAAGATCCTCGATCAAGCCGTATTCAAGCGGAATCGCATAACGCAGCATTACGTTGCCGATGTTAGCCACTTCGTTCTTCACTGGTGTGGAATCGAAGACAAAGGTTTCAAGCGGGAAGTGATAGATGCTGGACTGCCAAGTGTTGAACATGTTGTCTGCTTCCACCGGATAAGCTGAATCCTGACGGTTCAGCGGGGAGTTCCAGCCCCAGTTGGAGAAGCCCGTGTAGTTAGCAGCGGCGGGTCCTGCACTGAATTTTTTGTCGCCATCAGGAATATAGTTGGTTCCGGCAATACCGTACATGGTCAAGTCATGAATTTCCTTGTCATTCTGCAGCAGGTCGATCAGCATCAGGGAACGTTCTACGTTCTTGGAAGTAGCATGGATCGCCATACCGTTCTGGGTGGAGATTGCCGCAATTTTCTTCTTGGTTGGCGTAAGGTCAGCAATAGCCAGCTCAACATCCGGCTTGTCACGGCGCATTTCCGATACATTCGCTGCTACAGTACCCAGGTTCTGGGCGTAGGAGGATACTTTCTCAGCTTTGATATCCTGCCATACGTCATTTTTATTGCTGACTACGTTTTTGGACCATACGCCGTTGTCGGCAAGATCCTTGTAGTAGGTGAGCAGTTCTCTGAACTCAGGAGTGTCGTAGATGTTGAAAATTTTGCCGGTTGCATCATCCAGCTTATAAGCCAGAGGCAGCAGGTTTGCGTCTACCAGGTTCCAGTCATTGTTCTGCTCCAGCGTAGCCTGGTCAAGCTCATGCCATTTCCAGCCGTCAGCAGGTTTTGCGCCATATGCCGTAATACCTTTTTCTTCTTTGGCAACCGTTTTCAGATAAGTAGCATAGGATTCAAGGCTGTTGATTTCCGGAAGATTGTATTTCTTGCGCAGATCCTCACGGTACAGAACCACTTTGTCGGTAACCTCAACGTTGTTGTTAGGAACCATATAGAGCTTGCCGTCTACTTTGGCTTGCTCCCAGTTCACTTTAGGCATTGCTTCCCAGGTTTGCGGCATGTACTTGGAGAGCAGATCGTCCGTCAGCTCGAGGAACCCGCCTTTGAGTGCCTGGTCATTATAGAGAGCCCAGTTAGCTGTATACACAAGGTCAAAGTCTTCGTTAGCAGCAAATTTGAGCGGATACTTCTGTGTCCAGTCCGACCAGTCGAGGAATTCAGTCTCTACAGTGGCATTAATTTTTTCTTTCAATTTCGTGTTCAGCTCACCGAATACCTTGTCATAGTCCCCGGGCTGGCCGCCGATCAGCAGCATCTTCAGCTTCACTTCTTTGGAAGTGTCCGGAGCACCGGAATTTGCAGCTGCTCCTTCTGTAGCCGTTACCGGAGGGTTAGTAGCTTCTGCACCTGTATTGGTGTTGTTATTGCCGCCGCATGCACTTAGAATCGTACCCAGTGCCATCATAGTTGCCAGCGTAACTGTTAGTTTCTTTGTTTTAGTTTTCATGACCGATGTTTCCCCCTAATTCAATAGTATTGGGTTTAATATTGATAACCAGGTTTCCCTGTGATCATCCTTTGACTGCACCAATCGTAAGTCCGGTTACAAAGTACTTCTGGATGAACGGATAAGCGAGCAGGATAGGGCCGGTAGCCACAATGGTCATAGCCATCTTCAGGCTTTCTGTAGGCAGATCCGTATTTACTACTGCGCCGGAAGCCATCATTGCCTTGCGCATGCCATCCATATTGCCGAGCATTTTGTAGAGATAGTACTGCAGCGGCATCAGCTCTGATTTGGAGATGAAGAGCAGCGCGTTATACCAGTCATTCCAGTAGGCCAGGGCAATGAACAGACCGATGGTCGCCAGAGCCGGCTTGGACAGAGGAACGATCAGCTGCATGAAAATCCGGAAATCTCCCGCGCCGTCAATCTTGGCGGATTCAGTAATAGCATCCGGGATGCTGCTCATGAACGACTTCATCACGATAATGTAGAACACATTCATCAGCAGAGGCAGAATCAGCACCAGCAGGGTATCTTTGAGATGCAGGTAGTTGACAATCATCAGGTACCAAGGGACCAGGCCGCCGCTGAACAGTGTAGTGAAGAAGAAGAAGAAGGAGAAACGTCCCCGCCATTTAAAATCTCTCCGCGACAGCACATACGCCGTCATCGAAGTGAGGAACAATCCGAACAATGTACCGATCGCTGTTACAGATATGGTTACGCCATAAGCTCTGAGCATATCCGCCGGGTACTTGAAGAGCAGGCTGTAGGCTTCTGTCGAGAAGGACGACGGGATGAGCTGGAACCCTTTTTCGATAATGGCACTCTCTTCACTCAGAGAGGAGGACACGATCAGAATGAAGGGGAAAATACAGAATATGGCGAGTACAGTAAGTGTCACGTACCCGATGACGGCAAGCAAGAGCTTGTCCCTGTTGCCGCGCTTCCGGTTTACATCCGGAGAATTGATGCTTGCTGTAGTTGAACTCATTTGGTTTGACCTCCTTTTCCTAGAATAGAGCACGGTCTTTGTCGTATTTACGTACTGCATAGTTGGCCAGCATAATGGTAACGAAGCCAAGCAGGGATTGATAGAAGCCGGCCGCAGCGGACATTCCGATCTCATTGGAAGTGGTCAGCGAGCGGAACACGAAGGTGTCAATTACGTCCGTCGAAGAGAACAGCAGGCCGTTGTTGCCGACCATGTTGTAGAACATCCCGAAGTCTCCGCGGAAGACGTTACCGATGGCGAGCAGCACCAGAATGATGACTGTAGGCATCAGGTTCGGAACCGTAATTTTCATAATCCGCTGGAAAATATTCGCCCCGTCAATCTCAGCCGCTTCGTACATTTCGGTATCAATGCTGGTGATGGCGGCCAGATACATGATTGTACCATAGCCCAGGGTCTTCCACGCGGAGACGACCACCAGAATTACCGGCCAGTAAGCAGCGGTATTATAGATGTCGACCGGCTGCATGCCGAGTCCCTTCAGCAATACGTTGATGGTACCTACGTCGAAGTTGAACAGGTTGTAGGCAATGGCTCCAACCACAACCCAGGAAATGAAGTAGGGCAGGAACAATACCGTTTGGGTAATCTTCCGGAACCACTTGCCGGCAACCTCGAACAGCAGAATGGCCGCAAAGATTTGAACCACGTTGTTGACAACGATAAAAGCAATATTGTACAGCGCTGTGTTGCGTGTTACGCGCCAGGCGTCACCTGAATTGAAGAAGAATTTAAAGTTGTCCCATCCGTTCCAGGGGCTGCCGAAGACCCCGCCGGTGTAGTCGTATTGCTTAAACGCCAGGATAATGCCTGACATAGGGATATAAGCAAAGAGCAGGAAGAACAATACCGCCGGTACAAGCATGAGGAGCAAGGATCTGTACTTCTTGACATCATCCCAGAATCCATGTTGTTTCTGTTTCATCTTGAATCCCCTTTCCAAATCACCTTTTCTCTATAGCCTTATTATAAAGAAGCGCTTTCCCCGTGTGGATTCAGCCTAGCAACTAAAAGTAATACTTTTTCAACGATCAGCTAAATATATACCATTCCCCAAAAGACAAAAAACGTTGCACAGGCTGGTCCGGTAACCGGCCTGTACAACGTTCCCCGTTAAATTTTATGTTTTTTCCGGTACTCGCCGGGTGTCATGCCTGTTATCTGCTTGAACTGCCGGTTGAAATAGATAATATTCTTGTATCCCATCCGCTCGGCAATCTCATAGATCTTGAGCGTCGGATCACTCAGCAGCTCGAAGACCCGGCTGGTCTTGCGTTCATTCACATATTCACTGAACGGCAGCCCGGATTCTTCCTTGAACAGGAAGCCGAGATAGTTCGGCGTGAAGTCGAAATGGGCAGCAACCTCTTTCAGGGTAATCTTCTTCTCGAGGTTCTCCTCCACATAGTTCATAATCTCATCGATCAGCTTGCGCTTCTGCCGCTGCCGCTTCACGTACAGCAGCTCCGACAGCTCGAAGAACCGGCGCCGCATCCAGGACAGAATGTCATGGATCGTCTCGAACTGGAACAGGATATCCGGCTGATGGGACTCCCACTGCAGCAGCTCGTACAGATTCTCACTTTGCTGCTGCAGATCTGCATGCAGCTTGGAGGTGATGCGTATAATCAGCTCATAGACATCCTTCTTGCCCGCACTTGTGAACAATTCCAGCAGATGGTCGTCAATGGCCACCAGATCATACTCGATGATTGCCCCGAGCAGCTGCTCGACCGTCTGCTCAATCCGGGTCCCCGGTGTCCCGCGCGGTGAAGATTCCATATTGTCACGGATCAGCCGGTTTTTGCCCAGCAGCCATTTCGCGCTGAGCGCGGCCAGCGCCTGCTGGTAAGACTCATGAAGCCCTGCCTCATCCTGGGCATAACGGCCGGCTCCGACAGTCACGGAACAGAAGCACAGTTCCCCTGCCTTGCGGACCAGCTCCTCCAGCAGACTCAGGAAGGTGTCCTCCGGGAGGCTGCACAGAATGACGGACCTGTGATGCTGCAGCGGGATCAGTGTTCCCAGATTGGCCTCCTCGACAAAGGACTTGATGAGTCCGGTCATCTGCCGTGTCCGGGCACGGGTATCCTCCTCGGACAAATCACGCATTTTCCATTCCAGATCATCAATCTCAACAATCGCTACTGCTGCACCCTTGAGCAGCAGCGGAGCCAGGGCACTTTGCAAATGCTGCTCCGCCGGCTCGGGAGACGGATCTTCGAACCAGCGCAGAATCAGCTCCTTATTGACAAGCGACAGTGCTTCGCTGAAGGAACGGTCCTGCTCCCGCTCCTGCTCCATCGCTGCGCATAACGACCCCAGCATGTCGTACAGGTCCTTGTCCTCAACAGGCTTCAGCAGATACCCCGAGGCATTAATCTCAATTGCTTCCTTGGCGTAGCTGAAATCCTCATGCCCGCTGATGAATACGATCTTGATCTTGGGATAGATCGCTTTAGCCCGGCGCGCAAACTCTGTTCCGGTCATAATCGGCATCCGGATATCGGAGAGGATAATATCAATCCGCTCCTGCTCCATAATCTTCAGCGCATTGAAGCCGCTGTTCGCTGTGCCTACTACTGCAAGATCAAGCGGGCTGGCCAGCACTCTGCGCCGCAGCCACTCCAGATCGATTGCTTCATCATCCACCAGCAATACGTTGATACTCATTGCAATCCCTCCTCCTCTGCCTGTGCCGGCTGCATATGCCGCCCGTAATCATCTTCCAGCATCAATTGTTACAGTTCTTCATGCAGATCGTCATGGTCTTGAAGACCGGCGGGAAGCAGCAGCCTGACGGTTGTGCCTGCCCCGTAGAAGCTGGCAATGGTCACACCATAGGCATCGCCATATCTGAGCTTAATCCGCTCGTCCACATTTTTAACCCCGTAACCGCCGGACTGGCTGGGACCGTTCATCATTTTACGGACAACCTCCGGGCGCATTCCAATCCCGTTATCGATAACCTTCAGCTCAATATTGCTGCCTACCCGCCTGCCCGTCAGCCGGATGGCAATCGTCTCACCGAACCAGGCATGCTTGAATACATTTTCGACAAAAGGCTGCAGTACCAGCTTAATGACCTGCATCCCCATTATCTCTTCATCCACATCGACATATAAAGTGAAGCTGTCTGCATACTTGACCCGCTGGATTTCCAGGTAGGTTGCCACCTGCTCCAGCTCCTTTTCCAGCGCAATATACACATTGCCCTGGTTCAGCGTCAGCCGGTAGAAACGCGACAGACCCTGGACCATCTCCGTGACCTTGCCGATTTCGCCTAAGTTCGCCAAGCTGCTGATCGTCGAGAGCGTATTATAGAGGAAATGCGGATTAATCTGCGCCTGCAGCGCCTCCAGCTCCGCCTGCTTCTTCTGGATGCCCTGGACATAGACACTGTTGATCAGCCCCTGAATATTGCCGGCCATATCATTGAAGGAATCGGCAATCTGCACAAATTCATCATTGCCGGAGAACCGGATCCGCTTCTGGAAATTCCCCTCCTGGAAGGAGCGCACGAGGCCGACAATCCGGCTCATCTTGCGCCCGGAGATCCGGGCTACCATGAACCCGATTAAGGTCATAACGAGGAAGCTGAGCGAACAGACAGCGATAATTACCCTGCGCAGCCGCCCGGCATCCTGGGTCAGATATCTTTGCGGAACCATAGCTTCAATCACGAAGTCACTGCCCGGAATCTGCTCATGCAGACTAAGGAAATTCTCGTGCCCGTCCGCATAATCCGCAGTGCCGCGCTGGAACAGAATGCCGCCGGTAGCCTGCTCCACCAGCCGCAGGGTAATGCCCTCCTCTACCGGGAAGGTGTCGAACCCGCCGAACAGATCCTCCAGGGAGACCGTAATCCGCACATAGCCGATAACGGTCTTGTAATCACTGAAGTTAACCAGCCTGCGGACATGCGAGAGATTGCCCAGCTTCTGGTCCGTATCAATCTGCAGCCATAGATTATCACGCTTCGAATCCTTCAGCGACAGGTACCAGCTGCTTCCCGTAATCTCGTCAAAAGGCAGGATATAATAATCGCTGTCAATAATCGGCTCATCCAGATTGTCGCCGGAGACAATATTGAGATCGCTGTTAGGGGTATACAGCATGAAGCGGATCTTATTCCCGAACAGCTGCAGCGGAGCGGTAATCTGCGGCACTATCTCATCTATCATCGCCAGATAAATCTCAAACGGAGTGCCTCTCAGCTCGAGTGCGCGCTGGAACGGCTGGCTGCCGAATATGTTATCCGACATCCGCTGGATTTCATCCATCTGGTATCGGATATTATTCCGGGCCTGCTCCATGCCTGTCCTGATGTTGGACTCGGCCATCTCTGTCCGGGAATCGGTCAGCATGGAATACGAGATATACCCGATGAACACATCGGTCAGGAGCACCAGGAGCAGATAAGGAATCATCATTTTATAGGTGAACGGCATGTACTTCTTCAGCTTAGGCATCATCGCGGAACATCCTCTGCACGGAATTCGTTATGTTTATATTATCGTTCCGCAAGCCGAAAATAAATAGCCGAGACGCAGGGATCTCCCGGGCGGCTGTAATTATTCCGGTACCGCCTGCAGCACAATTTCTGCTGCCGCCAGCCCCGCGGATACAGCCCTGAGCTGAATGGAGCCTGCCCCTGCCGAAGTCTGAACCAGGGCCAGACACCAGCCGTTAAAGGCCCGCCGCACTGTTCCTTTATCCGGTTCATGGCTGCTCGGGTTGCCGTTGCCCAGGCCGAGCAGCGTTCCCGCACCAGTAACTTCAAAGGTAATTTCATTGTCGGCCATAGGCACAATATAACCCCGCCTGTCCAGAATGGCCACGCGGACAGGGATCGTATCACAGCCGTCCCCCTTGCCTTCAAGGCGGTCCGGGAACAAGGCGATGCGGTACGGCTGGCCTGCGGTGGCCACCGCCTTCTCTGCAACCGGGCTGCCGCCGGTGATTCCGGTCGCCCGCAGCTCGCCGGGCTCATAGATCACCCGCCACGATAAATAACCGTTCCGGTCTACAGGCTGCTCACCAAGGCTTTTTCCGTTAAGGCTCAGCTCCACTGTCTCCGTATTCGCGAATACACGCACCTCAACCGGCTTGCCTTCCATCCCCGGCCAATTCCAGTGCGGCAGCAGGTGAACCATTGGCTCAGCCTTCCATGCGGCCTGCATATAATAATAGCTGTCTTTAGGGAATCCGCAGGTGTCCATCAGCCCGAAATGCGAGTTAATACAAGGCCACAGATAAGGGGTCGGCTCCCCGCGGTAATCGAAGCCTGTCCACATGAAGACGCCGGTCAGGAACCGGTGCTGCACCAGATCACTCCACGCCTGCTGCGGGGTACAGCCCCAAGAAGGAATATTCGTGCCGTATTCCGAGCAGTAGCCCTTGACTGCATCATCCTCATAGATCCCCCGGGTTGCCGTATAACTTGCACATTCACTGCCGATCATCAGCCGGTCCGGATAACGCTTATGATCATCAATATCGATATTGCGGTCTTCCCGGTGCCCGTAATTATAACCTGTGATATCTACTGCATCATTGTAGCCGTTCTCGTTCCAGCCGTGGTTCATCGCTGCAGAGGTAGGGCGTGTCGGATCGATACGGCGCGCCGTATCCGCGAGTGTCTTCAGAATCCGTGCCCCGGTCACCGTACCCTCAAGCACCTCTTCATTCTCCAGATTCCAGATGATCACGCTGGGGTGATTGCGGTCCCGGTACAGCAGCCGGGTAAGCTGGCTCAGCCCGTCCGGGCTGCTGTCCAGCTTGCGGTTCTCATCCATCACCAGCATGCCGATCCGGTCGCAGATATCCAGCAGCTCCGGGGTCGGCGGATGATGCGCGCTGCGGTAGGCATTTGAGCCCATCTCCTGCAGCAGTCTAAGCTTATACTCAATCAGGCTGTCCGGAAGCGCTACACCGACTCCGGCGAAATCCTGATGATTGCAGGTGCCTTTGATCAGCAGCGGTTCTTCATTCAGGAAGAAGCCTTCCTCCGGATCAAAGCGGAGGCTGCGGATGCCGAATACCGTCTCATAGCGGTCCAGCTCGGTGCCCTCACGGCTTACGATCGACTCTGCCTTATACAGATAAGGCGATTCGGGTCCCCAGAGCTGCGGCCGCTGTACATTGAAGCTCTGCGTTAGCTCCGTCTCGGCATACCAGCCGGCATTTGCCTCTGCCGAATGTTCGGTAACCTGTTCCCCCGCAGCATCATAGATCACCGTACGCAGCATGACCGGAAGATCCTCCGTGTAGCCATTGCGGATCCGTGTACGGATGCTGACCACTGCTTCTTCCCTGGACACTTCAGGCGTCGTAACATAAGTGCCGTATTCGGCTACATGCAGCCTATCCGTATTCTCGAGCCAGACATGGCGGTAAATGCCGCAGCCCTCATACCACCAGCCCTCGCATTCTGTCGCATCGACCTTGACGAGAACGACATTCCGGCCTTCATCCCCATAACGGAGCACATCCGACAGCTCATAGCTGAACCCGATATACCCCCCGTGATGATTTCCGATCAGATGCCCGTTGACCCAGACGGTGCTGGTGCCGGATACGCCGTCGAAGCGGAGCGTCCACTTGCTTCCGGCAGCTTCCGAAGGCAGCTCAAAGATTTTACGGTAAAAGCCTGTGCCGCCCGGCAAGTAGCCGTGGCTGCCATCCCTTGCACCCAGCATTCCATCCTGAACGTACTGCTGGCCGACACACCAGTCATGCGGCAGACTGACAGAAGTCCAGTCCAGCTGCTGTTCACTCATCCCTTTATCGTTAAAAGCGATATCCAGCCATTCCCCCTCGCGGAGAGCGCCTGCATCGGTAATACCGCCTGTCATTCCACCCTTGACCGCATAGGGAATCGCGATATCCCCTTGATAAAAGCTCCAATCCCGGTCAAATTTCACCTTGCTTCTAAGCGTTCCTGTTCTCACTTCTGCGGATACCTCCTGGCTTGTCTGATATTTCATATTGTAGAGCAGTTCAGCATGGTGCTGTTAGTACAATGAAACTAATGAGTAGTACAAAATGAAGATTAGATTGCCCGTTCCATGCCAAACAGCCCGGGAGATTGTAATCATCATCCCCGGGCTGCTGTCTGAGTATCCCTGTATTTTACTGACCGCTTCTACAGCTGCTCGCTGACCGCACCATCCGCTGCGATTTTGGCATTGAACGAGAGCTGATTCATCAGCTTATAAGTTTCTTTGTTGTAGGCCTCATTCATGAAATTCGGCTGTCCGCCCATAATTTTGACCGGCGTTATTTTGCTTGTCAGCTCTGAGCCGCTGATGGTGAAATGAACAAGCATGGAATGCAGTGTTTTGTCGCCGCCGCGGGTAGAGCGGTTGAATACAAAGTTGCCCAGCGAATAATAGATCGGCTTATGCTTATAGTATTCGATGCCCATGAGACAATGGCTGTGCGCTCCGAGAATGATATCCGCCCCGCTGTCGATCATCTGCTTCGCGAGTGTCCGGGCATAGTTCTCAGGATAGTCCTTGAACTCCTGGTTCCAGTGGATATACACAATAGTATAATCATTCTTCTCCGCAGACTTCCGGATCGCACTCAATAGCGGATCAGGCGTATAAGCCGAGGCTGCCCCCGGGCTGTTCTTGCCGGCATACCAGGAAGGGCCGGAGAGCACACGGCTGACGCCCAGCATGGCAATGGTCTTGCCTTTGACTGTCCGGGTAAACGGCTTGAATGCCTCTTCGATGTTCTTTCCGGCGCCGGTATGCCCGATCTTGGCTTTGTCCAGATGAATCAGTGTGTCCAGCATCGCTGTTTGTCCATAGTCCAGAATATGATTATTGGCCAGGGACACTCCGTCAATCCCGGCATAGGTTAAGCCTTGGAGCGCTGCCGGCTTTGAGCGGAAGACAAAGGTCTTGTCAGCGGCTTCTCCGCGTACCGAGACTGGGGTCTCCAGGTTCGCGAAGGCCAGATCGGCCTGCTGTAGTACGGGCGCCACCTTCACAAACGGGAAGTTCACCCCGTATCTGTCAATCTGCTCACCGACGAAGCCGTCCAGCAGGATGTCGCCCGCGAACACAAGGTTAATCTTGTCCGGCGGCAGGGCACTTTTGCTGCTCACGCCTTCGGCCGGGATCAGCAGCAGCAGTAACATAAGTATAATTGCGTATCGGCGCAAATTCTCGGCTCCTTTTACCGGTAGGTTAATGAATGCTTATGATGTTATTCTACTATACAGGGAGAGTACAACCAAATATATTTGAGCGCACTGCTAGCCTTGCGTTTTCTTCAGCACTGCCCGGAAGCAGTTCAGCCCGCCCCACTGTCCGGTGTGCACAGCATCTTCCGGAAGATTGAAGTCTGTCTCGCCCCAGTACTGGAAGCCGGCCTGCAGGAGAATTTCATTCATCCGCATCAGGTTTACAGTAGGATAATCAAAAGTCAGTACGAGCAGGCCCTCCCCGTTAAGCGTCCGGTGGAACTCCCGCACGGCCAGCACTGAATCCTGCAGGGACAGATGCTCCAGCACTGAGATGCAAAAAATCGTGTCAAAGCTCTCGTCCTCATAAGGCAGCGCGGTCAGATTGGCCTGGGCAAGATGCAATCTGTCCATCCGTCTTGCCTGTACCTGCTGGGCTGCAGGAACTCCGATATCATCGGCAATATCCCGGATAATCGCTTCCCGGGACAGAATCCGGGCATCCAGATCACAGGCATAGACCTCCGCACTATAGCCGGCAAGGTAGAATTTAAGCGGATGGGAAATTCCGCAGGCGGCATCCAGCACCACATCATGCGGGGATATGAAGTTCGTGCACCATTCATATTCGTAGGGACGGCTCCACCAGGATTCCGGCAAATCATAAATCAGCTTCTCTCGGCGGGCATCGGCATTCACGAAGAAACGGGAAACATAAGGATGTGTCGGCATGGCCAGGACTCCTTTTAGGGGATTTCGGTAGTGAGAGTATATTCACGAATCCCCATTTCATGCTTTATTAACAAGCAAACAAGGCTGCGCCGTCCTGTGAAGGAGAGCGCAGCCTTGTTTGCTGCTGTTAGTTATACATAATAAGAGAGCAGCTTCGGATCAACCCCGTGCTTGCTGATCAGCCCGTCCAGCATTCTGGACCATTCCTGATCGGTTGTGCAAAGTCCGGGCTGCTGTTCGAACCAGGCAACGGAACGTTTCACACCTTCGGCGAAAGACACAGTTGCTTCGAAACCGGGTACAAGCCGTTTCAATTTGCTGTTGTCGAACACGCTGCTGACCGCCTGATCGCCAATCAGCCCGTCCGCCGCCCCCGGCGGTGTGTTGGCTGCAATGAAGTCGGTGGAGATATGCACCACCTTCGGCTCTCTGCCCGCTGCCGCCCCGATGGCGGCATAGATCTGGTTCCAGCTCAACACCTCATCAGAGGTAATATGAACAGCTTCCCCGATCGTCTCCGGATGTCCCAGCAAACCAACGAATCCTTTGGCAAAATCGGTATTATGCGTCAGCGTCCACAGTGAGGTGCCGTCGCCGTGAATGACCAGCGGCTGGCCCTTGCGGATCCGCTCCACCAGTGACCAGGGATGGCTCCAGCTGGTCAGCGCTGCCGGAATAGCCGTATCCCCATACGTGTGGGAAGGGCGGACAATAGTTACCGGGAAGCCGCTGGTCCGCCAAGCCTCCAGCAGCAGCTGCTCACAGGCAATCTTATCCCGCGAATACTGCCAGTACGGATTCTCCAGCGGCGTTTCCTCGGTAATGAGATAATTCCGCTGCGGCTTCTGATAGGCAGACGCCGAGCTGATATAGATATATTGCCGTGTCTTGCCTGAGAACAATTCAATATCGGTCTGCACATGCTCCGGGGTGAAGGCAATCCAGTTCACCACAACATCGAATTCGTAGCCCTTCAGCGCTTCCGCCGCCTTGGCCTGATCACGGATATCACCGTTAATCAGCTGCGCCCCTTTCGGTGCGAAGCTGCTCCGCTCCCCGCGGTTGAACAAATACAGCTCTATGCCCTGCTCCACTGCCAGCCGGGATACCGCCTGGCTGATCAGTCCCGTGCCTCCGATAAATAGAACCTTCATCTGCTTCCTCCCTCTCTTAACCGATGATTTCTTCGATCCGGGCCAGTACATCCTCCGTTAGCTCAATTCCGGATGCCTTCACATTCTCCGTCACCTGCTCCGGCTTGCTGGCACCGACCAGTGCACTGGCTACATTAGGCTGGCGCAGAATCCAGGCCAGCGCAAGATTGCCGACGGAGAGGCCTAGCTCGGCAGCAATACCGCTCAGCTCCTGCACCTTGGCAATCTTCTCCTCCGTAATTCCCTTACGCATCCAGTCCAGTCTGGTTGCCCGGCTGTCCTCCGGAATATCGGAGATTGAGCTGTATTTCCCGGTCAGCAGCCCCTGCGCCAGCGGCGAGAAGACAACTTGTCCGATCCCTTTGCGCAGGCCAAGCGGAATAATCTCTTTCTCGATATAACGCTCGAACATATTGTAGATCGGCTGGTTAACCACGATCCGGTCCAGCAGATAACGGTCTGCCACCGCAAGAGCTTCAGCCATCTGTGCTGCGGTCCATTCACTGACACCTACATAGAGCACCTTGCCCTGGCGGACCAGATCATCCAGCGCCCGCAGTGTCTCTTCAACCGGAGTCTCCGGATCATAACGGTGGCAATACAGCAAATCCACATACTCAGCTCCAAGCCGCTTCAGGCTGGCATGGCATTGTTCAGTAATATGCTTGCGGGATAATCCGCGGTCATTGGGGCCTTCGCCCATTACGCCGTATACCTTGGTAGCCAGCACATAGGATTCACGCGGATAGCTGGAGAGTGCAGCGCCCAGCAGCTTCTCTGCTGCACCTTTTTCATAGACATTGGCCGTATCAAAAAAATTGATACCCAGGGAGTAAGCGGTTTCAATCGCCTTAACTGCATTCTCCTGTTCTACATAACCTCCGTAAGTCAGCCAGCTGCCAAGACTGATCTCACTGACCTTAAGACCGGTTCCCCCGAGTCTGCGGTATTTCATTATTCTCCTGCTCCTCTCTGATCCGGCCCCGATTGACCGGTTGCTCCATACACTTGTTCATTCTAGACCAGTTTGTAAATAATTGAAAGAACGGAAATAGGTATGAAGCATAATCCGGAGTCAGCGCCCGTACAGCATCTCATTATATATTTGTCTGACTGATTCCCTGGGTTCCAGCCCCAGCTCATGGCTCAGCAGCTCTTTCATCGCGTGATAGTGGCGGATCAGGCTGATCCGGTCCTTTTGCCGGAAATAGATCCCCATCAGCAGTTCATGGGCCTCTTCGTCGAGCGGAGATTTAAGCAGCAGCAGAGTAATCCGCTGTATCGCTTCCGCGAGCCTGCCGTCCTCAATATAATAACTGCACAGCTTCTTCGACAGCATGGTATAGAATCCGAGCATTTCTGCCCGCTTGGAGACGCTCCACAAATAATCCTCATCCGCAAATAAATCCCCCTGATACAACTCAAGATGATAGATGTACCTGGATAATGTGTGTACCGTCACCGGAAGATTCTCCCGGGCAAAGCTTTCAAATTCCCAGAGATCTCCTGCGGCACCGGCGATGTCCATCCGGTAGCTTCCGCCCTTGAAATAAATCTCAACAAGCACACCCGCCGCTTTAAGCGCCGTCTTCATTTTGTAAAGTGTCGTATGCAGATTGGAGTGGGCCTGCTCGTCACTGCTGTCCGGCCACAGTGCCTGCATAATTTGGCCTTTGGGCACAGGGGCTGTCCCTTTCAGGAACAGGAAAGACATCAGCTCCTTGGATTTATGGGTCCGCCACTTTACCGTATCCTCATGGCCGCCTGGACCAAGCACACTGAACCCGCCGAAGCTGACAATCCGCGTCTCTTTAAGCGGCGTTACGCGCTCCCCGGATAGCCGCCGCTGCTTCTGGTAGCGGGTAATCGCCCGGTCCAGCAGCGCCGGAGTCAGCGGCTTCAGCAAATAATCCAGGGCTTCAAGCCGGAAGGCTTCGACAGCATAAATATCATGCGCAGTCACAAAGATGACCTCAAGCTCCCTTAAGCTCTCCAGCAGCAGCCCGCTCAGCTCCACACCACTCATCTGCGGCATTTCCATATCCAGGAACACGAGGTCCGGCTGCAGCACCGAGATCTGCTCCAGTGCTTCCAGCGGCTTGCGGAATATACCCACGACCTCTACCCGTCCATCCTTGTGCAGCAAATGGTTCAAGACATCCAGTGCCGGCTTCTCATCATCAATTATTACTGCTCTGATCATCGTTTCCCTCCAGTACACTTCCCTGCCAGCGGATTACACTTAGAATAAAGTATCGGGATTCCGGAGAATATCTAAGAAAAAAGGCGCCCTCAGCAAACTGCGGCTTAGAGGACACCCGGTTATTGAAAAGCTCAAATTCGCGTGATATATATCATTGCCTTATCAGAAATGATGTAATTATTGATTATTCTATCATGCGCAAACCACAGTGTAAATCAATGATTTCACAGATGTACAATGAGCTGCCGTGCAGGTAAATGGGTTGAATGGATCCTCCGTTAAGAAAAGTAGCCAGCTAGGCAACGGTTGTTCAAATGACTAGCTTAGCGTTACGGACATGAGGGACGTTAAATATTGGAAAATCGTCTAAGTGCAGGTCTTAACGGACATCAGCGCCGTTATTTCACCGGAAAAGTGGAGTTTGCCCATGATAAGCGGCGGATAAGGGCTGTCGTGTCCGTAAGCCCGCCCCAATGACCTTTTTTGAGCGAATAAAGGCTGTGGCGTCCGTAAGCGTCAGCTTGGGATTGTATTTGAACCTGACAGATGAGATTGGCCTTCTGGTGAATATATTAGAATGAATTTCGGCCGTTCAGGAAGAAGTTCTCTGGACATTCTTATCTGAAACATGAATTTCCTTGTAAAAAAGCCGGCATTCAATAACCTGAATGCCGGCAACAGTAATGCGGAAAAGTGGATAAGAAAATGACAAAAACGGATAATACACAAACCCTAAAGAGTTAGTTAATTGCCTGTACCAGGGCAGCGACTTCCTCAGCTGTTCCAAGCTGCAGCGCCTGGGCTGCCAGCTCCTTCATATCGCCAGCAGACAGCTTGGCAAGCTGGCTGCGCGCCGGCAGAATGGAGGTGGCACTCATGCTGAATTCATCAAGGCCAAGACCCAGCAGCAGAGGAATAGCGACCGGATCCCCGGCCATTTCACCGCACATGCCGGCCCATTTGCCTTCGGCATGCGCCGCATCAATGACATTCTTGATCAGACGGAGAATGGCCGGGTTATATGGCTGATACAGGTACGATACCTGCTCATTCATCCGGTCCGCAGCCATTGTATATTGAATCAGATCATTGGTCCCGATGCTGAAGAAATCGACTTCCTTCGCGAACTGGTCGGCCAGTACAGCAGTAGACGGAATCTCAACCATAATGCCCAGCTGAATCTGCTCCGATACCTCCTTGCCCTCTTCGCGCAGCTTGGCCTTCTCTTCCAGCAGCAGCCCGCGTGCAGCGCGGAATTCGCCCAGCGTAGCAATCATCGGGAACATGATGCGCAGATCACCGTGAACACTTGCACGCAGCAAGGCGCGCAGCTGTGTACGGAAGATATCCTGACGGTCCAGGCAGAGACGGATCGCCCGGAAGCCGAGGAACGGATTCATCTCCTTAGGCAGCTCCAGATAAGGCAGCTCCTTGTCGCCGCCGATATCCAGTGTCCGGACAACAACCGGCTTGCCCTGCATATTCTCCAGCACGGTCCGGTAGGCGTTGTACTGTACTTCCTCGGACGGCAGCTTATCACGGCCCATATAGAGGAACTCTGTACGGTAGAGGCCAACGCCTTCACCGCCGTTCTCAATGACACCGGCCACATCATTCGGCGTACCGATATTGGCAGCCAGCTCGACATGCTTGCCGTCCGCAGAAACCGTCGGCTCTTCGCGGAGCTTTTTCCACTCAGCAATCTGCAGATCGTACTCCTTCTGCTTGGCAACATAGAGGGCTACCTCAGCTTCGCTTGGGTTAACCAGCACATCTCCGCTCAGTCCGTCTACTATAACCAGATCTCCGGCTTTCACTTCGGACATCACCTTCTTGGTACCTACTACGGCTGGAATCTCCAGGGAACGGGCCATAATAGCCGAATGCGAGGTGCGTCCGCCAATATTGGTCGTGAAGCCCTTAACATATTTACGGTTCAGCTGCGCGGTATCCGAAGGCGTCAGATCCTCTGCAATAACGATAACCTCTTCGCTGATTTCAGCCGGGCTGACATACGAAATCCCCAGCAGATGGTTCAGTACACGTTTGGTCACATCCCGCATGTCGGCAGCACGTTCCTGCAGATAGCTGCTTTTCATATTCTCGAACATTTCGATAAACTGCGTTGCCACTTCCTGAAGAGCGTAGTCGGCATTGACAGCCTCTTCACGGATTTTGTCCAGCACCGGACTGATCAGCTCAGGATCTTCCAGAATCAGCAGATGGGATTCGAAAATCTCCGCCTTCTTCTCCCCCAGCTCAGCCAGCGTACGCTCCTTGATCCGCTTCAGCTCGCCCTTAGAGATTTCCAGGGCACTCTCCAGCTTCACCACCTCAAGCTCCACATCACTTATGGAAGACTTGGTAATCGTATAGTCCGGGTGCTTCAGGATAAACGCTTTAGCAACAGCAATACCTGCGGAAGCCGCGATTCCTGAAATCTTATTCATGCAGCTCGCCCAGTCCTTCTTTAATCATTACATCCTGCAGGGCGAGAAGCGCTTCAGCTTCCTGGCCGCCTTCCGTGATCAGGGTCAGCGTGTCGCCGGCTTCAAGACCCAGGGACAGTACACCCAGGATCGATTTCAACGTCACTTTCTTGCCTTTAGCTTCAGCGAAGGCTTCAGTGTCCTTGAATTTAGTAGCTGTATTAACCAGCGCTGTGGCCGGGCGCGCGTGAATTCCGTCTTCGTCGATAATTCTGAATGTTGTTTGCATGATATGTTCCAACTCTCTGTTTTATTTTGGGTTCCGGATATTACTGCAGTATAACAAAAAAAGGCAAAACCACACCTTTCTCAAGGTAGCGGTTTTGCCTGATTGAACAGTAACAATCCGAAAATATACTCTACTTTTTATAACATAACTCTGGCAATATAGCAAATGAATACGGGCAGCTTCTGCGGCAGACCGGCTTCAGACGGCTGTTCAGCACTCGCGTAAATTTAAATAATACAATTGTATTATTTAAACATCGCTGGTATACTTCCTAACATTAACATATTCTTCTTCTGAGAGGTGCATTATGAATTGGGTTGCATGGGCAATTGTCACCTGCGAGGTATTGTTCTGGGTAGTTATTCTTGCCGGGTTTACAGCACGTTATGTCTTCAGACGTAACCTGCTTGGCCTGATCTTCCTCGCACTGACTCCGGTGCTGGACATTATTCTGCTGGTCATCTCCGGAGTTGATCTGGCACAGGGCGCTACCACCACGACGGCACATGCGCTGGCAGCTGTGTATATTTCAGTATCAATCGTATTCGGCAAAAGCATGATCGCCTGGGCAGACGAACGCTTCCGGTATTATATCACCAAACAAGGTACGAAGCCGGTCAAACGGTACGGTATGGAGCATGCCCGGCATTATTTTACCGGCTGGATCAGGCACCTGCTCTCTTTCGCGCTCGGAGCAGCAATTCTGTATGGACTTATAGTCTGGATTGACGATACTGCCCGTACAGCAGCACTGTCCGGCATACTGTCCATATGGTCGGTCGTGGTCGGTATTGATCTGCTCATCACCCTTACCTATTTCATCTGGCCGAGACAGGCCAAAGCAAAGGACGCAAGCTGAACTCACCTGCACCTGCCTTCCGGCTTATTCGCCCGTTCTTATATTTTTGACCGTCCGGTGCTCCAGTGTAAAGTTGCTGTATATTCTCTCTCCGCCTTCGCCTGTTGGAGCCTGGGCCAGCAACCCTACCTTGATTGTCTCCTCCACCGGCAGGCTGAAGAAGCGCATCATATCGAATCTCACCCCATCTGTCGAATAATGGAAGGCGAAGGCATTACCGGATCTGGCAGCCTGCAGCCATACCTCATTCCCGCCGATATTGCAGCCGTTGGCATCATCAGATGTCTGGTTCGTAACCACACTGACCACTGCATGGGTGTCAAAATCGGTCAGCTCAAAGCAGGCTTTGGCCCAGACCGACAGATCCTGCATGACCATAATAGAAGCTGAATCGTAGGTATCCCGGAAGTCATGGCTGACCTTCACCCTGAGCACGAAATCGCCGGCGATTTCTGTGTAGAAGAACGGGGCATTGGTTAAATTCTCAGGGGTCAGCCCTTCTTCCGCTATGGCTCCATTATTACAGAAAAAATCACTTTTAGCGGTTGCCTCCATTATGATTGCGCCTTCTTCAAACCGGATTTCCCCTTCATTCAGCCACTTAAATGCAGCTAAGTCCGCTTTAGCCATTGTCATTCGTCTTCCTCCCATTATTGAATCGCTCTTTGCGGTTTCACACGCATTCTCTAACTATAGCAAATATGGGAATTCATCTCAAAAGGATAACTCAGCCGCAGCCAAATATAGTAGTTGACTTAAACCATGGTTTAAGTCGTATCCTATTCCTGTCGGCAAGATAACAACCGGTTAGGAGGCCTCCGGGTGAACTATTATTCCATCAGCGAAGCAGCAGCAAAATTAGATATACCAGAGTCCACGATCCGCTATTATGAGAAGAAGGGATTACTGCCGCAGCTGGAGCGTGATGAAGCGGGGAGACGGATATTTTCAGAAGACCGTATAGCTTTTCTCAGAATTATTATTTACCTGAAAAATACCCACATGCCCATAAGCAGCATCAGACAGTATGTAGACTGGATGCTTGAAGGAGAGCATACCACACAGCTCCGGCTGGAAATGTTTCAGAATCACAAGCAGGCTGTACTGGCAGAAATTGCGCTTATGACCGAATCCCTGCAGGGGATCGACAAGAAAATTGCCCGTTACACTAATTATTTATCAAAATAACAGAAAAGAGGGACAGCTATGAAGCTATCAGGAAATACAATCCTCATTACCGGCGGAGGCACCGGAATTGGTCTCGCTTTTGCCAAGCGGTTCGTAAATCTCGGAAATACAGTAATCGTTACCGGACGGCGTGAGCATGTGCTGCAGGAAGCGAAAGTTACTATCCCCGGCCTGATTACCCGTGTAAGTGATTTGAACCTTGAATCCGAACGGACTGCCCTGTATGACTGGGTAACTGCTAATTATCTGGATATCAATGTGCTCGTGAACAATGCCGGAACCCAGCAGCGCTTCAATGTATTAAAGACAGATGCGAGGAACTGGGAGTCCTTCAGCAAAGAAATTGCTACCAACCTGGAAGCACCGCTGCATTTGTCTATGCTGTTTGCTCCATTATTCGCAGCTAAAGAAGCAGCGGCTATCCTGAATGTCACCTCTGGATTGGCTTTCACCCCGTTTGCCATCGGCCCGATCTATTCAGCGACCAAGGCTGCGCTGCATTCCTTCACCATGAGCCTGAGGCTGCAGCTTTCTTCCACCTCTGTGGAGGTAATCGAGATTGCTCCTCCTGCTGTGAATACAGATCTCGGCGGAACCGGACTGCATGTGCACGGTGAACCTCTGGATGCCTTCGCGGATGGAATTTTCCAGGGACTGGAGCAGGGACTGCCGGAAATCGGCTATGGCACCTCAGTGGAGCGGCTGCGCATGTCGCGCGATAAGATCGACGAATATGCAGGCAATATGTATCAGGCCATGAAAGGCTATATTGAATAATTTATTATGCAAAAAAAACCCGTCAGCCTGTGTAGCACACATGCGGCGGGGGCTGTTTTTCCAAGCATATCTGCTCACTCCGGTGTCAGCTATCCTCCTTAGAACACCCGCTTCTTATCCTTCTCCTCAATCAGGATCTGCACGGATTCCTTAAAACGGATCGCATGAATAATTTACCGCTCACGCAGGAATTTCAGACTGTCCTGCATATCCACGTCATCGATCATATTAATCAGGCACTGGTATGTAGCCCGTGCCTTCTCTTCAGCAGCGATGTCTTCATACAGGTCAGCGATGGGATCTCCCTTCGCCGCAATATAGGCAGCTGTGAACGGTACTCCAGCCGAATTGTTATAGAACAGCGCATAATCACGCTGTGCATAGTTCGGGCCTAGTCCGGCCGCCTCCAACTCCTCCACCGAAGCGTCCTTCGTCAGCTTGTAGATCATCGTAGCAATCATTTCGAGGTGCGCGAATTCTTCTGCGCATTGAAGTTATCAGTCTTAACTCCGAAAGCCGAAATGGCATCTGATCGTAGACGATGTTAATGTCGGACAGATAATTTTCCATGAAAATCCGCATCCAATAATAGAATTTCAGCTTTTCTGCTGACTGCCTGATTTCCAAGCTTAACATCAATGATGAAATTATCGATCAGCATCCGGCGGTATTGGGATATAATATCTTGTTCAGGCAAATCCCCCATTGACTTTGTTTCGGACGGGATTACCGGAATGCCGGCTTGCTCTACCAGGCGAATATTTTGTTTAATATCTGCGGCGACCTTGCTTAGTATGCCTTCACTTCTTGCTGTCTCTACATCCACCATTCCGTCTTTCGTATAGAAATACTTGTTGACTGCAGCGAGTGCAGCATGCGAAACATGAAATGCTTGAATATCTTTTTGAATGTTATAAGGCAAATCTGCTATTTCAAATATTTGGGCAAGCCTTTTCACTCTTTCGGTCATTTGTCCATTGATTTCACCAAAAAAAGTATTGGACCCGAATTGTGCATATAGAACACCGTCTTTGATGTCACCACCTGCACCCGGAAATCCTGGAAGTAACCGTTCACCCACGATTTCAAGCCAGCGGTCATATCCCACCGTGTTGGTCAAGGTAATTATTGTTTCACTCTGATTATTCTTGATTGCAGACAAGGCAGATTCTGCCTGATCATAGCGCACAGGAACAAAGATAAAATCGTAGATGTCGTCGCTCACTAGCTTATCTATTGTCTTGATAGAGATTTGCTGTATCGTCCCATTATCATTGTAAAGCAGTCCGTACTCTTTAAGAAAATCCAGCCTCTTTCCCCGGGCCAGCAATGTGACATCCAGTCCTGACTGCGCAAATCGGAGTGCGTATAAACTCCCAATCACACCGGCCCCAACGATCAAAATTTTAATTTGTTTGATGCTCAATACGATCCTTCCTTTCAGCTAACTATCATGGTTTGTTTAAGCAACACCTGTCTGATATGATAATAGTACGGTACTATTACGATTTCAATCCGCAAAATAAGCAAATAGTTGCATAAACAACACATTTAGATATCTGATGTTTATAAAGAGAGGTTTTTCATATGGCAAACTCGGAAGATCCAAGAGTTTTGCGCACACGGCAGTTAATAAGAGAAGCATTCAGAGATTTGTTGCGACATAAAGAATTTGATGCAATTACCATTAAAGATATAGCACAGAGAGCTACCATTAACCGTGCCACCTTTTATGCCCATTATGAAGATAAATACGCCTTGCTGGAAAAAATTACGGAACAGGCTTTTCAAGAGATGATTCCCGAACAAGTATTATATGCGCAGGAGTTTACGAATGAAATATGCGGCCAGCTGATCTTGCTGACGCACAACTTCATTGTAGATTTTTATCAGGTCTGCAGAATGGACTCAAAATCTATTGATACGCTTGTTCATGAACAGATAAAAAAGATGCTCCAGGAAATGATTGAACGCATACTATTAAATGGGGAAACTCATTGTATGGCAGACCGCCAGCATACCAGGGTCATTTCGGCTATGACAGGTTCAGCGATCTATAGTGCTGCGCATTATTGGTTTATGAGCGGGGAAAAAGATCGAACCGTTCTACTTGTAGATACTGTTCGTTCCTACGTAATGAACGGTCTGGGACTATGATAAAAGCTGTAATAAATTGTTACCAGAAAAAGAGCCGCAGATTTTTTTCATCTGGGCTTTTTTTATCCATCTGGATATTCGCTTCATGTATCCACCCTACTCAGAACACCCGCTTCTTATCCTTCTCCTCTATCAGAATCTGCACGGATTCCTTGAAGCGGATCGCATGGATAATCTCCCGCTCGCGCAGGAACTTCAGGCTGTCCTGCAGATCGACATCATCGGTCATATCAATCAGCCACTGGTATGTAGCCCTGGCCTTCTCTTCAGCAGCGATGTCCTCGTACAGGTCAGCTATGGGATCTCCCTTCGCCGCAATATAGGCAGCTGTGAACGGTACACCAGCCGAATTGTTATAGAATAAGGCATGATCCCGCTGTGCATAGTTGGGACCCAGCCCGGCCGCCTCCAGCTCCTGCACCGAAGCATCCTTTGTCAGCTTGTAAATCATGGTGGCAATCATTTCGAGGTGTGCGAACTCCTCAGTAGAAATATCTGTAAGTACACCGATTACTTTATCTGGAATGCTATACCGCTGATTCATATAACGCAGCGCTGCCGCCAGCTCCCCATCCGCGCCGCCATATTGCTCCATCAGATAACGTGCCATCCGCACATCACATTTTCCGACACGCACCGGGTACTGCAGTTTCTTCTCATAAATCCACATTCAGCCTCTTCCCCCTCCTTAAGCTTGGTTCATTCTCGCGCCTGTTCCTTCTAGACCTGCCACGGCCACGGGCTCTGGCTCCATTCCCACGGGCATTTGGAGTACGCCCGGCCGAAATTCTGCAAGGGCCCATACAGCTCCTGGAACTGGCCGGCCAGCTTTGTCCGCTCGAAAGTCAGCTGGTTGAACTGCTCAATCGCCTTCAAATCCTCCGGATGGGTGTCCAGATAGAGATTCAGCTCAACCAGTGCAAAATCAAGGACCTGCAGCTGCTCCAGCATCTCATAATAGCGGGGTTCACATGGATTAGCTTCCATAGAATTACTTCCCTCCCTTGCATTTGGATTCGTAGGGGCTGAACAGCGACGGCCATAAGGTTCCGTGCTTCAAAGCCTCCGGCAGAGTGAACTGCGGCAGATTCGGGGGTTGAAACGTAATAAACTGGTTCGGCGGCACAACATACGTCTTGAACGGCACCGGCGGGCAAGGATCAAACGGCCCTCTGTACGGTGTCCATACACGTTCCTGGGAGTTCAATATTCGCAGCCTCCTCATAGTTCCTGATTGCCTTCGTAATTAATTTATGACTCTCCCGGGGGAGTCCAGAACGTGTACGCCAAAAAAACCTCTGTCCGCGAAGAGCAATACTCTTCATGGACAGAGGTTAGTCACAGGCTGCCGCCTTAATGCAGCAGCGCCGATAGTATCTTATTCTTGCTCTTCTCCGGCAGCTTCAGGATCCGTTTCCGTCTCCGGCGGAGTCTCCCGGTGAATATTAATCCGGGTAATCCGCAGCCGGGTCGATTCCTCGACTTCAAAGGTTACGTCACCGACGATAACCTTCTTGCCCTTGGACGGATTGCCCTCCAGCTCCTTGAACAGCCAGCCGCCGATGGAATCGACTTCCTCATCTTCAATGATTACACCTGTAAGATCATTGACATCCTCAATCAGCATGCGGCCTTCAACCGAGATATATTCACCGTTACGCTCGACGCTCGGACGCTCATCCTCGAATTCGTCATGCAGATCGCCGACGATCTCTTCCAGAATCTCCTCTGCGGTCAGCAGCCCCGCCGTTCCGCCGTATTCATCCACGACCAGCGTCAGCTGGGCCTTGTTCTTCTGCATCAGCCGCAGGGCATGGCTGATCTCCATAGATTCCGGCACATTCAGAATCGGCCGGACCAGCGAAGCCAGGTCATTCTGCTGCTCCAGCGGCGCAAACAGCAGATCGGTAATATGGATGAAGCCGATAATCCGGTCCTTGTCTTCAAATGCCACCGGATACCGCGAATGCTTCGTTTCAGTAATAATCCGCATATTCTCTTCCAGCGAAAGATTGCTGTACAGCACATCCATATCCGTACGCGGCAGCATCACTTCACGGGCCAGCAGATCGGAGAATTCGAAGATGTTATCCATCAGCTTCATCTCGTCCTTGTCAATGACCCCGCTCTTCGCGCTCTGATTCATCAGAATGCGGATTTCCTCTTCCGAGTGGGCGGCCTCAGCCTCACTGGCCGGCTCTACACCAACCAGCCGCAGCAATGCATTGGCCGATGCGTTCAGCACCCAGATGAAGGGCAGGAACAGATTATAGAAGAACATCAGCGGCGCTGACAGCAGCAGCGCGGAGCCTTCAGTTTTTTGAATTGCCAGGGACTTCGGTGCAAGCTCGCCCAGCACAATATGTAAGAAAGTAATAATCGAGAATCCGATAACAACGGAGACGGTAGAAATCAGCGTATGATCCGTAACCCCAAGCTTGAACATCAGCGGCTCTACCAGCAGTTCCGAAATTGCCGGCTCCCCGATCCAGCCCAGACCGAGCGAGGCAAGCGTAATCCCGAATTGGGTCGCTGACAGATACGAATCCAGCTTCTTGTTGACCTTCAGTGCATATCCGGCCATTTTGTTGCCTTCGCTGACAAGCTGGGTCAGACGTGATTGTCTGACCTTCACCAGTGAGAACTCCGCCGCAACGAAGATCCCGTTTAATAATACGAGCACCAGAACGAGCAGAAGATTAAGCACTAAACTTCCTATTTCGAATTCCGTATGCACTATAATAACGCCCCATTTCTACAGAGTGATCGCTTTTCTTGTTTTGAAATCAACCTCAGGATAATACATGTCGGCTACCAGGAGATTCGGACCGCAGCAGCCGGCGGCGTCGCAGAAGCAGTTCACCTTCTGGTTCAGCGGATGCTTCATCTGCCACTCGGTGAAAATATCATCCAGCCTGCTGCTGCCGATATTGCCGAAGGCGGAAATGTCCGCGAAATCCGTAACGAATACATCGCCTGTGAACATGTTGACATTCACGCGGTTTCGTCCGTCGGGATCATTGCGCAGCGTTACATTCTTCTCACTGCGCAGTCTGCGCAGCAGCTTCTGGTCTTCCTCAAGGAAGCTGCAGGCGAAGAACGGCAGCGTACCGAACAGCATCCACATCTCAGGATCACGCGTATCAAGCAGCGCGTGAATCGCCTTATTCATGTCCTGAAGCGAGAGCACCGGCAGCTTCGAGGCGAAGCTGGAAGCATACATAGGGTGAACCTCGTGCCGTCTTGCCCCCATCTGGCCGATCAGCTTATGAATCTCCGGCAGCTTAGTATGTGTCCGGTAGTTGATCATCGATTCAGCCGAAATCAGCATTCCGTCACTGCTAAGCCGAAGGGAGTTCTCCAGCATGGTATCATACAGCCGGTATGCCGCTTCCTTGGCAACCGGATGCCCGCTGTTCGCGAACCCTACCTCATGGAAATCATCGCCATTTACATAATTGAAGGAGATATGCATAACATCCAGGTAAGGCAGCAGCTGCTCATAGCGGGAATACGGCATGGTCAGGTTGGAATTGATCTGTGAGCGGATTCCCCGTTCACGGGCATATTTCAGAAGGGGCACGATGATGTTCTCTACCGTGCCGGCACGGAACATAGGCTCCCCGCCTGTAATGCTGATCGTCTGCAGATGCTCTACTTCCTCCAGACGATTCAGCATGGCGGCAATTGGCAGCATCTCCCCTTCTTTCATGGTAAGACTGTCTCCGACTGCGCAGTGCTCACAGCGCATATTGCATAGGTTGGTAACCGTCATCTCGACACTGGTCAGCACATGCCGTCCATGCTGGCGGAGGGAGGTAATCGGATCCCAGGGATCGTAGTCCGGCGACAGCTCTTTAACGGGTAATGACGATGATGATGGCTCTAATATACTCATTGATTAATGCTCCTTTAATGCTTATTCCTTATTATTAACCCAAATTAAATTAAAAAGAACGAATAACTTACGACATATCATACCATGATATACACAAAAACTGGTCATCTTCCGGCAATCTGCCGCAAATCGGCTTACAACAGCTTCTCCTGGACCTCTTTCAAAAAAACAGCAAGGCTGAAAATACAGCTCTGCCGGATTGGCAGATCCCTGTATTCTCTCCTCGCTGCGGGCAACATCTATCAGGTACTTTTCACTACAGGCTCTTCCCCGTCGCTCACGTCTACAATGACTACAGAAAGGGCTTTGCCGAGATCATGCTCATAAGGGGTGACCGGCTCCCCTTCAGGGCCGTTAAGCACACGTACAACAGGTCTGTGCGGGATACTAGGATCAATCTTGACCACAACTCCGCTCTCCCCCGTACTTAGCTTGACGGTAAGTCCCAGAGGGTAGATCGCCACACGGTCTCTGAAAATCTCCAGCTGCTTCTGTTCATACAGCGTCCCGGAGCCGACATAAAGGGCCTCGACCGCCTGATGGGGCAGCATGGCCTTTTTGTAAATCCGGTTAGAGGTCATCGCGTCATAGGAATCCGCCACACCCAGCCACTTCGCATACTCATGGATCTGCGGACCGGTTAGACCGCGCGGATAGCCGGACCCGTCGATCCGTTCATGGTGCTGCAGCGCACAGTGAGCCGCCAGCAGCGGGATGTTGGGCTCTTCCTTAAGAATGCGGTACCCGATTTCCGTGTGTGCCTGCATGTGGCGGAATTCTTCGTCACTCAGCATACCGGGTTTCTGGACAATTTTGACCGGAATCTGCGTCTTGCCTATATCATGCAGCAGCGAGCCCAGTCCGATAACCCGCAGCTCCTCTCTGCTGTACCCATGGGCAATACCGAGCACAAGGGTGTACAGGCACACATTCAGGGAATGTACATACAGGTAATTGTCGGCAGTGTGCATGTCCAGCAGCATAATCATCGGGTCTTCCTGCGAGGACATATCGTCGAGAATGGAATCCATGACTTTGGAGAACTTCTTGTCCAGATGATAAAAGCCCTTGGTAATCCCTGAAGCGCCGGACATTTGCTGGAACTGGTTTCGGATCACCTTCAGCGCCTGATTGCGTGTCTCATCCTGCAGCATGCCGGGAATGATGATATCCTCCGTGATGGAATCCTCTATATAGATGTAGCCGATATCAATTCTGGCAAGCCGCTTGATGAGGGCATCCGTAAGCTCCACCCCGTCCGCAAGCAGGACCAGTCCTTCATCGTTATAAATTTTTTTACCCAGCTTCATTCCCGCCTGAAGCCGATTCACGGATACTAAACGCACCTTGGCTCACTCCTGCCTTTAACGGTAAATTGCTATTCTGTTTCGAAGTCCTTGGGTTAATCGCCGTGCCTATACCGTTATCTTGAGCGACCGGGCAAGTGCCTGCAGCTAAGACGGCTCCTTACCCGGTGATGCCAAGCCGATGAGCTTAACGCATAATAAACAGCCAGAAAGCAGCTGCGAGGATAAAGCGGTAAATAGCAAAGTGGGTCGGTCTGATCTTTTGGATCAGTTTCATGAACAGCACCACAACCACATACGCAACTACGAACGAAATCACAAATCCAATCGCAAAGTCCCAGATATTCTCGTTTGTGAAATAGCGGTAGGAATCCAGCAGCTCGTAGCCCGAGGCCGCACACATAATCGGAATGGCGATCAGGAAAGAGAAATCCGCTGATGCCTTATAGCTGACCCCGCTCAGCATCCCCCCGGAAATGGTCGAACCGGACCGGGAGAAACCGGGCCAGAGCACAGAAATTATCTGATACAGCCCGATGGCCAGCGCCTGACCGTATGACAGATCATCAAGCTCATGTGCGGTTACGCGAATCTTACGCTTATTAACCCATTCCGCAATGATCATCAGGATCCCGCCGGCCACCAGCGCCCAGAGCACGGTAGTGGCTCCGAAGAGTCCTTTAATGAAATCACGGGCAAAAAAAGCAACGGCAAGCGCGGGAACAATCCCCAGCAGCACATGGATCAGGTTAAGGCGTGCGGCCGGCATTACCCCTCCGCCGCGGCGGCTGCGGCCGATTCCCAGCAGATTGAGAATCCGCTGGCGGTACACCACCGCAATGGCCAGAATCGCTCCAAGCTGAATCACAATCTCGTACGTCTTCATAATGGAATCCTGCTCATCGAAGCCTAGCAGCTTCGCGGTCAGAATCATGTGTCCTGTAGAAGAAACCGGTATAAATTCGGTTATCCCTTCGACAATTGCCAGAATTATTGCAGTAATTGTATCCATAGAATCCTCCTGAACTGTTCAATGATAACTGGTGCAGCTGAAATAACTAATCCGTTTCTACTCTCCGCAGGTACAAAGGTCTAAAAGATATACGGCATCAGGTGTCCTGCATCTCCCAGCGGACAGCTTCACTCTCCTCCAGGCTGCCCGGACGCTGCAGTTCCATCCGCAGCAAATCGCGCAGGAAATAAGGCAGCAGAAAGACAGCTTCCGTTCCATTTGCTATAGTCTCATACCCGGTGCGGAATGTAAACATATCCAGTGTGCCGACACTGTAGACCCGCTCATCCTCCATTTGCTCTCCATCGACAAAAACCGCAATACCGTTATCATAAGGCATGACCCTTGGATCGTACAAGATTTTTAATCCATCGACAGCAAGGCTGCCCAGTATTTTTCCGCGGAACCCGTAACCATAGATTACCTTATTGCAGAATTCTGCCGTCAGACTCTGTGTGAGCGCAGTGCGGATATCCCGCCCGGTAAGCTGAACTATGCAGGTGTTAATCGGAGAGGGACAAAGGGCATGCAGCATTCCGGATGTAATCTCACCTTCAGGCAAGGGCCCGAGCAGCTGCCCGGTATTAACCAGCGAGAACGAGCTGCCGGTGAACCGGCGCACAGCCTGGGCGAGCAGATTGCCAAATGGTGATTCCCCCTGCACGTTCAGCGGCAGGTGGCGGTCGCTGATGGCAACTGTCTCCTCCAGCACCTCCCGGCCCCGTTCCAGGTGAATTGCCGCCGCCGGTGCAATAAGCTCATCAGTCAGCGTGCTGTCCACAGGCACACATCCGCCGGCTACAAGCCGGAATGACCCGCCGGCATGCTCCCGCTCAAAGACCAGCCGGCCGATATACAGGCCGAATTTGCCGGCGCCGCAGACAGCCGTTCCGTTAATCATCTGCGGCTCCTCCAGAATATGGTGGGTATGCCCGCCAAGAATGGCATGCACCCCTTCCAGCCTCCCGGCAAGCTGCTGGTCCGCAGGCAGGCCCAGATGGGACAGAATAATCAGAATATCCACCTGCGGAGCCAGAAGACGGCACTGCTCACGCAGCGCTTCCTCAGGATCAAGCGCATCCCAGCCCAGCAGTGCATAAAAGGAGGTGAATGCTGCCGTAGCTCCGGTCAGTCCGATCCGGATACCGTCCCGCTCCAGGATAACATGCCGCTTCATCCAGTGCGGCGGCTCTCCGGTGGACGATTCCAGGAAATTGCAGCAGACCACAGGACAGTGAATGCCGCTGAACAATGTCGAAAGCTGCTCCTGCGAGAAGGTCAGACCTTCGTTATTGCCGATTGTCACCGCATCGTATCCGGTCAGATTCATAATATCGATGTTCGCCTGCCCCATCGTTCCTTCGGTCTCCACAGCAGCCCGGTCCATATGATCCCCGATATCCAGCAGCAGCACCGGCTCTTCTCCGGCTGCCGCCTTTAGTGCGGAAATCTCTGCCGCCACGGGACTCATCATTTCAAAGTGGCTATGTATATCATTCGTGTGAAGAATGGTTAATCTCTGCGGCCCAGGCTTCATTAGCTCGTTTCCCTCCCACTTGTACAGCCGTTTATAGTGTAAGCGGCAGGCTTATAATCTTCTAGAGTTAGCATAACATTTTCAGGCTCAATATGGTATATTGTAATCATTATAGGCTGTCCAAACTTTAAGTATTTACGAGGTGAATCAATCATGCATGTGTCCATTCGACTGTTCGCCGGTCTGGCCGAAGTTATCGGCTCCTCTACTCTGACCTTCCATGCCCCTGAGTCACCGTTGACAGCCGGCCGACTGAAAGAACAGCTTGCGGCTTCGTATCCGGCTGCCGCACCGCAGATCAGTGTATCTCTGGTTGCCGTAGACCGGGAATACGCTCCGGATGATACGGTGATTACCGAGAACTCCGAGGTGGCTTTGATTCCTCCGGTATCCGGCGGAGAAGCTATTTTTCGTACTCCTAAACCATTGAATATTCCCGACTTTGTTGCTATGCTGAAAAAAATCGCTATAGTTAGGTGGCATATTCATTGAGAGTACACGTCATGGATCTAAAACCGGGTGATCATCTGCGGATGGATACCTTCAGCGCACGCGGGCTGCATGTACTCCCTAAGGGATCACGACTCCAGATGGCTGAGATCGCCAAGCTCATACAGCATGGAGTAGATTATGTAGATATTGAAGCCGTGCAGGAAGAACCCGCACCTTCAACCAGAACCTCGATTATCAAGTCGGCTGTAAGCAGCTTCGATGTCATGATCGACGGTTTTGAGTCTATATATATGGAAGCGCTCAGTAAGGGCAGCTTCAACCAGTCTATGGTAGACGATATTCTTCAGCCCACATTATCTACGCTCGACAAACATAAGGATGTAGTTTCACTTCTGCTTCTGCTGGACCGGGAGGATGATTATACCTACAACCACTCCCTTCAGGTAGGGATGCTCTCTTATTATATCGCCTCCTGGATCGGATATTCCAAGACTGAGTGTTATGAGATCGGCCGGGCCGGATATTTAATTGATATCGGCAAATGCCGGATCTCTCCGGCTATTCTGAACAAACCCGGCAAGCTGACCGCTGCTGAATTCGACGAGATCAAATTACATACGATTTACGGATACGAGATTATCAAGAATTCCATGGATGATCCCTACACGGCGCTGGTTGCCCTGCAGCATCATGAACGTGAAGACGGCTCCGGGTATCCGCATCAAATTACCAAAGCAGATATTCATCCTTATGCCGAGATTGCTGCCATAGCGGATATTTACAGTGCGATGACTACCCATCGCGTCTACCAGTCCAAGCAGGAGCTTATTTCCGTGCTGCGCGAGATTAACTCCCTCAGCTTCGGTAAGCTGAACGGCAAAACAGTACAAGCCTTCATTCATCATCTCATGCCTAACTTCATCAGCAAGCGTGTGCTTCTCAGTACCGGTGACCTTGGTGTAATCATTATGAACAATCCCCTGGATGTGTTCCGCCCGCTGGTGCAGATTGACGGCAAATTCGTCGATCTGTCTCGTGAGCGCAAGATAGCAGTTGTAGAAATTTATATGGAATAGGCTATGTGCACAGGGGATTCATTGAACCGTTAACCGGTCCGGTGAATCTCCTTTTATTTATTCCCTTTCATCCCGGATTCCCGATAATACGTCTGCCTTCACCTCAAGGCAGGTTTGAATCGCTCCCAGCAGGGCCAGGCTGTTAACAGCAGATTACCTGAAGGAGGAGAACGATCATGCTTGCAGTTCATCAGCGTCTTGCCGAGCTGTACACCTTAAGTCTGAAGCGGCCGCTGTCCGCAGCGGAGCAAGACGAACAGCAGCACTGTCTGCATGTTAACACAGTATACTGCTGGGAAATGGCCCGCCTCAATAATGAAGCGATGCTGGCTGCAGCTGTGCAAGATTCCCAGTGGCAGCAGGAGATCAGCGCCCAGCTGCTGGAGGTTAAGGCTAACGGCAGGGCGGGTAAACGGCGCCTGTAAATAACAGCAGCCCTCCCCAGTCTTGGTACATGCCGGGGAGGGCTGCTGTTTCTGTGTCTGCTATAAGAAGCGGAACTGCGCTTCAATCAGACCGTTATAAATGCCATCACGCCGGGTAAGCTCGGCATGGTTGCCTTCTTCCTTAATTTCTCCGTGGTCGAGCACCACAATCTTATCCGCATGACGGATGGTTGAAAGCCGGTGGGCAACGATGAAGGAGGTCCGGCCCTGCAGAAGCAGCTTCAGCGCCTCCTGGATCTTGATCTCCGTCTCGGTGTCGATGCTGGCAGTAGCTTCATCGAGAATCAGAATGCGCGGATCGGCCAGCAGCGCCCGGGCGAAGGACAGCAGCTGGCGCTGTCCCATGGACAGGGCGCTGCCGCGCTCTTCCACCTCGGTATCATAGCCGCCGGGCAGCTTCATGATGAAATCATGGGCATCCACCGCCTTCGCGACCTCTTCAATCTCCTCATTCGTTGCATCCAGCCGCCCGAAGCGGATATTGTCGCGGATTGTCCCTGAGAAGATGAATGTATCCTGCAGTACGATCCCGATCTGCTCACGCAGACTCTGCAGGGTAACCCCGCGGATATCCCGGCCGTCAATCGTGATCCCGCCGCTCTTGATATCGTAGAACCGGCCGATCAGGTTGATGATTGTGCTTTTACCGGAGCCTGTATGTCCAACAAGAGCAATCGACTGTCCTGCTTTGACATCGAGATTAATGCCTTTCAGTGCAGCGCGGCCTTTCTCATATTCAAACACTACTTTATCAAAGTGAATATCACCCTGGATGGTTGGCAGCGGCGTGGCTCCCGGCTTATCCTGCACCGCAGGCTGTTCATCAAGATACTCGAAGATCCGCTCCGATGAGGCCATAGCCACCAGCAGCTGATTGTACATCTGCCCGAGCCGGTTGATCGGGTCCCAGAAATTGCTGACATAGGTGCTGAAGGCTACCAGGAATCCGACGGTCAGCTCACCGGACTGAATCAGGTAGGCTCCGAACCAGAAAAGAATCATCGTCCCGAAGCCGCCTGTCACTTCAATAATCGGGCCGAACGCCTGGTTCATGGCCGAAGCTTTGTTCCAGGATTTGCGGTTATCCTTATTCATGACATCGAAATAATGCATATTCTCTTCTTCCTGTGTGTAGGCCTGAGTTACCCGGATTCCCTGAATGGATTCATTAAGGTGGGAATTGATCCGCGAGTTCTTCATCCGCACATCCTGCCAGGCAATCCGGATCCGCTGGCGCAGCTTGGTGGATACCAGGAACATAATCGGCACGGTAATCATGACCGCCAGCCCCAGCTTCCAGTTGATCACCAGCAGGATAACCATAATCCCGAGCAGCTGTACACAGTCGATCATCAGATTGACGACCCCGTTCGTGAACAGATCCTGCAGCGAGTTAATGTCATTCGTCACCCGTACCAGCACTGAGCCGGCCGGACGTTTATCGAAAAAGTTAAATGAGAGCTTCTGGATATGCCGGAACAAATCTGAACGCAGATCATAAATCACCCGCTGGCCGATCACATTCGTATATTTGATCCGGTATACCCCGGCAATCCACTGGATCACATAGAGCACAATGACGCTTGCGGTTAAAGTGTAGAGCAAGGTCAGACTGGGATTCCCGTCCTTAGGCGCAATAGCTTTGTCGATGGCCATACTGGTGAGGAAGGGAACCGTCAGCTTCGTAATCGTCCCCAGCACCATCATCACTAAGACGAGCGGCAGCATCTGCCGGGCGTAGGGCTTCATATAACCGAACAGACGGGTGAACTGCTTCCAGTCAAAAGCCTTGTCGATGACATCATCGTCTTTATAGACGAAACGTTCTTCCAGAGTCTGCTCCTCTTCCTTGCTGTCCTCCTGCTCCGCTGCCGCATTCGCGGTTTGCTTCACGGTTTCAAGACTCATGCCGGATCACCTGCCTCTCGCTCGTTGTCTCTGGCCAAATAATCGGCATATTGAATCCGGTACACATCCTGGTAAGGCCCGGGAACCTCAATCAGCTCCTGATGTGTGCCCTGCTGAACCATTTTCCCTTCATTCATAACAATAATCTGGTCGGCATGGCGCAGGGAGGAAATCCGGTGGGCAATGATTAAGGTTGTCCGTCCGCGCATAACCTCCTGGAAGCCTGCCTGAATCTCATGCTCGGTCTCCATATCGACCGCACTGGTCGCATCGTCAAGAATCAGAATCCGCGGATTCTTCAGCAGTGCACGGGCAATCGCAATCCGCTGCTTCTGGCCGCCAGAGAGACCCATGCCCCGCTCACCAACTACCGTATCATAGCCCTCCGGCATCTCCATGATGAACTCATGCGCCTTTGCCAGCTCAGCGGCACGGATAATCTCGTCCATGCTGACATTTTTCAGACCATAGGAGATATTATTGCGGATGGATGAGGAGAAGAGGAACGTCTCCTGGAATACGGTTGAGATCTGTGCCCGCAGACTGCGGACCTGGAACTCACGGATATCCACTCCATCGAGCTTAATGCTGCCTTCGTTAACATCATAGGCCCGCATCATCAGCTGGATAATGGTCGATTTACCTGAACCTGTCCCTCCCAGGAACCCTATTACAGCACCCGGCTCTGCATGGAAATGAATATCCTTGACTGCCGGCATTTTGTTTCCGTAGGCGAACGTAACATGGTTGAATTCCACTTCACCTTTTACTTCAGATGACGCAAGATCAAGAGCTTTCTCTTTATCCCGCACATCAATTTGCTGATTCAGCACTTCAAGCACTCGCTCACCGGAGGCTTTGGACTGGGTGTAGTTATTAATATGGAAGCCGAGGCCCCAGACCGGACCGATAATGTACCAGATCAGGCTGAAGAATGCGACCAGTTCACCCAGCGACATCTCCTTGTTAATAACCAGTGTACCGCCGACACCGAGCAGAATAGCTACACTGACCGAAGCCAGAAGCTCCATGACAGGGAAGAATTTACTCCAGAGCTCGGCAGCAAAAATCTGGTTATCTTTATAACGTTCATTACGGTGTGAGAATTTCTCTACCTCGTAGGCCTCTCTGGCAAACGATTTGACCGTTCTCACCCCGGTGACATTCTCCTGTACAGCCGTCGTCAAAGAGCTTAGCGCCAGGCGCATCTCCTGAAAGGCCGGATGAATCTTGGACTCGAATCTAAGTGCTACTACAGCCAGAAACGGCATAGTGATCAGAGTAACCAGCGTCAGCTGCCAGTTGATTGTAAACATCATAATGGATCCGAACAGCACCATCAGAAACACATTCAGCAATTGAGCAAAGCCGAAGCCGATAAACAGCCGGATGGCTTCGAGATCCCCGGTCAGCCGGGACATCAGGTCGCCTGTCTTCGCCGTATCATAATACCGGAAGGACAGGAATTGCAGCTTCTCGTAGCAGGCATTACGCAGCCGGTAAGCCAGAAAGTTACCCAGCCGTCCGCCATAGAATCCATGTGCAAACTGCAGGCACGCTTTAACAAAAATTACGGCGAGCACACTGAGGGCGAGTACAGGCACCTCAGTAAACTTCAGGGGTACAATAACGTCATCAATCAGTCTCCTTAACAAATTTGGGGTTATAAGCCCCACTGCAGTTGCGGCCGCCAAACACACAATCGACAGAATCAAATAATGCAGCTTCTCCCGATAAAAGCCCCGCAGTTGCCTGAGAACATCCATATCTCTCCTCCTCAAAGCTTTACGAAGTAAAGCTCGCCTCGTAAGCATAATCTTAGCTTTACGAAGTATAACTTACCCGTAAGCACGTTGATGCCCGCATTTTGCGCAGTAAAGCTGACATGCTGAGCCATCTTTTTTAGCGCTTTCAATTTAGGGACTTTAAGCAGTTTATCACCCATAATTTAATGCGGCAAAGGGGAGAATTCATCGTATTGCCGCTTTTTTCCGAATAAAAAGGGCTTAACCAGGCAGAAAAGGGCACTCATAGCTTTAATTCCTCCAATTTCCTCCTGAATGCTGTACAATTAAGATTTAGCAAGATTCTGCGCGGATGAACCAGGCTTAGATTGGAATTCACTTCCTTTCTAGGTTACGGCTCAGCATCTTTGCAGGACGTGTTGGTATAGTGGAAAAAAAGTTCATCTAAAAAAGACTTTTTTTATAAAGAACTCGCATGGGCACTTTGGTCGATTTCGGTGAACCATTACTAGTAGTGGTAGAACCGGGTTGGCTGGAGGAGGCTCCGGAAACCCACTGCCGCCTGACTAGGAAGAGTTTGAATTATAGATTTGCTCAAAAAAAACCAAGCCCGCAGAATGAATAGCCGGGCTTGGTTTAATATTATGTTCTTCTCAAATGTTTCTTCGGTTTAGAACTTTGTCCATCCAATCTGTATGTTCATCTATCCATTGTAGCAGTAACCTCGAGAGCCGCGTTTGCAGCTCCGAAAATCAGTTAAATTTATTTCGGCTTATCCTGACGCCAAAGCATAAATCTGATATGAAATCCCATGCAAATACCCGTCAATATCACTAATAGCAACTTGTGCACTAAATCGGATTGTTCCAGGATCCAAGATGAAAGCACTAGCATTGTTAACAGCCCAAGCAGCATCAACTGATGGTCCTACATTCCTTATTGATGATAATGAAGCACTGGCTGTGATTTTTTCAAATTGTCTAGCTACTCGAATATCAATGATAACATCTTCATAAGCCCAATTTTGTCCCGTTCCTTTAAACGTAAAGGTTGCAAAATCACTAAAGAGAACCAAAATTTTACCATAGGCCACTGGGATCTCTATAAATTTTGGTTGAATGTTTCCGAGATAAATCGTCAACTTAGCCACTCCGTTCATAAATAGTTATTTTCAATTATATTCAGCGGGGCTTTTGAATATGAATTGTCAAAATATTACGAACCAATATCCTAATTTAAATATTATCTCCTAATCTGGTCAGTAAAAAGTTCATCTTTTACTTACCTTCCGTTCCTGCTTTCCAGAAAAGCTACATTTGAGTGGTTTGTCGTTATCGTCGTGGGATTTTATGCTGCGCTCCGACTCTCAAGGTGTAACTTCGATCATTGGGGATCTTTAGCTGCCAAGGGTGACTATATCTTTGGACATTTGTTCGGTGCTATTGGCATTACGGCACAAAAAAAAGAGCTGCTTTTCAGTACCCCTTAGACGCTGACCTATATCTATGTGTGCCTACATAATTACAACCGCTAAAGGATCCAGATATATAACTTCACACCAATATTTACACCGAAATTTATTAACCTTTTCAGAGCATAATACCTTTCGAAATACTAAACAATGAAATGGAGTGATTTAATTGTCAGATTGTTCTTCATTTGAAGCAGAAATCAAATCTTTTACAGACACAATTCCCAAAACAATCCAAGATAGGACCGATTCAGTAAAAATCAGTACCGAAAAAAAGGCAGAGGATATAGCTAAAGAAAATCCAACTGATACAGGTGTATTTTTTAAAATTGAAGTAACGTGGACGGAAAAACCGATTAGTTTTCACCTTCCATCTGTAACATTTAAAGATACACCTATATCTTTCGATCTTCCCACCATGGAAATGCGAAATAAGGATATTATTTTTCATGTTCCTGAATGCAGGATGGAAGACAGAGTTGTTGGACGGTATCCAGAATTCCACGGACTCGGACATATTGTTTGGAAAGATATAATTACTTCCGTTCCAGTTTGCGAAAATAAGGAACAAAAGATAATCATAGGTGTTCCAGAAGTAAAAATGAAAAGGCAAGAATTCAGTATGGGGTTGCCCGTTTTCTCTATGGTGAAAACAGAAATAAAGTTAAAATATCCAGAGTTTAAATTTGTGAATGTGAGAGTTGAAATGAAGAAAAAAGGTGAAAAGTTAGAAAATGAAACGCAGGTCGAGTTGAAAAGCTCACTTTCCCAAGCACAATTTCAAGTAACAAATCAATTTAAAGAAAAGCACACTAAACTTTTTGATTGTCTAAGATCTACATTATTAGATGACTCAAAAAATGCGCTACTTGGAATAGATGCAATCATTATTGGCTTTAAAGCCTCAATCACGGAAATGAAAAGTAAAAATGTACCTGCAGACAATGAAATGCTAGTCAACACTGAGGGTCATTTAAAGAATATGATATTACAGCGTACAAAAGTTGAGGAACAATTCAAGCCAGCCCTGGATAAGCTAAACGAAGCTCAAAAAAAATCCTTTGAGGATTTTGTTAGTAAATTTAAATTAGATATTTCTGAACCAGTTCCTGTATAAACAATACAATTTCTTTAAAAAATAAATTGTCAGTTTGCTTTCATCTATAAAATGAAGCGAAATAACAGCTTGTTTTTTACAACTCCAGCATTTGATATAATCTTCTGCAAAATTAGAAAAATTGGTATATAAAAACGTTATGCCACTAACGCCCAGGGAGTTGCTAGCATACCGCTTCTCGGCTCAATTCGCCGGGAGCAATACGGCTTCTTGCTTTGTATTCCACATTAATACTATAATACCCAATAAGCAAAGAATCGGCCATATAGCCGACATATTTAAATATACAATCCAATAGTTTTTTTGTAAAAAGAGTGCAATTTCTCCTTTTATTTTTTTTGATATTTAGACAATTCTCCTTTCTTTATTGTTGTTTTTTCTCATTTAAAAACTCTTCTTTGGACAAGTGGATGACGACAAATATTACTTTATACCCAAAAGACCAAACAGCAAATTGAATGTCGGTTGATCCTGAATTTCGAAAGTCTATAATTACAAGGCCTGACTGAGCTTACTACTAATGAGAGATAACAAAAAAACAGCTAATCCTTGACATGTATTAGCTGGTTTTTGTTTTTAAATTACTTTCAAAATTTAGGTTTATTTTTTATTTGTTATAGATAGTCTGATCTGCACGCTTCTTTCAAATCAAGAATATACATAAAATACCTAGGCAGATATCTAAAGGAGTGAAATTATTATGAATTACCCTTTTCCTGTACCAAATTCTATCGGTTATCAAAATTATGTCGCATATTCTAAAGAATATAGAGCCGATGTGCACCTCAATAAATCTAACGCCGTCACATTAGGTGCTTTCGGTGAGAGATTTAGAACATATACATGGAATAATATAACAATTAGTCCCAACCAAATTACCAATGTAAATCTATACATTCCAGGTGAGTATCCGATTTCCGGTGGTTACGTTGAGCTTGGACCTATAAATACTAATTTCTCACCTCCCCTCATCCGAAGCAACGGCACCAAAGATTTTTCAACTTGGATTATAAGTATTCAGAACAACAATACTTTTCCCATAACTATGGCATTTAATTACTTAACACATATAATAACCTAGGTTATTATATCGGAGCATTGTAACCAAATGGTTCAATGCTCCGTTTAATTTATATAAAGTTTATAATTGTTAGTGACCTTCTACTGAAGCATCGGCGATACCCTTGATGATTCTTTTAATTTTAAGTTTATTAAAATAATGAATTGATCAAAAAAACTAACCAAGGTTGAATTTAAAAAAACTTATTAATGATTTTATTGTAATTGCAAATAACACAAATTGTACAAGCCACTCAACAAAACACAGACCAACCCAAAAGATCTAATGGAAATATTAAGACAACCTGGACTGAAATTTAGTGGTGTTCAAGTTAGTAAAGAAGAACAGTAAAGAATAATTGGCTATGTAGAAGAAATACACAATAAAGAAGATTAATACTAATATATTTTTCTTAACCTTGGGGGATTGCCAAAGGCTGTTTCTCATATTCAAAAACCAATGTACGCTTAAATATTTTGCCTCGCTAAGGTCATTTGAAGATCAAAGAAATTACTCGTAATGAGTATCAGGAATGGATAAACGAATTATGAGGTCATTACAGTGAGAGAACCGTTCTACGGATACACAGTATTATGAGTTGCGCAATGAGTGATGCTGTTCATGAACTCAATATTATTCGTGAAAACCTTTTGCAAAAAATTAAAATACCCAAAGAAACAGAGGATAAGAGTAAAGTGGTTGGTTAGACGGGACACAGTTAGATTTGTTCCTAACTTCAGCTCGGCCGGTTAAAAATTCAAAATACAAGGAATTGCGACAATACGAGACCCTATTCACTTTGCTCGCGCGGACAGGAATTCGGATCGGCGAAGCGCTCGCTTTAACATGTGCCGATATCCAATTGGACACGAGAACCTTAGATAATTAAGTCTTCTAGCAACACGATGGCAGGTGGCTCAGAACAAATGTCGTCAGAGATTACTTCAAGGCTGTATGTAAACGCGTTGGGCTGCCTGTATTATCACCTCATGCCCTCCGGCATACTCATGCCGTACACCTACTGGAAGCCAGTGCCACAATAAAATACGTGTCCGCTCGTCTTGGACATAAGAGCGTCAAGATCACAGCGGACACGTATCTGCATATTACTGAAAAAATCGAAGATGATGCTCCTACTCTTTACGAAAACTACGTAAATTAAGCAAAGGGGCAAAAAGGGGGCGGCCACCCCCTTTCAAGCCCGAAAACCCTTATAGATCAAGGTTAACCAATAGACCCTTCCATCTCGAATTTGATTAATCTGTTCATCTCAACCGCATATTCCATCGGCAGCTCTTTGGTGAATGGCTCAATGAAGCCCATGATGATCATCTGGGTCGCATCGGCTTCGGAAAGGCCGCGGCTCATCAGATAGAACAGCTGCTCTTCAGACACCTTGGATACCGTCGCTTCATGCTCAAGCACGATATTATCGTTCATAATCTCATTGTAAGGAATCGTGTCCGAGGTGGACTGGTTATCCAGAATGAGCGTATCGCATTTGATATTGGATTTCGCGCCTTCCGCCTGACGGCCGAAGGAAGCGAGTCCGCGGTAGGTTACCTTACCGCCGTGCTTACTGATCGACTTGGACACGATCGTCGAAGTTGTGTCAGGTGCGAGGTGGATCATTTTCGCGCCGGCATCCTGATGCTGGTCTTTACCGGCTACCGCGATCGACAATACCGAGCCTTTGGCTCCGCGGCCTTTCAGGATAACCGCAGGATATTTCATCGTCAGCTTGGAGCCGATATTGCCGTCCACCCATTCCATGGTGGCATTCTCTTCAGCAACCGCACGTTTGGTAACGAGGTTGTAGATGTTCGGCGCCCAGTTCTGGATCGTTGTATAACGGACACGGGCGTTTTTCATACACAGAATTTCGACAACTGCACTATGCAGGGAATTCGTGCTGTAGATTGGGGCTGTACAACCTTCTACATAATGCACGAAGCTGTCTTCATCCGCTAGAATCAGGGTACGCTCGAATTGTCCCATGTTCTCGGAGTTAATGCGGAAGTAAGCCTGCAGCGGCACTTCACATTTCACGCCTTTAGGAACATAGATGAAGCTGCCGCCAGACCATACAGCGCTGTTCAGTGCGGCGAACTTATTGTCAGCCGGAGGAATAATCGTGCCGAAGAATTTCTTGAACAGCTCCGGATGCTCGCGCAGGGCAGTATCCGTATCCGTGAAGATTACGCCCTGATCCGAAAGGTCCTTCTGCATGCTGTGATAGACAACCTCGGATTCGTACTGGGCCGAGACGCCGGCCAGGAATTTCTGCTCCGCCTCAGGGATACCCAGCTTATCGAAGGTTTCCTTAATTTCGGACGGTACTTCTTCCCAGGTCTTTCCCTGCTTCTCCGAAGGTCTTACATAATATTGAATATCGTCGAAATCCAGCTCATCCAGATTGCCGCCCCACTGAGGCATTGGCATCTTGCGGAACTGCTCCAGTGATTTCAGGCGGAAATTAAGCATCCACTCCGGCTCGTTTTTGATTGCGGAGATTTCCCGGACGATCTCTTCCGTGAGTCCTTTACCAGACTGGAAGATCGACTTGTGCTCATCACGGAATCCATACTGGTATTCCTCCATATCAGGCGCTTTCTTAGCCATGGTGTCAGCCTCCTTGTTCTAATGTTGTTGATGCCCGTCTTCTACTTCAATACCTTTGCGGAGCGCGTTCCAGGCCAGAGTGGCACATTTGATCCGCGCCGGGAATTTATTTACACCGGACAGGGCTTCTATATCTTCGTAATCTCCGAAATCTGCATCTTCACCCTTCATCAGCGAGGAAAAGCTGTCAGCAAGCTCAAGCGCATGTGTGATCGTCTGCCCTTTGACCGCCTCCGTCATCATTGAAGCCGATGACATGCTGATCGAGCAGCCTTCGCCGCTGTAACGGGCATCCTTAACGATGCCGTCCTCTACTTTGAGCTGCAGCGTAATGCGGTCACCGCAGGTAGGGTTGTTAAGCTCGATTTTTAGCGCGTCATCTTCAAATGAACCGCGGTTCCGGGGATTTTTATAATGATCCATAATTACGCGTCTATACAAGTCATCCAAGTTCATAGCTGAAGTACTCCTTTGCCTTAATTAAGGCTTGAACCAGCGCATCAACATCCTGCTCAGTGTTGTACAGATAGAAGCTGGCCCGGGCGGTTGAGCTGACCTGCAGCCAGCGCATCAGCGGCTGGCAGCAGTGATGGCCGGCCCGGACAGCGATGCCTTCGGCATCAAGTACGGTAGCCACATCATGCGGATGGACATCACCCAGATTGAAGGTCACTACGCCCACCTGCCGGCCCTGGGGACCGTAGATGGTCAGGCCGTCAATCTCCGAGAGCCGCTGCTCAGCGTAGGCTGCAAGCTGCATCTCATGCCGGTGGATGTTATCGAGGCCCACCTCCTGCAGGAAATCAATCGCTGCCCCAAGACCAACTGCACCGGCAATAATCGGTGTGCCGCCTTCGAACTTCCACGGCAGCTCTTTCCAGGTCGATTCGTACAGGCCGACATCGTCAATCATCTCGCCGCCGAATTCCACTGGCTCCATCGCTTCCAGCAGCGCCTTCTTGCCATACAGCGCGCCGATCCCGGTAGGAGCAAGCATCTTATGGCCGGACAGTGCATAGAAGTCGCAGTCCAGATCCTGCACATCCACTTTCATATGCGGTGTGCTCTGCGCCCCGTCTACAACAATTACTGCGCCGTGACGGTGGGCAATGGCTGCCAGCTCCTTAATGTTATGGGTGACACCCATAACATTGGATACATAGGCAATGGCCACAATCTTGGTCTGATCCGTAATCGTCTGCTCCGCATCCTCCAGCGTTACCGTTCCATCCTTCTGCAGCGGAATGAACTTCAGGGTCGCCCCTGTCTTCTTCGCCAGCTGCTGCCAGGGGATGAAGTTGCTGTGATGCTCCATCTGGGTAATTACAATTTCATCGCCTTCCTTGAGTACGGCAGGGCCGTAAGAGGAAGCAACAATATTGAGCGCGGAGGTTGTACCGCGGGTGAAGATAATCTCTTTGGTGCTGCGGGCATTAATGAACTTCGCCAGCTTCTCGCGGGCACCCTCGTAAGCATCGGTTGCCCGGCTGCCCAGCGTATGCACCCCGCGGTGGACATTGGCATTGTCCAGCTCATAATAAGCCTTGACCGCTTCAATGACCTGGCGCGGCTTCTGTGAAGTTGCCGCGCTGTCCAGATAGACCAGCGGATGGCCGTTAATGTTCTGGTTCAGGATAGGAAACTGCTCCCGGATAGAGCTGCTAATCATTGGCCTAACTTCCTTTCCACAAGAGATTGGAGCTGATTGCGCAGTCCCTCCAGTGGAATTTGCGACACTACAGGAGCAAGGAAGCCGTAAATAATCAGTGTTTCTGCATCATGCCGTGTAATTCCCCGGGACATCAGGTAATAGACTTGCTCGTAATTGACCTGTCCTACGGAAGCGGCATGGCCGGCAGTTACATCATCTTCATCTATAAGCAGGATCGGGTTGGCATCGCCGCGTGCCTTAGGACTAAGCATCAGCACCTTCTCGGTCTGCTGTCCGTCAGCTCTGGTCGCGCCTTTCTCAATTTTGGTAATTCCGTTAATAATCGAAGACGCGGAATCCCGCATTACCGCACGGGTAATCATATCACTCGGCGTGTTTTTGCCGAAATGCTGCGCCTGGGTAGTATAGCTCAGCTTCTGCGATCCGGAGCCGACAGCAATAACCTTGGCGTCCGAGCTTGATCCGTTGCCTTTGAGTACAGATTTTGTATCGCTGGCCGTATCGCCGTAGTTCATCTCACCGATGATCCACTCAATCGTACCATCGTTGTCCACCACTGCGCGGCGGTAAGTGATATCCGTGGTATCCTGGCCGAGCTGATGCACGGTAGCATAACGTACCGTGGCACCTGCGCCGACAAATACTTCAACAGCACCGTTGTGCAGTCCCGCCTCCGTCTTATCGGATACGTAGTTATCCACGTAGGTCACGGAGCTGTTCGTATCAGCAACGATCAGAATATGCGGAACAAATGCTGCTTCAGCATCATCGGTCAGCAATACCGCCTGCAGAGGAGTCTCGATGATGACATTCTTCGGAACATAGAGGAATACCCCGCCGTTCCATAATGCAGCGTGCAGTGCCGCAATGGAATGCTCTTCGGGCAGTACTGCCTTATGCAGATAACGCTGCACCAGATCTTCATGCTCTTTGACGGCAGACTGCAAATCGGTGAAAATAACGCCCTGTGCAGCCAGTTCAGGAGCCAGATGAGCATATACCGCACCTGAGTTCCGTTGAATAATCAGACTGCCTTGCTCCTGATCCTTAATCAGGGCGGCAATGGCTGCCGGTGCTTCGCTAAGTGAAGCGATGGCCTGGCTTGCCTTGTACTCTCCGTAGCTGTTGATATTCCAGCGGTCAATCCGCTGCTTCTCTACCTTCGGCAATTCAAGCTCAGCAGCAAGCTCCAGTGCCTTCAAGCGGCTGTCCTTCAGCCAGCCCGGTTCGCCGCTGCTCTGCGATAGCTCGCCTAGCTGCTGGGCATCCACGGGAAGAATGGTTTGCGTCGTCATAAGTGGTTTCCTCCTTCCAGCGTTTCTAAGCTTCTTGTCCTACAGTTTCGTCTTCAATGCCGAGTTCTTCCTTAATCCATTCATAGCCTTCTGCTTCCAGACGCTGTGCAAGCTCAGGTCCTCCGGACTTCACAATCCGGCCCTGCATCATAACATGCACGTAATCAGGCTTAATATAGTTAAGCAAACGCTGGTAGTGAGTGATAACCAGGAAGCCGCGTTCCGGGCTGCGCATGGAATTCACGCCTTCAGCAACAATTTTGAGTGCGTCGATATCAAGACCGGAGTCGATTTCATCAAGAATGACGATCTTCGGATCCAGCATCATCATTTGGAGAATCTCGTTACGCTTCTTCTCACCGCCGGAGAAGCCTTCGTTCAGGTAACGGTGCAGGAATTCCGGATTCATCTCCAGCTCCTTCATCTTAGCTTCCATCAGCCGGATGAAACGGATCAGGGAAATCTCATTGCCTTCTTCACGGCGGGAGTTAATCGCGCTGCGCAGGAAGTCGGAGTTCGTCACACCGCTGATCTCGCTCGGATACTGCATAGCCAGGAACAGCCCGGCACGGGCACGTTCATCAACAGCCATCTCCAGCAGATCTTCACCTTCAAGCACTGCCGTTCCTTCAGTAACCTCATACTTCGGATGACCCATCAGCGCAGAAGCCAAGGTACTTTTACCGGTACCGTTCGGTCCCATGATGGCGTGAATTTCTCCGCCCTTCATTTGAAGGTTAATCCCCTTCAGAATTTCTTTTCCTTCAATCGTCGCTTTCAGTCCCTCAATGACAAAATCTGCTGCCATAATTAATATTCCCTCCACTCGTCGATTTGCGAAATCAGAAAGTTGTATTGACACAGGATTTCCCTGATTACAAGCAATTAGATTTGGTATCACATTGTAATTATTATAAATTGAATCAAGCTGATTATCAATGATTCTCACTAATTTTATTACAAAGGATGTTTTTTTACAAATAACGATTTTCAATTTTCATATGCTTTATCCAGGTTTTCCCGAAAAACGGGGAATCACACATAAGAATTATATCTCTTGCAGCATAAGTCTACAAATTGCACTATATAGCTTGTGGCCCTTATCCGCCGCTTATCATGGGCAAACTCCGCTTTTCCGGTGAAATAGCGGCGCTCATGTCCGTAAGGCCGATACTCCGGTACCTTTCTGCAGGCTTAAGGTCTCTCATGTCCGTAACGCTAAGCTAAAGTTTAATAGTTCAATCTATAGCACATTTATAAAATCTCTTTATCCAAGTGTAATCGGATAAGCAGCAACAAATAAAGCCTCCCGCAGGAGGCTTTATTTGTTGGCTGGTGCTAGGCTGTTGTGCCTGGCAGCATCAGATTTAACCCAGGAATGAACGCAGCATCCACTGGTTCTTCTCAAGATCGGTGCGGATCTTGATGAACAGATCAGCAGTCGGCTGATCACTGCCCTGCTCCGCCAGCTCAATGCCTTCACTAAGCTCCTCCGCCAGTGTGGCGAAGTCTTCAATCAGTGACTGCACCATGCCCCGGGTATCTTCCTTGCCGGTAGCTTCTTGAATGGTAGCAAGCTCCAGATATTCTTTCATCGTGGCGGCCGGGCTGCCTTTAATACTCAGCAGACGCTCAGCGACCTCATCCATTTTAAGAGTAGTGTCATCATACAGCTCTTCGAATTTCTCATGCAGGGAGAAGAACTGCTCCCCCTTCACATACCAGTGGTAATTATGCAGTTTCACATACAATATGTTCAGGTTTGCCACTTGACGGTTAAGTACTTGTTCCAGTGAGGCTGTATTGACCTTATTTGATGCTTTTGCCATGAGATGATCCCTTCCTTATCCATAATTTTGCCGGCTGCTTGTCCATCATTAAGCCATCCGGTTAATCTACTCTCCAATTACCCTGCTGCCTGTAAGGCGAAACAAAGCTGCTCCTGGGAAACGCTCCCTCCGGACTACTCCGGCTGCATGGCACGGGCTGCCCTCTCCCCATAGGATAAGCCAATCTGCACCGCCTTATGCTCTCAGTTCTGCAATAAACCCGGCCCTGCAGGTGAGCCAAGGGAACCATATAGTTCCCTTAGTTCACCAAATTGCATAACCGCTGCCTTACATCATAAGAAGCAGGGCTTCCGCCCCGGTCATACCCGGCACAATACCAAGCTTTTCCGCCTCTAGAGTTACAGATTCAAGCGGAGCAGCAAGCAGCTGCGGCAGTGTCCGCACGCCTACTGCCCGTGCAGCAATAATCTGCCGGTCACTCAGCGTTTCATTGAGTAATCCTATATCCAGCGCCCCGCACATGATATAACCACGGCTGGTGCTTATGGTGAGCAGTGTTGTTTTGGGCAGCTTCACCTCTACACCAACCAGAACATGACCGCCCACCTCTACAGGCTCCATTGTAACCAATTGCGGCACCTCCCTATTTTCACAATCCACGCTTCTAAGTTATGCGCCAGGCCCTGGCCGTGTGTGGACGATGGTCCTATATGAAGGAGAAAATACCGGGGCCCTAAGTCCTTAATTCTCTGCCTGGAGGTATATAATTTTTGCTCATTAAATGGTATAGTTTATATACTTTATAATACTTGAGATCGTATAAACGATAAAGCTGGGGGATTAATGGACAAGAAACTACAACACACCGACGGCAATTATCTGTTCAATGTCGACATCCTGATTAATGCCCGGACTAACCCGCTTGCACTGCAGTACTTACTGGAATTGCTTAACAACAGTGACAATGTTACAGATTTCAAGATCAACTCCGGTCTGGAGCTCGGAAAGACGATTGATTCGCTGCTGAGATCTGCCAAGCTTGCACTGCAAAACACCCCTGCACAGGTGCCTGTTAAGCTGCCGGGCAAACCGGCGGCACAGCCTGCTGAACAGCCTGCTGAACGGACTCCTGCCAAAAAAGCGGCCCCTGCCGCACCTCTCGAAACACCAGCGGATGTCTTCGGGAAGATCAGGCAATATATCCAGAATAACCAGCTCGTCCGGTTGAGGGCGAACCGGCAAGGCAAACAGCTGTCCATGCCCTGCCGTATCCTCAATTTCGATGAAGCATCCAACTCCTTAAGCGTATACCATGTTGATGAGAAGCATGTGTATACCTTCAATCTCAATGAGATTGATGAATTTATCTGAAGAGAGAACAAGCATCCTCCCGGACAGCTCCGGACTGAGGATGCTTGTTTTATTGCTGCGGGCAGAACAGCCCTGCTTCACAGCAAAGCGGGCAGCCGGCGGTTCAGGCGGATTTGCGCGAGAAGGCTTCGGCTGCGAAGAAGATCCAACCGGCAATAAAGCACACCCCGCCAAGCGGTGTAATGGCTCCGAGAATTTTGATGCCGGATGTACTCAGAACATATAAGCTGCCGGAGAACAGGATAATGCCTGCAGCAATCAGCCGGCCGGCCCAGCGTAGCCGCATGCTCTCCCCCCACTGTCCTGCCGCCAGCCCGAGCAGAATCAGCGCCAGTGCGTGCACCATATGATATTGGACACCGGTCTCATACACCTTCAGATAATCTTCGCTGATCACTGACTTCAGCATATGTGCCCCGAACGCCCCGATTCCGACAGACAGCATCGCCAGCACAGCTCCCCAGGCCACCCATTTATTCTGCATCAAATCTTCAGCTCCCTTATCACTAGAATTTCTCCCTATCTTAACGTATACAGCCGCCCAGTTGCCAGCAGCAGGATGTAACAGCCCTCCACATAACACTTGCTTTTCAACCCATCTTATGGAAAAGTTAATCTATCCTATTCAATCCCAAGGAGTGCAGCCCATGGATTATAATCCTCCCCCGAAACCGGAAACAACCGCCGTACCGCCTGCAGAATGGAATTCACCGGACCACGCCGGGTATACCGGCCAGGAGCACCTGCCGCCGGCAGGCAATGTCCGCTTTAAGCATTCAGGACCCGGCATCGCCTCGTTTGTCATAGCTATGCTTACACTCGCAGGCTACATATTTACATTTGTGTATATCGGTGTTCAGGCAGCTGCCTTCATCGATGATTCGCGGCCGGTTAATGACGCACTTATCGCCGGTTCACCCGAAATAATTATGTTTGCAGGCGTGTCTGTACTGCTCCTTGCCGCCATTAATGTCATCGGCACCATCATCGGGATCATCGGCCTTACTCTCCGCAGCCGCCGGAAAGTTTTTGCCATTATCGGCACTATCATTAACGCTGTTATTCTGCTGATATTCATGCTGCTGATTGCGTCTGTCCTGGTTAATGCCGGAGCAGTCTAAGCCTTACCTTTGCGAAAAAAAGTAACTCCAGAATAAAACACAGCATGGCTCCGCAAACCGGAGTCATGCTGTGTTTTGTTTTTGCGGTCATAATGGAACTGTAGCGCATTAGCTCAATATTCGAAATCTTCCGTTGAATCAGATAGGCCGCCGGTCTGTGAACCGCTGCCTTTTGAAACAGCAAGAATATAAGCTTTATATTTCACCCCGCTGCTAATAGCATTACCGTTAACATCCCTCGCCGCTGCCGCAATAGTAAGATCTGCTCCGTTTGGTGCTGCCGCATTATACGAGGAAGACTGTACCCCAAGAGCATCACTGAGGCCAAATCCTTGTTTGGCAGGAACAATCAGTACCCGGTACTCGGAAATGTTGTTTTCATTCGAGGATCTGGTAAAGCTGACCCGGATTACATTATTGCTGACACCATACGTTACATTCGTTACGGACACGACCGGTGCTCTGCCTGCTAATGTAATCGCTGACGAGGCACCCGATAACACACTCGGACCGGAATAATTGCTGTCTGCAGCCGACAACACATACACCTTGTAGCCGACTCCGTCCTTAATTGCCGCGCCCCGCACATCTTTTGCCGAAGCATCAAGAACCTGGCTGGTGCTGTTGCCTGAAGTGCTTGCGACAGTATAGTACGGCGTATTAATCGCATCAGCCAGACTGAAGCTGCTGTAATAGGAGGTAGGCACAATCAAAATTCGGTACTGGGTGATGTAGGTTTCGTCCGGAGCATGGGTAAAGGCTACCCGCAGATCCCGGCCGTCGCTATAATCATCAACATCGCTCACGCTCAGGTCCGTAACCGCAGTCACGCTTGTGCCGTTCAGCAGCGTTATAACCGCCGAGCTGGCAGACAATACATTGGTTCCGGAATAAGTTCCGCTGCCGATGGATACTACATACACCCTGTAGCTGACTCCATTCTTGATTAAAGAGCCTCTGACATCCCGGGTTGTTGAAGCCAGCACTTGGCTGGTTACCGACCCTGATGTACCTATAGATGTATAGTTGCCGCTCGACACACTATTCGCATCGGACAGGCTGAAGCTGCTGTAGTAGGATGTAGGCACGACCATAATCCGGTACTGGCTGACATAAGTTTCATCCGCAGCATGATTGAAGGCTACCTTCAAATCACGGCCGTCATTATAGTCATTCACATCACTGACAGCCAGATTCGTTACTGCACTCAGGCTGTAATCATTCCACAGCATAATTTCTGCGGAAGCAGGCGACAGGATATTGGAACCCGAATTCGAGCCGCTTCCCACCGACAAGACATAGACCCGGTAATTAATTCCGTTCTTAATCAATGAACCCCGGACATCCCGGGTGGAGGAGGACAGCACCAGACTGGTAGAGGAGCCTGATGTGCCTACAGCTGAGTAGTAGGCGCTTGCCACGTTATTCGCCTCTGATACACTGAAGCTGCTGTAGTAGGACGTAGGCACGACCATAATCCGGTACTGGCTGATATAGCTTTCATCTGCGGCATGAGTGAACGAGACCCGCAGATCCCGGCCGTCATTATAGTCATTGACATCGCTGACACTCAGATTGCTGATTCCTGCAGTAGACAGGGTCAGAACTGAAGAAGCAGCGGATAACAGGCTGTTCGCTGTATTGCTGCTATTTACCGCCATCACGAATACGCGGTAGCTGATACCGTTTCTGATCAGCGCCCCGTCAGTATCCCTGGCGCCTGAGGACAGAACCTGGGAAATATTGCTTCCTGTTTTGCTGATTACCGTATAGTTTGCAGCGGGAACCGCATTGGCGGCAGCCAGGTTGAAGGAGGTATAATTCGCAGTCTTAACGGCGAATACCCGGTAGGAGCTTGTTTTGGACTCATCAGCCAGCTTGTTGAAGCTGACGAGGACATCCCGGCCGTCATTGTAATCATTAGTATCATTCACCTGAATGGTTCCCAGTATTGCAGCCGTCTTGTTCACCAGTGTAACTGTGGAAGAGCTGCTGGAAAGCACATTGGCATTATTTCCTTTGCCGATTGTCAGGACATACACTGTATATCCCTGATCATTCTTAATGGTATCGCCGTCCATGGTACGTGAACCCGAAGTTAAGGTGAACGACGGATTGGCTCCTGTAACAGGCAGGGCAGTGTAATTAGCAGCGGCTATCGTTTGGACCGAGGACAGATTCAGCCCGTATCCTGTTTTGACAATGAACACCCGGTACTGGTCAACCAGCGCCTCATTACCTCCCCGCACGAAGCTGACCTGCAAATCCCGGCCGTCCCCGTAGTCGCTCACATCCTGCCCGGTTACACCGGTTACCGGCGTGGAGCTTGTGTTGCCGTTGTCTACCGCCGGCGAAGTGATTGTTACGACCTTGGTGGTCTGATTCCAGCCCACCTCACGGCCCAGCGCTTCACTAACGAACCGTGTCGGCACCATGGTTCTGCCCTTCAGATTCAGGCCCGGCACATCCAGAGTAACCGACTTATTATTAATTGAAGCATTCTTTGAACCGATTTTCAGCACAATAGTCGTGCTGTCCTTAGTTGCCGTTACAGTCTGTGTCTTCTGATCCCAGAGAATTCTGGCATTGAAAGCTTCAAAGATTGCACGCAGCGGTACCATAGTCCGTCCATTCACCATTACCGGGGGCTGATCCATCGACAACGCAGTCCCGTCAATGATGACTTTGATCGGTGTGGCCGCCCGTGCCGGAACCCCAAAGAGCACCGGAAACACCATTAACCCTACAAGAATAGAAATCCATAACTTCTTCACACGCTCACCCTCCTGGATAGGCAAAAATCTCATTTTTTGCTATCTATTTGACGTAACGGGGATGAGAAAAGTTTCTGTCCAGAAAGGTTACAATAAAATAACTTTTTCAACTGTTAACCAGTGAATCCAGGGAGGCAAAAACTTGCGGCCCGAAGCCTTAAGGAGCCTCCGCCCCGTCTGCCTTATTCAGGCTGGACAGCACCCGCTGAATGGCCGTTTCATCACTTCCTACAACCCGTTCCACATATGCAAAAACAACGGCATCATCCATTTCCAGCAGCTCCGGAGCAGTCTCTGTACCTGCACCCAGCTCGAAGGCAGTCGGCCCCTCCTCTGTCTCGATTTCTACAGAATGGTTATCGATCTGCCCGATGTATCTCCCGCTGCCCTGAATAATCTGCACTTCTTCAGTTGCTTCCGGACCCGGTGAAGGAACAGGGCTTGGAGCTTCTGCAGCCGCTGTTTCCACAGGCGACGGGCTGACAGCCGGTTCTCCGGGCGCCTCAGCGGACTGACCTCCGCCGCAGGCTGTAATGGCCAGCATTAATACTGCAGCTGCGGCTAAGGCAGGCAGTGAGCGTAAACGGTGTATTCTCATGCTAAGTACCTCCTCGGGATATCTGACGGCAAGGCTTCTCGCCTGCCTTGCTTTACAGACAATTACCCTGCCAGCCAGGGTGTATAAACTTGCCGGACGGTGCTGGGCATCCGCCGTAAGCATAGAACCGCCGGATTAATACAATGGTGGAGAGCCTTTATTCAACCCTTTGAAGGAGTGATTTCCCTTGAGAATCGATATCGGCTGCGGAACCGGCAAAGAGTCGGGTTATCTGGGAATCGACCGCCTGCAATACCCTGGAGTGGATATCGTCTGCGATATTTGCGAGGGGATTCCGCTGCCGGATAATACTGCAGAATTCGTTATGGCCAGCCGGGTAATGCCCTACGTAAGCGACTTATTTGCGGCGATGTCCGAGATTTACAGAATCAGCACACATCAGGCAGTCGTCTGCATTCTCTCACCCTATGCCCATAGCTTCCCGCATGTCTCCAATCCTTTGTTCAAGCAGAAATTCGATGAATATACTCCGCGTTACCTCACAGGAAGATTTTTTCAGCCTTCACTAAGCCCGCTCTCACCGGAAATTCCGGATTATCCGGTTTCCCCGCCGCCCTTTGATTTCAGGCTGCTGAGAATGGAGCTTTTCTACCAGTATCCTTTTGACGAAGCGCTCTATGAAAGCGAGGAGCTGGAAGTACTGAGAACCCTCCAGTCTAATGTAGTCCATGAGATCATGTACCACTTTGCTGTAATCAAGCAGGAGATCAGCACGGAAGAGCTGGAATCCATGAGCAGAAAAGCTTACCCGGAACCACGGGCCCTGCTGGAGCGGAGGCGGCGGCTGCAGAACAGACAAGATTAACTTAGAAAATTCTCAGAAGGACATACAATAATGCCTGGCATCACACATAGGCTAATACAACACAAGAAAGATGGCACACCTGACCTCATACGGAGTCGGTCTGCTTTTTTTCGTTGTTAACCGAAATAATTCCAGTAACCCCAAAGGAGGTGAAAATCATTCCTCTAGTCGTTCGGTCTACGATTAATGCAACAGGCGCCATTACATTTACAGGCAACACCCTGGGGCTGAGCCGGTCCGATGTTATTGGTGTTCCGGGTACCCAGGACAGCATCGGAGCCTTCTCTACAATTAATACAGCCTCGGTATTCGGCACTTATCCTGCAGGAACCACGAGCCTGTACCAGAGCAACAGCTCTGCAGCCATTCTGGTCCTACCCGCCGGAAGCACAGTTCTATATGCAGAACTGATCTGGGGCGGTTCTTATATTAACGGTTCGGTCAATCTGAGTGCGGTGATCAATAATCCCGTATCCTTCACCACACCGCTCGGGAATACGGTCAGTGTATCCCCGGATGCAGCCACGGCTAATACGGTGGACTTAGGCGGCGGGGCGGCGGCGTATGTACGATCAGCTAATGTAACCAGCATTATCCAGGCCTCCGGTGCCGGAACCTATGTTACCGCTGGTGTAGTCGGCACTATCGTTATTGCCGGCGACTCTACGGCTAACCACGCGGGCTGGACGCTCGGAGTCATCTATTCCAATCCGTCACTGCCCTTCCGCAATATGTCCCTGCGGGCAGGCGCCGTTCTCGTCCAGTCCACCTCAGCTCCGGTGGTCACGACAATTACCGGCTTTGCCACCCCCGTCACCGGCGCGCTTGGCGGGCGGATTCTGTTCAGCGCCCAGGAAGGAGATGCGAACCGTTCAGGGGATCAGGCGCTTTTCGGACCTACCTCCGCCACCCAGGTCGCCTTGTCCGGGCCTAACAACTTTGCGAACAATTTCTTCGCTTCACAGATTAACAATGATACCGGCAACCTGAATACCACCGGAACCTTCGGGTCACGGAACCAGACGAACGGCAGTCCGGGCTCGAATATCACCGGCGGGCGGCAGGGCTGGGATATCACGAATGTCGATGTCTCCGCACGCCTGGTTAATAATCAGTCCTCGGCTTTGCTGACACTAACTACTTCAGGCGATGCCTACGTGGTGAACGGGAACGGGCTGCAGATTGATATCAACGCCCCCAAGATTGCTTTGACCAAAAGCGCCAGTGCCACCGGCACAGTCGTCGGCGATACCATTACCTACACTGTAACTGTCAATAATAGCGGTACGGCAAGCGCAGCCAGTGTTGTCCTGTCCGATACCCTGCCGGCAGGGCTGACGTTTATCGCAGGAAGTGTGGTCGTGGCCGGTGCCTCCAGGCCGACTTACGATATCACCGCAGGCATTCCGCTCGGCTCCCTGGCTCTCGGCACTTCAATCACCATTACATATCAAGCCAGGGTAACCTCACTGCCGAATCCGCAGTTTGTCCCTAACACCGCCACCGCTGCCTTCACCTTTCAAAGTGTGGCCGGCGGCCCGATTGTCAGCGGAGTCATTCCATCCAACACCAGCACAATTCCTGTATATTCTCCGGTCCTGGGCATTGTCAAAAGCGCGAATACGACCAATGCCACTGTCGGTGATCAGATCCTCTATACGCTGCAAATATCCAACACCGGCAATATCAGCGCCACAACGACGCTGACGGATAATATTCCTGCAGGCAGCACCTATGTGGCGGGCAGCTTCACTGTGAACGGCACACCGGTTGCCGGCAACCCTGCCGCCGGCATTCCGATCGGCACCATTGCCGCCGGCGGAAGCTCTACGGTCCAGTTCCGAGTACTGGTGAACAGCCTGCCTTCACCTCCGCAACTGGTTGACCAGGCTACGGCAGCTTATACCTTCCTGGTTCCCGACGGCCGGACTCTTTCGGGAAGCGCGGCTTCCAATACGCTGACCCTACCGGTCAGACTGCCGAATGTGGCCATTGTCAAAAGCGCCAGCTTCCCCGATGTTGCTGTAGGCGACACCCTGACGTATACATCGGTAGTCACCAACAACGGAATTGTTGCGGTCACTACTGTGGTGTTATCCGACCCGATACCTGCCGGCAGCACCTTTGTAACGGGGAGTGTTACCGTTGCGGGAACGGCCCGGCCTGCAGCAGATCCAGCTTCCGGGATTACTATCGGAACCGTCGCTCCAGGATCCAGTGCAGCGGTTACATTCCAGGTGAATGTCACCTCTATACCGGCAAGCGGCCAGCTCTCCAACCAGTCGTCTGCTTCTTACAGCTCGGGGGCATTTAATGCGATTACCCAGTCCAACACAACGTTAACTCCTGTATACCAGCCCGTCATTGGTATTGTCAAAAGCGCCAGCCCAAGCAGTGCCACCGTAGGAGGCAATGTGCAATATACGCTGGTGGTGCGGAATACCGGCAACCTGGCAGCAACGGTAACCATCACTGATAATATCCCGGCCGGCACAGCGTTCATCGCAGGAAGCGTCACAGTGAACGGGGTGGCCCGTCCCTCAGATTCTCCGGTCAGCGGCATTCCGCTGGGTTCCGTAGCAGCCGGGGCAACCTTTACGGTGACCTTCCTGGCCGCAGTACAATCGCTGCCTTCTCCGGCAACCCTGACAGACCAGGGAAGCGCCAGCTATACGTACCAGCTGCCGAGCGGACGGTCACTCGCAGGCGGGAGTGTCTCGAACACGGTCACAATTCCTGTATCTGCGCCCAATATAACGCTCCTCAAAAGCGCAAGCCTTACCGCTGTAGCCGTAGGTGAATACCTCACTTACACTATTGCGGTATCCAACCCGAGCGGCGTAGCGGTCAACAATGTTGTACTGTCTGATCCTGCTCCGGCGGGCAGTACGTTCGTCGCCGGAACCGTCACGGTGAACGGTACGCCATTGCCGTCTGCCAATCCGAATGCGGGGATCTCCCTGGGCACCATTGCCGCCGGAGCAGCCAGCACTGTCGTGTTCCAGGTCAATGCTGTTTCAGTACCCAGTCCGCCACAGCTGAACAACCGGGCCAGTGCCTCGTTCACAGCCGGAGCCTTCAGCGGTACGGCACTCTCGAATACCGTGCTTACCCCTGTGTTCATACCGGTGATTAATCTGGTCAAAAGCTCAAGTCCCGCCCAGGCCTCCGTGGGCAGCCTGCTCTCCTTCTCCATACAGGCCAGCAACAGCGGCAACATTGCCGCAACACTTAATCTGACGGATAATCTGCCGCCGCAAACCGTATTCGAGACCAACAGCGTAACTGTAGGAGGAACACCGCTGCCCGGCTACAGCCCGCTGACCGGTATCCCGGTAGGCCCGCTTGCACCCGGAGACAGTGTCACCGTCAGCTTCCTGGTTACCGTTACCGCGCTGCCGCCAAACCAGCAGCTGCTTAACTCGGCTGCCGCCTCCTACAGCTTCACGCTGCCGGACGGACGGGTGCTCGGCGGCAATGCCGGATCGAACACCCTGACAGTTCCTGTCTCTGCACCTAATGTCAGCATCGTCAAAAGCGTGAATGCCATCGATGCCGTAACCGGCGACATCCTCACGTACACCTCCGTATTGACTAACAACAGCATTACCTCTGTCAGCAACATCATTCTCAGTGACCCGCTGCCTGAGAATGTCGCTTTCATTCCCGGAACCGTAATTGTAGGCGGCGTCTCCCGGCCGCAGGCAGTTCCGTCCGCCGGCATTCCAATCGGCAGTCTGGCCCAAGGGGCATCAGTTGCCGTAACATTCGAGGTGAGGATAACAATGCCGATTCCTTCACAGGTTAATAACCAGTCAACCGTCAGCTTTACTTCCGGGGTCTTCTCCGGCTCATCATCATCCAATATTACCACCACACCGGTGACGCAGCCGCAGATTTCACTTGTCAAAAGCGCCAATGACCTGAACGCTACAGTCGGCGATACCGTCATCTACACCATTGTTGTCAGCAACAGCGGCAATGTCGCCGCCAATGTGACGCTGACCGACAATATCCCGGCCGGCACTTCCTTCGATCCCAACAGCGTCATTGTCGGTGGCTTCCCTCAGCCGGGAGCTGCACCGGATACCGGTATTGCAGTCGGTGTGGTCGCCCCGGGCGCCAGCATCTCGGTCAGCTTTACCGTATTCATTGTGTCCCTGCCTTCTCCGCAGCAGCTTGTGAATCAGGCATCCTCCACCTATACCTTCACTCCGCCCGACGGGCGTCTGCTAAGCGGAAGCGCAGCATCCAACACTGTGACGATCGCTGTCTCGGCTCCCAATGTAGCCGTCGTGAAGAGCACCACTTCAACTTCTGTAGCACTCGGGGATACCATTGCCTATTCCGTAAGCATCACCAATAACGGGATGGACCCGGTTAACAATGTAGTACTCAGCGATCCGACTCCCGGCGGGGCAAGCTTTGTAACAGGCAGCGTATCCGTGAACGGTGTTCCCTTCCCTAATGCCAATCCGGCTACAGGGGTAGCAGTCGGCACCCTCGCATCCGGGGCTTCTGCTGTAGTCTCTTACAGCGTCACTGTTACATCGGTACCTGCAGATACATCCATTGACAATCAGGCAACGGTAACCTACACCTCCGGTGTATTCGCCGGCTCCACCTTCTCCAATCACGTAGCAGTGCCTGTCTTCCAGCCGAATATTGCAGCGGCCAAATCAGCCAGCACTTCGAATGCAACAGTAGGCGATACCGTAACCTACACCCTGACAGTCACCAATACGGGCAACTATGGTGCAAATCTGACTGTCACAGACAATATTCCGGCCGGGACAACGTTTGTAGCCAACAGTGTACTGGTCAACGGACTGCCGTTGCCGCAGGCTGATCCTGCTGCCGGCATTGCCGCAGGAACCGTCGCTCCCGGAGGAACCGTCGCAGTCTCCTTCTCTGTGGTCATTACATCGCTGCCGTCCCCGCAGCTGCTGGTCAACCAGGGGACGGTGGCTTACAGCTTCACATTGCCGGACGGCAGAACGCTCGGCGGCTCTGTGCTTACCAACACACTGAATATTCCGGTCACGAATCCGAATCTCGGCGTAGTGAAATCTACTGCAACCACTGCAACCAATGTCGGTGACACCATTACGTATTCCGTCGCCCTGACTAACAACGGGATCGCCACCGTCAACAACGTAGTGTTTACAGATGCCCTGCCTGCAGGTACAGCTTTCGTTCCAGGCAGTGTACTTGTAGACGGTGTAGCACGTCCCGTAGCCTCACCGTCTACCGGGGTAACCATCGGCAGCATCGCTCCAGGCGCGACAGTCACCGTAGCATTCAGAGTAACTGTGACATCCCTGCCGGCTTCCGGTGTACTCAATAACCAGTCTTCGGTCAGCTTCACCTCCGGGGCATTGTCGAGTGTAGCCTTCTCGAATATTGTGACGACTCCGGTCTACCAGCCGATTGTTACAGCAGTCAAAAACTCGAACACGGCAAATGCTACTGTAGGGGATACTATTAACTACAGTGTAAGTGTCAGTAACACAGGTAATTATGCAGCTGCTGCCACCTTGACAGATACAATTCCCGCCGGCACAACCCTTGTACCGAACAGCGTGCTGATTAACGGCTTCCCTTCACCGGGGGCTGATCCGGCAACCGGGGTTCCGCTCGGCACCATTGCCGCCGGAGCAACATTAACCGTAATGTTCTCCGTTGTTATTGTTACACTGCCGGCCAGCCAGCAGCTCAGTAACCAGGCCATTATCACCTTTAACTATACGCTGCCTGACGGACGGACCTTCAACCAGTCGGCCAATTCGAATATTAATCAGATTTCCGTGTCTTCACCGAACGTGCTCGTGGCCAAGAGCACTACTGTAATTGATGCCGTTGTAGGGGATATTGTCCCTTACAGCATCAACGTGACCAACAGCGGAATTGCCCCGATTAACAATGTTGTGCTGAGCGACCCGATTCCGGCAGGTGCTTCCTTCGTTGCCGGCAGCGTCACCGTGGACGGCACTCCGGTACCGGGAGGAAGCCCTGCTAACGGTATAGCTCTGGGAACCATTGCCCCGGGTGCCAGCATTGTGGTCACCTTCAATACCCGGGTCAATACGCTGCCTAATCCGGCTACGCTGAGCAACCAGGCTTCAGTGAGCTTCACTTCCGGTGCCTTCTCAGGCGCATCATATTCCAATACACTGGTTATTCCGGTCTACCAGCCGATTATCGGCATCCTGAAATCTGCGGATACCTCGAACGCAACTGTCGGCGATACCGTCACGTACGCCTTCAGTGTAACCAACACAGGCAACCTGCCGGCTAATGTCATCTTGACTGACTCCATCCCGGCGGGCGGCGTATTCGTTCCGAACAGTGTTCTTGTCAACGGCCAGCCCGTACCGGGAGCTAATCCGACAACCGGAATCAATCTCGGCACAGTCGCTGCCGGGGCTACAGTTGTGGTAACGGTAACGCTGCAGGTAACGGTAGCTTCCCTGCCTTCCCCGCAGCAGCTGGTGAACCAGGCCGCCGCCACCTTCACCTTCACGCCGCCGGATGGACGTCTGCTCTCCGGTTCTGCCGTATCCAACACTCTGGTTATCCCGGTCTCTTCACCGGACGTTACAGCGGTCAAGAGCACACCTTCCATCGACGCAGTCGTCGGGGATCTGATTACGTATACCATTGTTGTGACCAACAACGGTATTGTTGCCGTGAACAATGTTGTGCTGGTTGACCCGATCCCGGCAGGCAGCCAGTTTGTCACAGGCAGTGTCTCGGTCGACGGCGTCTTCCGTCCCGGCGCCAATCCGGCAACCGGTGTCCAGATCGGTACGATTGCTCCGGGTGCCTCTTCAACCGTCACCTTCCAGGTTCAGGTTATTGCTATATGACAGAAGGCTGGGGGCTTCAGCCTGTCGTGACTAATCAATCTATGGTTAGATTCAGCTCGGCAGAGGGAACGGATGCTATTACCTATTCCAATACCGTTAATACATCTGTCGTCGGTCCTGTTCTGTCTCTGGTTAAGCAAAGTGACCGCACGAGCGCCTCGCTGGGCGAGACGCTCGTCTATACCGTGACTGCCAGGAACAGCGGCAACACGCCCGCCCTGCTTACCATCGTCGATGTTCTTCCCGCCGGTGTATCCTTTATTGCCAACAGCGTACTTAAGGACGGAGTGCCCCTTCCGGGGGTCACTCCCTCTTCCGGCATACCTGCGGGGCTGCTCGTACCGCACTCGGGAATCACTATCGCTTTCCAGGTGATCGTAGTTTCGCTCCCGCCATCGCTAACACTGAATAATCAGGCAACCGGCGTCTACTCCTTTGTTACACCGGAGGGAAGAACAGTCCGCGGTGAGGTCCTTTCGAATCCGGTCAGCCTCTCTTTGCTCTCTTACCAGCTGTCCACCCTGCTCTCAGCCAGTACGCCGACTACATTCATCGACGATGCTGTGACTTATACCCTGCGGCTCAGGAATGAAGGCAGCCGCCAGTTGTCAGGAATCACCGCTACCATCCCGGTTCCCGAAGGTGCTGCATTCATCCCCGGCAGCGTCGTTGCCGGCGGAGTCTACCAGCCGGATGCTGATCCGGCCCTTGGCATCCGGCTGGGCTCCTTGAGTACAGGCTCGGATGCCGAGATTTCCTTCCGCGTCAGAATAACCGCAAGTCCGGCGGATTCCGTGTTACTGGCAAAGGCGGAGGTCTCTTATACAGTTAATGACAGCCGGGACAGCACGGAGAGCAACACCGTGCAGATTACCGTAGTCCAGGCGGGAGTAACGGCCAGACTGAAGGTTGATCTATACAGCGCTGCTCCCGGTGACAACCTGCGGTATGAATTCACTGTACGGAACAGCGGCAATCTGGCGGTGAATGCCCTGCTTACGGATGCCGTCCCGGCTGGCGTATTATTCGTCTGGGACAGCATCCGCCTGAACGGCATCCCGCAAAAGGGTGTAAACCCCGGAGAAGGTATACCGCTCGGAACGATACGGGCAGGCTCAGCGGCCGTGGTTGATTTTCTTGTCTCCATCCCTGCTGCCGTCAACATCCGCCAGACTCCGGCCATTCAGAATCAGGGCGATGTCCAGTATACCTTCACCCTTCCAGACGGGCGCAATGTCCGGCAGACCGCAAGGTCCAATCCGGTCACTACCCTGCTGTTCTCGCCGGTAATCTCGATTATAATGCAGGGCGAGCCGCCGATTGTGGAGCCTGGGGGTTTCGCTGAATTCAAAGTTCAGGTAACCAACAGCGGCAATTATCCAGCGGAGGTATCAGTAGTCCGGGTGGTGCCGCGAGGAACGATTATTGATCCTGACATCATTACGGTCAGCGCCCTGACTGTACCGGAAAACTCATATAGCGGAACGGTGTCTTTGGGCCAGCTTGAAGCAGGGCAAACCGTTACTCTTACTTATTTTGTTAAAATCAATATTGATTATTTAGGGAAATCACTTCAAGGCTATTCCACCGCACTGTATACGTTCACGATTGACGGGCGTAACTACTCCGGGGAGGCCAACTCAAACAGCTACAAGCTGCTCATTGAAGAAATCAGCGAATAAGCGGATCAGACTGCTCACATATCCCTGAGCCCCATGAATATACTTTAGTTACAGCCTGCCGCAATCGTCTCAAGTGCAGTCCGTACCCATTTCAGAGAACCATGGGAGGTGGTCATCCTTGTCCCAGCCAACCGGTCCATACGCCTTTGTCGTGTCCAAAGAAGACTGGTCCCTTCACCGCAAAGGCCATCAGGATCAGGAGCGTCACCAGCAAAAGGTCAGAGAAGCCATTAAAGGTAATCTGCCGGATCTTGTTACGGAGGAGAATATTATTTTGTCGGGCGGCAAGCAGATTGTGAAGGTGCCGATCCGCAGCCTGGATGAATACCGGATTATCTATAACTTCCGCAAGCAGAAGCATGTCGGCCAGGGAGACGGGGAGAGTCAGGTCGGTGACGTGCTTGGCCGCGATTCACAGTCCACCCAGCCGGGTAAAGGCGACAAAGCAGGAGATCAGCCCGGACAGGATACCGTTGAGGCTGAGGTTAATCTTGAGGATCTGGAGGATATTCTATTCCAGGATCTGGAGCTGCCCCGCCTTAAGCCGAAGGATAAGGAAGAGATTGAGGTCAAATCCATAGTCTTCAACGATATCCGCAAAAAAGGCATGATGTCGAACATCGATAAAAAGCGCACACTGCTTGAGAATCTCCGGCGCAACGCCAGCAGCGGCAAGCCCGGCATCCACAGCATCAGTCCGGATGATCTGCGCTACAAAACTTGGGATGACATCACCGTCCCCCATTCCAATGCCGTAATTATTGCGATGATGGACACTTCAGGCAGCATGGGTACTTTTGAAAAATACTGCGCCCGCAGCTTCTTCTTCTGGATGACCCGCTTCCTGCGCCGCCAGTATGAGAAGGTGGAGATTGTCTTCCTCGCCCATCATACGGAGGCCAAAGAGGTCAGCGAGCATGATTTCTTCACCCGCGGGGAGAGCGGCGGCACCATCTGCTCCTCAGCCTATCAGAAGGCACTCGAGATTATCGACAGCCGGTATCCGCCGGCCAAATACAATATCTATCCCTTCCATTTCTCGGACGGTGACAACCTCACCTCCGACAATGAGCGCTGCGTCAAGCTGATCGGCGAGCTGCTGAAGCGCAGCAATATGTTCGGCTACGGCGAAGTGAACCAGTATAACCGCAGCAGCACGCTGATGTCTGCCTACCGCCACCTGAAGCAGGAGCAGTTCATGCATTACGTTATTAAGGATAAGAAGGAAGTCTATCAGGCGCTGAAGACCTTTTTCGGCAAAAAACCAGCCGGTGCTTGAGGACTGACGTGTCAGAACCAGAACCGCCATGTCTCCCCGTACCTGTTATTCTGGTGAACTCAGTTCCCCCGTGAACCGTTCCTACGGTACGCGGGGGATTTTTGTGCTGCGCGGCAGAGAATTCCGCAAAAGCCTGTTGACTATTGTATCGGCGGCCGATATACTTTATATATCGTCAGACGATATAGCGGCAAATGATATAACGTTAAATGATGTAAATTGGCGGCTCTGTCCTGGAACTAGGCAGAAGGCTGCGAAATTAAGGGAGGCAGGTGAGGCAATTGTCAGGAAGCAGCGAATACGGAGCATTAACAGAGGGCGTATATTATATCCTTCTGTCATTATTCACCCCGATGCACGGCTACGGGATTATGCAGAATGTGAAGCTGCTCAGCAGCGGCCGTGTCGAGCTTGGTGCTGGCACACTGTACGGTGCCTTGAGCACGCTGACAGAGCGGGGCTGGATTCTGCCGCTGGCGGGCGGCCAGGATTCCCGCAAGAAGGAATACGAGATTACGGAGACAGGCAGAGCTGCTCTGCAGAATGAAATGGCAAGGCTTGACGAGCTGCTCTCTAATGGAAGAAAGCTGATGGGAGGCGAAGTGGAATGAGCCAGGTGGTGCGCAAGTATTTTATCGACTTCGAGAAGGAAGAGCAGTGGCTGAATGAGATGTCGGATAAGGGGCTCGCACTCATTGAATACTCATGGGCCCGTTATGTGTTCGAGGAGAGTGCCAAGGGAGAGTATATTTACCGGATTGAGCTCCTTGAGGATGATCCGCAGAAAGGCAAGTCGGCCGATTACCTGCAGTTTATGGAGGAGACCGGGGCGGAGCGCGTACCTGCCGGCAAGCAGCCGGGGAGCAAGCGTATATATCTGGGCCAGCGCTGGATTATTTTCAGACGAAAAGCTTCAGAAGGCAATTTCACGATCTACTCCGATATCGATTCCAAAATCAAGCATTATCAAAGAATTCACAGACTTTGGCTCTCCCTGGCCATTATGGAGCTGATCATCGGCTGCTTCAATGTAGGGCTGATCATCCTGAACAACCCTGATTATATCTACAGAATTAATTTCACCCTTGGCGTGCTGCTGATCATACTGGGCATATTCTTCGCGCTTCTCTGTGTGCCTGTCCACCGCAAAATCTCCAGGCTGCAAAACGACAAGCTGATCCGGGAGTAAGTTCTCAGCTGCTTTTAGCTGCCGCGAAAGCTGCTGCTTCAATGATACATGCGTTGTGAATCATAGGAGCGCCCGATCCGATCCAAACGGACATCACAGCCCTTATCCGCGCATAATCTGCCTATCTGGCAGCTTTGCGGACACCACGGACCTTATGCGGCATCTTTTATGTGCCAGCGCTACTTTTCCGGCGAAATAACGGCGCTGGTGTCCGCAATGACTGGCATTAGCTGCATTTCCGTAAGCTTAAGGCCTCTCATGTCCGTAACGCTGAGCTAATCACTTGAAAACCGCTCTGCGACTGTCTACTTTTTCCGCACAGGTCCACAATCACTATTATTATCACCACAGGCACCTCTATAAAGGCAATGCCGAAGCTTTAAGTATGCTTTCTCCACTTCTCGCCTAAGAGCATCCGCCAATACGAAAGGCCGGAAGCATACGGGCTGCTCCCGGCCGGGCATAACCTAATTAGTTTAGTTAAAATGTACGTTGAGTGTACTTTTGCCACATCTTCGGCAGACTTTAGTCACCTTTACCACACTCCGGCATATTCCGGGATACTCTTACTGTACCTTCTCGCGGTCCTTGCCCTTGTCGGATTCACCGGCGTTTTTGTTTGCAGCATCGCGGTCCTGCTGCATTTCCTCCACCGTCTTCACTTTCAGCCGGGCTGCGCCGGTATTGCCGGCCAGCGTCGGAATCAGATTGCCGGAGGCGAGTCGTTCCTTCGCTTCGGCAATCGCAGCGCTGTACTGCGGCAGCCACGGCTCCCCGGCCACCAGCATTTCATCGACCATCTGCCAGATCTCCTTCGGATTGCAGACCGCGCCGACCAGCGGGTCCATCATGAACGCCTGGCGCAGCAGCTGGTCGTCGCCGTGCACCGCTGCCTCCACCGCCAGCCGCTGCACAGAGATGCTGACGTTACAAACTGCTGCCGGACCCAGCGGCAATTCACCGACCAGCGGCATCGAGATACCGTTGCGGTCCACAAATCCCGGCGCTTCAATAATGGCATCATTCGGCAGATTAGAAATCACTCCGTTATTCACGGCATTGAAATGCCCTCTGTACACCCGGCCAGTCTCAAGACCTTCAATGATATAAGAGCCGTGCTCTTCACCGCGGTTCTCCCGCGTATACTCCAGGGCAGGATCCTTCATCCAGTTCGGGAAATCCGTCTCAAACCAGTTACGGCCTTCCGTGCAGACCCGCAAGTAGCCGCCGGTCTCCCCGTTAATCCAGCTGCCCAGATCAATCCAGTCCATGATCTCGCTGCTGCGCTTACGGTACCAGGGAACATATTCGCTCAAGTGGCCGTTTGACTCTGTGCTGTAATAGCCGAAGCGGCGGAGCATATCGATCCGCACCTTCTCCGTACGGCTGAATTCCGGATGCTGCTCGAAGGCCGCAAGCAGACCGGCTGTCAGATCTTTGCCCTCATGCTTCGCGGAGATATACCAGGTCTGGTGGTTAATCCCGGCGCAGATAATATCCACCTGTGATTTCTCCAGCCCGTAGACTTCAGCAATCTGCTGATGTCCATGCTGTACACCGTGACAGAGCCCGATGGTCCGCACGCCGCCGTATTTATTGCAGGCCCAGGTCAGCATAGCCATTGGATTCGAATAGTTCAGCAGCAGTACATCCGGTGCAGCATTCTCGCGGATATCGCGGCAGATCTCCAGCATCTCGGCAATGCCGCGCTGCCCGTACATAATCCCGCCTGCACTCAGCGTATCCCCTACACACTGGTCTACCCCATACTTCAGCGGAATGTCTACATCGGTCGCGAACGCTTCAAGCCCGCCCATGCGGATAGTACAAAATACGTACTTGGCATTCTTGAGAGCCTCTCTGCGGTCCGTGGTCGGCTTGATGGTAATATCCAGCCCGTTCTCACGGATATCCCGCTGGCACAGCTCGGTAACCATCTGCAGATTATGGCTGTTTATATCCATGAATGAGACTTCAATATTGCGGAATTCCGGTACAGTCAGCAGGTCGCGCAGCAATCCGCGGGTAAATCCGATACTGCCTGCCCCGATAAAGGTTACTTTAAAAGACATATGATCATCCTCCGGCAATGAATTGTTGATTCCTGTCCATTGTAGCAAGGAGGCTGCAGTAAGCGTAACCAATATCATGACCACTTTGCCGTTATAGTGTCAACAATCCTCACCTATTCTACAATGCACAAGCTTCATTGCTCATCCTTCCAGGAAGAACGTTCGATGGAATTACGGTATTCAATCGGGGTACAGCCGGTATACTTTTTGAACAGGAGATGAAAATACTGCCGGCTGCTGATCCCGACATAATCGGCGATCTCTGCCACCGGTATCTCACTCTGCCCAAGCAGCATCCGGGCCTTCTCCATGCGCAGAGTGTTCAGATAATCCGTAAGCGTCTGCCCGGTATGTATTCTGAATATCCGGTGCAGATAACCCGGATGGACGTTGACCGAATCGGCAACCTCCTTCACCTGCAAGCTCCGGTCATAGTTCTGGTGGAGGAATTCTACAGCGCGCCGTACATACAGCTGCGAAGGCTGCCCGCTTGCCGGCAGCGCTTCCCGCCGCAGTCTGGACAGGCGCAGTAGCAGCTCGGAGAACAAGAGATGCACCATGCTGCTTCCGTTCCTGCCTCTCTGATCCAGCTCCAGCACGAGCGCCTTCAGCACATGGAAGACCTCCTCCTGATCCGCGAGCACCAGGCTGGTGAACGGGCTGCGTATAAATTCCGCCAGCGTCTCCTCCTCCCGGGCCAGCCGGCCGACAGAAGGTGCCAGCCCGGAATACTCAGTGAAGGCAAATTCAACATTAAGCATCCGGCAGGAAGCGCCGTTATCCACAATCAGCCGGTGCGGAACCCCGGCATCCAGCAGAATCAGCTCCCCCCGTTTCAGCTGGTAAGGGATATCCTTGCCGGATCCATCCCGTACCTCTACCGCACAGCTCCCCGAAATAAGGTACATAATTTCCGTGGAGTTGTGCTGATGGTAGGCCATCGTATAATTGCTCCACTGCTTATAATAGTAGGCCAGGAAATGCGGGCTGTAATCGCCGTCCAGCAGCCCCTGCTGGAACAGGCTTCCGTTCATATCCGTCATGCGGCGGCTCCTCTCACGGTGATATCGGTAGCCCTAGTGTATCCCTTGCGACGGATAAGGACAACAAGCATGACGGCCCGATGAAGCAGATCAGCTAACCCTGGAAAGAAATCATCGATTGCTTCAGCTCCTCCGCCAGCTCCTCCAGCCTGCCGGACAGGGCCACCAGCTCCTCACTCACAATAAATTGCTGCGTGGACATCGAGGCCACTTCCTCAGTTGAGGCTCCGGTCTGCTGCACAACTGAAATCACACTCGCCATGGATGCTCCCAGCTGCTGCTGATAACCGGTCAGCTCGGAGACAGCCGCAGAAGATTGGCTGAGGTAGCTGCTGAAATCCTCCATCTCTGCCCGGACACTTTCAAAGATCCGCGAAGATTCGCGGACCGAGACAATCTGCCCGCTAAACAGCGGCGCAGCTTCCCCTACAACCTTGACCGTATTCTCGATATGCCCGCTGATCTCCTCTGTAATTCTGGAGACAGACGCAATCGACTGGCTGGATTGATTGGCAAGTTCTCTGATCTCATCGGCGATGACAATGAATCCTCTCCCGGCAGCCCCTGCACGTACCGCTTCAATTGAAGCATTAAGGGCCAGAATATTCGTCTGCTTGTTCATGGCAATCATCGGCGCAAGAATGCTGCGGATCAGCACCGTGCTGTCCCGCAGCATCGCCGAGTTCTCCTGGATCAGATTCATCATCTTCAGGGCGGATTCGCTTTGATCCACCAGCTTCTTCATCAGCTCCGCTCCCTGATCGCTTACAGCCATGACTTTACCTGCGGAATCAGCCATGACCGCATTCGTCCCGGATACCTCGTTTGTCTTGTCCCCCATCAGCTCCACCTTGCGGTTGCTGCCCTCTGCTTCAGCCGCCAGACTGGCAGCTCCGCCGGCGATCTCGCCGGTTGCGGCGGCTACTTCCCTGGCATGGCTGCTAATTGCTCCTGAAGCAAGCACCAATTGCTCGGATGTGGCCAGTACGGCAGCAGCCGAACTGCTGCTCTGCCCGGCCAGCCGGGAGATCTGCTCCATCATCCTGTTGAAGCTGTGGCCCAGACGCCCGATTTCATCCCGGCCCTTGAAGCTCGTCCGCACCTGCAGATTGCCCTGCTCACCCTCCTCCATCAGCCGGGCCAGCTTGCCCAGCGGACGGCCGATCAGCCGCACCAGAATGTAACCGATGAAGAGAGCAATGAGAGCTGCAGCAAGCACCACCAGCAAGGTAATATAGAGCAGCCGGTCTGCCGATTTGGTAAAGTCAGTCACCGGCGCATACCCCAGCAAGGTCCAGTCAGCTGTCATCAGATGCTGATAGACTACAAGCTGGGAGTTGCCTTGTTCATCTGCGGCAGTGAAGGATTGCTTCTGCCCTTCAGCTTCGCCCTCTGCAGCCCGTATAGAAGAAGGCTGTCCGAGCAGCGTGACATCTGCCCCGTACACAATATTGCCTGCCTTATCAAGGATACGGATCTCCCCGGCAAGTCCGATGTGAAGATTGGATAAGACATCAGTCAGCGCTTTGCCCTTCACCTCAATCAGCATATAATACTCCGCAGCCGGGTTCTGGATATTCCGCAGCAGACGGCCCATCGTCATGGAAGACTCACTGTACGCATCGAAGAAGCCTTTGGCCCGGACGGGGAACCAGACGGGATTGCCTTTGCCGTTATCGATCTCCTTCATACGGGCAAGAATCCCGTCATCACTGCGCACCCCGCTGATGCCGGTTGATTTGTAAGATTCAGCATCCACCATACTCCGGGACACCAGCCGGACTCCCAGCAGACGCTCATCAGAGCCCCTGACGGAATCCAGCTTACGGCGGATCCGGTCTTCAGCCGCCACCTTGGCTACTGTGCCGGCAACCGGATCATTGACTGTCTCCATATCCGCCTTCAAGACAGAATCTACGGCGAACTGCCTTGAAAGCGCTTCATATTCAGCGAACAGGAAGTCCAGCTTGTCCGCCGCCTGCACAATAGACTGTGAGGATGCTGCTGCCACCTCGTCGGTAATGATTCCTTTTGCAGCATAATAAGAGGTTAAGCCAAGTACAGAGGACAATAGAACAATGGTACAGAACAGAATCACAAACAGCTTGACGCCAACCGATCGCATATTTAATTTCCGCTGCCGTTTCATTACGCTCTCCCCTTATTTTTCTCGGTACAAAAATACAGGTGCAGCCCTGCGTAACTGCATAATGGCTGCACCTGAGTATACATATAAACTGCTTATCCCTTACTCGCCCCTGCGGTCAGACCGTCAACAAGCAGGCGCTGCAGGAAGCCGAACAGGACCATAATCGGTACAGAGATCAGTACAGCTCCCGCTGCAAACAGGGTGAAGTTGGAATTCTGCATCGTGTTGACCATATCCCACATACCGACCGCGACCGTCCAGTTATCCTTTGTCCGCAGAATCAGCTTCGCAAAGATGAAGTCTACCCACGGGCCGACAAACTGTGTCAGCGCCATATAAGTAATCATCGGGCGGGATAACGGCAGGATAATGCGGATGAAGATCCCGAAGTTGCTCGCTCCGTCAATCCGCGCGGCCTCATCCAGCGAACGGGGAATCGTATCGAGGAAGCCTTTGGCGATCAGTGTGCCGAGGAGCGGCGCTCCGGCAGCATACACGATAATCAGCGCCAGATGGGTATCCAGCAGGTTGAACTCCTTGAGCAGCAAATAGATGGCAATCATACTCATGAAGCCGGGGAACATCCCGAGAATCAGCAGGGTTGACATGGTGGTCTTGCGGCTTTTGAACCGGAAGCGGGATAAGGCGTAACTGGTCAAAAGCGTCAGCACCACGCCGATCAGCATGGAGAATATAGCAATCTTGAGCGTATTCGCATACCAGGTCCCGAACATATAAACGGGTGAAGTGAACAATTCCTTATAGTGGCTCAGTGTAAAATGCTCGGGAATCAGTGTCTTGCTGTACAAGGACTTACCCGGCCGGAAGGATGCCAGCAGAATCCAGAGTGCCGGATAGATCGCAGCAACCGCCAGGATGAGCAGAACAATGTAGCTTAAGCCCAAACGGATAAAGTTCATAAGCTTGCGTGAGGTGATCATTGAATCATGTCCTCCTCTTGGAATGACTTGGTCCGGCGGTAATTGTACAGGGAGAACCCGGCGACAATGATGAACAGTATGATTCCTATTGCGGAAGCCATGTTGTTCTTGTTCTGGTCCAGCGTCAGCTTATACAGCCATGTTACGAGCAGGTCTGTTGAACCGGCATATTGATAGTCGCCTTTAACCGGATTGCCTGCAGTCAGCAGATAAATCGCATTAAAGTTATTGATATTTCCGGCGAATTGCATAATCAGTGTAGGTGCGGTGGAGAACAGGATCATAGGCAGTGTAACAATCCGGAACTTCTGGTAATTCGTAGCCCCGTCCACTTCGGCCGCTTCATACATATCCCGCGGAATCGTAGTCAGTACGCCCATAATCAGCAGCATCGATACCGGAATACCGACCCACATGTTGACAATAATGACCGTGACCTTCGCCCAGAACGGATCTGTCAGCCATGGCAGCCCGCCCAGACCGAAGTAGCCGAGATACTGGTTGATCGGACCGAATTGCCCGTTGAACAGGTTGCGCATCAGCAGCAGGGAGATCATCTGCGGAACGGCATAAGGAATGATCAGAATCATTCGCCACATGCCTTTGAAGCGGATTCCTTTTTGGTTGATCAGCAGGGCAACGAGCATCCCGCCGAAATAAGTAGTTATAGTTGATAGAACCGCCCAGACAATAGTCCAGGTAAGTACTCCATAGAAGGTATGGCTCCATGATTTCAGCACCAGCAGATTGCGGAAGGTTTCAAAGCCCACCCAGTCTACCAGCCTGGCCGGCGGAATGTGATCCGGTGCGGCATAGTTGGTGAACGCCAGCATGATCATAAAGATAATCGGCATGATGGTAAAGAATAAAATACCGATGCCCGGAAGCAGCAAAAAGCTCTGGGCAAATTTATAATCGAGAATATAGCGCACGGATTGTTTGAATGTATTCGAGGGACGGCCGGCTTCGCGTTCTGCTCCGATTTTCAGGGCATCCCTAATATTCATGTACCAGGCAATCAGGAATAAGACGAGGAACAGCAGGGTAATCAGACTTTCAATCATAATGACGATTGAATGGTCCCCGGGAACCATTTTGGCAATTCCCTTAACCTTCTCAAGGCGGCTTGGAGATTCTCCGAGCGTGGTGATGCCCCAGAAGGCCCTGCCCAAATTGTTAATAAAATAGACAAGTGCTAAAGCTTCTACAGCTATGAAAATAAGCCCTTTGATGAATTGGCGGTTATATATTTGTCCCAATCCCATAAAAATGGCCGACAGTATCCCGGCGCTAGCTTTGTGTCGCTGCATTTCTCTTCCCTTCTCCTCTCCGCGCGGAATTCAGGAAACTGCCCGCCGCGAGCTGTGCGGCGGGCGATTGAATTCCACTGTTTGTTGATGGTTGTCAGCCGGCTCAAGGGCAGCTGATGTCACTGCCGGGTAGCTGCTTTTACTGGGCGGATGCCCCGTTATTCAGATCCTTGATTTGTTCTACTGCTTTGTCCATAGCTGCCTTAGGGTCAGCGTTGTTATCCCAGATTTCCGGAAGCGCCGCATTGACCGGGCTCCAGACGTTACCCATTTCAGGAATCGAAGGCATTGGCTGGGAGTTCTTGGCTTGTTCAGCAAAAGCGGATACATATGGATCACTAGTGATTTGTGCATCCTGCAGTGCTTCATTATTCGTAGGCACGGAACCGATCAGTTTGTTAAGTGTCAGCTGCGCATCTTTGCCGGAAGCAAAGCGGGCATACAATTTAGCCGCATTCGGATACTGAGTGTAGGCGTTGACTGCGAAAATTTTGATTCCGGAGAACGTGATTGCTGTTTTGCCGTCGACGGTTGGAACCGGTGCAATTCCGAGGTTGTCGCCCAGAGCTTCTTTATAACCGGCAAGCTCCCACGGTCCCGTGATGTCCATAGCCACATCGCCTGAGTTGAACAAGCTGCGCTTGATGTCCGGGTTAATGTCTCCGCTCTTAAGCGGCAATACTTCTTTCAGCTTCGCAAATTCAGTCAGGCCTTTGATCGCACCCTCATTGTTCAGACCGATATCGTCTTTGTCTGTGCCGTCTTTGCCGAACAGGTAACCGCCTGTTGTAGCGATAAACGGATAGTTGAAATACATGTTGCCGACTTCCCACATAATTCCGTATCTGTTCTTGGCTTTATCCGTGAACGTTTTGCTGAAGGCAATAACGTCATCGAAGGATTTCGGAGCTTCTGTTACAAGGGATTTGTTGTAGAACAGTGCATAAGTTTCTGCCGCTCTAGGATAACCATAGAGTTCACCGTCATAGGAAGAACCTACGATAGAGGCTTCGGTATTCTCTGCTTTGGTTTCTTCACCGAAAATATCGTTGGGAAGGAGCAGGCTTGCACTTGCTGCCTTACCGAGATTGTCATGCGGAATGAGGATAACGTCTGCAGCCAGTCCGGAAGGACCGTCCTGGGTCAGCTTGCCGACCTGATCGGGCGGTGCCACCTCTTCAATTTTGATTGGAACGTTGTATTGTGCGGTGAACTGCTTGGCGATTTCTTCAGCAAAGGCTCTTTCTTCTTTACTTTCCCAGATCACCAGGGATGCGCCTTCTTCAGGTACAACCTCGTCTGTAGCCGGAGTATTCTCACTGTTTGTACCAGCGTTGTCAGTTGCCACTGCCGTATTGTCCGCCGGTGCGTTTGTTGCTGCTGCATTTCCCCCGTTATTGTTGTTTGAGCCGCACGCCGTAATTGACATTGCCATAGAGAACGCTGCGGTGAGAACCATTAGTTTTTTGAGCTTCATTGCTTTTAACCCCTCCCGATTTTTAAGTTTCACTGGATTTGAAGATATGCCTCCAACTTTGCGCAAACGATTTCACCAGATCCCAAAAAAAAGTATGTATCTCTTTTGATCCATCAGAAAACGCTGCGTTCAGCACTAGAAAGCGCTTCATTCCTGAATCCATAATACAACAGTGCACTTGATTGTTAAAACGTTTGCACAGATCATATTGAGCCAAATTTCCTGATTATCGCTATAAGAATGATTTATATCTCTTGTTTTCAAATGTTTTCTTCCATTATCTTCATTTTTCTTTTTTATAGATTTATTATTTTTGAAAATATCGTTTTTATTGGCGTATATTGTCGAGAAATCATGTTTATTTGGAAGAATTATGTTTCAGTAATCGTTTTCGTTTGTCATAAAATTTGTGCAACTGTTTGTACAAAAGTATTGTACCTCTATATTTTCCGTGCTATAATCCAAACCATTATGACAGGCCGATTCTACATACAATTTAAAGGCAATGTTACTTCATTTGGGTACAACCTCGGACCAATTAACCGGCGGTGTTTGTGCCTTTTTGCTGTGTGCAGAACTGGTCTTATATTCTTTTTGGGAGGAATTGTTATGTTACTGGAAGCTGTTTATCACCGCCCGCGTCTCAACTGGTCTTATGCCTATGATCACGAAACGATCCACCTGCGCCTGCGCGCCAAGAAAGGCGATCTGACCGAGGTTTTCGCCTGGGCCGGAGACAAATATGCCTGGGATACGACCAAGGAATTAATCCCTATGACACTGTTCACCTCTGATGCCATGTTTGACTACTGGGAGTGTGAGTCGGTACCGCTCTACCGCCGGCTGAAATACGGTTTTCTGCTCCAAAAAGGCCATGAACGGATCTGGATGACCGAAAGCGATTTTCAGACAGAACGTCCGGCTAATCCTTACCGGCTGTTTGAATTCCCATATATTAACCGCGGCGACGTGTTCATTCCTCCCGCGTGGGTGAAGGACGCCGTCTTCTATCAGATCTTCCCTGAACGGTTCGCAAACGGGGATGCCAGCCGGAATCCTGAGAATGTACAGCCATGGGGCGGCGAGCCTGAGCGGGACAATTTCTTCGGCGGCGACCTGCAGGGGGTAATCGACCATCTGGATCATCTTACTGAGCTAGGCATTACCGGCATCTATTTCACTCCGGTTTTCACAGCCACAACCAACCACAAGTATGATACCGAGGACTACATGCAGGTGGATCCGCATTTTGGGGATGTGGACACGCTGAAAAGACTGGTTAACGCCTGTCATGAACGCGGTATCCGCGTGCTGCTGGATGCTGTATTTAACCATGCAGGGCGGACCTTCGCCCCGTTCGTTGACGTGCTGAAGAACGGCGAGGCCTCCCCCTATAAGAATTGGTTCCATGTCCGCAGTTTCCCACTTCAGGTGGTGGATAACCTTCCTAACTATGATTCCTTTGCCTTTGAGCCGCTGATGCCGAAGCTGAATACGGAGAACCCTGAGGTCAAGGCATATTTGCTGAAAGTGGCTGAATACTGGATCAAAGAGGTCGGAATCGACGGCTGGCGCCTGGATGTGGCTAATGAGGTGGATCATGAGTTCTGGCGTGAATTCCGCAAGGTCGTGAAACGCGCAAATCCCGAGGCTTATATTCTCGGCGAGATCTGGCATGAATCTGCGCCATGGCTGGAAGGCGACAAGTTCGATGCCGTAATGAACTATCCGTTCACCGATGCTGTGCTCGACTTCTTCGTTAAAGGCACGCTGGATGCCGAAGGCTTCGCCAACTCCATCGGCAAACAGCTGTCGCGCTATCCCCTGCAGGCCAGTGAAGTGGCCTTTAACCTGCTGGACAGCCACGATACCGCCCGCCTGCTGACTGTGGCCGAAGGCCATAAGAATAAAATGAAGCTGGCCGCACTGTTCCAGTTCACCTTCTTAGGTACGCCCTGCATTTATTACGGGGATGAGATTGGCATTGATGGGGGAGATGACCCCGGCTGCCGCAAGTGCATGGAATGGGATCCGGAGAAGCAGGACCGTGACTTGTTCAGCTACTACCGCAAGCTGATTGATATCCGCGGCAGTCATCCGGCACTCCGTACAGGAAGCTTTACATTCCTTGAAGCCGGTCCCGGGGGCAGCAAGCTGGCTTATGAGCGCAGTCTTGGTGACGATCTTATTATCGTGCTCATCAACACAGAGGGGACAGCGCAGACCTTCCAGCTAAATGTTCAGGAACGCTCCTGGGAGAATCTCTTCACCGGTGATTCCCTCCGCGCCGAACGCGGCAGACTGTCGCTTAAGCTCCCGGCTTACGGTTATGCAGTGCTGCAGGCTGACTTGGCCTAGCGGCCGTTCCGGTAATTTCTTTTAACGCGTTCATTTCATAGCAAGGCAACGCAAACAGGGTATTCCGCAGCAGCCAGTGAGGCTTGCGGAATACCCTGTTTTGTTGCAGTTTCAGTTGTGCAGACTATTTGCCGAGCAGCTTATACACTACCTGTGCGCTCTCCGCACGGGTCAGCAGGTCCCGGGGGGCAAACAGATGATTCGCTCTGCCCTCAATCAGTTCCAGTGCTTCAGCTGTGTTCACATAGGCTGCCGCCCAGGAGCTGATACTGGCAGCATCGGCGAACACAGAGTGATCTGCTGCGGAAGCCAGGCGCCGGCCCTGTTTGAACTCCAGCGCGCGGATGACCATAACCGCCATTTCCTGGCGGCTGATTGCTGCGTCCGGCGCAAAGGTACTGCTGGTGCGTCCGTTCACTATGCCAAGTCTGGAGGCTGCTGCTACATACGATGAATACCATGCACCGGCCGGGACATCGGAGAATATGGCCCGCTCCTCCCCAGGCTGGCCGAGTGCACGCATCAATAATGCAGTAAACTCCGCGCGTGTCACATTTCTTGCCGGCTCAAATAGAGCAGCTGAGACTCCGGCAGCCACCTGTTTCGCCGCCAGCGATTTCACCGCAGCGGAAGCCCAGTGGGTATCGGGCACATCATTGAAGGCCGCATTCATCTGGAGCGCTGCATACCTGCTGAAATGGGAAACAGCCGCTGTAAGTGAACCGTCCGCCTGAACCGTTCCTCCCATATACTTCAGCCCACCGGCATCTTCCAGATGGAACACACCCGTCCAATCCATAACCGGACTTCCCTGAAGCTTAAGCGATAATGTAACGGGCTGCTTAAACGCTGTTACCGCCAGGCTTGTACCGTCTTTATGGATTATTGCCAGTTTAAGCTCATACATTCCGGATACAGCAGTTACAGCCAAGTTGTCTGTGCTGAACTTCTTAACAGTATCCTGAGCCTCAGCCTTGCTGATGGGAATCAGCTCAAGCTGGAGTTGTGAAGCATCCGCATCCTTGCCTCCGGCCATGGCTTCGATATCAGCCAATACCGCATTAGGGAAGGTAACAGACAGTCCCTCCGCGACAATAACCAGTTTATTGCCGCCCAGCATTCCGGCTGCCCCGGCCGGCAGCAGCACCGAAGTCTTGCCCGGCTCGAGAGTAATCTCTGCTTGGCCTCTCTCTCCGCCGCTCAGAGCAGCTTCGCTGATGACCTGTACGCCTGCCGGGGCCGCCGTTGGCGATACTAGTGGCTTGGCGGCAGATATTAATTCGGATTGTGCCGTTGGTGTTGGCACCGGTGTCGGTGTTGGCGTTGGCGTTGGCGTTGGTGTCGGTGTTGGTGTTGGTGTCGGAGGTACCACCACCGGCTGTGCCGCCAGAATCACTGTCCCGCCGTCATCCCTGCCCGGCAGCTGGACTGTTACCTTCCCGGCTGCAGATACCGTGTACAGCTCGCCGCTGTATTCGTCCTGTACGGAAGACAATGGTGTGAACGGTACCGGAATTTCAACACTCTGACCTTCTGCCTTCGTGTTAATTACGGTAACCACATTATCGTCGCCGTATTGCTTGTTAAAGGCCAGATAGCCAAGATCATCCGAGCCGGCAAGCTTGCTGCGGATGCCTTTGGCATACACTTGCGAATACTTGGCTCTGATATTCAGCAGCTTCTGATAATGATCATGAAGCCCCTGTTCTGCAGTGAGCTGATCCCAAGGCATATCGCCCCGGTTCTCGCTGAATTTGCCTTCGGCCATATCTCCGGCATTTTTACCTGACCGCCCCAGCTCTTCCCCGTAATAAATTACCGGCTGCCCCTTGGCCGTAATCTGCAGCGCGGCAGCGATCTTGAGCTTGCCCTTGTCACCGTCAACGTAATTGGACAAGAAGCCGTCCTCATCATGGCTGCTGAGGAACTGTGCCATCATTCCGGTATTGCTGATCTTCGCTTCACGTTCCTGCAGATAAGCATCCACAGCAGTAATGGCGCCATCCGTGAACAGCTTGGCCTGATCATTGAAGCTGAAATCGAGCAAGCCGTCCATCTGGCCGCTCTGCAGCATGCCGCCGTCATTATCGGCGGTTCCGCCGAAATACTCACCGAGTAATTTGAAGCCCGGAGCCTTAGCAGTCAGCGCATTTTTGAACGCTTTCCAGGTTGTGCTCTCCACATGCTTAACTGTATCCACACGGAAATAGTCGATCGTATCCCCGCGCGCTGTCCGTGCATTATCCAGCCAGCCTGTCTGCCAGGCAATGATCTGTTCGCGCACCGCAGGATCCTCCGTTTTGAAGTCCGGCAGCCCGCTCAGCTCGCCTTTGATAACATCCTTGTCGGACTGGACACCGTCTGTACGCAGCATTCCGGCGAAACGCGCCTTGTCCTCTGCCGTTACTCCCGGATTGTCGTCACTCTCCTTCAGCCCGTAGCCTGTATGGTTAAGCACCACATCGACCATAATCTTGATGCCCTTGTCATGCGCCTTCTCGATCAGCTCCTTGAAGGCCGCCATATCGCCAAGATGCTCATCAAGCTTAGTGAAGTCTTTGGCCCAATACCCGTGATAGGCGTATTGCTTGCCCCCGAAGCTTACACCCTGATTGAAATCAATATTATCTACAACCGGTGTGATCCAGAGCGTGTTGATGCCCAGCTCCTGCAGATAACCGAGATTATCGATCATTCCTCTGAAATCTCCGCCATGATAGGCTTCAAGATGTGCTTTATCCACATTCTCATTGTTAGCCGGGTCCCCGTCCTTGAAGCGGTCGGTCAGCGCGAAGTAGATCCGCGCCTCATCCCAGTCGAAGTCAAGCGCGGAGCCGCTGTAAGTTCTGGCCTTGACTTCAATCACGGCGGATTGTCTGTGCAGATTGCCATACTGGTCCACTAGCACAACCTGAATGGTTTTAATGCCCGCCGGCACATCCGCCTTCACCGCTATCGTCTGCTGCATAAGCTCTGTATCGAATTTGACCCTGGCTGGTCCGCCCAGAGCAGTAAGGTCCAGATAAGCGTCTTTATAAGATACCTCTTCTGCGGCAACAGCCCTGACCGTTAAAACAGCATTTTCGTCAGAAGCAACCGCCGGCGGATTCACTTCTGCAGTAATACTGACTTCCGGCTTGTGATAATACAGGCTGGATTCCCCGTTCACCGTATTCTTCGGATCAGTGACCTCCCGGGTCGCTCCGTCCCTGGTCACAATGAAGGTATACTTGTACAAGCCTTCTTCCAGACCGCCCAGCTTGTAGCTGAACCACTCCTTGCCGGCGTCGTACTCCATCGGATATTCGGTGCCGTTTACTTTCACCTTAACACCGGTTATAGATGCCATACCGCCGGTGCGGAACAGCTCCTCATCACGGTACAGGAACGTAATTGCTTCATCCTGCATAAGCGGACCGCTGATGCCCGGAGTGATGTCCAGCTCTTTAACCATGCTTTGTACATGGACTTTAGTGAACGCCTCACCGGGGGTCAGGGTAATATAGCGGTCATCTGAAATATCCTGCTTATTATCAGACCAATCCAGACCCTTAATAAGTACGAATCCTACCTGGGTTGCGTCTTTGCCTACTTCAAACAATGCTGTCGAGCTTGCTGAACTGCCTTCAGGCTCTGTCAGCTTCACCTCACCGTCTTTTGCTCCGGTGTACCACAGCCATACACTCCACCCCTTGTAATCCTTGTCTTCCCGGGTATAAGTAAACTGCACATACCGTTTGCTTTCCGCCGGCGGGCTGGTTACTTCTACGGTTACTTTTGTTGATATGCCGCCATAAGCAGCGGTAAGAGTTGCGGTCCCGGCTTTAAGCCCTTTGACCAGCCCCTTGGCTGTAACCGTGGCCACTTCCGGTTTATCGGATGTATACAGTGCTTTGGAGGTCACATTCCTGGAGCTGCCATCACCATATCTGGCCGTAACCGCAAGCTGATGCGAGCTGTCCGCCCCAAGCACATAGCCACTTTGATCCGTCTCCAGCTGAGACAGCACTGCCGCATCCGCATCTTTGCGGATAATTACAGCGGTAAGCGGTTCAAGAGTGATTGCATCCGCTGTCAGACTGAATCCGCTCTGATCCGCGGCAAGAATGGCTTCGGTGCCGGCTTCGTCGTTGTCGGCAAGCACGGTACCGTCCGTCAAATCCTCCTGCAGGGTCAGCTTCCTTGTCTTGCTGTCCCCGTTCATGAATACATAATAGATTCCGGTTCCATCCGTTGCTTTACTTGTGTAGCCGATCGCCAAATCCTCCGGCTGCAGCTCCGGTGCCGCGATAAGTTTAACATTGGAATTCACCAGGCTGAGATCACCCAGCCGGAATGCATCGGTGGATTTCCGCAGCTTAATCAGGCCGGCCGTGTATTCCCTTGTCGCATTCTGCACAGGGTAATTCACGTCATCGGTCGCCGCAGCCCAGTCAAATTTATTGACCGCATCCGATGAATCATAAGAATCGTTGATGAAATAACTGACCGAGCTGTCATGGGCATCCCGGACTTCAGTATATTTCTGCTCGGGAGCCCCCGCAGCCATCCACTGCTTGGTACGCCCGTACTCCTGGCCCGCCTGCAGGAAGGCGGTTCCCTGGGAAGTCAGCAGCAGCATATTTCCCAGCCTGATCCGTTTCTGAATCTCCAGCTCATTCTGCTCATTCTGCGGGTTCTTCTTAAGGGACAGGGCGATAACATCATGCAGCGTGAGATTGTCATGCGCTTCAATGTACTGCACAATATCGCCCGGATCATCTGCCGGAACGTTGGAAGGCTGCGCCTTGATATTGTTCAGAATCGTTGTCAGGCTGCGTGCCCCGCCGGTTATAAACCGGGGATCTCCTTCCATCCCGTACCCGGACTTCAGCTCATTGCGGAATTCATCGGAGAACACCCCGGTGCTGTCTGTCTTATCCATCCAGCTCTGGTCGGCGGCTTTGCCTTTAAGGGACGGCTCTGAAGCATCCCCCCCGAAGGTTTTCCAGCCTTCCCCGATGAACAGGGCGTTCGGATTGATGGCAGCTGCGGCGTCATAAGCAGCCTGAACCGCATCTGCCGTGGCGTCGCCCATCATGTCCCAGCGCATGCCGTCGATTTTATATTCCTGGAACCAGTATTTCACGGAATCGGTCATCAGCTTCTCCGCCATCTTGTGGCTGGTCGCCAGATTATTGCCGAAGCCGCCGATGAAGTTCCCGGCCGGGTCCTGGAAGGCGTAATAATTAGGCACGATATCGTTCAGAAATTCTTTTTTGGCCATATGGGTGTACACTACGTCAAGAATGACACCCATTCCGGCCTCATGCACCGCATCAATCAAGCCTTTAAGCTCTTTGATCCGCAGCTCCGGATCTGCCGGATTCCGGGAATAGGCACCGTCAGGAGAGAAATAGTTATGCGGATCATAACCCCAGTTATACTCATTTCCTTGCGCCGAATAGTCCAGCTCCCTGTCTTCCATCCCGGTTTCGTCCCCGTAATACCAGGCCATTACCGGAAGCAGCTGAATATGGGTTACACCCAGTGATTTGATATAATCCAGCTTCGACGCAAAAGCAGCATAAGACCCCCAGCGTTCCCCGCCGAGACTCGACTGGATTCCAGGATCAGAGGTGAGGTCTCTGATGTGCGCCTCGTAGATAACGGCATCCTCACGCTCCGCATAACCGGCAATGTCTGCAGCCCGGAAGCCTTCAGGATTCGTGGCGCTTAAATCTACAATCGCCGCTTTGCCGGTCGAATCGCCGCCTGCGCCCGCCTCACCTGCAGTATTCACCGTGAATACTGCCATGGATTTGGCATAGGGATCAAGCACCTGCCTGGTTACCCCTTCATTGGTCACTTCATACTGGTAGTAGAAGCCTCTGACATCCCCTGCGCCGGGCGCGCCGGCCAGATCAGCCGGAGTCAGCTCTGCCGACCAGACCCCCTTCTCCCCGGGAAGCAGCTCGGTACGGCCTACGGTGAGATTGGAGTTGTTCTTGTCATAGACAACCGCAGTCACTGAACTCGCCTTCGGAGCCCAGAGCTTCAGCGTTGCCGATTTGCCGGCCTTATGGTAAGTGGCTCCAAGATCGTCACCTGTGTAATTGTACAGCTCATCCAGCATTCTCCAGCCGGTGGAAGCGGATACAGTTTTCCCTGCATACGTGACACTCAGCGGAATTTTCTGCAGATCAAACGCACCGGTAGCCACTTCAACAGAGGCAGTGCCCGTAATCGTTGCCGCTGTTACGGGGACCAGGTTTCCTTCCGAATCCTGGATGGAAATGGCTGTTTTCAATGCGTCCGCCGTAAGTCCGTCCGTTAACGTGAACCCGAGCCAAAGCTTGCTTGCGGACAATATATCCGCGGATAGTAGCCCCACCGGAGTTTCGCCGAAAGGAGATGTATACACATTCGGGTCGTTCTCCTTCACCCACAGCTGGTTGTACCGGTCCAGAAAAGCAAAGCTTTTGTTCTCATTGCCCGCCGGACCGTCCTTCTCGCCGTTTGCAGGCTTCATAACAATGAAATTGATCGTCTTGCCGTCTTTCATAAGCGGAATATCCGCATAGGCGCCAAAAGCATCCCTGTGCTCAGGCTTAAAAGAGGTAGCGTCTTTCGGCCATGCATTCGACGGCACCGCCACATCCCCCCAGAGCCAGAGGCCGTATTCCTTCTGGTTGTTGTCGGAGCGCATGTAGTGAATACGCACGGTATCCGCCGGGAGGTCAACCGGTTCATAAGGCGTTACCTTGTTGGAGCCTTCCGTAATCCAGACCTCATTAGTCTGCGGGGTGCTGATGCTGAAGGTTTTGTCCCCGTCTTCCATTTCCTTTACTCCGGTAGCCCGGTTAACCACAAGGAAGGAAATGCTCTTCGCCCCATCCTTGACAGGCAGATCAACATAAGCCCCGTAGGTATCGGTTTGTCCTTCAGGAAAAGGAACAGCATCCTTTGGCCAAGCCTTGGAAGGTGAGACGAAATCGCCCCATGTCCATAATCCCAGGCCGGAATAATCGCCCGCAGCACGGTGGTAATGGACTCTTATATTCCCGGCGGGCACTGGCACTGCCGTACCCGGTCCGGAAGGAACCGTATAATGGGCAGACACACTGTTGTCCCCCGCATTATACTTGAATGTTACAGGTAATTCAGAGGGAAGCTTAAGCTCCTGCGCCGCATCCGGATAGGAGACTCCGCCCGCCGGGTCAGCACCCGGAAGATAAATCCGGTAAGTATAATTACCGGCAGGCAGAACGGCAGTCTGCTCATAGATTCCGTCAAAATCAGGATCAGTGAGCAGTGTCCGCGCCGCTTCCGGTGAATCATTGTCCGCATCTCCCAGCGCCGTCTGCAGACTGCCTGTCACCCGGGGAAGACGCTCTGCAGCAACCGGTGTGTAATACGTGGAATCGGCAATGGCTTTGGTATTGTCGTTATAATAAAAGGTCACGCGGGTCTCTTCAGCCAGTGAAATTTGGATGTTCCCGTTAGCGTCTACCCCGTTCGGATTAGTGTAGCTGCCATACCCGTAGTTCTCTGTCCACTCATCATTAAGGGTAATTTTATATTGATAAGTCCCTTTAGGCAGGATGCCTGAAAAGGTGTACAGCCCCTCCCCTTTGTAAGTCAGCTCGGTTACTGTCGACTTCTCATTCCAATCCTTCGTTTCAGCAGAATCAAGACCGATGAACCTCGTCTGCAAATCTCCTGCCAGCACAACCTTTCTCGTTTCTGCACTGGCTCTAGGCAGATTCATGCCAAAGCCGGAGCATACCAGAACGATAACCATTATGACTGCAAATGCCTTTTTTACCCGTAAAGCGATTTTCATTCCCTCGATCCCCCCACAATTTTGATGATGTTCCACCACAGGACAGACCGCGGCTGTCCATCCTCTCCCGGCTGCAGCGTACGCCTGTGAAGATTTTCCCAAACTGATTAGACCCCAATCCTCCTTGCCGGGCTTAATAAAATCTTCACGATATTTCGCTTTTCATGCGCAAACGTTTGCATTTTAGTGCAGACAAATCCAAAGCCTTATCCTTTTGCTTCGGGCGTTCTGCACAAACGGCATTTGTAACCGCTTGCTTTATTTCGGTTTTATACTAATCCTCCCTTAAAGTCATTGTCAACTACCAATTTTCCAAATCATGCTGAATTTCGTGCTGGTGCAGAAGCCATTTTCCGCATGCCGGAAAGCCTTTTTTGCCCGCATTCCTTTGTTTTCCCCCAATTGTAACCTTTTACGGAAAATAATTTATTATGGCGCATGCAATGCAGGGATTGTGATACAGCAAGGGTTTATCTATTTACAATCCCCAGCTCTTCGATTAATATTACTGTGTAAAGCGAACGGTTTCATGAGGAGGTTTCTATGACAGTTACCATTAAGGACGTGGCCAAGAAAGCGGGAGTGTCTCCCTCCACAGTCTCCCGGGTGTTGTCAGGCCATCCCAGAATCAGCCTAGAAACTTCCCGTAAGGTTAAAGTGATTATGGAGGAAATGGGCTACACCCCGAATATGATGGCCAAAAGTCTCGTTTCCAAGACAACCAACAGCCTCTGCATCATCCTACCGAAACCGGCTGAAGAGCTGTTCTCCAACTTGTTTTTTATGGAATTGATCCGCGGAATTGTCACGCAGTCCAGCCGTTCAGGCTACGATGTGCTAATCAGCTCCGGGGCAACTGAGAAAGAAGAGCTGGAAGCTGTCTCCAGATTGCTCAAGGGACGCCGTGTGGACGGCGTTATTCTGCTGTATTCCCGTAAAGATGATGCGGTGATTGATTTCTTGGAATCAGGCGGCTATCCATTCGTTCTGGTTGGACGAAGCGACCGCTATGAGGATATATTATCTGTGGACAATGACAATATCATGGCTGCCTATGATGCGACGAACCATCTCATCTCGATGGGCCATGAACGTATTGGCTTCGTAAGCGGTCCGCCGAACCTTATCGTATCGCGCGACCGTCTGGAAGGCTACCGCAAGGCGATGCTTGGCAAAGGTCTTGAAATGAAGCCCGAATGGATCGTCGAAGGCGAGTTTCTGCAGGACAGCGGCTACAGGGCGATGTCCTTCTTCATGAATCTGCCGAACCGCCCCACCGCACTCGTTGCCGTGGATGATATGGTTTCCTTCGGTGTATTGCGCGGATTGAATGAGCTGAACTACAAGGTTCCCGAGGATTTGGCGATTGTCAGCTTTAACAATATCCCGCTCTCGGAACTGTCCAGTCCGCCGATCAGCAGCATCGATATCGGCATTTATCATCTTGGCTATACAGCCTCACAGATACTGATTCAGAGTATCCAGAAGCCGGATAACCAGGAAGGATATACCAACCGATTTGTCATTCCCCACCGCCTAATCGTACGGGAGTCTTCCATGCATGCTCCGGGAAAGCAGTGATTCTACAAGAAGATAAATGAAGCTATCTGTGCTTCATTTATTTTTTGGAGTTTTGTTCAAACGTTTGCGCTAATTTAAAAACAAGCTGTATTTACCCCAAAACACATTTTAGGAGGTCCAACATGTCAGAAATCAACGCCTGCCTGTTCGATCTGGACGGTGTCCTCGTTGACACGGCCAGATATCATTACATCGCCTGGAGGGAACTGGCCGGGGAACTAGGATTCGAGTTCACCGAACAGGATAATGAACGGCTCAAGGGCGTCAGCCGGGCCGCGTCCCTGAATATCCTGCTGGAGATCGGAGGCATCGAGCTGGCTGAAGACGAGAAAGCCCGGCTGGCCGAGCAAAAGAACAGCCGCTATGTCGAATATATCGCGAAGATGGACAGCTCGGAGATTCTTCCGGGTGCACTGGATTTCCTCAAGGAATGCCGTGAAGCCGGTATCAAGGTTGCGCTCGGCTCCGCCAGTAAGAACGCTATGACCATCCTGGACAACACCGGCCTGACTCCCTGGTTCGATGCCATTATCGACGGTACGCATACCAGCGCAGCCAAGCCCGATCCCGAGGTGTTCCTGCTGGGAGCGCAGGCTTTACATACTGCGCCCGAGAACTGTGTGGTTTTCGAGGATGCCGAAGCCGGAATTCTCGCCGCCACCCGGGCCGGCATGCGCAGCGTCGGCATCGGTTCCGCTGAGACGCTGGGTGCGGCGAATCTGGTCGTCCCGTCTCTGCAGCAGATCAGTGTTCCTGCCCTGCGGGAAGCCCTGGCTTCTGTTTGATGAGTAACAACAGCTATGCATGAGCTTAGTACAGTGTCAGAACCTGAGAAGTAGATTCACTCGAGAAATGAAGCAATCGGTCTCTTCAATTCCAAAAGAAACCCCAAGATAACTGTATTATGTACAGTTAAAAGGCATGAAAAGTTGTTATTCGTTCGTATAACTGCACTATGTACAACTACTTTCACCCGGATACGTTAAAACAAGCTGCTCAGTGCAGTTTAATTGTACGAAATACAGCTAAAGTTATAACCGGAAGACAAACAGACCATTTAGTTGTACGAAGTGCAATTAGCATACTAGAATCTCTTCTGCCCTACTTTTTATAAAATGAACTGAAAATTCATTTAAATTTATGGGGACGAAGCTGCGGAGCGGAAGTTTGGAACTGTAGGAGCGCTAGCGTCCGCCTTTGTCACCGGATTTCTACCGTGATTAGCGGTTTAAATCAAGAAATCTGGGGACAACAGCGGCCGGAAGTCCAAACATTTCGCGCAGTGGCGGTACCGTCACCATAAATTTAATGTAGAGGATCGGTTCATTTTATCCCATTCCCCCAACTTAAAGGAGCCAACCAAATGAAACAGTACTTGAAAATTGATGAATGGTCTATTATCGAAGAATCGTTTGATCCGCAGACCCAGGAGATTTCCGAAAGCGTATTTAGCATCGGGAACGGATACATGGGCGGCAGAGCCAACTTCGAGGAGCAGTACAGCGGACACAGCCTGCAGGGCAGCTATATGGCCGGTGTGTATTACCCTGACAAGACGCGGGTCGGCTGGTGGAAGAACGGCTATCCCGAGTATTTTGCCAAGGTACTGAACAGCACGAACTGGATCGGCATCAACATTGAGCTGGACGGCACGCCGCTGGATCTGGCCACGTGCACCGTCAGCGAGTTCCGCCGGGTGCTCAATATGAAGGAAGGCACACTCTCCCGCAGCTTCACAGCTACTACCGCAGAAGGCCAGGAAGTGCAGGTGGAGAGTATCCGGATTGTCAGCCTGGTCCGCCCGGAGATCGGCGCGATCCGCTATTCCGTGACTCCGCTGAATTTCTCAGGAGTGCTTACCGTAACCCCTTACCTGGACGGCGACATCAAGAATAAGGATGCCAACTACGACGAGAAGTTCTGGAACGAGGTCGAGAAGAAGGCCGAGCCGGCCGGCGGACATCTTACCCTGAAGACGAAAAAGCTTGATTTCCACGTAACGTCAGCCTATGCCTGCGACATTCTGCTGAACGGTGAACCGGTTGCCGCAGAGGCGGAAGCCTTCGAGCAGGAGAAATACGTTGGCAGTAAAACAACCATTCCGGTAGAGTCCGGCGACCAGGTCGTGATCTATAAATATGCCGCTAATGTCACCTCACGCAATTACGGGCTGGGCCAGCTGGTAGATGCCGCGCGGACGGCACTGCAGGGCGCACAGGAAGCAGGTTTTGTAGCGCTTTTAACCGAACAGGCTGCGGCTTGGGCAGATAAATGGAAGGAAAGCGACATTATCATCGAAGGCGATGCCTCCGCGCAGCAGGCGATCCGGTTTAATATTTTCCAGCTAAATCAGACCTACACGGGTGAAGACGACCGGCTGAACATCGGACCGAAGGGCTTCACCGGGGAAAAATATGGCGGCAGCACCTACTGGGATACCGAAGCTTACTGTGTGCCGTTCTATCTGAGCACCGCCGACGCCTCGATTGCCCGCAATCTGCTGATTTACCGTTACAAGCATCTGGAGAAAGCCAAGGAAAACGCCCGCAAGCTCGGTTATGCTAAAGGCGCGCTCTACCCGATGGTGACGATGAATGGCGAAGAGTGCCACAACGAGTGGGAGATTACGTTTGAAGAGATTCACCGCAACGGCGCGATTGCTTACGCCATATATAATTACGTGAATTATACCGGCGACAAAGCTTATCTCGGCCAATATGGCCTTGAGGTGCTGGTGGAGATTGCCCGCTTCTGGGAAGAACGTGTCCATTATGTGCCGCACAAGGACAAATATGTGATGCTCGGGGTCACCGGCCCGAACGAATACGAGAATAACGTCAACAATAACTGGTACACCAACCGGATCGCCGCCTGGACGATGGAATATACACTGGAGGCGCTGGCATATCTGCAGGAGAATGAGGGCTCCCGTTATGCAGAGCTGACCGACAAGCTGGGGCTGCTGGAGAGCGAAACGGTACAGTGGAACGAAATTATCGCCAAAATGTACTACCCGGCTGACGAAGAACGCGGCATCTTCCTGCAGCAGGACGGCTTCCTCGATAAGGAGATTATCCAGGTTAAGGATGTTGCGCCGGAGCATCTCCCGCTGAACCAGAAATGGTCCTGGGACCGCATCCTGCGCTCCTGCTTCATCAAGCAGGCGGATGTGCTGCAGGGGCTTTATTTCCTCGGTGACCGCTATGATCTGGATACGAAGAAGCGGAATTTCGACTTTTATGAGCCGATCACCGTACATGAATCTTCCCTCTCCCCTTGTATCCATGCAATTCTGGCCTGTGAGCTGGGCTACAAGGAGAAGGCTTATGAGATGTATCTGCGCACGTCGCGGCTCGATCTCGACAATTACAACAATGATACGGAAGACGGCTGCCACACTACGAGCATGGCTGGAACATGGATGTCGGTCGTGCATGGCTTCGGCGGGCTCCGCGTATTGAATGACCGTCTGGCCCTGAATCCGTCTAACCCGGGGCACTGGACCTCTTATTCGTTCAAAATTATGTTCCGCGGCGCTAGGCTGAAGGTTACAGTTACCGATGTACAGATTACGGTTGCGAATGAAACGGATGTTCCGGCATCCATCACGATCCACGGCAAGGATTACACTGTGGACGGACTGGGCAGCGTCACTGCTGAGAGTTCTTCTGTCTCGGTGTAATCTTTCCGGCCCCCGGAGGCAATGAGCTTCTTGGGGGCTTTTTTTATTATTTGAACTTAGGAAGACAATCATAGGATAAAAGTAACGGAGGGGAATTTGGGAACTGGAAGGAGCGTTAGCGTCCGCCTGAAAGCTTTCCGCAGGAAGGCTCACTCCGGAAGCATAAGCAGTCACCGGATATCAACCGCTAACAGCGGTTTACATTGAAGATATCTGGGGACAACAGCGGCCGGAAGTCCAAAACTTCACCGCAGTTACGGCTACATCCAAATAAGAGATTTAAATTCATGTGATTTTCCTAATACCACTCAAAGGAGCTTACTCAAATGAAAAAAGCCTTTTGGAAAGAAGCCGTAGTCTATCAGATTTACCCGCGCAGCTTCCAGGACAGCAACGGGGACGGAATCGGGGACCTGCAGGGAATCATCTCCCGGCTGGATTATTTGCAGAAGCTGGGCGTCGATGTAGTCTGGCTGTCACCGGTCTACAAATCGCCGAACGATGACAATGGGTATGACATCAGCGACTATGAAAATATTATGGATGAATTCGGCACCCTGAAGGATTGGGAAGAGCTGCTCGCCGGGCTGCATGCACGCGGCATGAAGCTGATGATGGACCTCGTGATCAATCATTCCTCGGATGAGCATGCCTGGTTCGCAGAATCCCGCGCCTCGAAGGATAACCCCTACCGCGATTATTACATCTGGCGTCCCGGCGGACCCGATGGTGCACTGCCGAACAACTGGAGCTCGATCTTCAGCGGTCCTGCCTGGGAGCTGGATGAGACAACAGGCGAATATTATCTCCACCTGTTCTCGCGTAAACAGCCGGATCTCAACTGGGAGAACCCGGAGCTGCGGGAAGCCCTCTATAAGATGATTGCTTTTTGGCTGGATAAAGGTGTGGACGGGCTGCGGATGGATGTCATTAACATGATCTCCAAAGTAGAAGGCCTCCCCTCCGCATACCATGATGGTCTGGCTCCCGGCGAGCTGGCCGGCGGCGGGGAATATTATATGAACGGACCGCGGGTTCATGAGTATCTCCAGGAAATGAATCGTGAAGTGCTCTCCAAATACGAGATAATGACCGTCGGCGAGACTCCGGGGGCAACTGTCGGGGATGCCATTCTCTATACCGGTGAAGACCGGCAAGAGCTGCAGATGGTATTCCAGTTCGAGCATATGGATGTCGATTCCGGCCCGGGCGGCAAGTGGAACGTGGTTCCGTGGACGCTTAAGGGGCTGCGCGATATTTTGCATAAATGGCAGGTGGGGCTGGCTGAGCAAGGCTGGAACAGCCTGTATCTGAATAACCACGATCAGCCGCGGATGGTCTCCCGGTTCGGGGATGACGGCAGGTACCGCGTAATCTCAGCCAAGATGCTCGCCACTCTGCTGCACACGCTTAAGGGCACGCCGTACATCTATCAGGGTGAAGAAATCGGCATGACCAATGTGAAATTCCCGCTGCTGGAAGACTATAAGGATATCGAGATTCTCAATATGTACCGTGAAAAGGTTACGGAAGGCGGCGGAGATCATGACACGGTTCTGAAGGCAATTCATGCCAAGGGCCGCGATAACGCCCGCACCCCGATGCAGTGGGATACTTCAGCGAATGCCGGATTTACCACCGGCACACCCTGGCTTAAGCTCAATCCGCGCTATACAGAAATTAATGTGGAGCAGGCACTGGCTGAGCCGGATTCGGTATTTTACTATTATCAGCAGCTGATCACCCTGCGCAAGCAGCATCCCGTTATGGTCTACGGGGATTACGGGTTGCTTTTGCCGGATCACGAATATGTCTATGCTTACACCCGCACGCTGGACGAAGTGAAGTGGCTGGTACTGCTGAACTTCAGTGCTGCCGCGCAGACTATAGAGCTGACAGATGAGCTTAACGCTGTGACTGCGACGATAATCAGCAATTATCCGGAAGAGCCGGCGGACATGGACCGCAGCACACTGCGCCCATATGAGGCACGGGTTTGCCGGTTAGGCGGTCACGCTGGCTGCTGAACCATCGACAATTCTCCTGAAACATGCCATCATAGGCTTGTATACGGAAGGCTGAATCCTGCCCTAGAAGAGCACAGAATAACAGGACCGGCCCTCCGGCAAGATGATACTATGGTTACAAAGGGAGCTGGCAAACTTGGAATGGCTGATCCGAATGAAGAATGCGCTGGACTATATGGAGAGTAATATCACCGAGCCGCTGCGGATCGAAGAGGTTGCTGAGGTGGCGTTCTCCTCACCTTTTCACTTCCAGCGTATGTTCAGCATGCTGACCGGCGTTACGGTAGCTGACTATATCCGCAAGCGCAGATTAACTCTGGCTGCCCAGGAACTGGCGGTCTCGAAGATCCGCGTGCTGGATGTGGCGCTGAAATACGGATATGACTCTCCGGAGTCATTCGCCAAGGCTTTCCGCAAAGCACATGGAATCACTCCTTCTGCCGCGCGAGAGCCGGGCGTACAGCTGAAAGCATTCCCCCGCCTCTCTTTCCATCTGTCATTGAAGGGAGATCAGGAAATGGATTACAAAATCGTGAATAAAGAGGCTTTTACCGTTATCGGCAAATCAATGGAGGTAACTACCCGGGAGGGGGAAAACTTCCGCAGAATCCCGCAGTTCTGGGATGAATGCAATGCTGACGGCACTTCAGATCACCTGATTGAGCTTGGCCCCGGTAATGATTGGCTCGGTATTTGTATGTGTATGGATATGCAGGCAGAAATGCTGACCTATTGGATCGGAGTGGAAGGTACACCTGAGACTGATCCGCAAGGGTACGAGACCGCTGTAATTCCGGCTGCGACCTGGGCAGTATTCAAATCCGAAGGCGCATTACCGGATTCAATTCAAGGCGTCTGGCAGCGGATCTATCAGGAATGGTTCCCGGGAACGGGCTACGAGCATTCGGGCGGCCCTGAATTCGAATTGTATCCCCCGGGTGATGTATCCGCAGAGGATTACTCTTGCGAGATATGGATTCCGGTAAGGAAGAAATAACGTATTTCCAGGCTTAACGCGAAAGGCTTGGCTGTCCCGTCAGGGCGGCTAAGCCTTTTTGGCATGTCCGGGGAGGCTTATACGCCCGGGCTGGCAATTTTTATTTTGAGAATCACAGCAGGCTTGGTATAATGAACAGATTATAAGGTCTTACCATGGAATAGACTTATCCAAGAATTGGTGAAGGAGATATTCATGTCTATCGTAAAAATCTTTTCAGACAGCACTTCCGATTTGCCGCAAGGCTGGAAGGAAACGTATGATATCGGCATTGTCCCGTTATATGTAGTTTTTGAGGACGGTACCTTCAAGGACGGGGTCGAGATTACTCCGGAGGAAGTGTACCGCCGGGTTGCCGCGAATGGTGCACTGCCCAAGACAGCCGCCCCGTCTCCGGCAGATTTCATTGCCGCCTTCCAGCCGGTAATCAGCAGCGGCGGAGATATCGTCTACATCAGCCTGTCGTCTTCTTTATCCTCTACATACCAGAATGCCCTGCTGGCTGCAGGTGAGTTCCCTGAAGGCCGGGTACATGTCATTGACTCCCAGACCCTATGCGGCGGAATTGCGCTGCTGGTGATGAAAGCCGCCCGGGCCGCAGCCGCAGGCAGCAGCGCCGCCGACATCGCTGCTATGGTCAGAGCCGCCCGGGAGCGGGTCGAATCAGAATTCGTCGTTGATACATTAGATTACTTATATATGGGCGGCCGCTGCTCCGGCATGCAGAATTTTATCGGCAGCCTGCTGAAGATCCGGCCTGTTCTGCGGCTGGTGGATGGCGCTATCGTACCGGTAGCCAAGGTCCGCGGCAAGAAGGAGAAGGCCGTCGAGCAGATGCTCCAGCATGCGCTTGAGAATGCCGGTGAAATGGACAAGGAGCTGCTGATCATTGCCCATACACTGGCTCCAGAAGATGCCAAAGTGCTGGAGGCTGCGCTGCGCGAGCAGACCGATGTGGCTGAGATTGCCGTAATTCATGCCGGCTGCGTCATCGGCAGCCACTGCGGCCCGGCTACAGTCGGACTAATGTACATGCGTTAGGAGCCAAGCCTGCACTTTTGTTACTGCATGATAGGATGAGCACAATATTGTGCTTTGTGCAGGATCGGAGTACGGATCCTTAAGTTATCAGCTTGTATAGAGCGGTCCCATCTGCGGGGTCAGCATACAAGAAACACCTCCAATCGAGCGATTGGAGGTGTTTTTGTTGCACTTACACGCGTTCCGCATACATTTGGGCCATTTGCCCTCGCGGCAGCACATTGTATTCGGTTTTCCGCATACACTAAGCCCGAAACAAGCTGCCTCCAGCACTCCTCTGCTGAAGGCTACTTAGCAGAATCAGTCCCAATAAAGAACTGACTCCACTTCCGTCTCTTCCTTCACGAACGGAAGCATGAACCGGAAGATGGAGCCGCGGTTCTCTTCGCTCTCTACGAAGATCGTGCCGCCCATCAGCTCCACCAGCTGCTTGCAGATCGCCAGGCCGAGGCCCGTACCGCCGTATTTGCGGTTAATGGACGGATGCAGCTGCGAGAAGGACTGGAAGAGCAGATTCAGCTTGCTGTCCGCAATACCCACGCCCGTATCCCGGACGGAGAACTCCACCAGATATTCGGGTGAAGCCGGCAGCGGGATGTTCTTCACCGAGAGGGTGACACTGCCGTGATCGGTGAACTTCAGGGCGTTGCCGACCAGATTGACGATAATCTGCCGCAGCCGGCTCGGGTCCGTTGCCACCATATCGGGAACGCTGGTATCTGCCCACCAGCGCAGGGCGAGCTTCTTCTCCTCCGCTTTCGGAGTGAACAGGTCAATAATGCCCTCCAGCATCTCGCGCAGCTCGAAGCGCTCGGATTGCAGCGGCATTTTACCCGCTTCCATCTTGCTAAAATCAAGAATGTCATTGAGAATCTGCAGCAGGCTGTAGCTGCTGCTGCGCAGAATCTCGGCATAGCTGCGCTGCTCCTCCTCAAGCTCCGTTTCCAGCAGCAGATCGGCCATCCCGATCATCCCGTTCATCGGGGTGCGGATCTCATGGCTCATCATCGCCAGGAAATCCGCTTTGGCCTGTGCGGCCTGCTCCGCCGACTCCTTGGCCCGGAGAATCTCCCGCTCGTTCGTAAGATCACTGAAGGAGACCACCACCCCGCAGATGATGCCTTTATCCAGCAGCGGAGCAATCCGGTAGTTGACGAAGAAGCTGGTGCCGTCCTTGCGCCAGAAGATTTCATCCGCCCTCGTCCGGGTGATGCCATCCGTAATCGTATTGCGGATTGGACAATCCAGCCCCGCATGGCCGGATGAACCTCCCCTCTGAATATAATAAATGATATCCATCATATTCAGCCCGGCCAGCTCTTCCGGCTCATATCCCAGCATTTCCGCTCCTTCGCGGTTGATGAAAATCGTCCGGCCCAGTGTATCCAGCCCGAAGATGCCCGCAGCAACCGAATTCAGGATCAGGCTCAGCCGTCTGTCCTCCGCCATCTCAAACACAAATTCTGAATGCGGCTGCTCTTCCTCTGCCGGCAAATCCCCGGCTGGCAGTGCTGCAGCATCCGCAGCCGCCTGCTGCTCCCGGTTACTTCCGGCAGCATCACCGCCCATCTCTGCCCAGCTTTGCAGCAGCTGGGCAAACGGCTGATGCCCGGTATCGTGAATCACGGCGAAGACGCCGGCAATGCCTTCCGGCGTATGGAGCGGCACATACCTTACAGTGACACCCGCTGTACTGCCGCTCCCGTCAGGCCCAGGCGCCTCTGCTGTCCCGGCATCCGCGCGGTCCGCCTCCGCCATAGCTATAACTTCAGCAAGCTTCAGTTCGAAGCTGGAAGCTATGCCGGCGAGTGCAGATGCAAAATAAGCCTTGCCGGGCGGGAACATCCGGCAGTTCATCAGCCTCCCTGCATCCTCAGCGCTTAAGCTCCGGTTACTGTCTACATACTGCCCCTGCCGGTCCAGTACAATGATGAAATCCGGATGATGATCGAATAACGTTCTATAAGCACTTTCTGCGGAAAGTGCCTGGCCCAGGATAGAAGCCCAATCCTTATGCATGGCCCACCTCCTCTGCTGCTTCATTCCTGCTATGATTAAAGTCCGTAGACTGCGAAAAATCTCTTATTATGTAGAAAGCTATGAATTATACATTATTATAGCAAAAAAAACGCCGGTGGTCGCCACAAAAACACTGTATTTCAGGGGTAAAAGTACGAACGGAACACCTCCACAAAGCGGAGTTTTGGCTCAAGTGCTGACTCAGGTATTCGGCTGGGACCCCGAAACATAACAAGTGCTGCCCCCGGCAGGGAACAGCACTGTGGTGTCATATGAACAGAAGATCCGGTCTAATATAGTTATGATTATGAGACAACATCCTGGTGCTCAATCTTGCGGATCGACAGATAAGCGATTGCGGCGCCAGCCAGCGCCAGGGTGAGCGAGATTCCAAGCATATTGCCCAAACGGAAACTCCCGTTCCCGAAGCCGGAGGAGATTACCATCACTATGAGCACGGCGGAGACAATCGTCGCCGGAACCGATTTCCGCCGCATCCCGAAGTATAGCGGAATCAGCCCGATCCCCGCCGCATACAGCGCATCCGTGGAGGCCCTCCCCAGCTCGGTTGTAATCAGCTCCCGGGTTACTGTCCCTTGAATAACATCAGGGACGGCATGGCCGATGCCTGCAAGCACAGCACTCAGTGCAACATCCGACAGGAAGATGCCCAGGAAGGTGAAGACGAAGACAATAATCAGCTTGGCAGCCATCAGCATTTTGCGCGGAACCGGGTACATGAACAGCACAGTAATCGTATTATTTTTATACTCGTCAATTACCAGCTTGCTCAGCAGCACGGAGGCAAAGATGATATAGGTTGCTTTTACAAAAACAAACACGCCTTCAAACAAATCAGCATAGGTATTGAAATCCCCTTCATCCATGCCCGTAAAAGCCACCAGGATCATAAAGGCGAGAATCGCCAGATCCGCAATCAGTACCGTTTTGAGAAAATTAAACTTGCTCTTGCGCAGCTCCAGCCGGATTAACTTAAGCAATGCCAGCACCTCCCATCAGTTCTACAAAATGATCTTCCAGCGAATGATGCTTCTTGCTCAGACTCTCCAGCTCAATACTCGCTTCAGCCAGCGTTTTGCTCAGCTCAAGCTGCGGAATATCATCGTAAATCCTTATCGTACGCGGGTCCAGCACTTTGTAGTTGGTCAGGCTCAGCTTGTGCGCCAGAACGTATACCGCTTTGGTAACCTCGCCTGTAACCAGCTCAATGTACTGGGTATGCCGGCCGCGGATGTCATCCATCGCCACCTGCTCCACAAGCACGCCTTCACGGATTACGCCGATGGTATCAGCAATCTGCTCAATCTCGCCCAGAATATGACTGGAGATCAGCAGGGTCATGCCATATTCACGGCTCAGCATACGGAATACTTCGCGCAGCTCTTTAATGCCCAGCGGGTCCAGCCCGTTGATCGGTTCATCGAGAATGAGCAGCTCCGGCTTCGTCATGACCGCTCTGGCAATGCCCAGCCGCTGCTTCATCCCGAGGGAGAAATTCTTCACCGGCTTCTTGTCCACTGCACTCAGTTTCACCAGCTCAAGCGCATCCTCCATCGCTTTGACATCGTAGTAGCCCATGTACTCCCCGTGCAGCGCGAGATTCTCGCGGGCGCTCAGCTTGTCGTAGAACACCGGATATTCGATGATGCTGCCCATGCGCTTCAGCATTTCGTAAGAGCGGTGGGTCATTTTCTCGCCGAAAAATTCAATCTCGCCCGCCGTCGGCTTCACCAGATTCGTGATCATTTTCATCACTGTTGTTTTGCCGGCACCGTTCGGTCCCAGGAACCCGTAGATTTCACCCTGCTTGATCTCCATATTTACGTTTCTTACAATTTCCTTATCCTGATAGACCTTGGTTAAATCCCATGTCCGGAGTACCGCTGTCATGTCCGTTATCCCCTTTAGCGTCGTCTTTGTCTTCCTGGTATTTATTCTACAGGGCGGAATTTGCTTTTTTATTACTGAAATCTTACTTAATTCTTAAGCTGCGGCAGAGATCCGGCCCGTCCTGTAAGTATCATGAATTCAGAAGCTCAGCCTGTGAAAAGAGAGCGTAAAGGCCGTACGGACATACGGCTTGCTGCTAAGCGTAATGGTGCCGTTCATTTGCTCGGTAAGCCGCTTCGTAATCGTCAGCCCGAGCCCGCTGCCCTGGTAGTCGCGGTTACGCGAATCCTCCAGTGTGTACAGCCGCTCGAACACCTTATCGGCATGGTCTTCGGCAATGCCTTTGCCCCGGTCCCAGACCTCTATGTGTACCTGGTTCTCCCTGCTGTACAGCTTCAGCCCCAGCACCCCCCCAGCGTCCCCATAATTGATTGCATTAGACAGCAGATTGTTCAGAATCCGGTCCAGCGCTTCATCATTCCCCATTATATACAGCGGTTCATCCGGAAGCTCAATCTGCACATCCGCCCCCTTGGCGCTGAGCAGATCGTAATAAGCCAGAATGTTGCGGCGGCAGACCTCGCCCAGCTCCACCCGGGACAGCGGAATATCCCGGTCACCCGATTCCAGCTTGGCGAGGTCAAAAAAGGTGTTCATCAGCGTAATCACCTCGCCCGCCTTGGCATGAATCGTCCGCAGAATTCGCTCCTGCTCTTCCACCGGGACATTCTCATCATGCAGCAGCGTCTCAATATAGCCCAGCACTACCGTCAGCGGGGTCTTCAGATCATGCGAGACATTGGCCAGCATGCCGCGCATGGACTTCTCCAGTCTGGCACGCTCTACAGCCCCGCGGTGATTGACATCCAGCAGCCGGTTCAGGCCGGTCAGCAGCTGCTGCAGCTGCGGGCTGGCGCTCATCAGCAGAAGCCGCTCATGCGAGCCGCGCTGCAGGATGCTCTCCAGCTTCGTATGAATATAGTCCAGCTGGCGCGCCTGCTGCCGTGAATTCCAGTATTGCAGCGCAATAATTCCCAGCAGCAGCACGGTTACAATCAGCAGAATGAGGGTCATTGGAGCATATCCCCCAGCTTGTACCCGATGCCCCACAGGGTTTTGATGTAGACCGGATGAGAAGGATCATCCTCAATTTTCTCGCGCAGCCTGCGCATATGTACGTTAATAACATTCTCATCACCGAAGTAGTCCTCTTCCCAGATCAGGCTGTAGATCTGTGCCTTCGTGAACACCCGTCCCGGGCTGCTTACGAACAGCTTCAGAATCTGGAACTCCTTCGCGGTCAGCTTCACCTCTTCCCCGTTCTTCCGTGCCGAGAAGTTGTCCAGATCGACTGCAAGGCCGCGCAGCTCGATAACCTTCGGCTTGTCCGGCTGTGCTTCCACGCTGCCCGCGCCGCCTGCCTGACTTCCGGCAGCAGCATAGCCGGCCCGGCGGATCGCCGCCTTCACTCTGGCCGCCAGCTCGATCATCGAGAAGGGCTTGGTGATGTAATCATCCGCGCCGAAGCCCAGGCCCAGCGCCTTGTCCACATCACTGTCCTTCGCCGACATGATCAGCACCGGTACAAGGCTCCCGCTGCGGATCACCTGCAGCACATCCGTGCCGCTGCGCTTTGGCAGCATCAGGTCCAGCAGCACCAGATCATAGGCTGGTCCGCCCATGAACCTGCTTACGGCAGCCTCCCCGTCAAAAGCCTGCACCACCTCGTAGCCTTCTTTTGTCAAATATGAGCCTACCATCTCGCTGATTGCCTCATCGTCCTCAATCAGCAGTACCCGCTGTATCATGACTGGACCTCCTGTAAGTTCTATTTATAGCTGCGTGTTGCAGCAGGCCATTGCTGATATACATACAGACCATTTGCTAAAGTATACCAATGCCGCGGGCCTGTTTCTACTATAAAGAACACTTAAGATTCATTTAAGGAATGCCCTTTATGATGAGCCTAAGAACTTACTTGAAGAGGTGGTGCTCCGATATGAAGACACACAAACAGGCAACCCGAACAGCTAAGCGCAATCTGATGATTATTGTCATTGTAATCCTTCTGGGCATCGGCACCGTGGTGTACCGCCTGGCTGACCGATATTTGATTGAGCATGTAGAAGTCGTAGTGGCGGACGATCCGGCCGGAAACGTAAGCACGGCAGGAAGCACTGGCGGCACTGCCGGTACCAGCAGCACCAGCGCGGCAGCAGCGGCGGATACCTCCGCAGAGATAAACGCCACATCGGATGACTGGAGTTATACAAGCGATGACATCCAGATCAAGATTGACCAGGTCGAGAGCGGTTCAGGCTCGGATCTGATTACCTACTACGTGGCTGATGTGGTCCTGAAGGAGGCGTCAAGCCTGCGCTCTGCTTTTGCCGACAACAGCTTCGGCACGAATATCACAGAGAACACCTCCGCGATTGCCTCCGGCATAGATGCGATCTTCGCTATCAACGGCGATTACTACGGCTTCCGTGATGACGGGGTGATTATCCGCAATGGAACCCTCTACCGGGATGAACCGGCGCGCGATGCCATGGCTTTGCTGGAAGACGGGACAATGCAGACTTATAACGAGGAGGAGGTCTCTTCGTCTGAGCTGCTGGCGGAGGGAGCGACAAATACCCTGTCCTTCGGGCCGGTTCTGATCCAGGACGGCGAGATTACCAGTGATTTCAGCAGTGTCAAAATCGACAACAATTTCGGCAACCGCTCGATCCAGGATGCGAATCCGCGGACTGCCATCGGCATGATCGCCCCGAATCATTATGTGTTCGTTGTAGTTGACGGACGCAAGGAAGGCTATAGCCGCGGAATGACCCTGGCAGAGCTGGCGGATGTCATGTCCGGGCTTGGCGCAACTGAAGCTTACAATCTGGACGGCGGCGGTTCCTCCACCATGTACTTTATGGGCCGGGTGGTAAATAATCCGCTGGGCAAAAACAAGGAACGCGGCGTCAGCGACATACTTTATATTAAGGAGTGAATCCCATGACGATATTAATCCCTGCATACGAACCCGATGAACGGCTGCTGGATCTGATTGTCCGGTTAACCGAATACCCGCTCGGCCCCATCATACTTGTAGATGACGGCAGCGGACCGGCCTACCGCGCGATCTTCGAGCGGGCTGCAGCCTTCGGCTGTACAACCCTGGCCCATGAGACCAATCTCGGCAAAGGCCGCGCCCTGAAGACCGGATTCCGCTACATCAAGGAAGCCGGTCTTCCGGGAAATGTAATCTGCGCTGACAGTGACGGGCAGCATCTGCCCCATGATATCAGACGGATTGCTGAAACGCTGCTGCTCCAGAGCAGGCCGGGGATCGTGCTCGGCAGCCGCCGCTTCAGCGGGACGATTCCGCTGCGCAGCCGGTTCGGCAATTCGGTTACCCGCGGGGTATTTGCACTTACTACCGGAACCCGGATCTATGATACGCAAACCGGACTGCGCGGCTACCCGTTCCAGATGCTGGACTGGCTGTGCCGGATTCCCGGAGACCGGTTCGAATATGAAATGAATATGCTCCTGACCGCGCATAAGGAAGGCTACACCATTACTGAAGAATATATTGAAACGGTGTATCTGGAGGATAATAAATCCTCCCATTTCCGGCCGCTGATTGATTCCTTCCGGATCTATCTGCCGATTCTGATGTTCAGCACCTCTTCGCTGATCTCCGCCCTGCTCGACTTCGTGCTGCTGTTCCTGTTCCAGAGCCTAACACATCACCTGTTCCTGGCTGTCGCCGCCGCAAGATTATGCAGCTCCGTCTTCAATTACTCCGTGAACCGGAAATATGTATTCACCGGCGGGAAGAACTCCCGGCTCCAGTCCTTACCCAAATACTTCTCGCTGGTCCTGCTCGTGCTGGTGTTCAATTACGGGCTGCTCTACTTCTACAACGAGAAGCTGATCATCCCGCTTGTCGCCGCCAAGATTCTGACCGAGGTATCGATCTTCCTGTTCAGCTACTGGGCACAGCGGAGGTTCGTGTATTGAATGATTATTACTCGCGGACATGCAAACAGAGCAGCGGCTCTCCTGTGGTGGAGAAGCAACTGCTCTGTCTGATCCAACTACGATCCACTCTGACCTTTACGGACACCACAGCCTTTATTCGCTCAAAAAAGGTCATTGGGGCGGGCTTACGGACACGACAGCCCTTACCCGCCGCTTTTCATGGGCAAACTCCACTTTTCCGGTGAAATAACGGCGCTGATGTCCTTAAGGTCCGGCACTCAGCTACCTGTCCGCAGGCTTAACGTCTCTCATGTCCGTAACGCTAAGCCAGTCACTTGAACAACCGTTGCGTGGCTCGCTGCTTTTCTAAACTTTTTTAGTTCAATTTATATAGTTAAAATAATATCTATCGGGAGTACAAGTACGCCCTCCGTAACGGTGAACCTGTAATTTATCGTAGTCACTTGTCCGCTGCGCTCATCATTAAAGTAACTTAGTTCATATTACTGCAGCCCTATGTAATTAGTTGTGATTATAGCATATTCGAATTATTTATTTTGCTGTTTTTTGTCGTACCTCAGTTGGTCCAGTCAATAAAATGTAAAAGGCCCCCCTGCATCGCCTGTAAGGGAATGCGCGGGAGGTGCCTTTTTTCAAGTTTACTCTATTGGATTAAGTCTGCCAGAACTTCATAATTATTTTAGAGCTGATGCTGTTACTGGCTATTCCTGCAGGAAGAACTGCATCGCCCGGTCGGCGCAGCCGGGAAGATATTCATGGCCGAAGTCCGGATACACAACGAGATCCTTCGGTGCAACCATTTTGTTATAGGCTGCGAACTGGGTGGACGGCGGGCAGATCGTATCCATCAGGCCGGTGAAGAACAAGACCTCACCCTCAATCCGTTCCGCCAGGTGCTGCAGATCAATATATCCGAGCTTGGCGAAAATCTCCTCCTCGCGTTCATGCAGCGGGTCGAACTTGCGGAAGAACGTATTCAGCTCCTGGTAAGCATCCTTATCGAGGTCCATCTCCCAGACACGTTTGTAATCACACAGGAACGGATAAATCGGAGCAAGCTTCTTCACCCGCGGCTCAAGGGCCGCACAGGCAATGGTCAGCCCCCCGCCCTGGGAAGCGCCCATAGCGTACACCCGCTGCGGATCTACACCAGGCAGCTCGAGGGCAATTCGTGCAAGCTGGGCAGTATCGAGATAAATATGCCTGAACAGAAGATTATCAGGATGATCATCCAGCCCGCGGATAATATGGCCGTTATGGGTATTCCCCTTTACCCCGCCTGTGTCCTCTGAGTAACCCCCCTGCCCCCGGCAGTCCAGCGCAAGTACAGAGAAGCCGAGCGAGACATACGCCAGCTTGTCCTGCCAGTCTCCGGAATCGCCGGAATAGCCATGGAACTGCAGGATCGCCGGCTGCGGTGTATCCGTCATCTTGGGCCGGAGATATTTGGCATGCACCCGTGCACACCGCACCCCGGTATAATACAGGTCAAAGCACTCCGCCTGCGGAGTCTGAAAAACACTCGGAACCAGTTCAAGCTGAGGATCAACCGCCTGTAGCTCCTCCAGCGCCCGCTCCCAGTAAGCATCAAAGTCAGCCGGACGCGGATTTCTGCCTTCATATTTTTTCAGCTCCGCGAGGGGCATATCAACTAATGGCATTTACGAACATCCCTTCCACAATAGGTTTTTTACCTAACCCATTATAGTGGCCTCCGGGAATCTTTGGTATTAGATGATCTTACGATATATACTATGGCAGACGCTGATAGAAACCTGACGGAATGCAGTCAAGTTATATCCAGTATAGTGAAGTTACACTTAATCATAGGAGGATCAATCATGGCAGCCACAACTAAGGAGCAGCTGGTACTGGAGTTTGAATCGTTCATCCCCTACATCCAATCCCTGGAGCCGCTGGACGAGCGTATTTGGGAAACTCCGCTGGCAGACGGTAAATGGAATCTGAAAGCACTGCTCTGCCACATCATGAAATGGGACAAGTACTTCTATGAAGAAGCCTTCGCAAAGGTAAAAGCCGGCCAGCCGCTGACCGCGAAGCATCTCAACTTCAATGAATTCAACGCCCGCGCGGCAGAGTATGCGCAGACTGTGCCCCGGCAGGAGATCATCCGGCAATTCATCCACTACCGCAGCCGGCTAATCTCCGATATGACCGGGATCAGCGATGAAGCTTTCGTGCAGACCTATCCGGACGGGGACGGCAAGAAATTCAGCTACCGCGGACATCTGCGGGGCTTCCTCCCGCATGACAGGCATCATAAGAAGCAGATCGGGCAATTCATACAAGCGGTTCATTCAGCCTGATACTTCTCCACCTCAAGTGCAGCCAGCAACAATGGCCCCATCCCCATAGGGGTATCGTTTACAATGGCTTCGGAAATGTAATAGTCATATGAGCCGTTCCGGTCTTTGCTCAGACCTGCTCCATTGCAGATTTGACGCAGATGAACCCCTTGGTCATCTTCGCTGACCAGATGGGTAACAATGCCCGCATATCCGCTAAGCATAGCTTCCTTGAAGGAGGGCTCCAGATATCCCAGTCTGAGCCCTTTGGCCATTGCATACACGAACATGCATGAGCCTGTGGCTTCCAGGTAGTTGCCCTTGCGTCCCGCCTGATCCAGTACCTGATACCAGAGGCCGCTGGCCTGATCCTGTACTTCTGCAAGTGCGCTGCACAGCCGCTGGAATATGCCGATAACCGTTCCGCGCTGACGATGAGTCACCGGGAAGTGCTCCAGGCAATCTACAGCAGCCATCGCGTACCAGCCCATCGCCCGGCTCCAGAAATGCGAAGATAAGCCGGTCGACGAATCCGCCCATTCCTGCTCCCGTGATTCGTCCCAGCCATGATACAAGAGGCCGGTGCGGGGATCGCGGGTTCTGCGCTCAATCAGCAGCAGCTGATGCGCGGCTTCGTCGATCAGCTCAGGGCGCTGGAACACCGCCCCGAACTGGGCCAGGAACGGTGAGGCCATGTAAAGTCCGTCCAGCCACATCTGGAACGGATAGACCTTCTTATGCCAGAATCCGCCTTCCGTGGTACGCGGGTGCCCGATCAGCTGTGCCGCCAGCAGATGGGCAGCCTCCGCGTAACGCTGTTCACCTGTCTTCTGATACAACAGGAACAGGTTCTTCCCCTGGTTAATCTGATCCAGGTTATATTCCTCCAGCCGGTATGTCCGGATCGTACCGTCTTCCCGGATGAAGCTGTCCATATGCCGCTGCATATAGCCGAAATAATCCGGCTCATTGAACTGGATTCCCGCCCGCGCTACCGCCAGCTGCAGCATCCCCGGAACATAAGCCCAGCGCTCCAGCAGATAATCGTGCTCGCCCTGTTCATTACACTGGCTAAGTAAGGTATCCGCAATTCTGCGGGACCAGGATGCAGCGGTTGCTGCTTCAGTTGCAGACATCTCTATTCCTCCATTCACTTGGTTGTTTAAGTTATACTTTCTCCCGGGCGGCCGCCAGCTGTGACCGCAGCCAGGAGAACGCCGGTTCACCATGAATTTCATGTCCGCCGGCAAAAAAATCCGCCTGTACCCCTCCGCCGGCCCCCGCTGCCGCATAAATCATCTCCAGCCGGGCCAATGCCTGCTTCGCCCCGGCTGGACCAAAGAGGGGGTCGCTGTCGCCTGATTCCATGAACAGGCCGCGAGGAGCAATCAAGCCGAGCAGATCAGGCATCTCCGCATCCTGCAGAATTCCCGGGATATAATTATCCAGACAATGATTACGCGTAAGAATGCTCGTTGCGAACGTTCCTGCATAACCGCTGACGACTGCGCAGGAGATCCGCTCGTCCAGCGCAGCGGTGAACCCGGCGACCAGCCCGCCGCCGGAAATCCCCATAATGCCAATGGCCTGCGGGCTGACCTCTGCCCGCTGCTGCACGTAATCCAGTGCCCGCATCGTCTCATAGATCCGATAGCCCGCCATCGTCCGGCCGGCCAGCAACAGGGCGGAGGAGAGGCGGAAGCAGGAGTTCCGTCCGGGTTCACCGCTGTCCAGATCCTCGGCCAGCCGCCTGTCCCCGAAGCCAAGCAGCTCCGGTACTGCGGTAACAAATCCCTGCTTCACAAGCGACACTGCGAAATCCTTATGCAGACCGGGATCACCCTCTCGCTCTGAGCCGTCAGGATTCAGGCCGACCAGCTCCCGGCTGCCGTATCCATGGCCATGAATGGCCAGAACCGCCGGCAGCGGAGAGGCTGCCGCCTGCTCCGGAATCAGCAGATAGAGTGCCATCCGCAGCCCTTCATACGTAGTAATCTCTATGCGCTCCCGGATATAACCGGGACAAGTTGTACGTTCAAGCCGTACGGGCTGGAGCTCTGCCCGCTGCTCCGGAAATCCGCCGAGCCAGCCGGTGAGCTGCGCGGCAAGTACTTCCCTCCACCGGGCGAACTGGATATCCTTGCTGAAGGCTGAACTTTTTGCTGCTGCTGCAGTTAATTGCTGCATGTATTGTTCCAGTGATTCCATCTTGGATTCTCCTCCCGCTCAAGTTCAAGTTCTAGTATCCTTCCGGATGCCAGCCGTCCAGCACGGACAGAACCCGGTATTCTGCAGCTTCCTGCGCCGTCAGCTGCCGGGACCAGGCCGCCCGTCCCTCCGGGCAGGCGCCAGGGCCGCTGCTTCCGGATTCTTCATACCGGCTGGTCTTCTCCCGGTCCGGCTGCCCCCAGTTATGCCAGCCTTCCGGGATGATGGAACCGTCCATGGCGGTGCGGATGAAGGCTACATGCGCATGCGGCCGCCAAGGCCGCCCCAGATACACCTCGCTGACCCCTTCGCCGCTCGTAATCCGGCAATCCAGAAAGACATAGCCGAACGCACTGTCTTCAGGAGTAGATGCTGCTGTGATGTATCCTCTGGAGCGCTTGTTATGCAGCTCACAGCGGTCAAACAAGGCCGTAGCCGCACCAAAAATATAGTCCACATCACCTTCAATGTAGCACTCGTTATAATACTGCTTGCCTTGCCCCGTATACAGGGTATCCTGATCGCCCAGCAGGCGCACACGCCGGAATACAGCCTGACCGGCATCGACAAATGCCGCTACTGCTTGCCCTGTACCCGGGCCGGAGTCATTGCGGATCGTCAGATTCTCCGCTGTGAAGTTTCCGGAGAATATATTCAAGGTTCCGCTGCGGAAGGTACCCAGCGGCTCTCCGTCCGGCCCGAGGGTGTGGGCATTGTCATTCCACGAAATGACCGTGGAATGCGGATCCTCTCCAAGCAGCAGAATCGGCGGCGCTTCGCTGGATACCGTAATTTTTTCCTCATAAATGCCTGGCTTGATACGGATCGTTACTGCCCGGCTATGTCCCTGGGGAATGGAATTCAGTGCCTCCTGCAGGCTGACGAACCCTTCCTCCGGGCGCTTCGATACTGTAATTAACATGTGCGGCTCCTTTCACAGCAACCTGTATTTATTCTATAATAACCTTAATGCTCGCAAGAGAAGAGGAGATTTATGACCAGCGTGACCAGTCCGAGCCCCAAATATTATATTGCTGAAGGCCGGTTCAGCATCCAGCATATGAAGCGCAAAGGCATAAATGCGATGCCGCGCCCCCACAGTCATGAACTAACCGAGCTGTACTATCTGACTGAAGGGGAACGTATTTACTTCGTTGATGACAGGGTCGTTACTGTACGTAAAGGTGAGCTGATTCTCATTCCCGGCGGGGAGCTGCATGCTACCGCAAGCTCTGAGATGGCCGAGTTCGAGCGGATTCTGATCAATTATGATCCTCAGCTTCTGCCTTCTGTGCTGCAAGCGGATTCCCTGTGGTTTCAGAATCATCGTTACCGTCTGTTCAGGCTGACCCTGCGTGAACAGAATGAAGCGGAGACGCTGCTGAAGCGGATCCTGGAGGAATCGCGAATGCAGCAGCCATTGTATGAAACGGCTGTGGTCACTCTGTTCACTGAGCTGATGGTTCTGCTTCAGCGCTCGGAGAGCACCACCCAGGCAGGCGGAATGAAGCATCCGCTGCATCATCTCGTAACCGATGTTGCCGCCTACATCCGGGTCCACCACCGGGAGGCACTTACGCTGGAGGAGGTCGCAGGCCATTTTTTCATCAGCCCGTCTTATTTAAGCAGAGTCTTCCACCGCCTGACCGGCTTCCATTTCCGTGAATATATCGTACATATCCGGGTCCGTGAAGCCCAGCTGCTGCTCTCTTCATCCGCCGCCAAAATCCAGGAGATCGCCTCCCGTGTAGGCTTCGAGCATCTGTCCCATTTCAATAAAATATTCAAGCGGACCACCGGGCTGACACCTCTCCAGTACCGCAAGAAATCCAGGGCGCGTCCCCCGCTCCATAATGAAGGGTAATGCGGCCGCCCTGGTCCTTCATTAAGCTTCTGTGAGTACAAGCCCGCTTGAACGGGTCAGCTCAACATTGCTGCATTTATGCAGCTTGAGCAGCGGCAATTGCTGCGCATCGAGTCTGATTCCGTCCAGCTTGAGTCCGTCAGCATAGCGCAGTACCATTCCCTGCTCGCTTACAGCATGAAAGTTCTCCACACTCAGGCCGGCAAGCGGCAGCTCAGGCAAGCCGTTCACCAGCAGTCCGGTTGCCGCACCATGGCAGACAATATTCTTCAGGGTGATATTCCGGAACTGCGGAGTCTCCTCCGTTACCGGAAACTGCTGTTCATTATAGCCTTCTGAGCCTTCCACACCCGCATAGAACATATGGAAGGATACCGCTTCGTGGATGATGTCCGTCATGCGGATGTTCTCCATAAGAATATCCTCAACTACACCGCCTCTGCCCCTGGCGCTCTTGAAACGCAGGCCGATATCCGTGCCGATGAACAGGCAGTCACTGACTCTGACCGCATGCACCCCGCCCGACATTTCACTGCCAATGACAACACCGCCATGTCCATGATAGACCGTACAGTGCCGGATAGTGATATAACGGCAAGGCCTTCCGGCTCTGCGGCCTTCTTCATCCTTACCTGACTTCAGGCAGATGGCATCATCACCTACATCGAAGCTGCAATGCTCAACAAGCGCATGACTGCAGGATTCCAGATCCAGGCCATCCCCGTTCTGGGAATACCAGGGATTCCGCACCTGAATACGCCGGACGGTCACCTGCTCGCAGCCTATAGGATGCAGGCACCAGGCGGGAGAATTCTGGAAGGTCGGACCTTCCAGGAGCACCCGCTTGCAATTACGCAGGCTCAGCAGTACCGGGCGGAGATAGTCCCGTACAGGCAGATACGCTGATTTATCGGCTGTCCCCTGCTCAAGCAGCTTCTTGTAACGGGCTTCCCCCTCCATGGCTTCCCGGGAGGGCCACCACATGTCCTCCTGCTCATCCAGCACGCCGCCGGAGGCAACCAGGCTCTGCCACTGAAGCTCTGTCATCTTGAAGCGCTTCACCGGACGCCAGCCCTCGCCGCTTCCGTCGAAGATCCCTTCTCCGGTAATGGCTATATCACTCAATCCATCGCCATCCAGCGGGGACTGGCAGCGCCATCCGGCATTGCCCTCGTAATGGGAGTACAGCAGCGGATACAACGATGTATCCGCTTCGAACCTGACGAGCGCCCCAAGCTCAGCACACAGATTAATCCGGCTGTGCAGCGTCAGAGGTCCTGAACGCCATATCCCTGGAGGAATAACTACTTTGCCGCCGCCGGCTGCCGCACAATCATCCAGCGCTGCCTGAATGGCAGGGGTGCAGAGTGTCAGCCCGTCTCCTTCTGCCCCATAGTCCGTAATGCGGAATACCCGCTCCGGAATCTGCGGTAATTCTGGCAGGGGATAAGCTGGTTGAACCTGATCGCTGTTCATAGATAGAATCCGCCTCCCTTTCTATTCAAGCTCTTCATAGCTGAACCAGTCGAAGTCCGCGTAGCTCGCACTTTCTGCGCCATGGGAGCTTGCGTACATGCCGATGTATGCCCCTGTGAATCCTCCGGCCAGATCTGTACTGAGCACTCTTCCGTCCGCCTTCTCATACAGCGGCTTCCAGGTCTCCTGTTCATCTGCTCTATAGTAAAAGCTGTACTCCTGGCCTCTGGCTTCTGCCTTGAGCTGTACCGTATCCGGCAGATAAGCTTCCGAGGCAAGGAGCTGCTCGTCACCTCTGCTCCGCACGATCAGCTGCAGCACCTGCTCTCCATTCACCAGCCCCAGCTCATAACGGAAATGATTGTCCGCGTTCTGAATCAGGGCAAGCCCGGCAGCTTCGCCTTCCCCGCCCGGCTTGAAGGCCATAGCAGCAGCTGCTCTGAAGCTCAAATGCTGCTGGCGTCTGCCGATAAAGGCCGGATTGGCCAGCTCTGTCAGCTGCTCCGGCTTCAGCTGCAGCCGCAGTACTCCCGGCTGCTGTGTAAGGCTCCAGAATTCACCGCGCGGCGTCCGCAGGAAATTCCAGATCAGGCTCAGCTCTGCACTGTCGAAATCATCGCGGACAGGCAGCTGCGGCCATTTCGTCTCCGGCAGGTCAGGCGCTGCGGCTTGCAGCTCCAGCACCCCCTTGCCGGGATTCACCACCGGCCACTCATTCTCCCATTTCACCGGAGTCAGGAAGGTCTCCCGGCCAAGGTTGCGGTAATAACCGCCGCAGGTACGTGAGGCCAGGCAGAACATCCACCAGTCTCCATGCTGCGTCTCCACCAGCTCTCCATGTCCGACATTCACCACCGGATAATCCCGGCCAAGATGGCGGTGGGTCAGAATCGGATTAGCTTTGTTGCCCTCATATGGTCCTGCCACATTCCGGCTGCGGGCAATTGTAATGGCATGGGTATGGCCGGTTCCTCCCTCAGCAATCAGCACATAATACCAGCCGCCGATTTTGTAGATATGCGGCCCTTCCTGGGCATGGCCTACCTTAAGCGCTCCTTGCCAGATGCTGATCTTCTCCCCAACCAGCTTGCCCTGGGTAAGATCAATTTCCTGCAGCCAGATATCCATATGCTTCGGATAATCCTGGCCTTCAGGCGGGACGCGGTTGCCGGTGTAATAGACTTTGCCGTCTTCGTCGAAGAACAGGGAGGAATCAATGCCCGGGGCATCCTCCAGCCAGACCGGATCAGACCAGTCCCCGGCGGGGTCGGTTGCGGTTACGTAGAAATTATGCTGGTCCTTATTATTGTCTACGTAGGTTGTAATCATATAGAATAGACCTTCATGGTAGCGGATCGTCGGCGCCCAGATCCCCATCGACGGAATGATCTGATCCAGGTTCAGCTGGGACGGACGGTCCAGCACATGGCCCAGCTGACGCCAGTTCACCAGGTCTCTACTATGAAAAATGGGTACACCAGGGAAAAATTCAAAACTCGAAGTGACAAGATAATAATCCTCACCCACGCGGATAGCCGAAGGGTCCGGGTAGAAGCCCGGCAGCACTGGATTGTTGAATGTTCTCAAAACAAGTTCCTCCTTCAATCTAATAAAAATGTAAGCATAACCAATTATAGTTCGGATAAGTTTAATTTTCTTGCTGTTTCCTTGCTCTTTTTCTTCATTTTTATACTTACATGCTATTCCCCATATTCCTCCTGCTTGTCAATCTGCAGCTTCACCCTCTAATATAGGAATAACAGGAACTGCATAAGGGGCGATTAGCTTGGGGAAAAGAAAAAGGATATACACCCGCTTTTTTATGAGTCTGACCTTCATCTCTATCAGCTGCATACTCGTCTTGGCCATAGTGATATTTTACTGGTACCGGAATATTGCAATAGATAATGTTAACAAGGCTAATCAGAATGTCCTGCTGAATACTGAGACCGTTTTCATGAATTATAAGGAGATCGTCCAGAACTACACTATGGACTTCTATGCCAATCCGAACATTAGCACACTTATGCGCAGCGGGGACACGGGGTGGAGCGATCAGCTGTACAGCGCCTTAAGCCAGATCCGCGGGGCACTGGTCGTCAACCAGTATTTGGAGAACGCCTACATTTTTGGTGAGAATGAACCGGTGGCGATCTTTGAGAATATGCCGCTGAACAATGAAGCCAAGCTGGAGCTGGCCCGGCGGATGCGCAGCAGCCGCATCATTGAATCTCCGTTTCTGTGGAAGACCACCCAAAATAACGGCGCACCGGTAACACTGCTGACTGTCTTCTATAATGACCGGGCTTTTGCGGACAGCGAATATTACGGTGCCGTTGCGCTGACGGTTAATCTTGCTAAGCTGCAGAATAACCTGTTCACCCAGCAGGAAGGCGAGGCTACCCGGTATGCAGTGCTTGATCAGAATGGCGGTGTCCTCATGCACAGCGCCCTCTCCGGCAGCACTCTGCACCCGGAAATGCTGAAGCAGGTAGCCCAGTCCAAGGCTGACAGAGGTTCCTTCGTCTACCGGGGCGGCGGAGAGGCCCAGCTCATTACTTATATCCATTCTGCCGAGGATAACCTGTGGTTTATCTCGGAGACCTTCTATAGAGACAGCATCCGCGAGCTTTCGGGTGCCCGCAACCTGATGATCGCCCTCTGCCTCGCACTGATACTTGCGGCCTCTGTAAGTGCCTATCTGATCTCGCGGCGGATGTATAAGCCGATTGGACGGTTGTTCGGCAGTATCGCCCATATCTCCGGTAATGAAGAAGCCTTGAAGACCGGCAGCGATTTCGACACCGTAAATCTGGAGCTGGAATCCATAGGAATCAAGCTGGAGCAGCTCAAAAAGGAGAGCGCCGGCAGCGCCCTGATGCGCTGGCTGCTCTCCCCGCGCGGTTCAGCCGCTGACACCGGCACACCAGTGATGAACCTCGGTGCACCTGATGGCGCCTACTGCGTATGTGTAATAGCAGTCCTGGAGCCGGGTCCTGTCAGGGATGTACCCGAAGCGGCCGAGGAAGCCGTGCTGCGGATTCAAGCCGCCTTCGCAGGGCTGGCCGGGGTGCAAAGCTTCCGGTTGCATGAGGAATCAGCCGTCCTTATACTCAGCGAGCTGCAAAGCGGCAGCTTCGGGGATTATGCACTCTTCCGCAGCAAGTGGGAAGAGATCGCGGCCCAAACGCCGGGTTCAGGCGGCCGGTGCTCGTTCGGCGTCAGCGGGCTGGCCTCCGACCTTAGCCTGCTGAAGCCCAAATACAATGAAGCCGCTGATTGTCAGCAGTACATCAAATTCCACGGGCAGCAGAACATTGTATTCGCCGATGATACCATTCATTTGAACAGCAGCTCCGTACCCGACAGCGCACTTGCGCCGCTGCTGCAGGCCGTTAAGCAGCCGGAGCTCGCGGGCCATATTCCCCAGGCTGTGGAACGGCTGCTGGAAGTGGCCCGCAGCTACAGGGCCGAGTCTGCAACAATCGCTATCTCCAGGCTGGCCTTTGAACTGAACCGTACAGCCGCCGGCACCGGCGGGAGCACCCGCCACTCCGGGTTTCTCGATTATTACCAGCAGGTTTGGCAGCTCCAGAGCTATGACAAGTTGCGGGACTGGATCGAGCAGAGCTGCTATGCCGCCTCAAGCCGGATTGCCGGCATGGGTGCGCTGCAGACCCGCAGTCTGGCAGCTGAAGCTGTCACATACATTAGAGAGAACTACAGCGATCCCGGCCTGTCTCTTAACGCCTTGGCCGAGAAGCTGTCGGTCAGTCCCGCCTATCTCAGCCGGCTGATTGCGGAAGAGGTGAACGCCAGCTTCCCCGATCTGATTAACCAGCTGCGCCTGGAGCAGGCCGAACTGCTGCTGGTCACAGACCTCTCGCTTGATATCCGCGAAATCGCCGGACAGGTCGGCTATAACAGCAGCACCTATTTCACAACCCAGTTCAAAAAACGGTACGGTGTTACACCCTCCAAATGGAGAATGAATCATATTCTGCAGCAGCAGGAGTAGCGAGAGATAGCGGCAGTATCCGCTGGACCCGGCCGGGCTGATTGCAGGCGGAACCATAAACAGCGGCAGTCAAGGATGGAAATCCTTAGCTGCCGCTGTTTTTGCGGAATAATGGATCTGTGGACCTCTGTCAAGCGGCAAGAAAGTAGCTACTCAGGCAATGTCTTACAGGTTACTTGCTTACGTTACGGACAGGGGAGACGTTAAGTTGTGAAGAAGCACCTGATCGCCGGGCCTTACGGACATGAGCGCCGTTATTTAGCCAGAAAAATAGAGATATCCCATGAAAACTGGCGAATAAGGGCTGTGATGTCCGCAAACCCGCTAAATAGGCCGAAAATGAGGTGATAAGGGCTGTGGTGTCCGTTACGGAATAGCCGGGTCCCGGATTAGGCCCGGCTGGCTGGCTGATTTCCGCTATCCGGCTACATCTGGTGAAATTGCTAGTCCGGCGGACTGGGAATCACTTATATGGCCGATTACACCCTCTTTTAAGCCCAAGTGGACCAGATAACGGAATCTCAGTCCGCTTCAGCCAATATTGCACGCTTTTACGGAAATAGTGTCTTCTCAGTCCGCTTCATTCCACAACTGCACTAGCACCGGGATAGAACTGCGGCTTCAATCCGCCCATTCCGGAGATCATCATTAGCCTCCTCATCTCTTTGCTTCTGCTATGGCCCTTGAGGATTTCCCCCTTTCAATATTCCTTATTTGCCCCGCTTTCTGGCGCTACTAAAGGGATCTCCCCTGCTTTTAAGCAGCTTTTAACCCCCAAACGCAGAAATCTGCAGCTTTTCCGCTTTTTTTAAGCCCGTATTTTCCGCTTTTTTTAACTTTTTCCCGTTAATTATGATAGCGTTTACATTTTGCTACGGCGTATGCTTTGCCATGTAAAGCGTTCACCGCAAACGCGGGATGAAATGATAACGCTAGCATAAAGGAGTGGACTGATTATGATGCAAGAGGCAAGACCGGACATACCGGGACAAATGGTCCCGCAGGCACAACCGGCCAGCGCCAGGCGCTTCCGCAAATCCTTAAGAAAGGATAGCTCGCTGTACCTGCTCGCGCTGCCGGGTATCATCATTCTGATCTTATTCGCCTACCTGCCGATGAGCGGACTGATTCTCGTCTTCAAGAATTACAACTTCAATGACGGCATCTTCGGCAGCCCCTGGGCGGGCTTCGCCAACTTCGAGTTTTTCTTCTCCAGTATGGAGGATGCCCTGCGGGCGACACGCAACACAGTCATGCTGAATGCGCTTTATATGCTGACCGGTACGTTTTTCTCCGTGGCCATCGCCATTATATTGAACGAGCTGCGCAGCAAGTGGTTTATCAAAATCACCCAAAGTGTCATGTTCTTCCCCTACTTCATCTCCTGGATCATTATCGGGGCTATCCTGTTCTCGCTGCTCGACTATGACAAGGGCATTCTCAATCAGCTCTTTCAAGCGCTGGGTTTATCGCAGATGGACTGGTACTCCAGCCCGTGGCTGTTCGTTGTCATTCTCGTGCTGGCGAATATCTGGAAAAGCGCAGGCTACGGCGCCATTATCTACTATGCTGTTCTGCAGGGCGTGGATACCTCCTACTATGAAGCCGCGCGGATCGACGGTGCCTCCAGATGGCAGATTATTACCAAAATCACCGTGCCGATGCTGATTCCTTCGATTATCCTGATGACGCTGCTCGGGATCGGAGGCATGCTGAAAGGCGACCTGAGCATGATCATGGGTGTAACCTTCCTCAATCCGCTGCTGCTGCCTACTACCGATATTATCGACGTCTATGTATACCGCACTGCCATCCGTTCCGGTGAATTCGGCTTCGCTTCTGCTATTACGCTCTATCAATCCGTCTTTGGATTCGTCCTGGTTCTGTTAGCCAATAAGCTGGCCGGCTGGTATGACAAAGACAGCAAACTATTCTAGGAGACCGATACGATGCAAACTACTGAAAACAAAGGGCTGGTTATTTTCTTCTATGTCTGTATTGCGGTATTCTCGGTCATCTGCCTCGTGCCGTTCGTGCTCGCGGTATCCGGTTCTTTATCTACAGAATCAAGAATCGCGGCGGAAGGTTACTCCTTTTGGCCCCGGGGATTCACTTTTGAAACCTATCAATTCCTGTTCGGCTCGAAGGCAGAGCAGATTCTGCGGGCCTACTCCATGTCGCTGATTGTAACCGTGCTAGGCACGCTGACAGCCGTACTGGTGACAACCGCTTATGCCTACGTCATTTCTGTAAAAGGCTTCCGGCTGAAAAACTTCTTCGCCTTCTTTGCCTATTTCACGATGCTGTTCAGCGGCGGCACGCTGCCCTGGTACCTGCTGAGCACCAAATATTATCACCTGGGCGATACGCTGCTCGGCCTGTTCATTCCTTATGTGCTGAGCGTATTCCTGATGTTCCTGATGGCCAACTACTTCCGCAGCATCCCGCATGAGATTGTGGAGTCGGCACAAATTGACGGCGCAGGCCATCTGCGGATTTTCTTCAGCATTATGATTCCGCTCGGCCGGGTCGGACTGGTGACCATCTCCCTGTTCTACGCGCTGCAATTCTGGAACGACTTCTATCTGCCGCTCATGCTCGTTACCGATCAGGATCTCTATACCATTCAATACCTGATGTACAACATGATGGCGAATATCCAGTTCCTCGCTTCCGGCAATGCAGCACAGGTGGGTGGAGCGATTATTGCCCCGCCGCTGGAGACCGCCAAGATGGCCATGACCTGCCTGACCGTGCTGCCGATTGCTATTCTATATCCGTTTCTTCAGGGATTCTTTGTTAAAGGCATCATTGTGGGTTCAGTGAAAGGCTGATCCGCTGAACGTACTAACCTATTATTGGTTGCATCAGGCATGTGCTCCCGTGCATCAACATGTTGTACAATAAGCTTACGGGAGCACCGCCTTCGCAATATAAGCCTCACAGAATAGAATAAATCAAATTCAGGAGGGTTCATCATGATTAAGAAAAAAGGCTGGTTAAGTTTGCTCCTGGCAACTGTCTTCCTCGTAAGCGGCTGTTCGCAGGGCAATAATGAAAGCGCTACCCCAAGTGCGGAAAGCGGAGGTGCTGCTGCAACCAATGCTGCAGGCGAAGCCGGCGATGCTGCCGGCAGCTTAGCCCCGGCCAAGCTGAAGATTGTACTCTACGGAGATGAGTCGAACCGGATGAAAGAGCTGGCCAAGACGGAATTCTACGATGTCGTTAAAAAAGAAATCAATGCCGAGGTGGAATTCCAGTTCCTGCCTTGGACCGAATACGGCGGCGGCAAAACCGATCTGATGCTGTCCACCGGCGAGGACTTCGCCACCTATACAGATGCCAACTATATGGTGAAATCTGTTGCCAAAGGACTGTACACCGACCTTACTCCGTTTGTCTCTGCGGCGGCAGACCTGAGTGCATCGGTAGATGAAGCATCCTTCCGCGCCTTCCAGCTCGATGGCAAGCAATATGCGGTCCCGGTCGGTAACAAACCGAACTCTGCTGAATTCTACAGCGTGCTGGTCCGGCAGGATTTACTGGAAGAAGCCGGAATGACGGAGGTAACTTCTCTGAGCGAACTTGAGCAATTCTACGATAAAGTTCATGCGCTTCACCCCGAGCTGATCGGCTATGCCAACACAGATGCCCGGAGAATGCTGCAATATGATTTCACGGACAAGAATCTGTATTGGCAAAATGATTTTATCGCCCTGGACGAGTCCGCACAGGACGATCAGATTATCAGTTGGTTCGAGTCTGAGGAATTCAAAAAGTATGCTGAGCTGATGCACGGCTGGTACGAAAAAGGAATCATTCCGAAATATGCCGCAACGAATGTCCCTCAACTGCAGTCTGACTGGAACTCCGGTAAAGCGATGTTCTGGGCCGGAACCGCAGCGCGTCCGTTCGAAGGCGCAGCTACTATCTCGCAGGCCGTACCTGAAGCCAAGCTGGTGAACTATTTCCTTGGCACCGGACGTCCGAAGATCAGCCGCGGAACCTACAGCACCGCCTTCTTCGTCTCTGCTGCCGCCAAGGATCCGGAACGTTATGTAATGTTCTTCAACCTGCTGCAGAAAAATCAGGAGCTGTATGACTTGTTCGCCTACGGTATTGAAGGAACGGACTACACCCTGGATGCAAACGGCCGCCTGACCAAAATCAGCACCGATTCGCTGATTCCCGACTGGCTGCTGATGAACAAAAACTTCATGCGCTTTGACAACACCGTACCGGATGAGTTCATTGCCGAATACAAGGTCTGGGATGACGGGGCAATAATCTCTAAAGGCGCCGGCTTCAACTTCGATAATACACCGGTTAAGAATGAGGAAACCAAATTGAACGGGGTATTCACGGAATATCTTGCGCCCATCGGCAGCGGCTTCAGTGATTATGACACTGCCTTCCCGAAAGCACTTGACCGCCTGAAGGCCGCCGGCATCGACAAATATATCGCCGAATACCAGAAGCAGTTCTCCGCATGGTATGCGGAGAAGCAATAGTAATCTGCCGCGGCTTTTGCCGGGATGGAGGCCGGGGGCATACACGGCAAGATCGCCTCGGGTATACTCCGCCCGCCGATGGCCTCCATATACCCGAGCCGAATACGAGCACCATCTGGCGGACACTTCGGGTACTACGGACATCAGGGCCCTTATCAACTCATTTTCGGCCTATTTAGCCGATTTGCGGACATGACAGCCCTTATTCGCCACTTTTCACGTGATTCCTTCACCTTGCTGGTGAAATAACGGCGCTGATGTCCGTAAGACCAGGCACTCAGGTGCTTCTTTACAACTTAACGTCCCACCTGTCCGTAGCGTAAGCAAACAATATGAACAATACTGCGTGAGTGGCTACTTTTGACAGAGCTCCGATATCGTAGTGAGTGTGAGGCGGATACGCTAATCATAAAGCAGCGATTCTCCAATAACGGGAGAATCGCTGCTTTTGTAATGGCAGAACTATTGAGAAGATCAGGCCCCTGACTCGCTGGTGAACATATCTACTTTTGCGGCAGCCCCTTTGCTGCGTCTTTTTCCACAATACAGCCATCATTGGTGCTCCTGATTACGAGATCAAAGCCCGCATGCAGCGGATGCATGAACAACTCATACTGGCTTCTGCGCTGCTGATGGGACTTCAGCAGATATTCCAGCTCGGTACCTCTCTCGGCAACATCCCGGATCCCCCTTCTCGCCAGCTCCGTTCCTCCGTCTGTGTACATGTAAATAGTAAGATCATATAAGCCGGGGTCTATAAAAGCGACGCTCATGCCTTCAATAATATTGATGGTATTACGCGGAGACATGAGTTCACTCTGCTGATAATGCGTGCCCATGGTATATAGCTCCAGCCCCGCCCGCAGCATCTGCACATCCCGCTCCAGCGCCGCACGGTGATGAGCCGCCGGATGGCAGGCCGTCATTTTCCCCTGATACTGCTCCCCTTCATGTTCATAACTGATCGTTGTGTACTTCCGCAGATCCGAACCGATAATGTACGGGTCCGTATTCAGGTAATTTACATTCTCGCGCCCCAGCAGCTTAATCAGCTCATGTGCAAATGTTGTCTTCCCGGCTGCCCCATGCCCCGATATTCCGATGATCATCCGCCCGGACCTGCTGCTGATCCGGCCGGCTATGCTTTGTATGATTTGGTTCATGTTGTCCTCCGTATCTCCCGCTCCTGAATGTTAAGCATTAATAGTCTAACATTATTCTGGAGGCTGTGGTCAGTTAACCGGGCATACAACTCAGCATAGTACAACGCTATACAGAATTCCTTAGAGGCCATCCTTTAACTGACCTATACAAACACCGCACATTCCCCTTATTGTTCCATATTATAATTATTTTAAAAGAATAATCATAGAATCCCTTGTATACTATGATTATTCTAATGTAAAGGATGATGTAATTGTTCAAGTTCAAGTTGTTCTCCAGTACGTTCTCTTTCCTTCTTCTTGTCCTGATCCTCACACTTTCAGGTTGTTCCAACTCGGATGCCGAGTTGCAAAAAGTCTCTACTCAACTAGAACAGACAACTTCAGAGCTAAAAACAGCGAATGAAAAAATAACTGCTTTGGAAGGGAGCCTAACCGCTTCGGAAAGCAAAGCAGAGCAGCTTGAGAAAGAGCTCAGTGATTTAAAAAATGGCCCAGTAAGTGCGATAATCGAAATCCGAAAGCAATTTGAAGCCAAAAATTATGATCAAACCTTAACTTTAGCAGCAACTTTGCACGAAAAATTCAGTGGCGTTCCTGAAGATAACGAGGCGCAAAAGTTAGTTCAGGAAATCAATAGCCTAAAAGCAGCTGAAGCAGCAATACAAAAAGCAGCTGAAGAAAAAAAACTCGCCGAAGCTAGTCAATCTGCAAAAAGCAAAGCCCGTAGCATTCTGCGTGTGTCGGAATCGTGGTCGAGTGAACCTAATTCCGCAGGTGGCGTCGATCTGCATATCAAATGGCAGAATAATTCTACAAAGGTAGCTAAGTATGTCTATTTCTCGGTGGAACCTTATAATGCTGTGGAAGATATTGTCGGAAGTGAAATTGGCGGTACAACTACATTTACTGGGAGAGAAACCGGCCCCTTTGAACAAGGTTCAGGCAGCGACGGCAGTAACTATTGGGAGAATGCATGGTACAACAATACGATTACCCACGTCAAACTCACCCAAGTGACTGTTGATTACATGGATGGGAGTACGGTGACGATTCAAGGTGAGGATCTTAATTATATCCAATACTAAATAAGGATACGGCAGCGATTCCGCCTTGCAAATCTATACATAGAGCTCAGCCATCCCGCCATCATACTCCCTCCCCTCCGCCCATATACATAAGAAGAACGGTTCACAAGCTGGAAGGAGAGATGGATACATGCCCGGTGATGAGATAAAAGCGCTGGAACGGGCGATTGCCGAGATTACGGAGATTGCGACCGGCTTTGGCCTGGATTTTTATCCGATGCGTTATGAGATATGCCCTGCGGATATTATCTATACCTTCGGTGCCTACGGGATGCCGACCCGCTTCGGGCATTGGAGCTTCGGAAAGACCTTCAATAAAATGAAATCCCAATACGACTTCGGCCTGAGCAAAATTTATGAGCTCGTCATTAACTCCAATCCCTGCTACGCCTTCCTGCTCGACGGCAATTCCCTGGTGCAGAACAAGCTGATTGTCGCCCACGTGCTGGCGCACTGCGATTTCTTCAAGAACAATATGCGCTTCTCGGTGTCCAACCGGGATATGGTCGAGAGCATGTCCGCTACGGCCGACCGGATCGCCGGTTATTCGGTTACCTATGGGATAGATGTGGTCGAGAGCTTCATTGATTCTGTACTGGCGATCCAGGAGCATATCGATCCCAGCCTGATTCAGCCGCGCAAGCTGGGCAAAACCCATCTGCTCGAAGCCAAAATGAAAGAGCGCAAGAACTCTCCTCCCGGCGCACCCGGTCCCGCGAACGCCTACAGCGAGCTATGGGATCTGGATATAAGCAAAGCAGACCTTCCGCAGCCGGAAGCTGCCGGCAAATGCGCCTTCCCCCCGGAGCCGGAAAAAGATATCGTCTGGTTCATCCAGCAGTATTCCACAGCCCTCGAGGACTGGCAGCGCGATATTATGACCATGCTGCGTGACGAGATGCTCTATTTCTGGCCGCAGATGGAGACGAAGATTATGAACGAAGGCTGGGCCTCCTACTGGCATCAGCGGATTATGCGCGAGCTGGACCTGACCTCCGAAGAGACGGTGGAATACGCGAAGCTTAATTCAGCGGTGGTGCAGCCCTCCCGTCAGAGCCTGAATCCCTACTATCTGGGGCTGAAGATCTTCGAAGATATTGAACGACGCTGGGACCGTGATAAAATGTTCGAGGTCCGCGAGCTCGATTCCGACATCTCCTTCATCCGCAGTTATCTATCGAAGCAGCTAGTGAATGACCTTGACCTCTATGTGTTCGAGAAAAAAGGCCCGGAATGGAAGATTACCGACAAGGCCTGGGAAAATGTCCGTGACCAGCTCGTGCTGGCCCGTGTTAACGGCGGCTCCCCGTATCTCGTCATCCAGGATGCCGATTATGAGCGGAGCGGCGAGCTGCTGATCACCCACCGCTACGAGAGCATCGAGCTGGATCTCAAGTACCTGGAGCGTACGCTCCCGCATATCTATGCGCTCTGGGGCCGCACCGTGCATCTGCAGACAGTGGTGGAAGAGAAAAAAGCCCTTTTTACCTATGACGGCAAAAAGGTGCAGCGGAAGTTTCTTTAAGAGGATGCTGGAACAGAAGTGATTGCATTTTGTGCAGTAGAATCCTGTAAAAAGGACCGATAAACAGAGTCTATTGCAATTTGTACACTAGAATTATGCTTATAGGCTGATTATCACCCTTTCCGCGTAAATCAATTGCACGAAATACAACAGATGGCGATTTAGCCACCAAAAAAGAGGTTTCAATTGCACAAAGTACAATTGAAACCTCTTTTTCATGCACAAGCCGAGCGAGAGCCTGGCAGCCCCGCAGCTGCTCTCCTTCCCGGCGCCTATTCCGCCGCAACCCGCGCCCCACGGCTCAACTCTTACTGTCCCCACCGCTCCCGCACCGGCACATAAATCTCCATCACCGTATCCACCCGCGCATGACAGCGCTCGTCATAGAATTCGAAATTCAGCCCGGCTTCATCATGCTCATATCCGCTTTCCGGAAACCAGTCCTCAAAGATATACCTCCATGTGCTCTTCACCACCCTGGCAAACACATCGGGATCGGACTCATCCGTAGCATCCACCGGCGGAGTAGTGAAGACTGCGTACTGCGCAGCAGGTACTACAGCCGTAAGCATGTCTGAGCTAACCAGGCTGAAATCCTCCACAATAACGCCCAGCAGATAAACGGCATTGCCGCCGCCCTCTGCCGGCACACACAGCCCTACTTCCCCGTGCCTCGGCGGATTCAGCAGAGCATACATTTTATCCTCCAGATTATCCCCATCGTAATAGTGCCAGAACGAAGCGACATCCTGTGTGTAATTCCCGCCGTCCACATCCGTTTCTATGCCATAGCCTGCTACCTTAAACTCCGGTTTGTTTATAATTACAGGCTCCATCATATAATCCCGTACTTCGTACCTGGCCCTGTCCCGGAGATACCCGTTCATCCGTGCCGCATACTGCGAGGGGCTGTAGCCGAAGGCTCGACGGAAGGCTTTGGCGAAGCCGCCCGGTGTCTCGAAGCCATATTCCAGCGCAATATCTGTAATCCGCCGGCCGCTGAACAGCTCCACTGCTGCCAGAGACAGCCTCCGGCTGCGTACATATTCCATCACAGGCATCTCCTTGCACAGACTGAACATCCGGCAAAAATGGTACAGCGAATACCCCGCCTGGGCCGCAATCCCCTCCGCCGTCAGCTCCTCCTTCAGGTGCTCCTCAATATAATCAATACTCCGCTCCATTTCCCTGCTGTAATTCAGGTGCGTCACCTGCCTTTCTTCAGTGCATAGGTAATTCCATTATAGCAGCGTGGCGCTGGCCGGACTGTTCCAGGTTTGCTGGGTTTTCCCGGGGGACCGTAGCTGGAAGTACGGATGGAAAGTTTGGCTGGAAATTAGGCGCAAAGGGCCTGCATTCGTGAGCGGGCGGTGGAATGTTGTACTTGGTGCAGAAATTTATTGTATGAATCCAGCTCATCTCCATAATGTTGTACGAAATGCAGCAATCCCGCGTATAACACCAGCCTCAAGACTAATTTGTTGTAAAAAATACAGCAATAGCTGATTTGAGCGATTTTTGGCGCTGGATTGTTGTAATAAGTGCAATTTCCGACAGAAGGAGGAGTGGTAATTGGGGCGGCGTTCGTGAAATACAGGCTGCACACGTGGCGCGGCTATAAGGACAGAGAAGTATGAGATGGGGCACGGCTGCAGCCGCAGCAAAAAAAGCCGCCAAACCGCAGCGGCTCCCCTTTTTTACCAAACTGGCATTGTTACTTTACCCCGGCCTGCAGACAGCCATACACTTAGCGGTTCAGCAGGCTGCCCACATATTTCAGCAGCTCGTTGGCGCAGATCGGGCAGTAGTTATGCTCGTCGATCAGGCGGCGGCTGACCTCGTTGATGCGTTTGAGCTGGCTTTCATCCGGCGTTTTGGAGGAGGTGGTGATTTTGACAATATCCTTCAGGTCGGCGAACAGCTTCTTCTCGATGGCTTCGCGCAGCCGGTCGTGGTTGTTGTACTCGAACTTCTTGCCCTTGCGGGAGTAGGCGGAAATGCGGATCAGGATCTCCTCGCGGAACGCCTTCTTGGCATTCTCGGAAATGCCGATCTGCTCTTCAATCGAGCGCATCAGCCGCTCATCCGGCTCCATCTCCTCATCGGTGAGCGGGTCACGGATTTTGGACCAGTTGCAGAAGGCTTCGATGTTGTCGAGGTAGTTCTCGAACAATGTTTTGGCGGATTCTTCAAAAGAGTACACAAATGCCTTCTGCACTTCGCTTTTGGCGAGAATATCATATTCCTTGCGGGCAATGGAAATGAAGTTCAGGTACCGCTCCCGCTCCTCCTTCGTAATCGAAGGATGCTGATCGAGGCCGTCCTTGATTGCCCGCAGCACATCCAGAGCGTTCATGCATTGCAGGTCGCCCTTAATCAAAGCACTCGAGATGCGGTTGATGACATAACGCGGGTCGATGCCGGACATGCCCTCATCCAGGTATTCGGTCTGCATTTCCTTGAGATCGGCTTCCTTGTAGCCCTCGACCTCTTCACCGTCGTACATGCGCAGCTTCTTGATCAGGTCCATGCCCTGCTTTTTGCTCTCCTTGAGCCGGGTCAGAATGGAGAAGATCGCTGCCGCCCGCAGCGCATGCGGGGCAATATGCACATGCTTCATGTCGCTTTGGCCGATCAGCTTGGCGTAGATTTTCTCCTCTTCCGATACTCTCAGATTATAGGGAACCGGCATGACGATCATGCGGGACTGGAGCGCTTCATTCTTTTTATTGGCGATAAAAGATTTATATTCCGTTTCATTCGTATGCGCCACTATGAGTTCATCAGCCGAAATTAACGCAAACCGCCCGGCCTTGAAATTGCCTTCCTGGGTCAGGGACAGCAGGTTCCACAGGAACTTCTCATCGCATTTGAGCATTTCCTGGAATTCCATCAGGCCGCGGTTGGCCTTGTTCAGCTCCCCGTCAAAGCGGTAGGCGCGCGGATCGGATTCCGAGCCGTATTCCGTAATGGTTGAGAAGTCGATGCTGCCCGTCAGGTCGGCGATATCCTGGGACTTCGGATCGGACGGGCTGAAGGTCCCGATCCCTACCCGTTCTCCCTCCGACAAAAGCACCCGGACTACCGCAACCGCCTCAATGTCACCCTTGTAGTCATTTTTCAGCCGCATCTGGCAGGACGGGCAGAGATTGCCTTCAATCCGCACCCCGAGCTCGCGTTCAATCTCCGGGCGCAGCTCCAGCGGAATCAAATGCAGCGGGTCCTCATGCATCGGGCAGCCCTCAATGGCGTATACCGCCCCCGCATCGGTGCGTGAGTATTGCTCCAGGCCGCGTTTTAGCAGTGTAACCAGCGTTGACTTGCCTCCACTGACAGGTCCCATCAGCAGCAGTATCCGTTTGCGCACATCCAGCCGCCGGGCTGCGGAATGGAAATATTCCTCCACCAGCTTCTCCACCGCACGGTCCAGTCCAAAGATCTCCTGTTCAAAAAACTTATACCTTTTCCGCCCGTTGATTTCCTCGACGCCGTGTGATTTGATCATGTCGTATACGCGGGAATGAGCCGTTTTTGCGGGAGAGGGGTCTTGTTTCAGCAGTTCTATATAGTCCTTGAAAGTGCCGCTCCACGCCAAACGGTCGTTCTCAGCCCGATGTGTTGCTATACGCTCAAAAATATCCATGGCTCGCTGCCTCCTCTTGCGCTCCTACTTGCTCCACCAAGCTTAGAAAGTGTATTACATACCTATGCGGCGAGCCCGGAATAGTTGACCTCTTTTTTGCTGTGCTATAATAGAGAATCATGATTTCTGTTAATTTATTACGCTGTTATCAGGACGCAGGAGTGAGACAATGGCTATCAAGCAGGAGACGGAGCTGTATGCTCCTTTGAAGAGTTTTTTTGAGCGGCAAGGGTATGACATCAAGGGTGAGGTGCGGACCTGCGATCTCGTGGGCATCCGGGAGGACGAGTCCCAGCCGCTGATCGTGGAGATGAAAAAATCGTTCAACCTCGCCCTGCTGCTGCAGGGTGTTGAACGGCTGCGCCTCAGCCCGAACGTCTACCTTGCGGTAGAGCGTGTACGGGACAAGAAAGGCGCGGTGAACCAGCGCTGGGGCGAGCTCAGCGGGCTGTGCCGCCGGCTCGGCCTCGGGCTGATCACCGTCGTCTTCTACAAGACGAAGGCCCCGCTCGTCGAGGTGCTCGCGGAGCCGGGCGACGCGCCGCCGCAGGCCCGCAGCGCGGTGCGCCGCCGCGAGCGCCTGCTCTACGAGTTCCGCGAGCGGAGCGGCGACTACAACACCGGCGGCAGCACGCGCGTCAAGCTCGTGACGGCCTACCGCGAGAAGGCGCTGCGCGTGGCACTCGCGCTGCAGGCCCTGGAGGCCGAAGCCGCTGCGGCGGCCGGCCTCGCGGGGGCGAAGCGCGCCGGGCTGCGCGGCGCGCCCGGGCCGGGTGACGCCGCAGACCCGGCGGCACTTGAAGCGGCACCGTCAGCAGCGGACGCGCTGACGGATGCCGCTGGCGGCGGGGCCGGCGAAGCGCGCCCCGCGGGCACAGCGCGCGGCGTGACCCCCGCCGCGCTGCGGAAACGCAGCGGCGTGCCGGGTGCCGCCGCGATCCTGCAGAAGAACTACTATGCGTGGTTCTTCCGGGTAGGCCGCGGCCGCTACAGTCTCACGGCCGCCGGAACCGCAGCGCTGATCGAATATGCTGCGATCGCTGAGATCAGCGCCGGCAAGCAGTAGCTGGGCTGCCTGCTGCAGGCAGCCCAGCGTTCGCCCAAGTCCCGCCTTCCAAGAAAAACAAATGGAAAAACAACACTTAAATTCGCGATTCTAACTGTCCAGCAGGATTTAAGTGGATAAATGACATCTAATTCCAGAGTTTTTCAGCAATATGCCAAATACTTCTCCAATAGATGTACTTTTTCCAACTAAAACTCCTCAGTCATTTGTTTCAGCATAATTAAATGCTCTTTTTCCATCTAAATCATAAGCATGGCACCAAACGGCCGGCATTCATCCAGAAACCTGCTCTCTCGCCCGCTCTTACACTTGTACCCGCTCAACCCGCAAAAGGAGCCGGCCCGCGCAAACACTCTGCGCGGGGCCAGCTCCTTTTTGACACCCGGGTTCAAGTTCAACCCGTAATCGTATTAAATCATATGCCGCCTGTAGCCTTAAGCAAGCACCGTGTACAGCAGTTCCTTCTCCTTAATGGAAGAACGGCCGGCGGACTGGATCGAATCATATTCGCCAATGTTTGTAATAATGACCGGCGTGATTGTGCTGTAGCCTGCCTTCTCGATCTCGGCGAGATCGAACTCCATCAGCAGATCACCTACGGACACCTTGGTTCCGGCAGTCACTTTCGGCGAGAAATGCAGTCCCTTAAGCTTCACTGTGTCAATACCGATGTGGATCAGCATTTCGGCACCATTATCACTTACAAGGCCAATCGCATGACCGCTCTTCGACAACGAGAAGACCGTTCCGTTAACCGGGGAGACTACGCGGCCTTCAGATGGCTGAATGGCAAAGCCTTTACCCATGATTTCTTCGGAGAATGCCGGATCATTCACTTCGCTCAGCGGTTTCACTTCACCTGTAATCGGGCTGAAGACCTGTTCATTCACCATTACCTGTTTTACTTCTTCTACAACAGCCACAGGCGTACTTGCTGCGGATGCTGCTGCAGGTGCTGCTGTAGCTTCCGCTTCATCTTCAAATCCGAGCACATAAGTAACAATTGCCGCTACTGCGGTACCTACGGCAAAACCGATAACCGAATATACAAAAGTCTCACCCAGCACCATTGGAATCCCGGATAGTCCGGCAAGTCCGCCAATGACATATGCTTTAACTTTGAACAAGCTGAGAACCGCACCACCCGCAGCACCACCGATGAGGGCAGCAATAAACGGTTTTTTCAGACGCATATTCACACCATACATTGCCGGCTCTGTAATCCCCATGAAAGCCGTGATACTTGTAGACATGGACAGAGATTTAAGCTTGCTGTTCTTAGTCCGGAGCGATACGCCAAGCGCACTGCCGGCCTGGGCAAAGTTCGCCACCATCATTACAGGAATCATATAGTCATAACCAAGCTGGGCAATCGAAGCAATCATAATTGGAATCAATGCATAGTGCATACCGGTGATAATCAGGAGTGACATGGTTCCGCCCAGCAGCAATCCTGCGAACAGACCCGTATTCTCGAACAGCCAGCTGATCCCGCCAGTGAGGCCGTCACCGATAATTACGCCGAGCGGACCCACTGCAATCAGCGTAAGCGGCACAATAACTAACAGGGTTACCGTTGGAACAATAATGAGCTTCAGGGAAGCATGAGTGATTTTATCTACAGCCTTCTCTACATAAGAAGCCAGCCAGACGGCAATAACAATCGGGATAACGGAAGAGGAATAGGTTGCCGCAACCACCGGCAGTGAAGCAAAGGTCACCGGTTCCCCTGATCCGAGCAGCGTTGTAATGGTTGGATGCAGAATCGCCGCCCCTATCGCAGCCGCGATATACATATTGCTTCCCAGCTTGCGGGCAGCACTGACCGCCAGAACAATCGGCAGGAAGTAGAACGCCCCGTCCCCGATGGCCGAAAGAATAATGTAAGTGGAATTGTCCGTTCCCATCCAGCCTGCCGCTACCAGCAGGGCCACAATCCCCTTGATCATCCCCGCACCGGTAATGGCCGGCAGAATCGGGGTAAAGATCCCTGAGATGAAGTCGAACAGCTTGCTCAGCGCGTTTTGCTTTTTCTTCTCTACCTTATCACCAGAAGCTTTCTTGTCCGGTGAGCTGGACATATTGCCTACCAGTTCATTGTAGACCACCGGCACATCGTTACCGATGATCACCTGGAATTGTCCCCCGTTAATCATGACGCCCATAACGCCGTCTGTCTTCTGCAGTGCCGCTTTATCCGCACGGTTATTGTCATTCAGGTTGAAGCGCAGCCGGGTCATACAGTGGGTTACCTGATCAATATTCTCTTCTCCCCCGACAAGTCTCAGTATTTCTTTGGACAGCTCATTTTTATTCATGTGGCCTGACTCCTTTAGTTTGTTTTGTGCTTATTGTGTGTTTTTTCGCAAAATAAAAACCTAAACACCGGGACATGATGCTTCTAGCGCTCATCCATGTCCGGGTTTAGGTTTTGCCTCCTTGGAGTAGCAATCCTGCTTCCCGTTATTCAGTTCCATCATTCTCACCGCGGTTAATCCGTTCAATGTGAATGGTCAGATACAAAATTTCTTCCTTGGACAAGACCCGCTTGTAAATCTTGCGTGTATAGTCCGAAATCTTCATCGCACAGGCATGCGCCGCCGGGTATTGCTGCATCACCAGATCATGGAGTGCATGATCCTTATCCCGGTCCTCAGCAGCTTTGCCCTGAACGACCCGCTGTGCGAAAAACTTCAGATGGGTCAGAAAGCGGTAATACCCGAGCGATTCCTCATCAAGCTCAATCAGGAAGCTCCGCCGGACAATGTTCAGAATATCCTTCACAATGTTCGTGATGCTTACCGTCTCACGCATTTCCCCATTCATCTGTGCATTGACCAGATGCATGGCAATGAAAGCGCACTCGTCCTCCGGCAGCAGTACACCAAGCCGTTCCTCGATAATCTGCAGCGCCTTAAGGCCGATGGAGAACTCCTTACGGTACATCCGCTTAATTTCCCACAAAAGCGCATTCTTGATTTGAAGCCCCTGACGGTGGCGGTCAATGGCGAAATGGATGTGGTCCGTCAGTGAGATATAGATGCTGTCATGCAGCTTCTCTCCCAGCACCGTCTCGGCATAACGGATCACTTCATCGGTACATTCCACATATTCCAGCGGAATTTCAGAGAGCAGCGACATTAGCTTTTGCGATACTTCTCTATTGTCCAGCGAGAAAACTTTCTCAATCTTGTCCTCATCAATAGGATCACCGGTCTGCTTCTTGAAGGCAATGCCCCTGCCCATAACGACAAGTTCCTTCCCGCTCGCATCAATCACGGTTACAACATTATTGTTGAGCACCTTTTCAATTTTCATTCCATCACCTTACACCGTCGGAGTAGTAAAATCACCCCACAGAAGCGGGGATTTAACATGGATGTAACTCAGGTACTTTGCGGAGACCCTCGAATATACGTCCTAAAGGTTAAAAAAGGCAAAACCAAAACGGACTTTGAATATACCCGTTTCTGGTTTTGCCTGAATGAACAGTAACAATCCAGTAATTTTACCTGTAGCAGCATCTTAGCATATCACCGGAAAAATGACAACATTTTTATGAAAACGTTTAATATGCAGCTGCGGGTACAACTTTAGCTTACCCCGTTACTGAGCATATCTTCCCCGGTCAGCTAATTTTTTCTATTCAAGTACCGGAATTTCCTGGATACGGATTACAGAACTTCGCCGTTTGAGCTAATGACTCCTTTGTACCATTCGAAGGAATCCTTTTTACTGCGGTTCAGCGTACCTCTGCCTTCATCATCGAGGTCGACATAAATGAAGCCGTAACGCTTAGACATTTCCGAAGTGGACATGCTGACCAGATCGATCGGTCCCCAGGCCGTATAGCCCATCAGCTCAACGCCGTCTTTAACCGCTTCCTTCATCTCCTTGATGTGTTCGCGCAGGTAGTCGATCCGGTAATGGTCATGAACAGACCCGTCTTCTTCCACCTTGTCAAAAGCGCCAAGTCCGTTTTCTACAATAAACAGCGGCTTCTGATAACGGTCATACAAATTGTTCAAGGTAATGCGCAGACCCACCGGATCAATCTGCCAGCCCCAGTCGGAGGCCTTCAGATACGGATTCTTGATACCGCCAAGCAGATTCCCTTCTGTTGCTTCGCCCTCCGGACCTGCCGATACCGTAAGCGTCATGTAGTAGCTGAACGAGATGAAGTCCACTGTATGGGCTGCCAGAAGCTCCTTATCGCCGGGCTCGAAGACAAGCTCAATATTATTCTCAGCAAAATACCGGTCCATATACCGCGGATATTCGCCGCGTGCATGTACATCGGTGAAGAACAGATTCATCTGGTCTTCCTGCTGCCGCTTACGTACGTCTGCCGGATTACAGGTATGCGCGTAGCTCTCCATTCTTGCCAGCATACAGCCGATCTGCGCACCGGGAATGATCTCATGGCCCAGCTTGGTGGCCAGGGAGCTTGCCACAAACTGATGGTGCAGCCCTTGGAATACCGTCTGCAGCTTGTTGTCCACACGGTCTGTAAGAATACCGCCGCCAGTGTACGGACTGAACAGCATCACATTAATTTCATTGAACGTCAGCCAATATTTCACTTTGCTTCTGTAGCGGGTGAATACAGTCTCTGCATACCTCACATAGAACTGGACCACTTCACGGCTGGCCCAGCCGTTATATTTCTGAGTAAGTCCAAGCGGTGTTTCATAATGCGACAGAGTGACAAGCGGCTCAATGCCGTATTTCAGCAATTCATCAAAAACATCATCATAGAACTGCAGCCCCTGCTCATTCGGCAGCGCATCATCACCATTCGGGAAGATCCGCGCCCAGTTAATCGACATCCGGAATACCTTGAAGCCCATCTCAGCGAACAAGGCGATGTCTTCCTTATAACGGTGATAGAAATCCACGCCTTCCCGTTTCGGGAACCAGTCGTCCGTCTCTCCGGCCAGAATCTGGGCGATCCGCTCCGTAGAGATCTCCATGGAATGGTCTCCCTTGCGCTTCTCTTTAGGCACGAAGGCGATCATATCCGCAGTGGACAACCCTTTACCGCCTTTATCAAAAGCCCCTTCCAGCTGATTGGCAGCGGTTGCGCCGCCCCACAGGAAGTTATCAGGAAATCCGTTTCGTACAGTTGCCATTGTCGTTACCCCTTTTCCTAATGTTTTGTTCAGTATGGCCAGAAAAAACAGAAAAACCTAAACCTCTGGCAAAGTCATTGATCCGGTTAGAGGATCAAATCAGTCACCATCAGTTTAGGTTTTGCCTGGCCCGGCCAGTAACAATCCAGTAAACGATGTGTTTATGGAAGATTCAATTGACTTCAGCCTACCACAGCCTGCAGCAAAATTCAAATCTAAAATTGCCTGTATATCCCGCTGATCTTCAGCTCCGTGCCGTAAACTCCGTCACCGCTTCACTCAGCAGATTCATGCCAAGCAGCAGCTCATCCCGGCCGGGGTGGCTGAAGTTGAGGCGGATGCGGCCCGTGCCTCCGCTCACACTGCAGGCCGGGCCTGGCAGGAAGGCCACGCCTTTAGGGAGTGCGGCACGCAGCAGGGCCATGGCATCCAGGCCTTCGGGCAGCGAGACCCAGAGAAACATGCCGCCGGCCGGCATATCATAGACACTGCTCTTCCAGGCGGGGCGCTTCAGCAGCTCAGCCATCAGCTTCAGCCGCGTGTTATACTCGCGGTTCAGCATTGCAATATGCTCACGCAGATCAAAAGCTGAGCTGCTCAGCAGATGATGCAGCAGCCGCTGGTTCAGCGAGCTGGACTGCCAGTCAGCCATCTGCTTGGCGGCAGCCATCATACCGATCAGCTCCCGGCTCCCTGCAGCCCAGCCCGTCCGAAGCGCCGGCACAACCGTTTTGCTGAAGGAGCCGACATACAGCACATGCCCTCCTTCGCTGACATTCTCCAGCGCATAGAGCGAAGGATATTTCAGGGCGGGATTCCCGGCATCCCGCCGGAAATGGAGATCTCCGTAGGAATCATCTTCTACAATAAGTACATTATGTGAAATACACAGCTCCAGAATCTCCTTACGCCGTTCCAGGCTCCATAATACGCCGCTCGGATTGGTGAAGCTTGGGGTGGCGAAGAGCATTTTCGGCCGGTGCTGGCGGATTCCGCTGCGCAGATGCTCCGGCAGCAGACCATCCTGATCCCCTTGGACCGGAATTATTACTGCCCCTTGCATCCGCAGCGCCTGCAGAATTCCGGGAGAGGTAGGATTCTCTACCAGCACACGGTCACCGGGATCAATGTACACTCTGGCAAACAGATCAATTGCCTGTTGGCTTCCCGTTGTCAGAAGTACCCCGCCTTCTGCTACCGCTACCCCTTTGCCCCCGAGCCAATCCCCGGTCAGCCATTCACGCAGCGGACCATAGCCCTCAGGTTCCCCATATTGCAGCGCACCTGCATCTGCAGAGATAACAGTAGATGCCGCTTCAGCAAGTAAAGGGAGCGGAAACAGTTCCTCCGCAGGAAGCTCTTCCGCCAGCGAGATCAGCGTGCCCCGGCGTGTCTCCTTGCGGATACTCAACATCGGTGAAGATAATAACGTATGTGCGCGCGAAGAAAACTCATACTTCATACGCTTCCCCCTTTACCCTAGTCCAATCGTATAATTACTTATATTTTAAGAATATTCCGCCCGGGACACCATTATGTCGCAGTATAGGGATTATGCGTACAGCTGTTTATTCTGCCGTGAAAAGAGCGCAAATTTCTCAATAGCCTGCGCCCGCGTTGATACCTCCAGCTTAACATAAATCTTGCGCAGGTAATTATCTATGGAACGGCGGCTGACCTCGATTTCCTGCGCGATTTTGTCGTATGTAATTCCTTGCACGATCCGTTCCATGATGAACATCTCTGTCTGTGTCAGCTGCATCATGCCATCCAGCCCTCTGGATGAGGTTACCGGACGGAAGCCCCGCTCGATCCATTCCAGCGGAATAGAGAGAAATCCTTCGCGTATCCCGCCAATCATCTGAATCAGCTGGTCCGGGCTTGCCCCCTTGGACAGTACCCCGCTCGCCCCCAGCTCGATTAAAGGCTGAAATAATTCTTTGTCGTTCTCCTCTGTCATGATAATAAAGTGGGAGCTCTGTGAGCTTTTTTTCATCTCCGGCAGCACCTGCTCGACTGTTCCTTCCGGCATCTGATAATCACTAAGCACCAGATTCGGCCGGGTCTCACGCACTATGGAGACGCATTCGCCCCAAGTGGAATACATACCTTCTACCTGCAGCTCCCCCCCTTCCTCCAGTATCAATTTCGTTCCCAGCATACTTGTGGGATGACAGCCCACAATGACCACCCGCCAGACCTTCACCATTACTGCTTAGACCTCCTGCTATCTATATAATTTACCAGAATGGAAATTGCTATAAGCTTTTCCTGTCAACACGCAAGCAAGGATCTATGATGTCTTGTCCGTTCTTCCTACTTTTACCTTGAATACGCCTCTCAGATATTCCAATCTATAGAAATTGTATCGCAGTAGTTTATGCGGATGCAATTACTTTTTCTTATTTTCATAGGTCTTTTCACTTTTGCGAAAATAGTAAAAGTCTGATAGAATGGGAACTTGAAAAAAAATGGCTTGAGGTGATGAAATGCAACCGCTAGCGGAATCGACCCGGGTACACTCGCGCAAAAGCGCTGAGAGAAGCGGAACTTCCGTAAAATGGTTTTTATTGTTCTGGATTGTGATGATCGCAGCCGGCGTTTATGCCGTGTACAGCTATACCAATCATCTGAAAGATCAGGTACTCAGCGAGCTGGGATCGCAAAGCCAGCAGCAGCTTACCGTTTTGAAAACCGATTACGAAGCCAAGATCGCCGCCCTGTCTGATCAGGTGAAGGAGCTGCAGAGCACGGTACAGACCTTTAATGAGCTGCTCACCTTCACTAAAGATAATGCCAGCAGCAAGACGGATAATAGCAATAAGCTGTACACCCAGCTAAGCGAGGTCAAGAAGCAGCTGGATGCCCTGAAGAAAGAGATGGATCTGCTGAAATGATGACGCCTGTCAAAAGAGTGAACCGTTTCTTCATGCTGCTGACCGCACCGCTGCTTGGAATGCTGCTCTGCCTGTGGTTGTACCAGCCGCCGCTTCAATTGAAGCTGGATGCCGGGCAGTTCACGGCTATTCCCGGTCCGGTGGAGGAAACAGCCCGGCTGAAGCAGGACCTGGCTGTAGCCAAGGAATCCGCAGCCTTCACCATAGACTCCATCAGCGCCAGTGCGCTGCTGTACAAGCAGACCACGAATGCCATGAATGCTCTGGTCAGTACGGCGTCTGCCCAGACTGCCCGTCCGGAACGGATATACAATAACCGGATCACCTCCCGGCTCGGCATCCCCGCGGATGTCATCAGCAGTGACCGGATTACTATTGAACTCTACCGGCTGAACCCCGGCAACTATAAAGCATACGCCCTGAAGATCAGGCTGAAAGATCCTGCAGCTATGAAGATGAGCCTGGCTGGTGACGGCAGCGGCGCCTCCGAGACAACCATGCAGGCGGTGAACCGCTTTGGAGCCTCCGCCGGCATTAATGCCGGCGGCTTCGCCGATCAGAACGGCAAACGCTATCCTTTGTCGACAACCGTAGTTGGCGGCCAGTACCTGTACGGCTTTGAACCCAGCTACAAGGATCTCAGCTTTGTCGGCTTGAACAAATCCGGCCAGCTAATTGGAGGCAAGTTCACCAGTAAAGCGCAGCTTGATCAGCTTGAACCCGTCTTTGGCGCCACCTTTGTGCCTGTTTTGCTGAAGAACCGCAGCAAAACAGTGATTCCGCAGAAATGGCAGCTTGCTCCGAAGCGTGCACCGCGCACCGTAATCGGCAACTATAAGGATGATCAGCTGCTGATTCTGGTCGCAGACGGCTACAACGAGAACGGCAATTCCGGTGCTACACTGCAGGAGCTTCAGGATAAGCTGTACAATCTCGGGGTTATCGATGCTTACAATCTGGATGGAGGCGGCTCTTCATCCCTGATCTTCAGGGGAAAGGTTATTAACAAGCCTTCTGACGGTAATCTGCGGCGGGTCCCGACGAACTTTCTGTTCTTCAAGTGACAACCACAAAGTTAGTCAACATCAAAAGTCACAATCAAGTTTATTTTTGCGTAAAAAGCAGGTATAATCAGGATAACGCATACAGTCGATAATGGAGGTGCCCAGCATGTCGTTCTCCTTGACTTTTTGGATCGTGACCCTTGTTTTTCTGCTGTTCCTGGCCGGCATCCTGACTTCTTCCTATAACGACGATAAGACCAAAGGACTCTGACACCTGCTCAAGAAGTATCTACGGGCATTTGTTGAGCAGTCGGCAAACGACTTGTGACAGCAAAAGACGGACATCGGCATAAAGCTGATAGTCCGTCTTTTGTGTTGAGTGGGGCAAGGCGTAACCTTGACTCGCTTAGCAAAGCAAATGATGTTATATCTTCAGCCACAGCGCAGGACGAATGCCGCCGCTATTATTACCTGTTGAAGGGTGAAGCGTGTTGCTGCTGTACCTGAAGGTTCCGTTTCCCTGAATGCCTATATTGCCGTCACCGTGGATATACACGGCTCTCCTATTGTCACGCCCGGGCGACCGGAGCCACCACCACCATATATATCCACCCATTGAGGACCATCGCTTATTGTTGTTTTCATCTTTTCTTTGAAACCAGTACCGTTGCTTGGCGCTGCGGTTCTCAAGGTTCTTGCTGCTGTCGCCGAAGTAATGGCACACGGTTTCTTCAATGCTCAAAAGATATATGTAATCCAGTGTATCTGCTCCGCCATTTGCTTCATACCACTGATTGTCAGGATTTTTGTTCGTAACCGGTATAATTCTTGACCGGTTCGCTTCACTGAACGTATCATAGAATGCACCGTTCAGGTATTCTCTCAGTTCACAGCCGGCCCAGGTCACATCACCAGATCGATTATGGTAAGCGCGCTGATCTATAATATATTCGGTGATAATCAAAGCTGTACTGTTTTTTATTTCAAGCACTCGCCATTCATATTTGTCAAATACGATTACATCTCCTATTTGCATATCTAACCTCCCGTAAATGTTATAAACAACCTAAACCGCCTTTACAGAGCAGGGCTTAAAAAAAGCAATGCCAGCCAGTATGCTTCGCAAGAAGAGATACCGGCTGGCATTTTTGCTATGTAATCATTAATGCGTATTACCCTTAAGCGTGTCTTGGCAACTGTGTCATTTCTGAAAGGCAGTCTGCACAAATATAACGGTCTTTATATTCGCTTACGCCTTCCATCGATCCGCAGAATACACATTTCGGACGGTAGCGCTCCAGAATAATGTGGTCGCCCTGAACCAGAATTTCTACAGGGTCTCCCTCGTTCATTTGGTATCTTTTACGCAGGGACTTAGGCAGAACAATTCTACCCAGCTGATCTACTTTACGTACAACGCCAGCAGGTTTCATATCTTACTTACACTCTCCTGTTCAACTGATGATTAGTAGCTGTATAAGGATGGACTTAAGAACAGACTTCGGATAATCCCTTCTTAAGTTCATACTCTATACTACTTATTTCGGTGCTTCTTACATATTTCGTTACTAAAATGTCGAATCCTGCTGAAAAAAATAAAAATTGATGTCTACTTTTAGAAAAGTTGTGGAAAATCCAGCTGGCGGAGTGCTTCATAGACGATAATCGCTGCCGAATTGGACAAATTCAGCGACCTCACTGCACTGCTCATCGGCATACGCATCACTGTTTCCTTACCGGCTTCCAGAATTTCTGCCGGCAGGCCTTTGGTTTCTTTGCCGAATACAAAGAAGTCACCATCCTGGAACGCGAAATCACTATACCGTTTATCCGCCTTGGTAGTCGCGTAGAAAAACCGTCCTTCCTTATATTTCTCCAGTACTTCCCCGAAGGAATCATGATACTCAATGGTAACGGCATGCCAGTAGTCAAGTCCTGCACGCTTCAATGTAGCATCATCTGTACGGAAGCCGAGGGGACGGACGAGATGAAGATGGGTTCCTGTTGCCGCACAGGTGCGGGCGATGTTGCCGGTATTTGCCGGAATTTCCGGCTCCACCAGTACAATATGCAATGCCATAATACTGTTGCTTCCTCTCTGAAGGGTCAAAATATTGGCCCTGTAATGAAATTACGGTGCTGTTCCTTGTCAGGCGGAGCTTATATCCTGCGCGCGGACATGAAGAAGACCCTCCGCCACCAGGCGGAAGGTCAGGAACGTTCATTCATTAACCTTGGGTTTGCTGGAAATGCTTCATGAAGTCAGCGAGTGCCTTAACGCTCTCGTGCGTAACCGCGTTGTAAATCGAGGCACGGAGCCCGCCCACGCTGCGGTGGCCCTTCAGGCCGACGAAACCTTCCGCTTCGGAAGCTTTGATGAACTGCTTCTCCAGCTCCTCCGATTGCATCCGGAACGTTACATTCATTATGGAACGGCTGCCCTCTTCCGCAACTCCGCGGTAGAAGCCGTCACTGTTGTCAATATAATCGTAGAGGAGACCCGCTTTATCACGGTTCTTGGCTTCGGTGCCGGCAAGTCCGCCTTGCTCCTCAATCCATTTTAACACTTCATTCACCATATATACAGAGAAGGATGGCGGCGTATTGTAGAGCGAATTATTCTTGTAATGGGTATCATACCGCAGAATCGTCGGAATATTCGCCGGGGAACTGGAAATCAGCTCTTCCTTGGCAATCACAACAGTAACACCGGAAGGACCGAGATTCTTCTGGGCACCGGCATAAATCAGACCAAACTTATTAACGTCGAAGGAACGGCTCAGAATGTCACTGGACATATCTGCAATCAGCGGAATCGCTCCGGCATCCGGATACTCCGCATATTGTGTACCTTCAATCGTTTCGTTCGAGGTGATATGCAGGTAAGCAGCATTGTCTGCTGCCTGGATGCTGCTAAGTTCAGGAATAGCCAGGAACTTCTTATCCTCTGACGATGCGGCAACATGGCCGCCGCCTGTCAGCTTGGCTTCCTTGAGCGCTTTATCAGCCCAGCTTCCTGTCATTACATAGCTGCCCACCTGGCCGGCAGAGATCAGGTTCATCGGAACCATGGCGAACTGTGTGCTCGCACCGCCCTGAATGAACAATACCTTATAGCCCTGGGGATTGCCGAGGAGCGAAAGCAGGCGTTCCTGAGCTTCGTTATGCACAGATTCGTATATGGCTCCGCGGTGCGACATCTCCATGATAGACATTCCGCTTTCCCGGAATTCTACAAACTCCGCTTGTGCGCGTTCCAATACGGTAAGCGGCAATGCTGCCGGACCGGCATTAAAATTGTATGCTCTCTTGCTCAAAATACTCCCACCCTTTCTCTCCTATGAATATGGATATCGCTATGATAGCAGATAACGTTAAACACCAGCAAGTATAATTATTCACATAAGAGGTAAGCTCAGGAGTCTTTATCAGGCGAAAAATGTGTAGCTGCGCCGCCAACCCTTGCTGTGACGCGGTAAAATGGTGATGTCCGCAAAAACCTCGGGAGAAATTACATGCGTGTCTCCCCAAAGCGCTATCCGCTCCGCCGCAAAATCTCCGCTCTCTCTTATTCCGGCTCCGCTTGGTTTATGGACCAGCTCCCAGTAATAATCCGCATCAGCCTCTTCCCAGCCTGCAAGCCTGCAATAGAACTGGCGGTCCGGTTTATTGCTCCATGTAAGCGCCCCCTCCTTAACTAGGAGCAGATTCTTCGTATACCCGGATTCCGGATTCACCACCTGCAGTGCTCCGGGCAGCTTCAGCTCATAATCACCGCCAACAGAAGCTCCATTAATTCCGACAAAATTATGGATGTATTCCTCAATCTGCAGCGGCTCATTCCCGGTATTCTCAATAAGGTAGGAAATATCCAGACAGTTCCCGTTCAGCGTTATAGTCTTGATCAGCCGCATGCTGTAACCCCTGCATTCCAGCGGCTCAACCGTGTAAGTGACTGAATGCCCGCTCCGCTCTTCGTGAATGGTGAACGGAATCAGCGGATACTCCCCGTGGAAAAGATATGGCTCATCCTTCTGCTTTTGCAGCAGTCCGACCCCCGGCTTCGGGAACCATTCGCCTGGTGCGGCCTCATCATATCCGATTGCCCGGGAAATGCCGAACTCATTGCAAAGTCCTATTCCGCCGGTTCCTTGCCCCGGTACCCGGCTTTCCGGTACACAGAAGGTATGGCCTCCCTGCTCCAGGGTCACGCCTGTAATAAACCCGGTCCAGTCAAACCGTGTGCCGCTATAGGCACCTGTATCAGCAATTTCAACTGTCAGTATTCCGTTGGATAGAATGTTTGGCATTTGTTATTGTTCCTTTCTGTGTGGGGGGGTGATATAAGCTGCTCTCTAAAACGCTTAAGCTCAGACGTCACTCCGGTGAATATTGGACTTCCGGCCGCTGTTATGTTTGGATTTCCTGATTTAATTCCGCTGCTCGCGGTAGAAATCCAAACATAAAGGCGGTCGCTAACGCTCCTACAGTTTCAATATTCCCCTGCGTTCCTTCTCGCTTATCGTTATTCTTAGTAAACACCTTATATCTTGGTGTATTGTATATATTACAAAAACGCCTGCTCCCGCCAAGGGCTGAGCAGGCGTCAAAATAATTAAACTAATGTTATTCTAAATTAACATTATTCATTCAGGCAAGCCTCAGTTAGGCCAGCTCCACCTCAAGAAGATGGATTTCGCCCTCCGGAAGAGCGGTCATTGCGCTGCGCGGAATCAGAACACCCTCTGAGACGCGCTGAAGCGTTACCTCAGAGCCGTTCAGCCTCACAGCGTGTATTTGGTACTCCCCGAACTCCGCGCTTCCTGAAGCCGTATAGACGACTTTCAGCTGCCGTCCGGCGAAGATCGTTTTAATGGACGCTCTTCTTTCCGCATCGAACTGCTCTGCAACCAGCTTCGGCTGCAGCAGCAGGTCACCTAGCTTTCCTTTGACCCCGAATACCTCGGTAACCATCGTCAGCAGCAGCCAGCTTGCGGAGCCGGTCAGATAAGTATACATCCCTCTGCCCTGCTCATTAATGTACTCCGGAATGCCGGGATACATCCGGCTGACCTCAAAGTCCGCGCTGAGGCTGTACAATGAATCAAGCACCTTGCGGCCCTCTTTAACATAACCCCGCTTATACAGCGCATTGCCGTACATAACGGTCATATGGCTGAACATCGCCCCGTTCTCTTTGTGGCCGAAGGCAAAGCCGAATGCCCGGCCCAGATTCTGCTGAATGCCGCCGAAGCTGCTGTTCAGCCGGTAGCCGATCCGCTCATCGAACAGGTTCCGTTCCACAGCTGAGATAATCGCCGGCACCTGCTCCGGAGCAGCGGCGTGCCCGAGCAGCGGGAATACCTGGCCGGTCAGTGTCATGCGGGTGCCTGCAGCGAATTCACCCTCTACACGTTCGCTGTCATTATTGTAGTAACCGTTGAACCAGCCGCCGCCCTCTGCACTCTCCACCCACTCATTCCGGCGCAGATGGGCGAAGATCCATTCTGCTTTGCGGGCCAGGTCGTCTGCAACCTGCTCCAGCTTCAATACAGCGCGGACTCCGCTCACCTGATTCGGTGCAGCGCTATAGAAGCGTTCCAGCTGCTCATGTTTGGCAGCCACAGATTCATACTCAACGGATTCGCCTAATGAATCAAGCAGCAGCACCATTTCTTCGGCCAGCTCCAGTGTATCTGCCCCGGTGCGTTCCTGAAGCGTAATCAGCAGCCGGGAAAGGTCCAGGAGATTGCTTGCATAGAAAGCGGTAAAGGTTACACTTTCCCCGCGCTGGGCAGCCATATCCAGGCCGTCGTTCCAGTCTGCTCCTTCAAGCAGAATGTTGTTATGCTCACCCACATTGAAGAAGGGTACCAGATTCTGCAGCAGGATATGCTCCAGAATGGTTCCTGTATAGACTTCACCCGCACGGGTCCGCAGCGTGTTGCCTGCCCCCGGCTCCCAGGATGAGTCCCGCTGCTTGCAGCGGCTCATGAAGCTGTCGCGGAAGTACGTCTGCTCCTGCAGCAGGAAGTCCAGATCACCGCTCTGATCCAAATACAGCATGGTTGTAAGAAACGGCCAGGCGCCGTGATCCATCCAGACGCGCGGAATATTGTTCCGGTCTGCGATGAACTCTCCCGGCTGCTGTCCGATTATGGTTGCATTGCTTCCGTCAATCCGGACACCGGCATAGTTGTTCAGCAGCAGGCTGCGAACATCTGCAGGCTCCATAATCAGGAGGGCAAGGCAATCCTGCCAGAGATCACGCCAGCCCCGTCCGCCTCTGCCATAGTCATGATAAGGCAGGAAGGAGTTGCCGTATAATCTGCGCAGCACCGGCTGCAGTGTGACCCATTTCATCCATTCGTCAGCTGCATGATCTCCGGTATGGAATTCCACCGTATTCACTTTTTCCGTCCAGAAGCTTTTGTTCTCCTCCAGCAGCCCGTCAAAAGCGGTTACTGAACCATATTTAGCCATTAGAGCTTCCACATCAATCCGGTCATTCTCAATAGCCAGCACAATTACATATGAGCCGCTTTGTCCCGGAGCCAGTGTAACTGTAGCGAAACGCAGTCCGCCCAGCGCTTCATAGCCCTCTCTATGTACACCGCCGCCTTCACCAATCTGTGCTTCCAGATTAAGTACAACTGCTTCCGGCCAGTCCAGGCTTCCGCCTTCACCGATAAATTCCTCCTGAACCGGGAACAAGCCGGCAGGCTTAGCTCCGCCTTCTGCTGCGCCAAACACTCCATATGAGGTGTGATTAATCCGGTGCCCGCGTTCATCAAACGAAAGCGCCGGCTGCACTTCTACTCCATAAGCGGAAGTATAGATCCGGTTAAGCAGCGAAGTCACATGCCGGTGATCCCGCAGATCATCTGCCGAGCGGGCATAGAGCGGAACCGCCGCCGTTGGTGTCAGGGTAAGCTCTTCCGGTCCGCTGTTGGTCAGCACAACCTTCATCAGCTCTACCTTATCATTTCCGCAAGGTACGAAGCTGGTGACCTCCGCCTTTACTCCCAGCTCTTTACTTTCACGCGTCACTTTATGCCATAATAATCCGGCTTCCAGGACAGCTTCATCTGCAGACTCCCCATAGATTGCCGCATTCTGCCGGGCAGAATTCCCTGCAGCCGACCACGCGCCCTTGCCCTTCGCATATACCCAAAAATTACGTGATGCCCGCGAGTTGTGCAGATCCTCGACTGAAATCGGCGGTGTAAGAAAGGTATTATGGCCTGAAGTAACCTGACCATGCAGCTTCGGGCTGACCGAAGACATCATGCCCCCCTCATTCACCAGCGGAAAATATAAAAAACTGCTCCGGTCCGGCTGCTCCAGCCTGAAATCTCCGTTATTTCCGGTAAAGCTCCAGCCTGGCTTCTTTGTATGATTCACTATATTCATCCTTTCTAATAAGATCTGGATAGTTTCCGTTAACAGAAAAAATAAATTTACGAAATCGGTTTCGTTTTTCATTATCACATCGTTAATTCTGTTTGTAAAGCGTTTTTTATGACTTCTATTAAGTGCATTATTTTGCTGAAATCGCTGGTATATCAAGCTTTATTCAGATCCCCCTTAAGCGAAAGCACTTTCGAATTACAGGGGTTTTCCCGCCTTTAAGTCGTGCCTTTACTTATCCAATATATATAAACACTTTTTCAAAGAATACATAACACGAACATACCATCCATTGTAAACGCTATCTAAAATTCATATGCTATTTAATCACATTCCTTCTATTATATATATGCGTGTAAATACGAAAATCAACGAAACCTTCATGCTATCCGCAAAGTAAATTAATATTCTGGAGTCCACTCCGCTGACGCACTAAGCACATTGTTGTACAAACTGCAACTTTGACCCACTGATTTCCGGGTATCAGTAAGGATTGTTGTACGAAATACAATAATAGACCTACTAATCAGCCCTATTGAGGAGAATTGCTGCATTCCATGCAACAATCCTGGAGTTGCGTTGTTTTCAGAAGCGAATTGTTGCATAAAGTACAGGATTCATCCTGATGAGCTCATGCGGCTGCGGCAGCAGTAACGTAGCGGGAGATCAGCAGTGGAAACAGGAGCTGCGGCGGATGATACTGTGGCGGGTGACGCAGCACAGGCTCCCGCCTATGCCGTTGCAACACATAGAATAAGCCCCCGGAATCTAGGAGATCCCGGGGGCTTATTTAGCAAACTATATTCTCATTAATTCATCTTATACATCAAAGTACAGGGAGTATTCATGCGGGTGAACGCGGATCGCAACGGCTTGGGCTTCGGAACGTTTCAGCGCGATATAGTTATCGATGAAGTCCTTAGTGAATACGCCGCCCTCTGTAAGGAAATCGAAATCTGCTTCCAGAGCATCCAGAGCTTCGTCCAGTGTACCCGGAACGCTGCGGATTTTCTCTTTGTCTGCATCAGACAGTTCGTAGATGTTCTTATCCAGTGGACCGTAACCCATTTCTTCCGGGTTGATCTTCTTCTTGATTCCGTCCAGACCAGCCATCAGCATAGCAGAGAAGGCCAGGTAAGGGTTAGCAGTGGAGTCCGGTGTACGGAACTCGATGCGACAGCCCTTAGGTGTCACAGCAGCTACCGGGATACGGACAGCAGCGGAACGGTTACCTTTGGAGTACACCAGGTTAACTGGCGCTTCATAACCAGGAACCAGACGTTTGAATGAGTTGGTGCTTGGGTTAGTCAGCGCGATGAGTGCCGGAGCATGATACAGGATACCGCCGATGTAGTGCAGGGCCAGCTCACTCAGGTTGGCATAAGCGCCTTTTTCGTAGAACAAAGGCTCGCTGCCGTTGAAGATCGACTGGTGAACGTGCATCCCGCTGCCGTTATCACCGAAGAGCGGTTTAGGCATGAAGGTTGCTACCTTGCCGTATTGGCGTGCAGTGTTCTGCACAATATATTTGTAAGTCAGGAGATTATCAGCTGTTTTCTTCAGGGTGTCGAAACGGAAGTTGATTTCCGCCTGGCCTGCAGTTGCCACCTCATGGTGGTGACGTTCGATTTCAAGGCCTGCTTCAGCAAGCAAACGGCACATTTCGCTGCGGATGTCCTGTTGGGAATCCACTGGAGCTACAGGCACGTAACCGCCTTTAACGCCTACTTTGAATGCCAGGTTGCCGCCTTCATCCTTACGGTTAGTGTTCCATGCCGCTTCTTCCGAATCCACGAAGAAGGAAGCACTGTTCATGCCGCTCTCATAACGGACATCGTCGAAGATGAAGAATTCAGACTCAGGTGCGAAGAATGCTGCTGTACCTACACCGCTTGCCTGCAGGAACTCTTCAGCCTTTACAGCGATACCGCGCGGGTCGCGCTCATAACGTTCGCCATCAGGTGTGAAAATATCGCACATGATGTTCAGCGTTGGGTGAGCTGTAAACGGATCGATGTAAGTAGTGCTTGGATCAGGCATCATTACCATATCCGACTCTTCAATCCCCCGGAAACCTGTAATGGAAGAACCATCAAATGCTACTCCATTTACAAATGTTTCTTCTTCAACCGCGGATGCTGGCAATGAGATGTGGTGGGCACGTCCACCCAAATCTACAAACCGGAAATCCACCCACTCGATATTGTTTTCCTTGATCGTCTGCAACACTTTTTCAACCGACATGCTTAATTCCTCCCCAAGTTCCGAACATTAGGCCGCTCACAGTATCAAATGTTCTTGTTTTTATTTTTTTGCTGTCGTCATTATAAATCTCAAACCTAACATCGTCAATGCTTATGTCAGGTATTTCTTACGACAATGTAAGATATTCTGACGCTTTGGTGAAAATACCAATTTCACCCGATTTCCATGTCACCTTTGTCCTGTTTCCACAAAAAACAGCCCTCTCCCTCCGCACGAAGCAGGGGAAGAACGGCTGTAATCAGCTAGGGATCAGCTGTATTTTATACTAAAGCTGCCGGTTCCAGAGACGGCGAGAACTTGCGGCCGACAAGCGGTGCCAGCTTCTCCAGATCTCTCAGCAAATCGTCAAACTGCCCAGGGAACAGCGACTGCACGCCGTCGCCAGTCATCGAATTATCAGGATCGGTATGCATTTCGATGATTAGACCGTTGGCGCCTGCAGCAACCGAAGCCTTAGCCATCGGGGCAACCAGCTCACGCCGTCCGGTGCCGTGGCTCGGGTCAGAAATGACCGGCAGATGGCTGAGATTCTGCAGCACTGGAATGGCCGACAGATCCAGCGTGTTGCGTGTGTAGGTTTCGAACGTACGGATACCGCGCTCGCATAACATAACATCACGGTTGCCTCCGGCGAGGATGTATTCCGCCGCATTCAGCAGCTCGTCGTAAGTCGCACTGAAGCCGCGCTTCAGCAGCACAGGACGGCCGCAGGTTCCCAGCTTGCGCAGCAGGTCAAAGTTCTGCATGTTGCGTGTACCCACCTGCAGAATATCAGCATGCTCCGCACAGATATCCACGTACTCCGGTGTCATAACCTCGGTGATGGTCAGCAGGCCGTGACGTTTGCCCGCTTCTGCCATCATCGTAAGGCCTTCCACGCCGACGCCCTGGAAGCTGTAAGGTCCGGTACGCGGCTTGAAGGCACCCCCGCGCAGCACCTGGCCGCCGGAAGCCTTGACCAGCCGGGCGATCTCATCAATCTGCTCCGGAGATTCCACGGCACACGGGCCGCCCATAATGACGAGATTCTCCCCGCCGATCTTGACGCCGCGGATATCAATAACCGTATCCTCCGGGTGGAAGTCACGGCTGGCCAGCTTGTAGGATTTAGTGATCTTCACAACATTCTCTACGCCCTTCATCTGGCGCAGATGCTCGGCAAGCTTCGGTGTCACTCCGCCGACAAGCCCGATTACAGTATGATCCGCTCCCCTTGAGAGATGAACCTGCAGGCCCTCCCGCTCAATAACGGCAATAATATCATTTACCTGCTCCTGCGGTGTTTGGTTGGATGTAATAACGATCATATTATAGCTCCCCTTTTGGATAATTAAAGTATTGTTCAGATTATAAGAATAAATACTATCTCGCTACGACGCGTGTACGCTTTTAAGCACTAAAGTAATTTTACCGCATCTTTCCCTTTCAGTCAACCGTTAATCCCCGTTCTGCAGCCCAGTCTTTACAAATTCCTGCAGTCAGATCTGCTCATCATGCTTGATAAACTGTCCGCCACAGCGGGACTCCTGCCAGTCGTGGACCCCGAAACATGCTACATAAAAAACAGTGCAGCCCCAAACGGAGCCGCACTGTTCTTGTATGGAATCTATAATTTCACTTACGTGTCAATCCATTAAGTAGTGCTGGCCGTCTTGTTCTTCACCGGCGGCAGCAGCTTCGCCATATTCACCGTGCGTCTGATCTCCCAGGTCTCAGGCTTATCATCATCATACTGCTCCAGATAAGCGATAACTTCCTTCGTAATCGGCGTAGGCGTTGAAGCTCCCGAGGTCACACCCACCTTGGTAATTCCCTTCAGCCAATCCGTATTCATCTCGGACACATCAGCGATCCGGTGTGCCGGCACGCCGGCAATCTCTTCCGACACCTGTGCCAGCCGGTTCGAGTTATTACTGCGCGGGTCTCCGACAACGATCACCAGCTCACACTGGCCGGCCTGCTCGGCCACAGCTTCCTGGCGTACCTGGGTCGCCATACAGATCTCATTATGCACCTCGGCGCCGGGGTAGGTTTCGAGCAGTTTTTTCATAATATGCTTGATATCCCACTGGCTCATGGTCGTCTGGTTCGTAATGACAATCTGGGAGGAATTAAGCACGAGTCCGGCAATATCAGCCTCTGTCTCTATCAGATGGACATGCTCCGGAGCAATGCCCACAGCGCCTTCCGGCTCTGGATGGCCCTTCTTGCCGATGTATATGATCTGGCAGCCCTCGGCAACCTTCTCTCTGATAAGGTCATGCGTCTTCGTCACATCCGGACAGGTGGCATCGACCGTGGTCAGCCCTTTAGCCCGGGCCAGCTTGCGCACCTCCGGCGATACGCCGTGTGCTGTGAAAATGACTGTACCGCTATCCACTTTATCCAGAATATCCAGACGGTTATGCCCGTCCAGCGTAATAATCCCGTCATCCTCAAACGAATTCGTGACATGGCTGTTATGCACAATCATGCCAAGTATATAAATCGGCCGGGGCAAATCAAGATTTTGTGCCGCCTGCCGTGCCATAACCATCGCATCGACGACGCCATAGCAATAGCCCCGGGGAGAAATTTTGATGACTTCCATGAATTCACCGCTTTCTGCTGTCAATGACTGCTGTAATAGGAACGGTTTAATTATACCCTATTCCAGCGGCGGGGCAAAGAGAAGCGGCAGCCAGATCACGAACGTTGTCCCTTCGCCCTGGCGGGTGACCACCTCTACAGACCCTCCGTGCTCGTCAATAATCCACTTGGCGATGGACAGTCCAAGCCCGATGCCTTCGGTAATGCCTCTGGATTCATCCGCACGGTAGAAGCGGTCGAAGATATGCGGCACCTCATCCTTTTCCATTCCGATTCCGGTATCGGCAATACGGATGCCCACCTGGTTCTGGTAAAAGACAGCATCCAGCGACACCTGACCCTCAGGCGTATATTTGAAAGCATTGTCAATGAAAATAAACATCATCTGCTGCAGATAATCCTTGTTGCCAAGAATATATTTTCCGTTCAGATGTCCCAGCTCACCCACAGACCATTCCGCCTGCCGCGGCAGGAAGGACGCCCGGCGGGCCACCTCGGTCATCATCGGCTCCAGGGCTACCGGCTCAATATCAAAGGTCCGGCCGGTATCCGCTCTGGCCAGAGACAGCATATCCGACACCAGCCGGCTCATTCGGGCTGCCTCATCGGCAATATCCTTCACGGATTCGATAGAAAGCTGGCGGATTTCGGCCTCAGTCATCCGGCTGTTATCCGGCTCCAGCTCCCAGACCTTCTGCAGCAGATCAATGTTTCCGCGGATCGTTGTCAGCGGTGTCCGCAGCTCATGCGAGGCATCCGACACGAAGCGGCGCTGGGTCGCATACGCCTCCTCCAGTCCGGTGTAGAAGCCCTCCATCCGGCCAAGCATGCTGTTAACGGTTTCAATTAGCCGGCCGATCTCATCCTGCGGTCCGTTATATTCAATCCGCGAGCTGAGATCCGTTCCGGTCTGGATTCCGTTTGCCGCCTCAATGACCATACCGATCGGGCTCATTGCCTTGCGGGCCAGGAACAGGCCGAAGGTGAAGGCGGCAATCAGCGTGGCGAAGGAGCCGACCAGCAGAATATTTTTCAGCGTCAAAAGCAGCCTGTCCTGTTCCCCCGTATAAGCGGCAACCTGAAGCACAGCCGGAATCATCCCGTCCGTTGTAGTTACATCAATTGAAATCTGATAGACCAGAAACGGATTGCCCTCATAGCTCGACTTAATGAAGCCTTGCTGATGCTCCAGGTCCTTCTGATCGGGAATATTGAACTGGACATCAATATTATCCAGATTGTCATTTGCAATCAGCCTTTTCAGATCGTAGATATACATTTGTGCGAACAGATTCTGCCCTTCCGGGCCGCCGATCACAAGCTTCAGGTTGCCATTGCTCCAGGCCTGCCCAAGGACTACCTTGTTCGACTGTTCTACAAGCCGGTTCTTAATATCGCCATAGCTGTCAAAATACACAAACCCGTAAATTGCGGCTGACAAGGCCAGCAGCATAACGGCCAGAATGCCTGAGTACCAGGCGGTCAACCGCAATCGTATAGACATATTAGTCACCTCTTAGGATGTAGCCGGCTCCCCGGATCGTTTGAATCAGCCTTTTTCCGCCATGCTCCTCCGTTTTCTGGCGCAGCATAGCGATGTACACTTCGAGCACATTAGATTCTCCGCTGTAATCATAACCCCATATTTTATCCATAATCAGATCCCTGGACAGCACCCGCTTCGGGTTCTGCATGAACAAATGCAGCAGCTCAAACTCCTTCGCCGTCAGCTCCAGGCGTTTGCCGCCGCGCAGCACTTCACGCGAATCCACATCCAGCGTAATATCCTCGTAGGCAATCGCCTGCTCGGAGCCGCCTCCCTGCTCACTCTTGCGCCGCAGCAGGGCGCGCACCCGGGCCAGCAACTCCTCCAGGGCAAACGGCTTCACCAGGTAATCATCCGCGCCAAGATCCAGCCCCTTGACCCGGTGCTCAATCTCGTCCTTGGCTGTCAGCATCAGCACAGGAACACTGCTTCCGCCCTCGCGCAGCCGCCGGCAGACCTCGAAGCCGTCTACCTGGGGCATCATCACATCCAGAATCACAACATCCGGATCACCGGCCATAACAGCACGCAGCCCGTCAGCCCCGTTGGCAGCCGTTTTGACATCATAGCCTTCAAAGGCCAGCCCGCGGCGCAGCATGGATATTATTTTCTCATCATCATCAATAATTAGTATATTCGGTCGCATCCGGCAGCCCCCATTGTATAGTTCATATATCTCTATTGTATCAGATGAATCCCGCTCTCCGCATCCGCAGCAGGGCAGCAAAAACGGAAGGGTTTCCCCTTCCGCTGCGTTATTCACCGTCCGGCATGTTTATTGCTTCTGGGTTTGAGTAGTGTCAAAATCATTTTTGTTGCCGATGGTCACCGGAAGATCCAGCTTCTTGCCGTCACGTACTACATTCAGTGTAACCTGATCGCCAACCTTAAGGCTCTGGATGTAAGTAATCAGATCCTGGCTGGTTGCATAATTCGTACCGTTCACACCCGTAATGATGTCGTAAGGACGCAGGTCCGCAGTATAGGCTGGCGATTTGAAGACAATCTCGGCAACCACGGAGCCTTCCTTAATGTCAGTGCCCATTTGCTGGGCTACCTGATCGGTAATGGTCATCAGTGAAGCACCGATGAATGGTACCGGTTCTTTAGGAATTGCCTGGTTGGCTTCCAGCTTATCTACTACTTCCTTAATGGTATTGACTGCGATAGCAAAGCCGATACCCTGGGAATCCGTACTTACGGCTACATTCATTCCGATAACCTGGCCGTTCAGATTGAGCAGAGGTCCGCCCGAGTTCCCTGGGTTAATCGAAGCATCGGTCTGCAGCAGATTCTTGTAGTTTCGGGTACCGCTGCCGTCTTCTTCATTGATATCAATGCTGCGGCCTTTGGCGCTCAGTACCCCTGCCGTAACGGTGTGGTCAAAGCCCTGCGGATTACCGATAGCCACCACTTCAGAGCCTACCTTGATGCTGTCGGAATCACCAAGCGCTACTGTAGGGAAGTCGGCTCCTTCAATTTTGAGTACAGCCAGGTCCAGATCTTTGCTGGAACCGAGCAGCTTAGCTTCGTAAGGTTTAGTATTGCCGTCCACGGTAACCTGGATAACATCGGCGTTCTCCACAACGTGCTGGTTGGTCAAAATATAGCCGTTAGAATCATAGATGAAGCCGGTACCGATTCCGTATGGAGTAAGCTGGGAAGAACCGGAGTTGTTTGATTCGGACTGGGATTCTGAGTTAGAGCCGTTAGAGCCGGAAGAGCTGCCGCCGAACTGGTCTCCGAAGAAGAACTGGGAGAACGGGTCGCTCATATTCGGATTGCTGCTGCTTCTGCTGCTCGATTTGACCAGTGTCTCAATTTTGACAACGGCCGGTCCTACACCGTCTACTACGCTGGATACATCACCTGAGCCGGTAACAAGTGCGGCAGTAGAGGTTGAAGGTGTTATTGTCGCGCTGCCGTTAGCCGTCTTGGCTGCTGTATTCGAAGTGGCGACTGTTGCCGCCTGATCCCCTGTGAACCAGTTGCCCCGGTCCGCCATAACCATGGAACCCGACAAGACAATCATTCCGGCGAGAAAAGAGACCAGCACCGCCTTGACCGGCTTCTTCGGCTTGCGGTTATACTGCCAGCTGTTGTTCCCTTCAGGAGGGTTGCCGCCGCGTCCGCCGTTTCCGTCATAGCCTGTAGTGCGCAGCGAAGTGTTGTACGGCAGTGGCTTCACCGGCTGGGGAGGGGTAATCTCTACCCGGTCCGGCTCCCGGCGGTTATAATGCTGCCCGTCTGAATTCATTTCATCATTATTCATCGATTTGAAAGGACCGTAAGAGTAGTAGTACGAAGAGCCCGCCTCCGCATGCTCACTGCTGTCATTTGCGTTGCTGCTGGTGTTGCTATTATTGTCCCAATCCCGATCCGGTCCCGGTTCATTATCACGATTATAGTTGTTGTAGTTGTTTTTGTTATCGTCCATGTTTTTCTTTCCTCCCGCGCCTTGCCTTGTCCGGCAAAGTGTTATTTGTTTTCTTGTTCTTATTTTGTACTTTAAACCTTAAGGTCACATTAAAAACAATTTAAACGCAGATAAAAGATGTATAGATTTAGCATGTAGAATAAAACAAACCCCCGGCCAATTACCCGCCGGGGGTGATACATGACAGATTTATGAGATTGCCAATAGAAGACCGGTATGAACCGCTAGCCTTGAGCCCAGCCCTTCCGGTGGGCATAAATAGCCAGCTGGGTACGGTCATCGAGCTCGCACTTCATCAGCAGGTTGCTGACATGCGTCTTCACTGTCTTGATGCTGATATGCAGCTCTTCGCCGATATCCTTATTGGTTTTGCCCTCGGCGATCAGCAGCAGCACTTCCTTCTCCCGTTCGGTAAGGCCTGAGGAATCCCCCTGCACGGTCCGCTGGCGGATGCCGCGGGTTAATGCCTGCGAGACATCGCCGGTCATTACCGGCATGCCGCGGTAGGCGCCCTGCAGCGCGTAAATCAGTTCTTCCGCCGAAACGGTTTTGAGCACATAGCTTACGGCGCCGGCCTCAATGGCATCCACTACCAGGTCATCCTCCAGGAAACTGGTGAGGATCACTATTTTGAGGCCGGGGAATTCGGCCAGCACCGCACGTGTCGTTTCTGCCCCGTTCATGACCGGCATCATCAGATCCATCAGCACGAGATCCGGCAGCGCCTCCTGCCCCAGCCCGCGCAGCATCGCCAGCGCTTCATGGCCGTTGGCCGCTTCACCGATCACCTCAAACATCGGGTCCAGCATCAGATAGGTTTTGAGGCCCATCCGCACCATATCGTGATCATCTACAAGCAATACTCTAATGATACTCATGTTGCTTCCCCCTAAAGTTTTGATAGCATCTGCTTCCTGGCATCTTCTTCGCAAAACTCACTCCGGAAGCATACGCTAAAGTTTTGATAGCATCTGCATCCTGGCATCTTCTTCGCAAAACTCACTCCGGAAGCATACGCTAAAGTTTTGATAGCATCTGCATCCTATTATTCCTCATCCAAGTCTGTATCTGCGTCTGCACCGGTTTCAGGAGAACCGGAAACGGAATCAGCCGGCACCCGGCTGCCCTGCACAAACTTGGGAATATGTACGCGGATCGTCGTTCCCGCCCCCTTACGGCTGATAATTTCCACCTGGCCGCCGAGCTTTTCCGCACGTTCACGCATCGTGGTCAGACCGTAAGAGCCTTGCTTGTGCTGCACCTGCTCGAAGCCCTGCCCGTCGTCACTGATGCTTAGCACCACCTGCCGGGTGACTTCACGCAGCGACAGGCTGACCACCCGTGCTCCGGCATGCTTGACGATGTTCGCCATCGACTCCTGAATGATCAGGAACAGCTGATGCTCAATCGCTTCGGACAGCTCTCCCTGCAGCTCAAGCTCCTTTACCCCTTTAAGCCCGTTCTGGCGGCAGTAATCCGGGAACCATTTCTCCAGCGCCTCGAACAGATTCCTGCCCTCCAGCTCCACCGGCCGCAGCTGAGCAATCAGCGCGCGCATCTGCTTCTGTGCCATCTGGGACATACTGATCAGCTGGTCCATTACCGTCTGCCCATGCTCAGCACTCCGTTCAAGCACTTTAGGCAGCGAAGAGGCGGACATGTGAATGGCGAACAGCTGCTGGCTCACCGTATCATGCAGATCCCGGGCCATACGCCTCCGCTCTTCCAGTACCGCGCTTTCCGCTGCCTTTTCCTTCTCAATCACTTCCTGCTCGCCCAATTGCTGCAGAAGCTTCATCTTCTTCTCAACCGTATCCATCATCACATTGAACTCATGGTAGACCCGGGCGAAGGACTGGTCATCACTCTCCGGCATCCGCACAGACAGATTGCCTTTGGCTACCTGCAGCATATTCAGATCCAGGTGGTCAATCCGCCGCTGAATCCGTTGTCCGGCAATGTAGCCGATAATGACAGTAAAGAGGATGATGCCCAGACACAGATACAGCCACATTCTCGTATCCACCACCTGGATATAGCCCAGGCATGTCCCCGCATACATCAGCCCGGCAGTGACTCCCCCGCTAAGCAGAAAATACACCAGCAGCATCCATTTGGTATTGCTGAAGATCGTCCCCATTTAGCCCACCGTTTTAACTTTAATATCGCCGATGAAGGCACTGACGTTAATACGGACTTTTTTGCCCGCTTCCTTATAGTAGGGTGTCTTGCACTGGACATTGCTCATGAACCCGCTGCGCGACTGCTCCAGCACCTGCATATCGCCGATGAACGAGCTGCCGGTGACCGACACCCCAAGATCCATATCATCCGGAATGTACACCTTAATATCCCCGACAAAAGCGGAAATGTTAATCTTCGTTTCACCGTAAGGAATTTGCGCATTGGTCAAGTCCAGCACGGTGTCGCCGATAAACTGCGAAATATTCGTATGCTTTAATTGAAAATGCTCACGGCCCATATGCACATCACCGATAAAAGCCGAGCGGTTCGTCGTTTCTTTATCATGCGCGGTATCCTGAAACTCCTCATGCCACTCTCCGTGCCGGCGGGCATGTCGTTCCTGACGCTCCTGGCGTCTGCGGTCATGCCGCTCCTGCTTCTCCTGCCAGCGGGCATCTGCAGAAGAATAATCCCCGGGGCCATCCTCAGCCCCTGCATCATCTTTGTGCAGATAATCATTCCAGTTCCGCTCCCCGGAGCCCGAGGACTTGCCGAATTTCTGTTCAAACTGCTCATCCAGCGTGGACTCCAGCGGTGCAGGCGGCGGATCCAGCGGGCTGTTGCCTGGTCCGGGCGGATAGAAATTCGGCGGTGCAGGAGGCGCCGGAGGAACCGGAGGCGTATGGCTGCGCGGCTTGAAGATCACGGCCAGACCGCCGCCGATCAGCATTACCGGAATCAGCAGTTTGAAGAAATCACCAGAAGAGAATTCGAACCAGTCCAGATTCCGTCCCAGGAAAAATACACCGATCGCCAGGAAGAAAAATCCGCCCAGCGTCGCAGAAAATCTCGAACGCTCATCATCCGGCGACAGAAAACGCTTAAGCCCCAGTGCAATCAGAATAACCGGCCAATATGTGGATATCAGTGAACCCAGGCTGAAATCGGTGTAGCCCATCTGTCTGAGCAGAAACATGCCCCCGAGACCGATCAGAATCAGTCCGCCCAGCACCTGGCTGGTAAACCTTCGTTTCATATGTCCTTCCTCCTTGTAAATGATGTGAACTTGCTTCTTCACGCTTATAGACTTAGTCTACAACAAGATAGCTGTGCCGGACAGCGGCGTGAGAAGGAAACAGGCCTCGGTCCCGGGACCGATATGTATGGGATATTAAGGGAATTGTTCCCACATAAAAAAGCTGTCCTCCAGCCCGTATTTGGACCTGAGAGGACAGCTTTCTTAACAAAATTCCGGTATCACAGCACTACTGTTACTGCTGCGGTTTTTGTACCGGTTTGGAGAACGTGCTGCTCTTAGTAGTTGCACCGTCGTTCTCAACGGCAAACTCAGCATTGTATTTTTCATTTGGTGTTTTATAGTTTTCCTGAACCTTTGGTTTTTTAGCCACGGAATTGTTCACCTCCCTTATTATCAAGAAAGGCAAGTCGCTTGCCTCAGTCGATATTATGGGAAATGCCGTGCCGTCTTATGCATGCTTAAGTGAAAAAAAAATCAAACCTCCGGAAAAGCTGCCCGGTGCTCTAAATAACCTCGTCCAGCAGGTCTTGCGGCACTCCATTATAGGTCTGAATGGCCTGGCTAAGATTCTTCAGCATGCTCTCCGTACATTTTCCGGTGCCGCGTTTGATCAGATGAACAACCACGGTCTTCTTGCCCCATTCCTTATACACCTGCTTGGTAGTGCTGAAATATAAGTCGATCTTACGTCCTTTAATTGCTGAACCTGTATCAGCGACAACAGCATAGCCATAACCCGGTATATATAAAATACTTCCCAAAGGCAGAACTTTCGGGTCTGCAGCAATGGTCGACACCGTGTTCTTATCCCGGCGCACCTTGACACCCGAATACGTGATTCCATACTGCGGATGCTTCGCAGTCTTGCCTGTGGACTCGTAGCCGGCTGTGTACCCGGTCGCGGTTACTTTCATTGAAGTGATGATCTGCTCCGGCGCAGGTGCGGCTACCGGTACTGTGACCGGCTGCTTGGCTGCAGCTTTGGCTTTAGGTTTGACTGCCGGTGCCTCAGTTGGCTTAGGAGCCTTGAAGACTTCCGGCTGCCTTACTCTTGAAGAACCCCCCAGCAGAGATGCTGAACTGGTGTACTGACGCTGAACCTTTAACTTCGCGCTGTCTGCACTAAGCTGCCTTGCCGTGTCTTCCGCCGCTCTCGCCTGAGCTGACTTGTGCGTGTAATCCGGGTAGATCCCGGCCGCTGTCAGCAGCAGAATGATTGTGACGAAGAGACACCAAAACCTCTGGTATAAGCCCATTTTGTTCATTAGTTAAACCTCCCCCTATTAGCGAAGGTTTCCCGTTTCACAAAATTTTATACATGAAACCTGATAAATCAGGCTTCATGGGGCTTATAACAGAGGTTGCATGGAGCTGCTCCGGTTACGATTCAGGCCTGAGTTTCCCCCACAAAGTGAGGCTTTGGCTCCGAGGCTGATTCAGGTACTTTGCGGGGACCCCGAAATCTTAAACTGGCTAGATTACGCGGCCGGAAATTTCCTGTACAAGGGTTCCGATTACTTCCTGCAGCGGCTTAGCACCGATGTCGCCTTCCCCGCGCTTACGGACGGATACGCTGCCGGCATTCATTTCATTCTCGCCGACAACGAACATATACGGCAGTTTTTCCAGCTGGGCTTCACGGATTTTGTAGCCCATCTTCTCATTGCGCAGATCGACTTCAGCCCGGATGCCGTGCTTCAGCAGTTGAGCTTCTACATCCTTGGCATAATCATCAAACGCAGAGGAAACCGGGATGATCTTCACCTGCTGCGGCGACAGCCACAGCGGCAGTGATCCGGCAAAGTTCTCCAGCAGGAACGCTACGAAACGTTCCATTGTGCCGAGAATTCCGCGGTGCAGGACAACCGGGCGATGTTTGTTGCCGTCATCACCGACATACTCCAGCTCAAAGCGCTCAGGCAGCAGGAAGTCGATCTGGACAGTAGACAGTGTCTCTTCCTTACCCAGTACAGTCTTGATCTGGACATCCAGCTTCGGACCATAGAAGGCTGCTTCTCCCTCAGCTTCATAGAACGGCAGACCGGCTTCTTCGACAACCTCGCGCAGCATGCGCTGTGCAGTCTCCCACATTTCATCATTGGCATAATATTTCTCAGTATCCTTAGGATCCCGGTAGGACAGGCGGAAACGGTAATCCTCGATACCGAAGTCGCTATATACCTGCTTAATCAGCTCAAGCACGCGGATGAACTCGCTCTTGATCTGGTCCAGACGGCAGAAGATATGCGAGTCATTCAGGGTCATCGAACGCACGCGGTGCAGCCCTGTGAGTGCTCCGGACATTTCATAACGGTGCTGGATACCGAGCTCGGCGATACGGATCGGCAGATCACGGTAGCTGTGCATCGAGCTCTTGTAGATCATCATGTGATGCGGGCAGTTCATCGGACGGAGCACAAATTCTTCGTTATCAATTGTCATCTTAGGGAACATATCTTCCTGATAATGCTCCCAGTGACCTGAAGTTTTGTACAGCTCGACATTACCGAGCACCGGAGTATAGACATGCTGATATCCGAGGCTGGCTTCCAGGTCTACAATGTAACGCTCGAGAATACTGCGCAGCTTGGCACCCTTCGGCAGCCAGATCGGCAGTCCTTGTCCAACCAGCTGGTTGAACGTGAAGATTTCCAGCTCTTTACCCAGCTTCCGGTGGTCGCGCTTCTTCGCTTCCTCCAAGAGGCGCAGATGTTCATCCAGCTGGGCCTTCTTGATCCAGGCAGTACCGTATACACGCTGCAGCATCTTATTCTTGCTGTCTCCGCGCCAGTAAGCTCCTGCGACGTTCATCAGCTTGAATACTTTGATTTTGGAAGTTGAAGGAACATGGGGACCGCGGCAGAGATCGAAGAATTCACCCTGCTCGTAGATCGAAATTACGCTCTCTTCCGGCAGAGCCTCAATCAGCTCAAGCTTGTAAGGATCACCCAGCTCCCCGAAAATTTCCAGAGCCTCCTTGCGGCTTACCTCTTTGCGCACAATCGGCAGGTTCTCATTAATGATGCGCTCCATTTCCTTCTCGATCTTCAGCAGATCCTCCGGATTCAGCGGATGCTCCAGATCCATATCATAATAGAAGCCGTCCTCGATTACCGGACCTACACCCAGCTTCACTTCCTTCGCTCCGAACAGGCGTCTTGCTGCCTGGGCCATCAGATGGGCAGTGCTGTGGCGCATCACTTCCAGACCTTCCGGAGAATCGAGAGTCACAATCTCAATCAGCGCACCTTCTTCAAGCGGAGTTGAGAGGTCCACAACAATTCCATTAAGTTTACCTGCAGCGGCATTCTTGCGCAGCCCGCTGCTGATGGAAGCGGCCACATCGTCGATGCTGCTGCCATCCGCGTATTCCCGGACCGATCCGTCCGGAAGTTTGATATTTACTGACATTTTTCTTCCTCCTAAAAGTTTGTGCACACAAAAAACACCCGTCCCGCAAAGGGACGAGTGATTACACCCGTGGTTCCACCCAAATTCGATTCGTCCGTTAAGACAAGAATCCTTCGTCAGCATGGAGATAACGGCCATGAACCGGCGGCTCTTACTATCCCTGTACAAAGGGAGTTTCATAACCGCAGCTACAAAGGGGTAAATCGAAAGCCGGTACCGGAGGAAATTGCAGCCTGAAGTTTCCTCTCTCTGAAGCGGTCCAGAGCCTTGATCCATTTCTTTGTCGAAGCTGATAACTTGAATTACGGTAATTATAAATCGCAGCTTATCTTCCGTCAAGGGGGAGGAGCGTTGCCCTTACAGGCTTATTCCTCATCTTCCCGGCGTTTCTTACCCGGCAAGCGGCCTGCACGCTTCAAAGATTCACGCAGCAAGTATTCAATATGTCCGTTAACGCTGCGAAATTCTTCTCCCGCCCAACGCTCCAGTGCTTCGTGCAGCTCGGGATCGATCCGCAGCGGAAAGCTTTTTTTGGCCGCCATGATGAACCGCCTTAGTACAACGAGCCGGCGTTAATGACCGGGCTCGCGCCGCGCTCCGACACAATCGCTACCATCAGATTGTTGATCATCGCCGCTTTGCGTTCTTCATCCAGCTCTACTACACCGTTCTCTTTAAGCTGGCGGATCGCCATATCTACCATGCCAACGGCACCCTCAACAATGATCTGGCGGGCGGACAGAATGGCCGAAGCCTGCTGGCGCTGCAGCATCGTGCTGGCGATTTCAGTAGAGTAGGCCAGATGGGTTAGCCGTGCCTCAATAACCTCCACCCCGGACAAGGACAAGCGCTCCTGCAGCTCGGAAGCCAGCTCCTTGGCAATCTCATCGGCATTAGCCCGCAGGGACATGCCGGTCTCATTGAAATTATCGTAAGGGTATTTGCTGGCTACATGGCGTAGTGCTGTTTCACTCTGGATTTCGACGAAAGCCATATATTTATCTACATCAAACAGGGCTTTGGCTGAATTAATAACCTTGAAGACAATTACCGCAGCAATCTCAATCGGATTACCCTCCACATCATTAACCTTCAGCTTCACGCTGTTGAAGTTGCGGACCCTCAGCGAGACCGTCTTGCGGATACTGAACGGAATGACGGCAAACAGCCCGCTGGCGGCAATGGTGCCGACATATTGGCCGAAAAAGGTCACCACCACTGACTTATTAGGCTGGACAACGGTAATACTTGTGCAGAGAATGCCTGCTAACACAAACAGAGTAACCGGTACTGCCACATATTCCTGAACCGCACCATAAATTCCTCCCGCAATACAAATGGCAATCAGGGCTACGACCCAGAATCCGCTGACAGGATGCAACACTTTCTCCTTCATAAAAGCACCTCCATAAGATATGTATTTGATATAATTATGATATCACTTTTGGATGCAACTGTAAACTATGTTCGCTGTAAAATATCACTGCAACCCTGCATCCATTCTCATATAATACAGCTAAGAAAATATCAAAATTGAAGGAAGTGTTACTAGTGAGTGTAAAAGACCAGGTATTTGAGATCATTAAGGCTTCAGCAACACCTGTTACTGCCGGTGAGGTAGAGAAGCTCTCCGGACTGGAGCGCAAAGCCGTCGATAAAGCGTTCACCGAGCTGAAGAAAGACAACGCGATTGTTTCCCCGGTCCGCTGCAAATGGGAAGCTGCCGTCAAGTAACTGGGCCCTGCTGCCCCGGGCCGGACAAGCCCCGTAGCTTGAGCAGTTATTCGAGTGCCTGACGAGTGCAGGTACAGTCTATAAGCGAAAGAGCCCGTGCACAATGTGCACGGGCTCTTCTTTGTTCGGTATATCTAGTTTAAATTTAGGAAGCCTTGTTCTCCAGCATACGGTAGATGATTACCGCTGCCTGAGCACGGTTTGCAATGCCTTTAGGAGCAAATTTCTGAGCATCTACACCATTTACGATTCCGAGCTTAGTCAATTGCGCGATCGGCTGCTGTGCATAAGATGCAATCTTCGCCTTGTCTGTAAAGACATTCAGAGCCGAAGTATCTACAGTCTGCAGCTGATCCTTAAGGGCGTTAGCGATCATAATCGCCATTTCTTCACGGGTAATCTCCCGGCCCGGTTCAAATTTACCGTTGCCCGTTCCTTTTACCAGACCCGCATTAACCGCAGCAGCGATAGTATCCGTGTACCAGACACCTTGTTTCACATCGCTGAAGTTAGTTGTAGCCGCAGTATTGGTCAAATCAAGTGAACGAACGAGCATTGTTACGAATTCTGCGCGGGTAACACTCTTCACTGGCGCGAAGTTTGTACCATCAATCCCTTTTACAATACCTTTAGCTGCAAGTGCATTGATAGCTTCCTGCGCCCAAGCTACTTTAGCCAGATCTTTGAATACAGCAGCAGGTGCAGCTGTAGGTACAGGAGCTGGTGTAGCTGCCGGTGCCGGAGTAGCGGATGCTGCCGGGCTTGGTGAAGCTGTTGGTGTTGCAGAAGGCTTAGGTGTTGCCGGAGTAGTGGAGCCTAGGCTTGAACCCGGATCTTTATCCACGTTAGTAATGCGGCCTTCGATTGGAGCTGTAATAGCGCCGCCTTTGAATTTCTTCACAATGTAGTCATAGAATACATCCAGATCGATTGGTCCGGCCAGCGACTTGCTTGCCAGAGGCAATACTTTATAATTGTCGCCGCCTGCAGCCATGAAGTTGTTGACTACAGCTGTATAGCTCTTGTTCATTTCGATTGGTGTTCCGTCTGTTTTGGTCAGGTTTGCTACACGGCTGGCAACCGGCAGATACATATTAGCTGTGTATTTCAGACCGGAAATTTGCAGCGTCTTGATATCTGCAGTTCCGTCAGCTTTAACCGCCCATTGCTGTTGCAGCAGGGTTTTAATCTGTTCACCGGTAAGCGTCAGCTTCACCAGCGTATTGCCGAATGGCTGAATTTTGGCCAGATCACCAAAGGATACATTGCCTTTTGGAAGATCGGCACGGATACCGCCCGGATTCATGAAGGCGAAATCCGCAGGACCGGCAGCTCCGTCTTTGAAATCAGCCTGACGCATAGCATCAGCAATCAGGTTACCCAGAGGAGCTTCCTTCAGGTACACATCTGTACGGGTAACTGTTCCATCTGTAGTACCTACAGGTCTGGACAGCTCAGGATGCAGGGCAAGATAATGATCAACAAGTGCTTTTGTTTCAGCATCCTCTTTAACATTTTCCTGGAAAGTAGTGATTACTTCAGCAGATTTGCTCTTCACTTTGCCAGTCTCCGGATCGATAACCAAACGGATATCCTCATAGGCTGTACCATAAGAATAAGCTTGAACTACCAGCTTGCCATTCACAATATCATTAGCAAATGCGTGGTTGTCACCGGCTACGATTACGTCCACTGGAGAATTGGCAGGAAGGGCATTGGCCAAATCTACAGCTTCACCTGTTGATACATTTTTCTTCGTTGCCGCATCAACCTTCGTGGTTGCCGGATCATGGGCAAGAACAATGATTGTGTTAACACCTTTGCTTTTCAGTTCTGCAGCATACTTCTCGATTGCTGCAACTTCTTCTTCAGCGCTCAGGAATTTCACGCCTGCTGTTCCGGCCGGGGATACCTTGCTAGGAGTTGCCTTGGTAACTACCCCGATGAACCCGATCTTAACGCCGCCGATTTCTTTGATTGTGTAAGGCTTGATCAGCGGTTCACCAGTCTTGATGTCGATTGCATTCGCATTGATGTAATCAAAGTTCATAGGTGCATGGACAATGTTTTTGTTAACAGGGTCAACACCGCCAAAAATTTGTGCTTTGAGTGCTTCAACACCCTGGTCGAATTCGTGGTTACCCAAAGTTCCCACATCGAATTTCATCATATTCAGCCATTCAAGCGTCGGTTTGTCGCGTTCCATGGAGGATACCGGAGCAGAAGCACCGACAGAGTCCCCGTTATGAACAAGCAGGGTATTATCGTATTTCGCACGGGCGTTCTTCAAGTAGGTTGCCAGAATTGCAGCAGTACCTACAGGCTTGCTCTCGGTACCAACGGTTACAAAGGAGGTTGTATCCAGTTGTCCGTGAAGGTCGTTGATGCCCAGCAAGTGGACTTTCACGCTTCCGCTCAAGTCAATATTGTAAATTTCAAACCCTTTGCTGTCCTGCTTACCTGTATCGGTAATATTCTCATGCTTAGGCAGTACGTTCTTCGCTCTTGGGGACGAAGGGAATGTCAGGTTAACATCGCCTTTGATTGAAGCAAGCGACCAGTTGTTATCTGCCGGCTGATTAACGGTCCCCGCTTCCACGATATAATCCATCAGCACCTGGCGGTTCTCTTCAAGAGTATCAAGAACCATAGTGACGCCTTCGAGTCCAGCCTTGACACCCGGGAAGTTCCCGCCGCCGCTGGCACGGTAGTTATTCGTAACCACGATGAATTCATCATTCAAGTTAAGCGGGTGGTTATTATAAGTGATCGAAGTAACACGCTCGGAATTCAAGTTGTTAGGTGTGCCGTCAACATTGTATCTGGCATCCTTCGTTACATCAATCGTATATTCAATACCGTCAATGACATCGAAATTAAATACGGAGAATTTAGAGTTAAGCAGTTCCTGTGTATCCGTAACCGCCGGATTGATCTTATTGAATGCACCTGCACTCATCTCTACCCACTCTTTTACTGTGGAGCCTTTGATCTTGATAGCCTTAAGTGTATTGTCATACAGGTACAGGTCGCTGGCACTGCGGATCGTCAGGTCGCCTGCGTCAATCTCTGTATATTCATCAGGGCCGTTGCGTCCAGCCTTGAACGGTGCGCCAACACTCAGAATCGGCAGCCCTTTGTACTCAGCGAGAGCCGGGTCTGTATTAATCCGGTTCTCTACATAACTCTTCTGGGCATAGGTTACGATCTGAACGGTCGGATCATCCTGCACCATTGCGAAGAAGCTGTTCATCGGTACATTCGTTTTGCCCAGTGGTGTATTAACATAATTAATCGTAGCAGCGTGAGCTGCGCTTACAGCAGCATCCACTGCTGCATCCGGTTCAACATTAGCGATATTAACTTTAGTTCCTTTAGCATCAACTTCTGTTTTGTAGATCGAACTGGTCGAGGACTGGGAATTTGTCTTATCAACCATCCAGCCGCCGTCGCCGTCCGAAACGATCGCCAGGTCAATCAGACCCAGGTTGGCACCGCCGAAGCCGGCTTGAACTGCTGGAACATTATTAATCTGGCCCTTGTCATTATCAATGCCCGGCAGTGCAGCTTTGCCGTCAGCAGTCTTGAATGATGCATCCAAAGCGCTCAGACTCGCCGCCGGGAATACTTTGTGGGTGTGGGAGAAAGTAATGGCATCGATTCCAGGAACTTTGCTGAGCTGGCTGATGTCATTCTCAGCATTCCGCCCGGTTGCCGTAGCGTCATATCCGGTATGTGCCATAGCTACGATAATGTCCGCACCTGCATCTTTCATCTGAGGAATGAATTCGGCGGCTGTTTCGGAGATATCCTTAGCGATGACTTTTCCTTCAAGATTAGCTTTGTCCCAATCCATGATCTGCGGAGTTACGAGACCAATCAGACCTACATTAATGGTATGTTCAACATTATTGCTGTCTAACACTTTCTTTTTTATGATTGTGTATGGCTGGAAGTAGTTAACATCGTTGGTGTCATCATCATCATGATCATCGACATACACGTTTGCATTAATGAAAGGGATGCTAGTGTGCTTATAGGTAGCCGAAGTAGCGGAAGTGATGCTTTCCAGATAAGGCAGCCCGTAGTTGAATTCATGATTGCCGAAGGTTCCTGCATCATACTTCATCGTGTTCATCGCATCAATCATCGGATGAATTTGATCGAGTTCCCCTGCCGGATTTTTCTGTAGTGACATATATGTTCCCAGCGGAGTTCCCTGAATCAGGTCACCATTGTCGAGCAGAAGGTTGTTTATCCCTTTGTCCTCTGCACGGGCATTCTTCACCAATGTTGCAGTCCGGTCCAGTCCCACTGTCAATGATTCTTTGTCCTTGAAGTAGTCCCAGCCCATTACGTTGGTATGTACATCTGTAGTACTCATTAGCCGCAGGTTGATTGCACCCGGTGCTGGTGCAGGATCAGCTTTAGCCGTTCCGCCTCCCAGCACTGAACCAACAGCGGCTCCGCCTAATACCTGTGCCGTAACGACAGCGGTAGCTAGGGCTGAAGCGATCGGTTTGTTCCAACGCTTTTGTCTCATAAATCGTTAACCCTCCCAGATAATCTCATTAAACTGACCGTCACAGCGTACCACAACTCTATTAGTCTATCTATCAGATTGGGTTAACTGGATTAGCAGTTTGTGTTAATTATACACTGGATAATTAATGAATTGTAAAAAAATACTTCCGCATTTTTTTCACTCTGATTTCAGGCACTACATATTTCTTCTCAATCTGCCTAAAATATCATGTACACACCGCTGATGTAATCCCTTTTGTGGCCTCCTGCTGTTTGCCGTCAAGACATCCTTTTACATTATTTTTATACCGCCAAAATATTTACACAGGAAAAATATAAAAAACGCCTATCTATTACCCTCCCTTTACCGGGGACGATGATAGATAAGCGTTATTTGTGCTGCTAAAGAGTACAGGGGCTGACACTTAACCGGGCGCCGCCCTGCCCTCTAGTTCTGCATGATGAAATCATTATCAATCTTGGCGCTGGCGTCCTCGAACGTGCGCAGGATGTCGTAGCGCGTGTTGCGCTGTGCCGGAATCTTCCCGGCTTCGCGGATCAGCTGGGTGATCGACTCGATGTTGACCTTGTAGGTAGCGCCTGCCGAGGAAACTACGTTCTCCTCAATCATCGTGCTGCCAAAGTCATTACAGCCGTATTGCAGGGACAGCTTGCCGACCTCCGGCCCCATTGTAACCCAAGAGGACTGGAAGTTCTTGATGTTATCCAGCACGAGGCGGCTGATGGCTACGGTCTTCAGATACTCTTCCGGAGTCTGGCGGTCCAGCTTCAGGTTCGTATTATCCGGCTGGAAGGTCCAGGAGATAAAGGCCAGGAAGCCTTCAGAATCATATTTGTTCGCAATGCATTCATCCTGGGCTTCACGGACACGCAGCAGATGCAGCGCCCGCTCTTCCATACTCTCGCCGAGGCCGATTACCATGGTGGCTGTAGTATTCATACCGATACGGTGCGCGGTCTGCATCACATCCATCCATTCACGCCACGAGCCTTTAAGCCGGCTAATCTTCCGGCGTGTACGGTCGTCAAGAATCTCAGCTCCCCCGCCCGGCAGGGAGTCAAGGCCGGCGGCATGAATCTCACGCATTACCTGCTCCAGCGGCAGGCCGGATACCTCGACCATCTTCATAATCTCTGCCGGTGAGAAGGAGTGCATCGTAATCTCAGGGAAGCGCTGCTTAATGCCGCGCAGGATATCCGTATAGTAGCTGAACGGCAAATTCGGATTCGTTCCGCCCTGCATCAGAATCTCTGTCCCGTTCACACTGATCGTCTCGGCAATCTTCTGATAGATCGTATCGTCAGGAAGCACATAACCTTCCTCCGAGCCGGGTCTGCGGTAAAATGCACAGAAGCGGCAGTATACATCACAAACATTAGTGTAGTTAATATTGCGGCCGATCACGAATGTGGCCAGCGGGTCCGGATGCCAGCGCTTCATAATAATATCTGCGGCAGCGCCCATTTTCTCAATTTCATTGCTCTCGAATAATGTGATCGTGTCTTCTAATTGCAGACGTTCACCCTTAAGTGTCTTATCCAGAATAAGATCAATCGCACTCACTGTTCGCGGCCTCCTCTTAATTCTATGAAGTATAGTCAGATGAATTTAAATTTTAATATAAACAAACCCGTTCCCCCATCGTATCACAATTGGGTGAGCTTGAAAAACCTTTCGCAAAGAAAACAGCAGCACCTTGTTGGCGCTGCCGTTCATTATTATGCTCTCCTCTTGAAATTCCTGTCCGGCAAGCGCCTACTCCAGCTCCACCCGCGCCGCCTCAAGCGCCTGTGCAAGATCATTAATCAGATCATCTACATGCTCGATCCCGACAGAGAAACGCAGCAGACGGTCATCGACGCCAACGGCATCGCGGATCTCCACCGGAATATCGGCATGGGTCTGCACAGCCGGATAAGTCATAAGCGACTCGACACCGCCCAGGCTCTCGGCAAAAGCAATCAGGCGGATATGGCGGAGCAGCGGCTCCACATATCTGGCATCCTTAACTTTGAAGGAGAAGATTCCGGTGTTGCCGGAGGATTGGCGGTTCTGGATTTCATACCCCGGATGATCGGGCAGGCCCGGGTGGAACACCTCGGCAACCGCCGGATGCTCCAGCAGATACCGGGCAATAGCCAGTGCATTGCTCTCATGCCGCTCCATGCGCAGGGCAAGTGTCTTCATGCCCTTCATCAGCTGGTAGCTGTCATTTGGTGCAAGTACAGCGCCCAGCGAGTTATGCAGGATAGCCATTTCTGCTGACAGCTCCGCGCCTTTGGTCACAATAAGTCCGGCAAGCACGTCATTATGTCCGCCCAGATATTTGGTCGCACTATGTACGATAATGTCTGCCCCAAGCTCAATCGGACGCTGGAAGAACGGGGTTAGCAGCGTGTTGTCGACAATAGTCAGCAGCCCGTGCGTGCGGGCCCATGTACACACCGCTTCGACATCTGTAATCATCATCAGCGGATTGGTCGGCGTCTCAATAAACACAGCTTTGGTGCCCGGCTGGCGGGCAGCCTCCAGGCCCTCCAGGTCATTCGTATCCACATAGGAGGCGCTGATGCCGTATTTGGAGAGAATCCGTTCAAGCAGACGGTAAGTTCCGCCGTACAGGTCCAGCGATACCACGAGATGGTCGCCTTGTCCGAACAGGGCGAATACTGTAGTCAGGGCAGCCATCCCGGAGGCACAGGCAAAGCCGGCATCGCCGGATTCCAGTGCGGCAGCCGCGTCTTCGAGTACGGTGCGGGTAGGATTTTTGGTGCGGATATAGTCAAAGCCTGTGCTCTGACCGAGTCTCGGGTGACGGAAAGCCGTCGCATTATATATCGGGTAATTAACCGCCCCCGTTGCCGGGTCCTCAAGTGAACCAATCTGTGCCAGTCTGCTCTCAATCTTCAGTTTCTCGTCCATTCCCATTGCCTCCTAAAAGTTTGTTAGCATTTGCTTCCCTGAATTTCTTCGTACAAACTAGCTTCGGAAGCATCAGCTATGTGTAGTGCGCTTTTACTTTGCTTCTATATAAATAATTGTGTTAAATAAACGCTCCGATATCGTAAGGTGTCTCCTGGTATACATAGTAATTGAGCCAGTTAGAGAATAATAAGTTGGCATGGGCGCGCCAAACGGCCGGCGGTGTACGGGTAGGATCATCTTTTGGATAATAGTGCTTCGGAATTTCAATATCCATGCCTTTGGCGATATCCCGGTCATACTCCCATTTCAAAGAGAACGGATCATATTCCGAATGCCCGGTGACAAAAATCTGCTTCCCCTCATATGCCGACACCAGATACACTCCGGCTTCTTCCGATTCGGCAAGAATCTGCAGATCCGGATGATTCTCAATATCCTCCCGGGATACATCAGTGTGGCGGGAATGCGGCACATGGAACACCTCATCGAAGCCGCGCAGCAGCTTGACATTATTATGGCTCAGCGTGTGCGGAAAAACTCCAAAGCATTTGTCCGGCAGGCTCACCTTGCGAACACCGAAATGATGATACAGTCCTGCTTGTGCCGCCCAACAGATGTGCATGGTCGAAGTTACATTCTGCTTGCTCCATTCAAAAATAACTTTCAGCTCTTCCCAGTAGTTGACATCCTCGAACTCCATCTGTTCTACGGGAGCGCCGGTAACGATCAGGCCGTCGAACCGGCGGTGGCTGATCTCATCGAAGGTTTTATAAAAGCTCTTCAGATGCTCTGCAGAGGTATTCTTCGAGGTATGGGAGCTGGGATGCAGCAGAACCACATCCACCTGAAGCGGCGAGTTTCCGATCAGGCGCAGCAGCTGCGTCTCGGTCGTTTCCTTGGTCGGCATCAGATTTAGAATAGCGATCCGCAGAGGACGGATATCCTGATGAAAGGCGTGGCTCTCATCCATTACAAAAATATTCTCACCGGATAATACTTCTTTGGCCGGCAGACTGTCGGGAATTTTAATTGGCATTGCTGTGTCCACTCCTTAACTGAATTTAGATTCCGCCTGGGCGTGCTCTATCATGTGTGGTGAAAAGAGTACGAAAAAAAACCTTTCTCAGGCGAGAAAGGTCATATATCTGCAGTCATATGCGCCTCTCTCATCTGCCAGAGAACTTCCGCCGGACGTATACGTCCTGCCGAGCTTCCGCAAGATTTAGCACCGTGCGTAGATACGCCGGTTGCCGGGTTTCATCGGGCTAGTCCCTCCACCTGCTCTTGATAAGATTTAGCTGTATTCAGTTGGGTACCACCGGTGGTTCCTCAGAACTTTTGCTTAAAATTCACTTTAAATCATGAACCTCCTTTTCGTCAAGTCCATACAATGCTAAGGGGCCTATATTATGAAAAGAATTTCTCTTGAAAGAGGCATACCCCGGCGTTATACTAGACAAGTGTTTCAACCATAAACGGCGAAAAGAAGAGGTGAGAGAAGAATGGAAGGCGACCCGGGCTCGCGAATAGGCACGCAGAAAGAACAACCACACAGGATTAACATCAGCTTGCCGGCGGCGGGGGCAGTTCTTCTTCATGCTCTCCGTACGTCTTTTGGCCTTCGTCAGTGATTGTACCGCCGGCCAAGCTGATTTTTTCCCTGTGCTTTAATTAGCATATCCCTGGAGAAGACAGGGACAGAAGGAGTGAATCAGATGAAAATCCGGCTGGTGAACGCAGGAATTTTTACGACAATTGACAATATTGAAGAAACACTTACAGCCCCTGCAGAGGGGTTCTACTGGATTGATGCCGATGTTGAGGATCTTGTGGAGCTTCAGCCTTTGTACAATCTGCATGATCTGGCTGTCGAGGACTGCCTCAGTGAAGAGGATCAGCGCCCGAAGCTGGAGATCTATGAGAGCCATTATTTCATTGTAGTCAACAGCATCCGGTTTGATGACGAGGAAATATTCCTCCGCGCCCTTAACGTATTCCTGGGCAGACATTTCATCATTACGGTGACCAAGCAGAAGATCCATGAGCTGCGCGTCCTGAAGCCCATCCTGTGGGAGCAGGAGGTCAGTGAGCCTGACCGTTTCCTGTACCTGTTAATCGACCTTGTCGTTGACAACTTCTTCTCCGTCGGTGACCGGATCGAAGCGCGGATTGAGAAGCTGGAGGAAGATATCCTCATGCACACCAAGAAATCGCATCTCAGCGAAATCATCGGTCTGCGCAGTGAAATTCTCTGGCTGAAGAAAATGCTCGGACCGCAGAAGGAAGTTATCAACACGCTGAACAAGAAGGATCTCCGCCTGATCGACGATCAGCTGCAGAAGTATTTCAGTGATATTTATGAGAATGCGGTGAAAATTTCGGAAACCTTCGAAACCTACCGCGATCTGATGGGCAACTTACGGGAAGCTTATCAGTCCAGTATCGCCAACCGCGCCAACGAAATCATGCGGGTATTTACAGCAATTACTACAATATTCATGCCGCTGACCGTGATTACAGGGATCTACGGTATGAACTTTGATAATATTCCCGAGACCCATTCCCAGTACGGCTACTACGGAGTTATTGCCGTCATGGTAACACTCGGCTGCGGAATGCTGGTAGTTTTCCGCAAGAAGGAATGGCTATGAACCATACCGGACGAATACGCAGGACGAAGGCGCCGCTAACCCACGGGTAGAGGAAGCCTTCGTCTTTTTGATTGTCTACAGATTTGTAGCCAGCCCCAGCTTCACCGGCTGCTCCCGCCGGAAGCGGAGCCGGATCAGCCGCAGGCGCTCATAGTACATATCGAGTCCTTCAGCGGGTGCGAAATCCTCTCCGTATGCTTTGTAGAGCACCGGCTTCAGGAAGGTATCACCCATCAGTTCATAGGCCGTCCATATATTATTCTGTTCCAGCGGACTAACCTCGCTCAGTTCAAATGTGATCAGCTTCTCCACCGAATATCCGTCCTTCTCCAGTTCCTCGGCTGCCTCCAGAATCTCGCGCCGGGAAATTCCGCTCAGCGCCCGGATCTGCTCCATGCCTTGTCCGGCCTCAATGGCCTGAAGCAGAACACGCCGCAGCCGCAGCCGCTCCAGCTGCTTCTTGTACTTCAGCTCCTTCTGCTTGTACAGCCAGGAGACAAAGCCCTCCTCGTCAATAGCTTCATTCACCCAAGAGAGCGGAAAGGAATGCGCCCGCTGGATACCTGAGGTAATCTGCAGCCAATCCGCACCATACTGTGACGCTTTGCCCTCGCCGACCCCGGGAATTTGCAGCAGCTCTTCGGTTGTATGCGGGAGAAAGGCGCTGATCATCCGCAACAGACGGTTGCTCGCAAGCACATAAGGCGCTTTACGCTCACTGGAGGCTTTGCCTCTGCGCCAGGAGCACAGCTCATCATAAACCGCATCCGCTGCGTGCTGCTCACTGTAATACTGCAGCTTAAGCTGCTCCTGGCTGCGCCCGCCCAGATGCTCCTCCTCATGGAACACTCCATCGATCAGCGGACGGTAGCCTTCCCCCATCTTCACCGCAAGCTCATGCCGGTACACACACAGCATTTCATTCCATGAGCTGCCTTCATACCACAGGCTGTCCCCCATCTCCTGTGCTCCGGAGAAATCCCGCCAGCCCAGGCGCCACACGCCCTCCTCTTCACCAATCCATAGCTGGGCGAAGACCTCCCGGTCCACCTCTGACAATCTGGACAAACGGTTCATGAATACGATCTGCATAAGAATCCCTACCTTCCTCGTCTTACAGCAAGCATGCTCCCGCGTCTGGCCGGAATCCTTCCTCCCAGGTCATCCGGGTAACCGCTGAGACCTCCCGGACGCACAAAAGCACCTCTCCCACGATAATCGTGAAAGAGGTGCTTCCTCGTAAATGCTATACTGTTAAAACCTAGGATACCATATATTGCGCAACAGTCAATGCCTTTTTGCAGCAGCGGCTGTTATTCCGCTTCAAGCGCCAGTCTGGCCAATCCAAGTGCCCCTGCCAGCCCGGCATTATCCCCAAGCTTCGGCGGAACGATATAGCTGCCGATATTGTCATTCAGCGCCGGATGCTGCACATAGCCGGCTAAGAGTTCCTGCAGCTTGGTGTGAATCAGCGGGAACAGCTGACTCTGCTTCATCACTCCGCCGCCCATCACAATCTTCTGCGGTGAAAGGATCAGCACATAGTTCATCAGCGCGTGGGCCAGATAATGGGCTTCCATCTCCCAGGCGGGATGATCCGCAGGCAGCTCACCGGCCGGCCGGCCCCAGCGCTTACCGATTGCCGGACCTGCCGCCAGGCCTTCCAGGCAATCGGCATGATACGGGCAGAAGCCTGCAAAGTCATCCTCAGGATGACGGCGGACGAGAATATGTCCCATCTCCGGATGGGACAGCCCGTGAATCAGCCTGCCGCCAACCACGGCACCGGCACCGATGCCTGTCCCCACTGTGATGTAGAGGCAGCTGTCCAGCCCCGCGGCCGCGCCCCAGGTGTACTCGCCCAGGGCGGCACCGTTCACATCTGTATCGAACCCGATGGGAACATTGAACTGCTCCGCAACTGCCCCAACCAGATTGAACCCGCCCCAATGCGGCTTCGGAGTGGTTGTAATATATCCATATGTAGTACTGCCGATTACCGGATCAATCGGTCCGAAGGAACCGATTCCGATAGCTTCGGCCCCTTTACGGGAGAAATAATCCAGTACTTGTCCCATGGTCTCTTGAGGTGTAGTGGTCGGAAAGCTCACCCGGTCGAGAATCGTCCCGTCCTCATTTCCGATGCCGCATACAAACTTTGTTCCCCCTGCTTCAATCGCTCCGAGCAATTTCACTGCAGTGTTCCCCCTTCCTGAAAATAAAATCTGTCATCCGTTCGCTGACAAGCCAAGCCGTCCGCCAGCCTGCGGCACAATAAAGCGCTCTCTTATTTTATATTATATGTGGCCTGCCAGGGGGGTGGCAAGCGGTTGACATACATCGTGCAGCTTAGTACCGGTTACCATACTCTCTCCGGTTCAAATATAACCCAATGCTGACCCTTATGGACACCACAGACCTTATCCGCTCAAAATAGGCCTTTTGGGCGGTCTTGCGGACACCACGGACCTTATCCGCCGCTTTTGATGGGCTAACTCCGCTTTTCCGGCGAAATAACGGCGCTGGTGTCCGCAAGTCGGCACTTTGCTGCCTTTCCGCAGGCTTAAGGTCTCTCATGTCCGTAACGTTTAGCCAGTCACATGAACAACCGTTACGCGACTGGCTACTTTCTGAACAGGGAGCCAATTCAGTCCATTTACCTGCTCGGCAGCTCATTGTACTTGAGTTTCCGCTTAAAGGTGAGACTTCCGGCCGCTGGCATCCCTACAGTTCCAAGCTTCCCTCCACCAGCTCTTCTTTTTCTAAGTTTTATAGTTCAATCTATATAGCTTCTGTTCATGATAAGCACGGCATGCCGCCACCAGCCGCCCCGCTGCCGGGAGATGAGAGGCCAGATGGACATGGGCATAAGCTGCCATAACATTGCCGCTGCTGTTGATGTAACCTTCCGGACGCGTGCCGCCCCGCCCTTTGCTCTCATAGACAAAGGTCCGGGCTTCACCCGGAAGGTAGTCCATGACAGAATAATGGAACTCATGGCCGCGCAGCTGCTCCCCCTGCTTCAGCAGCAGGTTATCCTGGAGCGCCGTCACTTCCCGGTAGCCGAGGGCGGCGCGGCGCTCCTGCATCACTGTATGTGCCGGAATGATTCCGGCCATCGTATGCACCACGCCCGCACGGTCAGTCAGGCTGCGGGCCAGAACCATGTAGCCGCCGCATTCAGCGTACAGCGGCATCCCGTCTGCGGCTGCAGCCCTCAGCCCGCTCAGGAAGAGCGGATTCGCAGCTATAGCAGCGGCGAATTCTTCCGGGAACCCGCCGCCGAGATAGATTCCATCGGCTTCCGGCGGGATTCCCCCGCCGCTGAGCGGGCTGAACGTTACCAGCCGCGCTCCGGCCCGTTCGAGCAGCTCCAGGTTATCAGCGTAATAGAAATTGAACGCTGCATCACGGGCGACAGCAATGACGGGCTGATACGGCTCAGCTACAGCGCTCACCGCTGCCGCAGAAGGCGGCGCTGGCAGCGCAGCTGGCGGGCAGGGTGGAGCAGCGGCTTCCGGCAGCTGCTCCACCGCCAGCTGTGCGGCAGCCGCCGGCCTTAGCGATGCGGGTCCAGCTTGCACAGGGCAGCGCAGACCAGGCGCAGCAGCGGCAAGCTCCAGCAGCCGCTCCAGATCGGTGCCCTGCGCGAGCAAATCAGCCGCATGGTCGAATAAGGGCGCAAGCTCCCCGCGCTCCACCGCGGGGAGCAGGCCGAGATGCCGCTCGGGAATATCGAGGCCGCTGTCCCGGGGCAGCCAGCCGATCACGGGAATGCCGCAGGCAGACTCGATGGCAGCCCTGACCATCTGGTAGTGGCCTTCGCTGCCGCAGCGGTTGACTATAACCGCTGCAATCCGTACCTCCGGCTCCAGCTGCCGGAAGCCCAGCACAATAGCCGCAGCACTCCGTCCCATGCTGCGGACATCCACGACCAGCAGCACCGGACTGTCCGTCAGAACCGCAATCTCCGCGGTTGACCCGGTAAGCGCAGTATCCTCTTTACCGTCATACAGCCCCATAACGCCCTCAATAACCGACACATCCGCGTGCTCCGAAGCACGCAGGAAATACTGCTGCAGGTAACTGTGGGTAGTCATCCATGAATCCAGATTGCGGGAGGGCCGGCCTGTGACGGCACTGTGGTAGGCAGGATCGATATAGTCAGGCCCGCATTTGAAGCCCTGCACCTTCAGCCCGCGGCGGGCAAAAGCCCGCATCAGACCGAGGGTAACTGTTGTTTTACCGGAACCGCTGCCTGTACCGGCCACCACGAAGCGCGGACGGTACAGCAGCTCCCGCCGGATCTTGTCATCCATGCCTGCTCTCCCCCTTCTTCACGCACGGTACATCATGCACAACCCGGGCTACGGCGATGGTCACATTCCCGCTCTTGTGCTTGCGGAGCAGCAGTTCCCCCGCTCCTGAAGACAGCAGCGCAGCCGGCTCGCAGACTCCGTACGCTCCGGTAGCTCTGAATACGGCCGCCGACGGATTGTCCAGCGCAATTGTGTTCAGCTGCTCCGGTGAATACAGCTCCAGCTCCCAGCCATACTTGGCACACAGGGCCAGCAGCCCGGCTTCGTCACCTTTAATTCCTGCTGTAGCGGCATTGCGGACGCTGTGCAGCGACAGCCCAAGCTCCGCCAGCGTGTGCAGCACTACAGCTTCCAGCTCCGCCGCCGCCGTGCCGCGGTTGCAGCCAAGGCCAAGCACCAGGCTGCGCGGGCGGAATACTACCGTGCTGCCTGGTAATGCGGCTGCCTCCGGCTCAAGCAGCAGCCTGTCCGTCACTATGATTGCCGCCGGGCAGCTGAAGCCGCTGCCGAGCAGCTCCTCCCTGTCCGTGAACAGCCGGACATGCTCCGGCAGCACTGTTCCCGGAGGAAGCCAGCCGCGCTCCCCGCTCTCTTGCACGAAAGCCACCGGCTCCCCGTTGACGAGTGCAGCACTTACCGCCTTCATCCCGGCGAAGCTGTCCGGCCGCCAGCCGTATTCCTGTCCAAGCAGATCTACAGCGAATATGCCCTGTACATCCGAGGCTGTTGTAATGACAGGATGGCTGCCGAGCAGCCCGGCAATCTGCAATGTGAGCCTGTTGGCTCCGCCAAGATGACCGGAGAGCATGCTGATGACATGCTCTCCGCGCTCGTCGATGACGATAACGGCGGGGTCGGTTTTTTTGTCCCCGAGCAGCGGAGCGGTCAGCCGGACGGCAGCTCCCAGAGAAAAGAACAGAATAATTGCTTCATAGCTCCGGAAAAGCTGCGGAAGCAGGTCTCTAACCGGTCCGTCAAAAGCCGCAATCTCCCCGGACTGCCCCTCAAGGCCGCCGCAATACTTGGCATAACCATAAACTGCAGTACCGCTCAGCTCTGCTCCGAGCTTCGCTGCAAGCATGATTCCATTCCGCGTAATGGCAACCGCAGCATAGCGCTTATGCACGGGCCGCACCGGGCTGCTCAGACTGAACGGTCCCGCCGGATTCAGCAGGTTCACCTGCTCCGGTTCCTTCGCGGCAGCCATGGGTAAAACCCTTGTCATACAGCTTGGAGCGGTGCTGATCCCGGTCACTGAGACCCGGGTCCAGCGCCCAGCCGGCCAGGATCATAGCATGCATGGTAATTCCCGCAGCGAGCAGATCCTGCTCCAGCCTCTCTACGGTTGTCCGCAGGATCTGCTGGTCCGGCCAGGTCGCCCGCTTCACTACAGCAACCGGTGTGTCCGGACTCCAGCCTGCGGCGAGGAATTCCCCGGCTGCATGACCGGCCAGCGAAGCGCTGAGGAACAGCGCTACTGTACAGTGATGCTCCGCCAGCCTTCGCAGCTGCTCCCGCTCCGGCACAGGTGTCCGGCCCTCCGCACGGGTCAGGATCACCGTCTGGGTCAGATCAGGCACGGTCAGCTCTGCGCCAAGCGCCGCCGCTGCGGCGAACACAGAGCTGACCCCCGGCACGATTTCGTACCCGATGCCGCATAACTTCAGCAGCGTCATCTGCTCCAGAATTGCGCCGTACATGGAAGGGTCACCCGTATGAACGCGGGCGACACTCCGTCCCCCCTGGACTGCTGCGGCCATCAGCTCCACTTGCTGCTCCAGATCCAGCCCTGAGCTTTTGACAACCTCAGCATCCGGCTTCGCACTGTTAATCAGCTCCGCGCTGACCAGTGAATCGGCATACAGCACCAGATCGGCGGAACGCAGAATCCGGCTGCCTTTGACCGTAATCAGCTCGGGATCACCCGGCCCCGCACCGACGATATACACTTTAGGTTCCAGCAAGAGGCCCGTCATTTGCTCACCACCATCAGACTTAAGTACTCCAGCTCCTTGCCCCGCAAATCCCGGGCATCCCGCCATACTGTTTCATGCGGTGAGGTCACCTTGGTAACGACAGAGGCCTTGCCGGAGAGGCCCAGCTCATCCAGCACATCCAACAGCAGATCCAGCACCTTGGCTACCTTAAGGAAGACCACGGTCTCATGATGCAGCAGCGCTTCCTTCAGCGCCTCACGGTCAGCCGTAGCCGGAATGATCCCTACCCGCTGATCCCCGTCAGCGAGCGGCTGCTCCAGGGCTGCCGCTGCACCCAGCACCGAGGAGATGCCCGGAACTGAAACAACCGGTACCCCGGGATGAAGCTCCTGCATCAGCCGGGCCAAATGAATGAAGGTGCTGTAGAGATTCGGATCGCCCTCCGTCACAAAAGCCACATCCCGCCCCTGGCGCAGCTCTGCCCAGCACAGCTCCACCGTACGGTTCCAGCCGCTTGCCAGCAGCTCGGGATCCTTGGTCATCGGGAAAACAAGGCCCAGCATCACCGTTTCTTCCGGATTGACATGCAGCTCGATGATTTCATGAGCGTAGGATTTGCCACCTTTCTTGGTTGCTGGATAGGCTACCACCGGGCATTCCCGCAGCAGCCGGCAGGCTTTGAGCGTAATCAGCTCCGGGTCTCCAGGGCCGACTCCAACCCCGTACAAGGTTCCAAGACTCCGCGGTGCAAGCTGCTCCTCCGCCTTCACCATTTCCTCGTCCACGGCATCATAGAGCGCGCTTGCCGCCTGCATTGCCGCCTCTGCCAGCAGTGCTTCAGCTTCTTCTCCGGCTGCTTCCAAAGCCCCTTGTCCTGTAACGTTAGTTCTCATAGCTTCTTCCCCTTTCTCACCGGTTAATTTCATATTGATTTCGGATCCATATGTAAATAGAACACCATTACGCCTGCGTTTAAACAATGACGGACCTGGTGCGTCAAAATGATCACTGAATGCCCGGCGTCAGCGGCATCAGCCCTTCCGCCCGCTGATCACATAGACGGGATTCATTCCGTCAAACCGGGTCATGCCGAGTATCGGCTTGCCGCGTGACGCCTGCAGCATGGTTACTTCAGGGGCCAGCCCCGCTGTCCTCAGCGCTTCCATACTGCCATGCAGCGTCTCTACTGTAATCGCTCCCACTACAATCCGGCCTTCCGGCCGGAGCCTTGCGGCGGCGGTTGCGATAATGTCTGCCAGCTCACCGCCGCTGCCGCCGATGAATACCGCATCCGGGTCAGGCAGCTCTGCCAGTCCCAAAGGTGCTTTCGCATGAATGATCTGGAAATCCGCCCGGAATTTACGGCGGTTCGCTTCCATGTTCGGCAAATTCTCTGCCCCTTTCTCCAGGGCATAGACCTTGCCGAGCCGGGCGATCCGCGCACATTCTGCAGCAACCGCACCCGAGCCGGAGCCGATATCCCAGACCACTGCATCCTCGGACAGATTCAGCTCCGACAGGACCAAAGCACGGACCTCGCGTTTCGTAATGAGTCCTTTCTCCGGCTTGCGCTGCTCAAATTCTCCGTCCGGGTAGGCGAAGCCGCGCCGCAATGGAATACTTGTCCCCGGCATTCTGCGCAGAATCACTACATTTAACGCTGCGAAGCTGCCTCTCTCCATCTCCTCCAGTGTCCAGAACCGGCACAGCTCTTCGGCTCCGCCGAGCCGCTCGCAGACAAATGCCTCATATTCCGTCATCCCGAACTCGCGTAAATAGGCGGCAATCACTCCGGGCGTATTGCTCCCGTCCGTCAGCAGCGCGACTTTGTGTTTGCCGTCTATGCGCTGGGCCAGTCCCTGAAGGGGACGGCCATGCAGGCTGATCAGCTCCGCATCCTGCCAGCTGTCCCCCAGCCGGGCAAAAGCCAGCTGCACACTGCTGTAATGCGGAATCACCTCAACATGCTCCGGCCCGAATTTACGGACAAGATAACCGGCGATGCCATAAAAGAGCGGGTCCCCGGAAGCCAGCACCACCGTCCGCCGCTCTCTCCACACTTCCTCCAGCTTCTCTGCAAAAGGCTTCAGCCCGCCTTGCAGAACGATTTTCTCACCCGTATATCCGCTGAAAAAATTCAGCTGCCGCTCGCCCCCGAGCAGCACCTCACTGTGATTCACTTTGCTTAGGCTGTCCGGAGTCAGTCCCCCGGCACCGTCTTCTCCGATCCCGATTACATAAATCAGATTACCCACATACCTCCGCCCTTCCCAGCACCCGGCCCTTCATTGTGATTAATACCATCCTTACAGTCATGCCTCCGTTTATAGCTTTGAGACTCTGCTCGCAGGCAAGCCGGCACAGCTGCTCAAAGAACACGGAATTTCCCGCCTCAGTCATCATATCCACTACCTGCGAAGCTGTATTCGCGGCTGCAATCTCCCGTACCTGCTGATTATCTGCACCTGCATCCGCCGCCACCGCTGCCAGAAACCCGAAGTCAACCGGAGCATTCCTGGAGTGAATCAGCATAGCTCCCTGTGCGACTTTGGAGAATTTCCCGGCCATGCCGACGAAGGTAACTTTACGGATGCCATACGCCTTGGCATGCCCTAGCGAGAAGCCCACATACTCCCCCATCTGGATAAAAGCTTCCTCCGGAAGCTCTGCGAACATCCCCAGCGCATATTTCTCACTGCTGCCGCCTGTAGTCAGAACAATCTGCCCGTTCCCCGTTGCCGCTGCAACCGATATCGCCTGGACCACACTGGCTTTATAAGCCTCTGTATCAAACGGCGTAACTACGCCCTTCGTGCCGAGAATAGAAATTCCGCCGATGATTCCAAGCCGGGGATTAAGCGTCCTCTGGGCGATGCGTTCGCCTTCCGGCACGCTGATGACCACCCGCAGCCCCCGCGCTGCGCCATGCTCCTCCAGCACACCGGACACCGCTTCAAGAATCATCCGCCGGGGCACCGGATTGATAGCTGCGGCACCGACCGGCACCGGCAGGCCCGGCTTCGTAACCCGGCCGACTCCGCGTCCCCCGTCGATCTCCACACCCGGATGGTCCAGCCAGCTTACTGCCGCCTCGATCCGGGCCTGATGAGTCGCATCGGGATCATCCCCGGCATCCTTGACTGTGGCACAGGCTGCGGAGTCCTCTCCCTCGCTCCACCAGTCGGTAAGCTCAAACGTATGCCTGAATCCTGCCGGGAGATCAATCTCTACAGCTGCAAAGCGCTCCCCTGTAATCAGCAGCAGTGCCGCCCCCTTCGCCGCAGCAGCAGCACAGGCTCCGGTCGTATACCCTCTGCGCAGGGCGGCGGCAGGGGCGGTGGAATGCTCCGGTACATGGAGTGGCGCTTTCACTTCAGCTTCAGCCTCCGCCTTTGCTTCCGCCACCGCTCTTGCCTTTACCGCATTTGCTTCTGTCTCGGCGCCGGCTCGCGCCACTGCTTCAACCGCTCTACGGGTACAGGAACGCTCTATCTCTTCCTTTTCAGGCGGGTCCGCCTTATCATTCACTCCTGCGTCTCTCCGGTCCCGGCCTGCCCGGTTATCCGCTCTTCCCTCACTCATGTAATCCCTCTTCGCTGATGGTATTTAATCATTCTGAAGCATTGCTGGCATAATCAGGAGTACATTAGAGGAAATAAGTAACTCCAGGCAAACGGGACAAGCAGCTGCCGCCAATATCACTCACAAGCAGATGCAGCCGGCTGTAATTTATTTGGATTTTCTCCGATATGCCCGCCTGCATTCACCTGAAATTGCTGCCGGGAGCGCAGAGAATATCTCCAAGGGGATTTAAATGGATTTTCGGCACTTAATTATCCTGTCTACCCTCCTTCACCGATAATAGTTGGATTTTCTACACTTAATCCGGCTCATATCAGCATCGTACGGTAATTCAGGTGAAATTAAGTGCCCTTTTTCCAATTAATTTATTGCGGCAGTAGATTTCAGCCGATTTAAGTGTCATTTATCCACTTATTTCCTGAATCACTGTGAGCATGTAAGAGATCATGGCTGAGCTCTAATCCCGGTCCCGGCTCTCCGCAGCCCGGCGTACGGCCAGCAGACTCAAGGCGTTCACTGCAGCGACTACGGTTGTGCTTCCGCCTTTGCGGCCGATGTTGGTGATATAGGGGATATCCAGCTTGCGCAGCTCATCCTTGGATTCCGCCGCCGAGACGAAGCCGACCGGCATGCCGATGACGAGCCCCGGCCGGGCTGCGCCTTCTTTGATCAGGCGAATGAGTTCCAGCAGTGCTGTCGGTGCATTGCCGATCACATAAATTCCGCCCGGAGCCTCCGCACAGGCTTTGCGGGTAGCGAGAATCGCCCGGGTCGTTCCCAGCGCCTTGGCTTCTTCCACCACATCAGGATCGGAGATATGCACTCTGACCTCCCCGCCGTACCGCTGAAGCCGCTCCTTGGCAATCCCCGCCTCGACCATCCGCACATCGGCAATAACCGGCATCCCCTGCAAAATAGCGCTGATCCCCGCCTCAACCGCCCGGGGATGAAAAACAATACTGCGGCCCAGCTCGAAATCAGCAGAGGCATGGATGATCCGCTGTACAATCGGATACTCCAGGATACTGAAAGAGTGATCACCCAGCTCCTCCGTAATCATCTGAAAACTAAGTCCCTCTATCTCCTGCGGCTGCACTGTCAGCGGCTTAAATTCCGTTCCAAAATCCACAATCATCCCTCCTCCACACTTGTTACAAATAGGTTTAAATACTTAACCGGCACACCTTCAGTCCTGCACCGAGCAGTTACCGGGAGTTCCTTAGCGCAGCCTGTACAGCAGCCGTGAGCTCGTCAAAAGAATCAAACACCGTCCCGTCATCCCCAAAGGACATCCCCGGCCGCACAATCATAATGACATAAAGCCCCATATCCAGCGCAGCCTGCAGCTTCTCATCCACCGAGCCTTCCGCTCCGCTCTCCTTGGTGATCATCACTTTGGTGTCATACTGCCGGTAGAGCGCCTCATTCATCTCTCTGCTAAAAGGGCCCTGAAGCGCAATAATATTACGCTGCTCAATACCGAGGGCCAGACATTTCTCCATATTCTCCACACAGGGCAGCAGCCTGACTGTCAGCCGGATATCCGGATCACCAAGCAGCGCCTCTGCGAAAATCTCCAGTGTTTTGCCGCCGGTTGTCAGCATAACCGGGCCTTTCAGCTCCTTGGCCCTGCGCGCAGCCGCCTCATAGGAATCCGCCAGGATCAGCCGGGGATGGCTGTCATAAATCAGGCTTTGCCGTTCGTAGCGAAAATAGGGGAGGCCCAGCGCTGCGGCCGCACCTATCGCATTGGCATGCGCCTCCAGTGCAAAAGGATGGCTGCCGTCCACCACCGCCCGGTAGCCTCCCTCCTGCAGCAGCGAGATCATCGCCTGCATATCCAGTCTGCCGGTCCGGGCACTGATTCCGGCGGCTTCCAGACGTTCAGCCGCACTCGGCGTTACGACAGAGGCCTGCACCGGCAGGCCTTGCCGGGACAGATGCAGCGCCAGCTCCCGGGCATCGCTGGTCCCGCACAGCATCAGGATCATCGCGGCTGCCGCTGAGCGATGGCCTGCTCCGGAGCCGCTGTTTCCGCGTCTCCCGTCTCCCGTACAGCTTGCCCGGCACTCCCGCCGGTCCCGTGGTGCCCATGCCCATGGTGCCCATGCTCGTGATGCCCATGCCCGTGGTGCCCGTGCCCATGCTCCTCCTCACCATGGTGGTGATGGTGGTGGTGGTGGTGGTGATGCAATGCCGCCTCGTCACGGTATTTGCAGTTGTCGCAATTACTGAAGGACTGGCCCTCCAGCGTCTCTTCAACCCGCTCAGCCAGCATATCAATAAGCAGCGGATGGGCGCCCAGCTGGCGGCCGGCCGCCACTTCTATTTCCGGATGGTCTGCGGCAAATTGCGCTGTTATTTCGCTGAACTGCTTCATTAGCACTCCGGTGAAGAGCAGGTACGGCACAACAATAATCTTACGCGCACCCAGCTTCAGACAGCGTTCAAGCCCTTCCGGCAGCAGCGGATTCGTAATTGCTATGAAGCAGGCTTCAACGCTTTTATAAGATGTTCTTTCCCATAGGAGCCGGGTCAGTTTGAAGAAATCACTATTAGCATCCGGATCACTGCCCCCGCGGCCCATCAGCAGCACAATGGTATCCTTATCCTCTACAGCCGGGGAAGGTGCTTCCGGCATACCCGATTCAGCTTGTATAGCCCGTTCAACCAGTTCTGCCTCATTATTATGCTCCGGCAGGGGGATAAGCCGCTCAGCTTCCCTGATGCGGTCCAGTACAATGTCTACAGCCCGCTCCTGCACCCCCAGCGGACGCCCGTAAATAAATCTGACCCCGGGATACCGCAGCTTGGCCTCGTCAATGGCCATAGGGATATCCAGCTTGGAATGCCCCGCTGCGAACAGAATAATCGGCACTACATAAATTTCTGTGGCATCGCCCTCTACACATTTGGCGATCCCGCCGGCAATAGAAGGTGAAGCCAGCTCTATGAAGCAGGTCTCAAATTTAAGCTCCGGCTTGCGCGCGGCAAGCAGGCTGGTGAACTGCAGCAGCTCCTCATTCCCTTCCTGGACCCGGCTGCCGTGTCCAACCAGCAGTACTGTTCTCATTATGCGTGCTCCTTCTGTGCTGTCATTATTCTTGGTGTTCTCTTCAATCCTGTTCATCCGGGCAAAAAAGGCATGAAATCGCTCCTGCTCCCGGCCTTGCGCAGAATACTGCTCTACGGCCGCAGTTACAGCAGCTATTGCCTCATCTTCATTCATGCCCTCGCGGACTAACGTACCTGCATGTGCACCCCGGCCCGATCTCTTACCGCCCAGATACAGCTCATAGCTGCCCCGCGAGTAGACCAGCCCGATGTCTTCCAGCACAGCTGAGCTGCAGATCATGCCGCAGCCCGCCACGCTGATCTGCAGCTCTCTGGGTACCGGGTGTCCGTGTAAGGATCTATGCAGGCGCACCGCTGCGCTTAATGCGTCACTCCGCCGCATGTCGCAGAAACCGCAGGTCTTCACCTTCACATAATCTCCGGGCAGGCTTATGTGCAGTCCGGCTTCTTCCAGCTCAGCTGCCGCCTCTAGCAGCACCCCCGTCCGGGTGCGCAGCAGCAAATGCCCGTCCCTGCCATAGACAAGCCGGCCCTCACTGCCGGCCAGCCCGGCCAGCTGCTTCAGCTGCCCTCCGCTAAAACTGCGGCTGCCGATGGCCGGGCCCACCTCCAGCTCGTAGCCCGCTACCCCGGCATCCGCGCCGCCTGGCTCACCTCCCGCTGCCCGCTCCGCTTCCGCCGCAGCGAGCGACCACGGCTCGGCCGCCGTGCGCAGCCGTTCATGCGGCTTCAGCGCCTGTGTCTGCGCGCTGAGATTATACTTGCGCTCATATCCGCGCGGCGTAACCATCAGCCCCTCATAGGCCATCGTCGCTGAATTGCCGACGACCACGGTAGAGAGCATGCCGATGTCATGCTCCAGCATGTCCTGCAGCGTCGTTACTACGGTATGCTGCCGGCTGCGGTAGGCGCTCTTGACAATGCCGACCGGTGTGGCAGGGTCCCGGTAACGCAGCAGAATCCGGCGCGCCTCTTCAATCTGCCGCGTCCGCTTGCCGCTGCGCGGATTATAGAAGGCAATGACGAAATCCGCCGCCCCTGCCGCCTCTATACGCGCGGCTATACTCTCCCACGGTGTAAGATGATCGCTCAGGCTGATCGTGCACGAGTCATGCATAACCGGTGCTCCCAGCAGCGAGGAGCAGGACTGGATTGCCGATATCCCTGGAATCACCTCAACTGTAACACCGTCAGCCGGATTCCAGCCGCGTTCAATCAGCACCTCATAGACCAGACCGGCCATCCCGTATACTCCGGCGTCACCGCTTGAGATGACGGCGATAATCTGCCCGGCTTCTGCCCGGCGGACTGCCTCCTGGGCACGGCTGACTTCTTCCGTCATCCCCGTACCCACAATCTCCTGATGCCTTAGCAGCGGCTTAATCAGATCAACATAAGTGTTGTAGCCGATAACGGCTTCACTCTCATCCAGGGCAGCCAGGGCCCGGCCGGTAATATGCTCCAGCGCTCCGGGACCGAAGCCGATAACCAGCAGTTTCCCTTGTTTCTTCATCCTTCTTCCCCCGTTCGTAAATGACTGTGCACACTAATCCAGCAGCCGCTGCAGCGCAGCCTTGAAATTCTCTGCCGTTCGTGGAGCCGCCTGCCCGGCAGTGAGCCGCTCAGGCAGGCTGTACCACAGATCGGCCAGCAGCGGAAGATCAAGGCCAATGGCCTGCAGCTCCTCCCGCCGGGCAAAAATCTCCTCCGGCGTCCCCGCCGCCCGGCACCTCCCCTGATCCAGGATAATGATCCAGTCTGCCCAGCGGTAAGCCAGATTCATATCATGCGTGGCCATGACCAGGCTTGCACCTTTGGCATGAATAACCTCAAGCCCCTCCAGCATCTGCATCTCCGATAGCGGGTCCAGATAGGAGGTCGGCTCATCAAGCAGAATCAGCTCCGGCTCCATCGCCATTACACCGGCGAGCGCTGTACGCTTTTTCTGCCCCAGGCTGAGCTGGTGAATCGGTTTATCCCTAAGCTCTTCCAGGCTGAGCAGCTTCATAATATTGCGGCAGCGAGCAGCGATCTCAGCCTCATCCATCCCGGCACCCCGCAGCCCGAATGACACATCCTCAAGCGGCGTGCTCAGGATCAGCTGCTGCTCCGGGTCCTGAAAGACAAGTCCTATACTGCGCCGCAGGGCAGCCAGCTCTTTTTTGGAATACGACAGCTCCCTGTCTCCCTGCACAATCCTGCCCTGCTGCGGACGCAGAATGCCTACGGCATGCAGGAAGAGCGTTGATTTGCCGGAGCCGTTGTGGCCAAGCAGTACTGTTTTGCGGCCTTTTGGGAAAGTGACCGTCAGTTCACGCAGCGCAGGCTCCTTAGTGTCCGGATAGCGAAACTCTACTCCTTCAAAAGCCAGACAATATTCCTGGTCCATAGCGCGCCCCTTCCCCTTTATCTGTATTTGGTTCGTTCAACTTCACAATGTCGTATTGTATCCGGTTTGCCGCATACGCTACCCAAGCCGCCACAACCACAGCTGTGCCAGCAGCAGCACGGTTATTCCGGCATACGCCCGGGCAGCATACCGCCGCGGCACAGGGCGTGCAGTATACGGCGGCAGAATAATCTCATCCGTGAATCCGCGGGCCAGCAGTCCCTGGGACAGCCCGTAATACCGGTGCATGGTGTTCCCGAAGAGCGCCCCCGCCATGGCTGCCGTCTCGTGCAGTCTGGCCTTATATCCTCTGCGGCCGCCGCGCAGCCGCCGGGAGAGCATCATCCCGTGTGCCGCATCGCTTAGCAGGAACAGGAAGCGGTACATGATCAGCATCAGCTCCAGCACAATCTGCGGCATCCGCAGCCTGCGGAGCACCTGCAGCAGCTCACTGAACGGCGTGGTGAGCATCAGGAAGAAGAAGCAGCTCATACAGGCTGCGACTCTCGCCAGCAGCAGGCCTGCCCGCTGCAGCCCTGCTGCTGTGACATACACTGGCAGGCCGGTCCCCGGAAGCCGGAATATACCCGGTGCTCCCGCGGCCGGATGGCCGAACTCTACCAGCAGTGCCGGGAGACTCAGGACATAGAACAGCAGCGCCGTACCAAAGAGCAGCCCGTAGGCGCGGACAGGGATTCCGGCATGCAGAATGCACCAGGACATCATCCAGAGCGTAATTACAAGCTGCAGCAGCGGATGGACTGTATAAGCGAGCAGGAACATCAGCGCCGCGAAGAAGCTTTTCCACAGGGGAGACAGCTGCCGCAGCGCATTGTTATACGAAAGAGTGTCAATTCGTCTGATCACTTGGCGTCTTCTGCTTCTGCAGGCCGTGCTTGCCCTTCAGCAGCCCCAGCGAATACCCGATCACTCCGGCTCCGAGCGCCGCCTGCAGGGCGAACAGCATACTTTCTGTCTCACCGGGCAGCTCGGTCAGCGGCTTGAACCAGGGCTCATAGGCCGGATCAATCTCCGTAACGGCCCCTTCGGCGGCATCATCCGCTCCCCCGAACTCACCCTCTACGAACAGCAGCGGCAGGACACAGAGAAGGACGACAACCAGCAGCATCAATCCATTCTTCCATTTATTGTTCATTAGGCGTTGCCTCCGTTCACTTTGCGCTTGAGCAGGGACAGTTCATTCGGGCTGTATGATTTCAGCCAGTTCCACAGGAGCACAGTCAGCAGCCCTTCGCTGATGGCCAGCGGAATTTGCGTGAGCGCAAAGATCCCCCCGAATTTCACGAAAGAAGCCAGAACTCCGCCATCCTCCGCCGGAAAAGCCACCGCAAGCTGGAAGGAGGTTACGACATAGGTCATCAGGTCGGCAATTGCGGCGGCGCAGAACAAAGCCAGCTTTTCACGCTGCGGCTGTCTCATTATTAATTTGTACACTGCATATCCGGCAAAAGGACCCGCTACCGCCATCGAGAAAGCATTCGCCCCGAGCGTCGTAATTCCCCCGTGCGCCAGCAGCAGCGCCTGAAACAACAGAACAACCGAGCCGATAACTCCCATCGGGAGCGGCCCCAGCATTACAGCGCCAAGTCCCGTACCGGTTGGATGGGAGCTGCTTCCGGTGACGGAAGGCATTTTGAGCGCCGAGAGAACGAACGTGAACGCTCCGGCCAGCCCGAGGAGCAGCTTCAGCTCCGGGTTCTCCCTGGTCATTGCTCTGAGCCGGATAATGCCCAGCACGAAAAACGGGATAAACGCCGCCCACCAGAATACCGCCCAGCCTACCGGCAGGAAGCCTTCCATGATGTGCATCGCCCGGGCTGTCCCCGGTTCATTCAGCATAAAATACACTGTAAATCCGGCAACCAGTGCCGCAAAACTCCAAAATCCGCGTTTTTTCATTTGTCAGCCTCCATTTTCTTCAAATCGGTCAAACCAAAAAACTCCCGCCCTTGAGGGTGGGAGTGCATGTACGCAGGTAATGTAGGGTGGCGAATGCCGCAATGAATAGCTGGATGCAATCTTGTATATTAAAGATCCCCTCCGGCTCTGCTGGCAGAACGCCTCTTCTAAATAACCTATCCGTACACCGCTCCTATCCGCGTAGAGTCGTGGTGTGCTTACACAAGGTAGGTCTCCTGGCTTGGAATACCGGCGCTGTGAACTTCGCCTTCCCCGGGTGATGCCCGAGTGACATGATGAAGCCCAGCTCTTCCTTACAGTGGCGGGACCGCTCGGGAGTTGCACCCGATTCCCTGTTACCCCTTGCCGCAGGCGGCAAGAGCACCTTGTATAGTCGCTAATTCACCCTACATCATAGCGGACAGAGCTTAGCCTGTCTGTGATAAAATTGGAGCGGATGGCGGCAGCATGCTCATTCGAGCGGAAAGTTGTTCATTTACTTGTAAGAACGTTGTTTGAGTAATATAATCATTAACTATATAACCTGAACGCGGAGGCAGCACATGAAACTAGATTTAACCGAACAATCCTTGCCCGTATATGAGGCATTATCCAGTGCGGTACGCCTGCAGATGCTGCGCCTGCTGGCCGATAAACCAATGAATGTTAAGGAGCTGGCCGGAGCACTTAAGCTCAGCAGCGCTATTATGACCATGCATGTGCGCAAGCTTGAAGCCGCCGGGCTAGTCCGGAGCCATATGGCTCCGGGCAAGAGCGGGCTGCAGAAGATCTGTACGCTGGCTGCTGACGGGGCCGAGATTATCTTCCCCGGACAGGCACGGGCGCAGCGCCGGAGCTACCGCAAGGAGATTCCCGTAGGCCATTATTCCGATTTCCGGATTGAACCTACCTGCGGCCTGTCCACCACAGAGAAGGTGATCGGCAATTTCGATGATCCGCGGTATTTCTGGGACCAGGAACGCGTGAATGCAGGCATCCTCTGGTTCGGCAAAGGCTTCGTGGAATATAAAATCCCCAACTTCCTGCTCTCCAGCCAGCAGCCGGAAGAGCTGGTCATCACAATGGAGATCGCCTCAGAAGCTCCGTCTATCAATAACAACTGGCCTTCAGATATCTCCTTCACCCTGAACGGCCGGCGGCTCGGCTTCTGGACAAGCCCGGGCGACTACGGCGACAGCCACGGCAAATATACCCCGGCTTGGTGGCCTGCGCTCACCAACCAGTACGGTCTGCTCAAGCAGCTGCGGATTACACCGGCCGGCACCTTCATGGACGGGCAGAAGCTCTCAGAGATCACGCTGGACCAGGTAGGCATCCGCGAGAAACAGTGGACCTTCAGGGTGGCCGTTGAAGAGGATGCAGAGCATATTGGAGGTCTTACCCTGTTTGGCAAAGGCTTCGGCAATTATAACGAGGATCTGGTCTTTGAGCTCTTTTATAATGATGCTGCCGATTCCCCGGGAAATGCCGGCCAGCCGGAATAAATTGCAAACACGCCAAACAGCGGCAGCGGGAGAACTTACCCTCAGGTAGGTTCCCCGCTGCCGCTGTTTCATTTACGGGCAGTATTAAGTTGTATTATCCGACGGCCTTTATTCCGCCACCGGCTGCCACAGGCCGCCGCCCGGAAGCGGACAGCCGCGCGCCTTCAGCCGGGCCACAACCGGAATGATGCAGCCGCAGGCGGTGCAGGTCACCCCGTCCTGCAGCTTGGGGCAAGTTCCGCACAGGGCAATCCGGCCCGCATAAACCTCATCCGAAGCCGTATTATCCGGATTGAACATGGAGGAAGCCAGAATACGGGCAATCTGCGCTTCCGTTACCTTGTATTCCTCCCGGCATCCTTTGCAGGCTGAAGCTGCTGTCATGCTGTTCACCTTCTTCTTATTAGGCTTCCGGTGTAATTTCCAGTACAGTTACCGACATTGGCGGCAATTCTACGGTAAGCGCAGTGCCCTCCAGCTTGAAGGCAGTGAACGGCTGCGGCACTACCGCTTCCGGCTGCTCGAAGGTATTATGGGCATCAATGGATGATCCGGCAAGCACAGTCCCGCTGACGGAAGCCGCCGCTACGGCCAGTCCGCGCAGCTCAAGCGGCAATGTGGCGGAGGTCTCGTGATTCAGATTGCACAGGCTGACATGAATTATACCTTCAGCCGTAATGGAAGCCGAAGCGGATACCTCAGGAATCTCACGGCCTTCATAACTGTACACCGGGCTGTCGATCGTCAGATCCAGGAGCTCGGCATCCTGATGCACCTTATACATGTTGAACACATGATAGGTTGGCGTCAGCACCATTTTCTCCCCTTCGGTCAGAATGACAGCCTGCAGCACGTTGATGGTCTGGGCGATGTTCGCCATCCGGACACGTTCGCTGTGCTTGTGGAAAATATTCAGGGTCAGGCCGGCAACCAGCGCATCCCGGATTGAATTCTGCTGGTAGAGGAAGCCCGGGTTCGTTCCCGGCTCTACATCATACCAGGTGCCCCACTCATCGACGATCAGGCCCACTCTTTTCTCCGGATCATATTTGTCCATAATGGTGCTGTGGCGGGTAACCAGCTCATCCATCCGCAGAGCCTTCTCCAGCGTGCTGAACCATTCATCCGCCGCAAACCCTGTAGCCGCCCCTTTGTTATGCCATTCACCAGTCGGAATCGTGTAGTAATGCAGGGTAATGGAGTCCATGAAGCGGGCAGCCTCGCGCATCAGTACTTCCGTCCAGTTGTAATCATCCACATTCGCCCCGCAGGCAATCCGGTGAATCTTGTTATCCCCGTAGTTGCGAACGTAAGTCTGGTAACGGCGGTACAGATCGGCATAATACTCAGGACGCATATTGCCGCCGCAGCCCCAGTTCTCATTCCCCACGCCGAAATAAGTTACGCTCCAAGGCTCTTCCCGGCCGTTCTTCTGGCGCAGCTCAGCCATCGGCGATACGCCGTTAAAGGTCAGATATTCAACCCACTCAGACATCTCCTGAACCGTTCCGCTGCCCACATTGCCGTTGATGTAAGGCTCACATTGCAGCATGTCACAGAGCATCATAAATTCATGCGTACCGAAGTGATTGTTCTCTACCGTACCGCCCCAGTGGGTGTTGATCATCCGCTTGCGCTCTTCGCTCGGGCCGATACCGTCTTTCCAGTGATATTCATCAGCGAAACAGCCGCCCGGCCAGCGCAGCACCGGAATCTTCATTTCCTTAAGCGCTTCCACTACATCGTTACGGATACCGTTGGTATTCGGGATCGGAGAATCCGCTCCAACCCAGATGCCTTCATAGATGCAGCGGCCCAGATGCTCGGCGAAATGCCCGTAAATGTTGCGGTTAATCGTTCCTTTGCGGATATCCGTGTTCAGTACAATACGTTCAGCCATGAATGTAACGCTCCTCTTTAAGTTAATATATTTATTAATCATTTAATACTTATATTAATATTATAGTCAGGCAGCTTCCCATTCGTCAATCTTTATATTAAGCGCCTTTGCCTGCAGTCCGTTAACCGCTATAATTTTGCAGAAATATCGTTCAAAAATACCATTTACGAATGGAATTTATTGGTATATATTGTAGGAGATATAAGAAATAAGGCACGGGAGGAGGCCGAATTGCGGTTCTGTTGGTTCAGGTTCTGCTTGGTTGAAGTTTTTTTGGCATGCATCCGGTTAAACTCTAAAAATACTTTATTTTTGAGAGGATGGATCATCTGTGAAAAAACTGAGTACTCTGTTATTTATTATGGTTATGGGCCTCACTCTGACGTTCGGCTTGACCGCATCGGCTAATCCCGCCATCGTAAGCTATGGGGGCAGTTATTCCAACACGTTTAATACGCCTGAGAGCAACTACGCCTACATTCTTCCTAATGCCAGTACAAAGGGGACCAGCGTTCACATTACGGCATCTTCAGCAAATACGCTTCGCCTGCACTATTACTGGAGCTACAATAATACTACGCTTGATCTGGGCACTATGACTGTTAACAGCACCAATTACTATGGAGGCTCCGGCTACTATGCGCCAGGCACACTGATTACAGTTGTAGAAAGAGTGCCCGGGGCCACTACAACACTAATTCCGTCTGTTACCTACACCATTTCTTTTAACGCAGCACCATAAGTACGCCAGATCCGCGAAGAGCCGCAAGATGACCTCTAAGTCCGGTCATCCTGCGGCTTATTTATTGTGCTATGTAAAAGCACGCCGGAATGATATTATGACAAGGGTACACAAATAAAGCATATTGGAGAGTAATATGATCAGACCTATTTGTAAAGATACGATGCTGCTGAGCCAGCGCTCCGCTCCGGCAACGAAGGATGATATTCCGGTGTTAGACGACCTGCTGGAGACGCTGCGGGCCAATAGTGACCGGTGTGTCGGGATGGCGGCTGATATGATCGGCGTTAATAAGCGCATCATTGCCTTCAGCATCGGACCGGCGAACATTGCCATGATCAATCCGGTAATCACGGGACGTGATACCCCCTACGAAGCCGAAGAAGGCTGCCTGTCTCTCGAAGGTGTACGGCGGACCGTCCGGTATCAAACCATTGAGGTAGAGTTCCTTGACCGCAACTTCAAGCAGCATAAGCAGAGCTTCACCGGCTTTACCGCGCAGATCATTCAGCACGAAATCGATCATTGCGACGGAATTGTAATCTGAATCTTATTTATGCCAAAAAAGCGCCCTCCGGCCGCAACGGTCCGAAAGGCGCTTTCCTTATGTGGCAGCTGTGGCGGCGGTTTGCGGCTTAGCCCAGATCCCCCAGCTCAATCTGCACAATTCCCCGCTCATCCCGTTCCTCGGCGATCCCGCCGATCAGATGCATCAGACTGCCGAACTCCAGCTCCTGGAACTTGCGTGCCGCCGTATCCCGCTGCAGCGCCCAGAGGCATTCCGTAAGCGTGCAGACCACCGGCACATCGCAGCGGATCTCCGCCAGCTCCCGGGAGAGATGCAGCATGTCGAGATCGGCTTCAATTTTACCCCGCACCCCTTTGGGCAGCAGATGCAGGTTCTCAATTACACCCTCCACCGTGCCGTATTCGATCAGAAGTTTGGTAGCCGTTTTCTCGCCAATACCCTTCACGCCGGGATAATTATCGCTCGTATCGCCCATGAAGCCCTTCAGGTCAATCACCTGCGCTGGCGTGAGGCCTCTTTCCGTAAGGAGTTCCGCCGGATCATACACTTTATAGTTGGACCGGCCTTTTTTCATAATCACGACCTTGACACTGTCATTCACCAGCTGCAGCATATCGTGATCCCCCGTAAGAATGTAGACCTCAGACTCCCCGCTATAGCATGAAGCCAGGGTTCCGATGCAATCATCCGCTTCATAGCCCGCGAGGCCGATATTCGGTACGCCCAGCTCAGCTACTACTTCCTTGACCAGATCGAATTGCGGGATCAGCTCCAGCGGCGCATCAATCCGGTTCGATTTGTACCCGTCATACTTCTCCGTACGGAACGTTCCCTTCCCCATATCCCAGCAGCAGACTACATGCGAAGGCTCAAACGTGCTCACCGCATCGAAAAAATACTGCAAAAACCCGTACACCGCATTCGTAGGCAATCCGGCTTTGGTCTTGCGGATATATCCTCCATAAGAGGTAGCATAAAAAGCCCTGAACAGCAGAGCCATTCCATCGATTATCATTACCCGGCCCTTCATTTCTGTTTCTGTGCTCATGTGTAACCTCTCCTTGTTAGCTGTAATTTAAGATTTGCTCCAGGCTTCCGCATATTGCTCCTCTTTGAAGCCGACCGTCACCTGCTTGCCGTCAGACACGACCGGACGCTTAATCAGCATCCCGTGAGCGGACAGCAGCGCCAGCTGCTCATCTTCGCTGAGGCCGGCCAGCTTATCCTTGAGATTAAGCTCCTTATAGACCTCACCGCTCGTATTAAAAAACTTCTTCAGCGGCAGCCCGCTGTGCTTCACCAGTACACGCAGTTCATCCACGGTTGGCGGCTGCTCGGCAATATGCTGCAGATCCAGCTCATGCCCCTGCTCCTTCAGCCATTTCACCGCTGCGCGGCAGGTGCTGCATTTCGGATATTGATAGACTTTCAATTGACTCATCGGCTTCTCCTTCTATTAAGAGCACAGCCTTGCGGCTGTACCGGGGGCTTGGTGATTATAGTAAGTGGATTTATTTAGATTCAATCAGCTATGGACCGCAGCTTCTCCTGCAGCAGCGCCATATCCGGCGGCAGCGGCGCGTCGAAGACCAGTCCGGCATGCGTGACCGGATGCCGGAAGGACAGCCGCACCGCATGCAGCGCCTGACGCGGGATGGCGGCGTCCAGCTCCGCGACAGCCGCGAGCTGCGCCGCTTCCCCGCGCGCATACAGCGGGTGACGGTACATGCCGTCACCGATCAGCGGACAGCCGATCGAGCTCATATGCACCCGGATCTGATGGGTGCGCCCGCTCTCCAGCTTCAGCTCCACCAGCGAAGCCGCGCTGGCGGTGTAAGCCTCCTTGACCTCGTAGCGGGTCAAGGAGGGATAGCCCTCCGGCGTCACAATCCGCCGGTGCGGCTCCAGCGGGTCACGGTCGATCGGCCCGTCGATATCCCCGCTGGGCACTGCTGGAACGCCGTGCACAAACGCTGCGTACCGCTTGTCCACTGTTCCGGCAATCATCTGCTCGGAGATATGCTGATGGCTGTAAGGATTCTTGGCAATGACCAGCACACCCGAGGTGTCCTGGTCCAGCCGGTGGACCGGGCGGAAGCGGACCCGCTCCCCCCGCGAAGCCCAGTAATGGACCACTCCGTTGGCGAGTGTGTCCGTGTAATGTCCATGCGTCGGATGGACAATAATGCCCGCCGCCTTATTCACCACAAGCAGGTGCTCATCCTCGAACAGAATATCAAAGGGAATCGCCTGCGGCATTATATCATCCGAAGTCTCCTGCTCCATGCGGATATCGACCTGATCCCCGCTGCTTACCTTAACACTGATATAGACACGCTCTCCGTTCAGCATAATGCCCTGCTCAGTCATCTTGAGCCGGGACAGCAGCTTGCGGGAGACATCCATCCGCTTCTGCAGGATGGTTTTGAGCAGCCAGCCGTCTTCATGCGGCGGCACAATATAGGTAATCGGCGGATAATAGCTGCTCATTTGTTCCGGAACACCTTTTTGCTGCGCAGATACTCTACCTCAGCAACCTCCAGGCGTGTATTGGCTGCGCGGGCCAGTGCGAAGAAATAATCGGACAGCCGGTTCAGATAGATTACCGCCTCCGGGTTAATCTCTGCACTCCGTCCCAGGGTAACCGCCCGGCGTTCCGCACGGCGGCACACGGTCCGGCAGACATGCAGCACCGAAGACAGCTGGCTTCCGCCGGGCAGAATGAACCGCTCCAGCACGGGATTCTCCGCCTGCAGCGCATCGATCCAGCCCTCCAGCCGGACGGCCATTTCGCTTTTCACCTTATACTTCTGCTCGCTCAGCTTCACAAATGCCAGATCTGAGCCGCAGTCAAACAGCTCATGCTGAATCTCCAGCAGCTGCTCCCGCACATCAGCAAACCGTTCATCCTCCATCAGGCTCCGGGCCTGGCCAACGAAGCAGTTCAGCTCATCTATGGTGCCATAAGCCTCGACGCGGACATCATCCTTGCCCACACGGCCCCCGATAACCGAGGTTTCCCCTTTATCCCCCGTACGCGTATAGATCGCCATAGTATTTATCCCCCTAAAGTTACAAATCACATAGTAATAGTGTAATCGTTCTTAGGTATGTAGGCAAACAAAGATAAGCATTTCTGACATGTAAATAACTCCCTTACGGCTTCCGGAAAGTTATGCAGTACATCAGGCCCTTGCATACTTCCTTATATTCCAGCTCCAGCATCTCCTGCGGAATGAGTCCGGCAATCCCCGGCAACTGCTCCTTCTGCTGAAAATATCCTTTAACCACAGGCACCTTCCCGTAGGTCCCCTTGACCAATTGCTCCGTCTCATCAGCTATCATCAGCTTCGTGCCCGGCTTTGCCACCCTGATCATCTCCAGCACCGCGGCAGCCGGATCGCTGAAATAATTAATCCCGCCGACATGATAGACGCAGTCAAAGACATTATCTGCAAAAGGCAGCTGCTCCGCCTGTCCCTGGAACAGCCGGGCCTCCAGCTTCCAGCGCCGCAGATTACGTACTGCCTGCTTCAGCATTCCGCTGGAGATATCCAGCCCGTACAGCTCTGCCTTAACGCCCAGATAGGGGAAATTATCCGCGCTGCCCGCCGAAGTCTCCAGTATGGAATCACCATCCTGCAGTGCAAGTGATGACAGAAACTGCTCCCTGTAGCGGCGTTCCCCGCCAAACTTCAGCGCAAAATACAGTGTATTGGACAGCCGGTAGAAACGGGCAATCCGGTTGTACAGCTCAAGATATTTTTTGTTGCTGCCTTCGGCAGCCGATTCTGCCAGAAATACAAAATATCCGTGCTGCCACGGATATTGTTGTCCATTCTGTATATTGACGGCCCCGGCAGGCGTAAGCTGAAGCTTGTCCTTAGTGTACGGGTCCATGAGCATTTCGTCTTGCAGCATCGGTAACATCTCCTTGTGGGGCAACACGTTCAGCACCGCCCGCAAATATCGTATGTACCCATTATATGCCTGCAGCGGAAACCAGCCATCCGGCTACGGGCCGTTCTCTCCTTCCGCCCGGAGGCGGATACAGGAAATACAGCAGCGGCCGTATGCCGTAAGTATGGTTATGTTCCTTCTCCAGCTCAGCTCACCCTGAACAAAACCACCGCCTGCTGCAGCCCGTCAGCCATTGTCGCCAGCTCCGTTGAGGCGGCGGCTACCTCCTCCATGGAAGCAAGCTGCTCCTCGGAGGACTCGGCTACAGTCTGCGAACGCTCCACGGCCTGCCTGGCAATTTCAGCCATCTGCTCCACCGATGAGGTTAATTCCTCGGTTCCGGCCAGCAGCTGTTCTGATGAGGAGGACATCTCATGCACCTGGGTGTTAATCTCACTGATGCCGCTGAGAATATCCGTGAACAGCTTACCTGCCTCACCGACCATCCGCGACCCTTCCTGCACAGCACCGGCACTCGCCGTAACTGCATCTGCTGCAGCCACATTCCCCTGCTGAATTTCATGAATCAGCAGGCTGATATGACCGGCTGCCTCCGCTGTCTGCTCCGATAACTTCTTCACCTCGCCGGCAACTACCGAGAAGCCGCGGCCGGCTTCACCCGCTCTTGCCGCCTCGATGGCAGCATTCAAGGCCAATAGGCCGGTCTGGTCGCTGATGCCCTTGATCAGACCGACGATATCACCGATCTGCCCGGACCGGGAGCCCAGAGAATGAATCAGCCCGGAGGTTTCTGCAGCCGCCCGCTCCACCTCCTTCATCTTATCAACCGCCTGGATAATAATCGCATGCCCGCTCTGCGCCTGGCCTGCAGTGCGCCCCGCTGCTTCTGCCGTATCTATTGAAGCTTCGGCAACCCGCTGCACACCGGCAGCCATCTCCTCCATCGCCCTTGCCGACTCCCTGGTAGACTGAAGCTGTGTATCCGCTCCGGCAGCCAGATCCTGAATAGCCTGTACAACAGCTTCTGTTGTAAGATTTGTCTGATTGGCGCTCGACATCAGCTGCTCTGAGGTAGAGGCTACCTGCAGCGAATGATCGCCGACCGTTCCCAGCAGTCCGCCTAAATTATTAATCATCATGTTCATATGCCCGGCCATTTTACCGAATTCATCCTGGCTGTCCTCTTCCAGCTTCCCTGTAAAGTCTCCCGCCGCCATCCGCCGGGACAGCACATTGACACCGGCCAGCTTGCGGGTAATATACCTGCTGTACAGGTACACAGCAACGAATGTGAATGCCAGTCCGGATAGACCGACCAGCAGAACGGATCTCAGCAGGCCCTGCAGCGGCGCATACAGCTCCTTCTCCGGCACAGCAAGCCCGATCGTCCAGCCGGTATCCGGCAGCTTTTCATAATACATCTGAATAGGGGCACCGGAAGCGGAATACCTGATCATCCCCCGGTCCTGCCGGAGCATCTCTGCACCTGCCGCAGCCAGACTTGCATTGTCTTCTTCAGCGATGCTCAGCTGCATAATCTTCTCTGGATCAGGCCCGGCGATGTAATTGCCCTGCTTATCCAGCAGAATGGCCCAGCCCGTCCGGCCAACCTTGGTCTGCCCAATCTTGTTCTGCAGTGTCTTGAGATCGATATCACCGGTCATTACACCCAGCAGCGTACCTGCTTCAGCAAAAAAGGGCACGGCAAATGTAGTCATCGTCGTATCCGTACCTTGATCATAATACGGATCAGTAATGCCTCTATGCTCCTTGCCGATGGCGTACCAGTCCTGCTGAGGGTAATTATAGGACGGGTCACTGTACTGCTCAGTAGTCACAATATCCGCACCGTCCCTGTAAGCATATGTAGAGAAAAATTCCGTGTTATTGTCATATCTTCCCGGTTCGAAGTAGATTCCGGCACCAAACGTATCCTCGTTTGCTTTCAAGGCGCTGCTTAGCATGGTTCTGTACTCATCCAGTGTAAACGCGGAGGCCTGGCTCTCCACAGTCCGGGCTAATACCTCCGGCACCTTGCTGTGCGCGCCAAGATTGGCGTTAATTTCGTTTGAAATATCCGATATCTGCAAATTCATTTTCTGCTTAACCTCATCAGTGATAATGTTCCTGGCGTACATGTAAGACAATGAAGCAACCAGCAGCAGCGTAAGCAGGAAGACGGGCAGGATGAATGCAAATGTTCGCATGCGTATGCTTTTGAACCGGAGCCTATTAATTCCCTTGTGAACAGCATTAGCCATATGAATCCCCCCATTGTTAGTAAAGCTGCTACAAGCATATTGAAAAATCCCGGCGGGAGATACGACTGGTTTGTTAACTTTTTGTCGAATCATAGAATAATTTGTTGTGAAATTGTGAAAAATCTGCCGCAAACGCCTGTTACATTTTCACCAGTTAAAAGAGCAAAAAAAGCCACCCTCTGCAGGATGACCTTTGGCCTATCTGTTAATTTGCAATATGATCCTTCAGAAAACCGATCAGCTCGCGGTTAATCCGTTCCGGCTGCTCATGATTAATGCCGTGTCCGGCATCGGGTATAACCGTATAGTGAAAACCGCCATCCTCCAGAATGGCTGTGAATTCCCGCTTGTGCTCCAGCTTATAATCCCCCAGCAAAAAATAGAGCTTATCCCGGACAGCAACCGCCTGCGCTTTATCATACAGCTGAAGCTTGTGCACGAACATCGCCTGCTGGTTATGGTTCTTCATCAGTAACACCAGATGCTCGCCAACCTCGGGGTGATGATCAAACAGTCCGGAGGCAGGCGAGCTGAGTTTCCGGGCAACTTTCAGCAGATTGCGGTGTGTCGGTACAAGAATTTCCGGGAACATCATCATCAGGGTGCGGACCATGGCTTTTAACGGCGAGCTGACCATTCCCCCCTCCATGCACACCGTATTAATCACTCTTCCGCTCTCGTTTATAGTATAGTTATAGGCCATATAAGCCCCGTTGGAGACCCCGGCCAGATAGAACCTGCCCAGCCGCAGCTGATCGGCAATTTCATTGATCCAGTCCACCTGATTGAAGCTTTGCTTCGTATAATTCCCGTTAGGAATGCTTTTCCCCGGCCCGCCCAGTGTATCGACTGCGATACAGTAGTAATACTGTGCAAGCTCCCGGATATTCAGCATCCACATTACGGCAGAGTTATCCCCTACCCCATGGAGCAGCATCAGCGGAGGATTAGCCGGATTGCCCGCTGTAATACAATGAGTAATCCCGTATTTCGTGGCAAGCTTCAGCTCCTGCATTTCAGCCGGCCAATACTCCAGCAGCAGTTTATTATAAGAGCGCAATACCCGTTCTTTACCGGCCTCACTTTTATACACCTTCACCATTGCCGTCAGCTCCTAATAAGTTAATGACCAGATTTACCTACGACCTCTTCATGAAACGCAGCACCAGCTCTGCCGAGGGAAATGGAGCCGCAGCCGTAGTCTGAAGCCTGGCAATCCCCAGTCCTTGTATAAAAGAAAAGTACGCGACCGCAATTTCCGCCGGATCACCCGCCACAATCTCACCTGCCTGCTGTCCGGCAATAATCAGGGGAATAAGATGCTCGAACGGCTTCATAATCTTCGCTTTCGCAACAAGTCCGGCTTCCTCCGGAATAGCTTCGGGCGTAGCGGTCTGGAGCAGAATGAGCCGCCAGTGCTGCATAGCGATGCTGTCCGGGGATATGAAGGCTTCCGTAAGCCAGGTAATCCGCTCCAGCGGGCTGCCTTCCAGCTCTGCAGCATACTGCACTGACATTCCTGCACCCTCGGAAGCAAGCTCAACAACTTTGGTGAAGATTTCATCCTTTGATTTGAAATACATATAGACATATCCCTGGCTGAAGCCTGCACTGGCGGCAATATCCTTAATTTTGGTTCCGGCATAGCCCTTCCTTGAAAAAATCAGGGCCGCGTGCTCAATAATCTGCCGGGTCGCCTTATCCGGAGCCAGCAGCTCAAAGCCCTCATTGAATTTATGTACCAGCAGCTTGCCGTTATCGCTCATATCCAAGACCCGCATGCCTCCTTAAAATGAATGACTGTTCATTCATAATACATTTAATTGATTATTTTGTAAATAAATATAAATTAACTGCGGCTGGGGACTGCAGTGACTGGGGGAGACTCAGGTAACTTCCGTCAAGAAAGTAGTCCGCCATTCAGCTGTGTTCAGGTTAGTAGCTTAGCGTTACGGACAGGAGAGACGTTAAGCGGCGGCAAAGCCTGAGTGCAGATTCTTAACGGACACCAGCGCCGTTATTCCATTGAAAAAGTGAGTTTTGGGATTAGAATGGAAAGTGGACGACTGTTAACGGACGGAGGGATAATAAGAGCAACGGAGGTGCGTCCCTATGGGAGAAAAACGACAACGGTACAACGAAGAATATAAGAAGCAAACGGTGAAGTTCATTCAAGAACAGACGAAGAGCTTAGGGGACATCGCGCAAGAGCTGGACATTCCGAAAAGTACGCTGCACCAGTGGATGGGGCAATACCGGGAGCTAAAGAATGAACCGGTCGCAAGTATGGATCGGGTACGGGAACTCGAAGCCGAGCTCCAAGAGATGCGCCGTCAGCTTCAGGAGAAAGACACTCAACTTGCTGACACGGAGGAAGAACTAGCGATCGTAAAAAAAGCAGTGCACATCTTCAGCAAACCAAGGAACTAAGATTCCAGTTCATGAAGGACCATCGCTCCGAGTTTCGCTTGGAGAAGATGTGCAATACCCTACAGGTATCCAGGAGCGGATATTACAAGTGGCTCAATGCCAAAGCCAGTTTGCAGGCACTCCGCAAGGCAGCCGTTATGGAGCGAATCCGGTACCATTTTGACGATCATAAAAAACGGTATGGAAGTCCGAAGATCACCCGCCTGCTGCATCAGGAAGGCTATACGGTCACGAAACGCACAGTGAGTGTGTACATGCGAGAAATGAAGCTCCGCTCTATTGTATCTAAGCCATACCGTGTGCAGACGACCGATTCCAAGCATAGCAATCCCGTTGCACCAAACACACTGAACCAAGAGTTTAAGGTGCTTAAGCCCAATACCGTATGGGTCACGGACATCACGTATATCCCTTGTCGTGGAGGTCGCTTATACCTAGCTAGCGTCATGGATCTATGCACGCGAGAAATCGTAGGGTGGCGGCTGTATAACCATATGGAGACGAGCCTGGTCTTAGACGCACTGCAGGCGGCTTACACGGCGAAGCGGCCCGGCGAGGGCCTACTGCATCACTCTGACCGAGGGTCTCAATATACCTCAAAAGAATATGTCGACCAACTAAAGACATACCACATGAAATCCAGCATGAGCCGTAAAGGAAACTGCTACGATAACGCCTGCATTGAGTCTTGGCACAGTATTTTAAAGAAAGAGCTCATCTACTGTAATCCGCGCTTCAAAAACCCGGAACAGGCATATGATGCTATTTTCCAATACATTGAGTTCTATTACAATCGCAAGCGAATGCACAGCTCGCTGGGGTATCTTTCCCCCGCCCGCTTTGCTAAGCAATTCACTAAAAAATCCGTTGCGTGACAGTCTACTTTCTTGACAGAAGTCCATGATGTCCGCAAGGCCAGGTCGGACCCGTTCCGGACCCGGGATATAGCTACAATAACCGTACAAAGCAGGGCATTAACTTAGGGAGATTACTCAGGTACATGCGGAGACCGAAACATAAAAAGACGCCGCCCGCTAACGGACGGCATCTCTTCAGCATTGCTTATAAATTACAGCGTTCATTCAAATTTCCGGCGGCGGCCTTTCATATATTCATTAATCTTCAGATCAAGCAAGCTGCTTATTTCAATCACATTATCCGAGGTAAAGGACTTCTCCTGCATAAAAAGCTGTTCCATTCTGCTGCGGAGATCCTGAATTTCATCTTCAAGTGAGAGCCTGCGTGCATTTGCATCACCCTTGGGAGGACGTAACCCGCTTCCGGAAGAACATTCCCCGCCATAGGAAGGTAAGTAATAATCTGCGCTTAGCACAATCATCCCTCCTAATGTAGTATTGCGCTTTATCCGGCACTGCTGCTGATTCATAACAGGCCCGGAGTCTGCGCCCGATTCCAGCTAAAGAGGTCCGTGTCAGTCTATCACAGGTGTTTCTTGTCCCTAGAGTAAAATAATACCATATAGGAAGGTGATCGGCTATAGTTCGATTTACTTCATTCTGCTTACATGACTATGCCCGTTCGCGGGCCAGCTGTGAGACGAATGCCCCAATTCGTTCAATGGCTTCGTTCAGCTGGGATACTGAGGTTGCATAAGAGCAGCGGAGATACCCTTCCCCGCCCAGACCAAACACGCTTCCCGGAACGGCAGCAACTTTGTATTCCAGCAGCAGGCGCTGGGCGAACTGGTCAGAGGTGAGTCCGGTAGCCTGGATGCTCGGGAACGCATAAAATGCTCCTTGTGGCTCATGGCATTCAAGACCCGCATCGCGCAGTCCCTTGACAATCAGTCTGCGCCGCTGGTTGTAGGAATCGGTCATCCGGTCCTTCTCCTCCATGCCGTTGGTCAAAGCCTCCAGCGCAGCCACCTGCCCCATGGACGGGGCGCACATTACGGTGTACTGATGGATCTTCAGCATCGCGGCAATCAGATCCGGGTGCCCGCAGGCATATCCCATCCGCCAGCCGGTCATGGCGAAGGCTTTGGAGAAGCCGCTGACCAGAATGGTCCGGTCAATCATTCCCGGAAGGGAAGCGAAGCTGACATGATTGCTTCCGTAAGTCAGTTCAGCATAAATCTCATCTGAAATGACGATCAGATCATGCTTCTCTACCACCTTGGCAATCGGCTCCCAATCCTCACGGCTCATAATGGCCCCGGTCGGATTGCTCGGATAGCAGAGAATAAGTATTTTGGACCGCGGAGTGATCTTCGCTTCCAGATCTTCTGCCGTAAGCTTGAAGTTATTCTCGCCGAAGGTTTCAATCCCGACCGGAATTCCGCCGCCGATGGCGGTGATCGGTGAATATGAGATATAACACGGCTCGGGGATAAGAATCTCATCCCCCGGGGCAATTAAGGCCCGGAGCGCCAGATCGATAGCTTCACTGCCGCCAACGGTGGCAATAATCTGATTAGCCGGATCATATTGCACTGCGAACCGGGTCTGCAGGTATTCGGCAATGCCCTCCCGGAGCTCAGGCATCCCTGCATTGGAGGTGTAGCCGGTAAACCCGCGTTCGAGCGAGTAGACACAGGCTTCCCTGACATGCCACGGTGTCTTGAAATCCGGTTCACCTACACCGAGTGATATGATATCTTTGCTGCCTGCCGCAAGATCGAAAAACCTGCGGATACCCGAAGGCTGAATCTGCTGGACCAGCGGAGCCAAATAGGAGTTCATCGATTTCGTAATCATGGCATTACATCCTTCACGGAGATATCATCAGACGGTTGTCTTCTTCATGCTCTTCAAAGATGATACCGTCCTGTTTGTATTTTTTGAGCGTAAAGTTTGTTTTGGTAGAGAGCACCGCATCAATCGGCGACAGCTTCTCGGAGACGAAATTGGCCACCTCGCGCAGATTACGTCCTTCCACTTCGACCAGTAAATCATAGGCACCGGACATCAGATAGACGGATTTGACCTGCGGGTAGAGGTAAATCCGCTCGGCAATGCCTTCAAAGCCGCGGCCGCGTTCCGGTGTAATCTGCACCTCGATCAGCGCAGTTACCCGCTCGTCATCCACCTTATCCCAGTTGACAACCGTCGCATATTTTACAATGACATGATCCTGCTCCATTTGGGCAATTACTGTTTTGACGTCTTCTTCTTCCGCTCCAAGCAGGGTAGCCATTAGCGCTGTCGAGCTTCGCGCGTCCTCCTTAAGCAGTTCCAGCACTTTCCTCTTCAAGTCATTCATTTCCTTCATGCCTTCCCTCCGGATCGTTCGCCAGCCGGGTGCCTTCCTGGTTCCAGGGACAACCTTCTGCGAAAAGAGTTTAGTATTAATATGACATGAAAATGACAGTTCTGCAAACAAAATAACCCCGCCGGAGCGGGGCTACAGGACTTCCTTTCACTTGACTGCCGCCTGTAACCGGAAGGGAAGCGCACTCATGCTTCATCTCTCCCGCATCAGGGTTACATATAGTAAGATCCGTTGCTATGCTGATTGCCATGCTGCACATTGGCCTGATGCAGCGGAACATTAGAGGCGTGATTGTAGGCCGCCGCTCCGCCTGTTTTCTCGCGTACAAACTGCTGGCACTTCTGCTGGGTCTGCTGGGCGCACTGGATCTGCTTGTCCACATCCTGACGCAGCGCCTTGCCCGGAGGCGTGTACATATTCATCTGCGACATCTGCGTGTACAGCTCTCCCTGAATTCTGAGAGTGTCCATCGTCAAATCATTGAATACCCGGCGTACCGTCTGACAGTTCGATTCGGTGGCTGCAGTTGTATATTCGCGGACAGTCCGCTTCAAATCAGCCAAAATCGTGTTCAGCAAATCCTCGTCCGCCATAAATGACGTTCCGTTTTGTGCGTACACAATAAAACCTCCTTATAAGTTGAGTTTCTTCTTACAGATTAGCTTCGGAAGCACCGGCCTAAGCTGCCGGCATTCACAGCTCAGCTTATTGCGGCTGGGTTGGCGCATACTGCTGATGCTGATGCAGCAGCTGTACCAGCATATCCATATGGTGGGTATGGCTCTGAATCTGCTGGATACAAATTCCCTGCACCGCCTGATTCTGGGTTGTTCCGGCTGTAGCAGCCAGCTGTTTGATCAGCAAATCCTCGTTGGAGATCGAATCGGCGATGTATTCCAATTCTTTTCCGCTAAGCGCCTGCATTTGGTTAGATTGCATGTTCGGTATTCCCTCCTTCTGGATGTTCAAGCGTTCTTTAGTATGCCGCCGGGGCAAGCTCTTTATGTGCCTGCGGGCACAAGAGAGGCTTACACAAATCTGGATAAAAGCCTGCACGGCTGCGCATGAGCACCCGGCAGGCTGCAAATAATACCTTATCAGGAATCATACAAAGGAGAGACTTAACTCATGAAACTCATCAGCGGACAATTGCCCTGGGCGAATACACTGCCTCATCCTCCTGTCTATCCGGTACTGGAAGGGGACACAGCCTGCGATTGCCTGATTGTCGGCGGCGGTATGGGCGGAGCGATGATGTCCTACCGTATGTCACTCACCGGAGCAGATACTGTTATCATCGATAAAAGATCTGTAGCAGGCGGAAGCTCACATGCCAATACAGGATTACTGCAGATTGCCAATGACAAATCGCTGACCTCCTGCATGAATACCTTCGGCGAAGAGAACGGTGTGCTCTTCTATAAGCTGTGCCAGCGGGGCCTTCAAGCAATTCTTGATTTGCCGGAGAAGCTTGAAATCGATCCGCAGATCATTCCCCGCAGCAGCCTGCTCTATGCCAGCTCCCTGGAGGATGTGCCTGCACTGAAGCTGGAGCAGGAGAATCTCGCCTCGCACGGCTTTGATTCGGAACTGTGGAATGAGGAAAAAATCCGCTCCCATTATTCCTTTTCGCGGCCCGCGGCCCTGTATTCCAGAGGGGATGCAGAAACGAATCCGTTCCGCACCGTGCACAGCCTGATTCATAAGGCGCACTCCGGCGGAGTCCGTGTCTACGCACATACGGAAGCGCTGAGCTATGAATATAGAACTGACGGTGTAATCTGCCATACAAGGCATGGCCGGATTTTTGCGAAGAATGTTGTTTTTGCCATGGGCTACGAAACCCAGGAAATGAAGAAGGACCGCGGTGCAGAGCTGATTAATACCTATGCCGTTATGACCAAACCTCTGCGCAGCATGCCGAAATGGCATGAACAAAGCCTCATCTGGGAGACTGCCCGGCCTTATCTGTACTTCCGGACGACTCCGGACGGCCGGATCATCGCCGGCGGCAAGGACGAGCAGCTCACTGATCCTGACCGCCGGGAGGTGCGGGTGCTCTCGCAAAGCCAGCGGCTGCTGGAGGAGCTAGTGGCTTTGTTTCCGGAGCTTCAGGGAATTGAAGCTGAATATTCCTGGGGAGCCGTCTTCGGCTCAACACGGGACGGCTTGCCGTACATGGGCCCTCATCCGGAATACCCTCACTGTTATTTCATTGAGGGCTACGGCGGCAACGGCACCGTCTACAGCATGATTGCTGCCGAGCTCCTGTCCGATACACTGGCCGGCAGGCACCGGCCGGAGCTGGAGCTGTTCTCCTTAACCCGGACAGCCAAGCCCTCCCCGTCTCCGGCCATTCAGGGGTAGGCGCCGGAGACACACAAGAAGGGATGCCCTGTAAGCCTGCGGCTTAGGGGCATCCCTTTTTTCCATCATAATCATATGCAATGATTGCTTATTGCGCTTTTACAAACTCAGCTGACTTGATTCCGGCCTGGCGTCCGAAAATAATAATCTCCGCCACCGAGTTGCCGCCGATACGGTTCTGGCCGTGTAATCCGCCGACAACCTCACCTGCTGCGAACAATCCGGTAATCGGGCTGCCTTCCTTGTTCAGGACTTCAGTATTCGTATTGATCACTACGCCGCCCATCGTATAGTGAATCCCGGGGCCAATCAGGATGGCATAATAAGGGGCGCCGGACAGGTCATTGTCCATCCCGGTAGTTCTGCCGAATTCCGCATCCGTCTTACTCTTGACTGCACCGTTCCATGTGTCCACTGTCGCCTTGAGTTCAGCTGCCGGAACATTGATTTGTTCAGCCAGTGCTTCAATCGTGTCCGCTGTTTTGACAACGCCCATCTTGATATATTGGTCAACTGCCTTGACCCGGGATTTCACGCCGGAATCAAATACCAGATAGGCTGATTTGTCAGGCAGGGTATTGATCGAAGCCGTTACTTTATCACGGGTATCCATTTCGTTGCCGAAGCGTTTACCTTCGTTTGAGACGAGAATAGCGCCTTCGCCGCGGACCGCTTCACCGATCAGGTAGGATTTCTCCTGCTGCACTGTCGGGTGAACCTGAATCTGATCCAGATCTACCGTAGTCCCGCCAACCTGTTCAATCATCCGGATCCCGTCACCTGTGCTGCCGATCTGATTCGTAGTTACATAGCCTGCAAGGTCGGGCCGGACGGATGTAATCATCTCCATATTGGAGCCGAAACCGCCGGTAGTCACGATAACTGCCGAGCCGGTGATAATTTTCTCATCTGCCTGGTTGAACAGCACCTTAACGCCGTTCACTTTACCATCCTGTACAGTAAGCTCCTTCACATCTGCATTAACGAACAAGGGAATACCCTTCTCTTGAACATTCCGCACTAGACCTGCTACCAGATATTGGCCTACTGCAGAGCCGTCCTCCGGACGGTGGGTACGTTTCTCTTTCATTCCGCCGGTAATGGTGATGTTGTTCAGACGGATGCCGATTGAATCCAGCCAGTCAACCGCACTTGCCGAGTTGTCCACGAAGAACCGGAGCAATTCCTTATTGTTCGTATCATGACCGCCGGCCAGAGTCTCTTCGTAGAACAGGTCGTTGCTGTCTTCAATTCCCTGCTCCTTCTGGAACTTCGTCTGCGATGCGTTCATCCCGGAGGAGGACTTGGTAGTGTTACCGCCGGCTACCGGCATTTTCTCCAGGATCACCGGATTCATGCCGTTAGCTTTGGCTTCCAGTGCCGCCGACATTCCCGCACCGCCTGCACCGACGATGATAATATCATATTTATCTTTTAACTGGTCATAGGGTGTATAATTTGCTTCAGATGCCCCAGATACGGCTTCGGCTGTCTCTTTAGGCTCTGCAGTCGCTGCCGGCTCTGTAGTCGCGGTATTCTTACCCGTGCTCTCATTGGTACTGCTGCCCGCATTGTTGTTACCGCAGCCAGCGATAACCAGCATAACGGAGAGAACGAGAATAAGTGCAGCTGCTAATCTCTTGTTCATTGTTGTGTTGCCCCCTTGTGCATATTTTCACAATTATCATAGCTGCAAGAGGGCTGCCTTGGAAGCTTACGTAACTAAAGAAAACGTTTAGTAATTAAAGTAACCGGATTATGTTAATTCATCATACCGGCCGCAATGCGGATGACCTCATCCTTGGTTAACTCCGGTTCCTCCTCACGGACCGACATATTATAGATGATCTGTGCTTCCGGATCTGACCAGACCAGTCTGTACTTATACCCCAGATCAATCTTTTCATCGCTGGAGGGTTCGAGATAAATAAGCTCCTTGCCGCCAATATCAATATTTTCAACCTTTGTCGTTTCGGTCCACAGCAGGCTTTCTGCCGGTTCAGCCTTCTCATCCACACGCGAAGCGCTGATTCTCACCTGACTCTTCCCCTTCTTGTACACCAGCGCAGAAGAATCATAAGCGATGTTCTCCGCCTTCTCCCTTTTCCAGGTCATCCGGAAGTTGTCTCCCAGGTCAATCTCGCTTTCGCCTTTAAACTGCTTCTCATCTTCAACCTTTATCAAGGAGGGCTTGATTAACGCCTCATCCAGGATATACCCCTCCGGCATATTCCCCGGCTGCTTCACTTCCGGAGCGTGGTACTTCTCTGCACTGGTCTTATAGGCGGAGTAGTCCTTGAATATGATCGGCGGGCTGTACAAGCCAAGATGACCTTCTTCTTCCCTGTCTGCACGTTTGATCACATATGTGGCATACTCTCCGGGATTCAGCAGTGTCTCTATAACATTGTAGCCCTTTGAATATTTCAGCTTGTAGAGTTCATCCTCTTCACTCGGCTGCGCCTGGGCCGGCCAGGGAATCAAGGGTTCATCCGGCTTCATAATCATACCGCCTGAGTTCGTCGCCGGAAGCGGCTTATAAGGCAGCACCTTGTACTGGGACTCAGCTCCCTGCCGGAGTTCACCGGAATACCGGGTATAGCCGCCGCCCAGCAAGACTATTACAAGGAGTGCCGCCGCCCAGCCCTGCACCGGAATCCGCGGGATTCGCTTGCGTCTCCGACTCGTTCCGGCTTCTGCCTCCAGCCTGCGCATAATGTTAGGAGTCTCTCCGCTTGGCGGAGAGGTCAGCTCTCCTGCAGCCGATAGCGTTCCGCCAAGCCCGAGCGCTTTCATTACGGGTTCATGTACATCAACCGGGGTGAAACCGGCAGACCGGTCACCGTCCTTCAGAAACCGCTCCTCCTGGGTCAATTCACGCTTGTCCATAGTTGTATCTCCTTTCTTTCGAGCACCTTTTTGAGCTTGCTTCTGGTCCGTTCATATCTTTTGCGTGCAGCAGCCGTGCTGACGCCCAGGATTTCGCCGATTTCCGCAAACGATTTATCTTCATAAATACGCAGAATCAGCAAATTCCGGTCTTCCGCATTCAGCTTCCCCAGGGCGGCTGAGACCGGCTCGCTGAATAGACGGTTCTCGACCGTTTGTTCAGCGCTGTTCACCGTGACCTCCTGCCGGAGAAGCCTTCGCAGCTGAAGCTGAAATTTCTGCCGCCTCAACTGGTTCAGACAATGATGGTAAGCGATCTTGTAAAGCCAGGATACGAAACCCGCCTGCGGCTTGTATTGCCCGATATTCTGGTAAGCCTTAATCAGGATATCCTGCACCGCATCCTCTGCCTCTACCCTGCTGTTCAGCAGCCGGAAGCAGTAGAGGTAGATCTGCTGCTGGTACAGCCTGATTACATCTGAGAACAGGCTGGCATCTCCGGCCTGTATCCTCCTGATCTTCTCTTCTATGGAATCCACGCTGGTCTCCCTTCTTTTAATTTTTTCTATTTCTTCTGTTTCTATAGATATAACACTTGAGCAGCCTCGGGCGTGACAATTATTTTATGGGTGTCTGGGAGGCGGTCCTTCAGCATTTGGAGCAGGAGCTGAGACCGGCGCTCTTTCAGGAGGGGCGCTGGGTGATGGACTACCGCAGAATTCGGGTGGTTGCTTACAAGCGTTAAAGAGAATAAGCGAAATATAAGTAAAAGAAGCGGATTTGCTTGGAGGAATAGATAGATTTATAATTGTGACTTATACAACCATACTGCAAGGAGGAACAGAATCAATGAAAAAAAGCGACAAGTATATGCTGACCGGCGCCATTCTGGCGGCTGCAGGTGTTTCTCTCATGGCTTATACCGCAAGCCGCTACACTTCACTCAAAAAAATAGTTGCCCGGATGATAACATTGGAGGATATCGCTTCCCTGGAAATTACGCGCCTGTCTTCTGTTCCCGGTGAACAAAAGGATATCGTGGTTACTGAACCAAAGGCTATTCAACAAATATTTGCCGGTTTCTCTGACGTCCGTTTATTAAAATCCGCCCGGAATGTAACTTCCGGTAATGCACACAGCTATTATATTACGATCGTACAGGCTGACCGGAAACAGCGTTTTGATATCATTCTGAAGGGAAACAGCCATCTGATTATTTATGATAATGATCTGAATAACCCGCATTTGAATGCTTACAAAATTGTAGGTCCGTTTAATCCGCAGGCACTGCTGCAGGCTTTTGAATAATAGCCTAAACTGAAACAAGCCGGCACCATTGCCGGCTTGTTTACAGTTTAATCAGCCCCAACCAGCGGGAGCCTACGCCTGATACTCTATCTCCGCCTCATCCCTCGAAGGCGCTTCACCCGCCAGCTGCTTCAGCAGCTTTTTCATCATCACCGAAGCCTTTACTTTAACAGGCAGGCATGGCGACAGCTCGATCTCATATCTGCCCTGCTTCACCGCCTCCTTAAGCTCTTCAACCGTAGAACAGGGCTCATGCAGCTTATTCACCACACTGCCATACTGCAGGCACTGGTGGCTGTCGCTGCCGGCAATAACCGGGACCCCCAGCTGCGCTGCGAACGGTGTGATCAGATTCTTGTAAGCCTCCGCCCCCTGCATATAAATATCCTTGGCATTGTAGTCAAAGGCATCCAGCCGCTTCAGCAGCTCAGGATCAAGCTGATGCAGCGGAGTAGAGGTCCGGAACGGATGCGCGCCGATCTTCCACAGCCGGTATTCATCCGCATAATCAAGCAGCTGTCTGAACGGAATGAAGCTGCCCTCAAGGGTATGAGCCTCCAGCAGGGCACGAACGGCAAGAACGTTCTCCTTAAGCCCGATCAGCAGAATATGGCCTGTTTCTGCAATATCAACCTCCATGCCAGGAAACAGCTTCAGGCCGTTCACATCATAATAATGCCCGTTATAAGGGTAGAGCCGGTCCAGCGCTTCGTACATTGCATAGAAATTGGAAGTGTTAAAATGCTCGGTTAACGCGACCGCCTGCAGCCCGTTTTCCTTAGCCTCCGCCATCATTTCAGCGAAATACTCCGGGGAAAATGCAGATTTCTTCGACAGCTTGCCGTGTGTGTGCAGATCAATATTCATTATAGCTGTGCTCCTTCAAGTAGGTTGTTTAGCTGCAGGTTAATATACCAGCCCGGGATACAGCGTCCCCAGCCAGAACAGGATGATAATATAAACGGCTGAGCCCGATGCAAAAGCTCAGTCCGTACGCTTCATTCGCAAATAAGACAGCTTGATCTTCTTCACCTTCGGGTTACCCAGGCCATAGCTGAACCCGCGTGTCTCCAGCGCTTCAATCGTGGTCCGTGAGCGCTTCGCCGTATTGAGCATCAGCGGATAGAAGACCAGCACCACAATCCGCAGATAATAAGCGGCTGTTCTCCAGTAGAGCAGCCCGTGCCGGGAAGGGCGCTGGCCACGGAGCCTGAAGGATAACAGAATCTGGTGGAACTCCTCCAGCAGGGCCGGCAGAATGCGGTAGCCGTACGACAAGCTGAAAGCAAAGGTATCCGGAACACCCAATGCGGACAGCCCGTCACTGAGCCGTTCAGGGTCGAGGCTGGAGAACACCGTGATGCTCGCCAGGGAAATGACGGACAGCTTCAGCGTCAAGGTCAGCATTGGCAGCAGAGATTCCGTCCCTCCGCCGAAAAAGAGCGTCAGCAGGAACATCCAGCCGATCTGGCCGGTTAAGCCGAGACAGAGGATGAAGATAATGAGCGGGCTGACGCGCGACAGAACGGTGGTTATAACCATCAGCACGAACATGCCTAACAGGATTGTACGGTTATGGACAAACCAAGGCACGATGGCAAAAAACAAATACCATATCAGCAGAGTACGCGGGTCAAGCCGCCCGAGAAACGTAGCACTGCTGTTATAGGCGGTTCCAAGCAGCTGCAGCTTAATCTGTTCGACCGATATCCGGTCCAGCGCCTTCTTAACAGCCTCCATAGGTTCCTGCAGCCTCCCTCTGTAATTCTGCCCGGCTGACGAACTGCTCCAGACTGCTGCAAATGCCCGGCAGCCCCAGATTCCGGCCCAGCTCCATCAGCTGCGTCTCTGCCAGCCCGGCTCGCCTTAAGAGCAGGCTGTCAGCGAAGATCTCATCCTTCGTTCCGTCAGCGATGATCTGTCCCTGATGCAGAACGATAATTCTGCTGGCCCATTCGGACACCAGCTGCATGTCGTGGGTGGCAATGACCACTGTCTTCACATGACTGCGCAGCGTCTTCAGCACACTGACCATCTCCTGCCTGGTGGAAATATCGAGATTGGCTGTAGGCTCATCCAGCAGCATAATTGCCGGACGGACAGCGGCGCCAACCGCCAGCGAGACCCGCCGCTGCTGGCCCCCGCTCAGCAGGCGGGCATCCCGACCGGCAAGCTCACTTAACCGGAACGATGCCAGCATCTCTGCTGTTCTGGCCTCCGCATCCGCCAGCTTCCGTGCCTTCAGATAATAGGCAATTTCCTTCTCCACGGAGTCCTCGATGAACATCTCCTCCGGATTCTGGAATACATAGGCCACAGTCCCGGACAGCCGCTCGGGCGGCAGCCCGTTCACGGTCATTCCGTTGACCTGCACAGTGCCGGATGACGGCCTGGCAATCCCGGCAATCAGCTTCATTAGGGAGGATTTACCTGCCCCGTTATTTCCGATGAGCGCGACAGACTCGCCCTGCCCCAGCTTCAGCTCTATACCGTTCAGCACGGGATGGAGCGTCTTGTGAATCGTACGGTACGACAGCTGGACACTGTTAAGCTCCACGATCGTTTCTCCCTGCCGGATGTCCGTGACAGCCTGCCCGTAAGGAAGCTCTGCGCGAGCAGACTCCTCCGGCAGGTCGGCCCGGCGGACCATCAGCAGCCTGCCCTCCTCCACACTCAGCGGAAGCAGCCTCTCCTGTGATCCGCCTGGCTGCAGCATCCAGGCTGCTCTGGTGACATCCGGCGGATAGATCCCCAGTGCGAGCAGCTCTTGTACAGAAGACAGGGCTTCCCGTACAGGCTTATGCCAGCGGACTGAACCATTATCCATTAAAACCACCTTCCGGCAGTATTCGGCGATAAATTCCGCGTGATGCTCAATAACCACAATCGTTTTGCCGTGCTGCTCATTCAGCCTGCGCAGAATATCATAGATGTGGCGGGCATGCTGCGGATCGAGCTGGGCGACCGGTTCATCAATAACGAGAATCTCCGGATCCATCGCGAGTGCCCCTGCAAGCGCTAGCAGATGCTTCTGCCCGCCGCTCAGCTGCCAGACAAATTCATGCCGCAGCTCACTCAGCCCGGTCAGTGCCAGCGCCCGTTCCCCCCGCTCTTTGTAATCTGCGAAGCCGTAATTGAGCGGCGTGAAGGACACATCATCCAGGACGGTCGGCCGGACCAGCTGATTCTCGAAATCCTGATAGACATATCCGATATGCCTGGATAGCTCAGCCACACTCCGCCCCGCCGCCGGCTTCCCGCAGATTACCGCTTCTCCGCTGAACTCACCCGTGTAATAATGCGGAATCAGTCCATTAAAGCATTTGCACAGCGTAGATTTGCCCGACCCGTTGCTGCCGATCACGGCAGTGAAGTCTCCCTTCATAAGCCGCAGCGATACATCCTGCAGCACAGCTTGTTCAGCTCCCGGATAGGTGAAGGATATTCCGCTCAGCTCTATGACCGGTTTACGCATCGGCCCCGCCCGCTTCCTGCCGCCTGCGCGCAGCCCGCCGGAGCAGCGACAGAACTGTTATAACCGCCACGATGAGCGCTGCCAGCATACTCAGCCAAATCAGACTGCTCTCATTAGATTCTGCCCAGGCCAGCTCGAAATCGCCAAAGTTCCAGCCGGATTCCGAGAGCAGTTCTGCACCCAGCGCAATCATCACCAGCACCGTACCGCCAATGACCAGCTTCGGGGACAGCCAGGCGCCGGTGGCATATTTCATGTTCCGCTCCCGCGGCTTCATGCCGAGCAGCGGTTCGATTTTACCGTATAAACGGGGAACCAGATACATCGTAGGCAGCAGCGCGAACAGAATACCCGAGAACAGCACATCATTCAGGAACCCGACACCCTCGATAATTACAATACTTTCCGCCAGACCCTTGACCGCTTCCAGCTCCTCCACACCGACCCACACCTTCACAATATCCACCGCTGAGCTGAAGAACTGGTGAATAATAACTCCGGTAATAGCGGCAACCCCAACCTGCCTGCGGTTCTTCGGATCGGATACCATCAGGCCTGCCGTATACATCGCAAGAGAGAAGGTAATGAATTTCTCCAGTTCACCCAGCCCGCCGAATTGTCCCAGCATCAGCTCACCGAAGATCACTTCCCCCACAGCCGCACCGATTGCCGCATACAGGGGATGGAACAGCATACACAGCGTCAAAGGAATGAACGCGAAGTATTCAATAGACAATTCAACAGGCCCCAGCTGAATGCTCGGCACAAGCTCCGTGAACATATTCGACAAGCCGTAAAGCGACATCGACAGCACAAAAATCATCATTTTCTGGGAATCAGTCAGCATGTAACGGGTCTTTAACGTACTCATTGCAATTTTCCTCCCTACAAGAATTTATCTTTATTATAGGAAGGGCATGTCAGCACAGGTTTTTTCAATTGTTAAGCCGGGGTAATGTTTTTTTCATTATATTTAACGCTGTAAAAATATTTACAACATCTTCAGGCGGTATAGTGTGGGGAAAAGAGCAGCCGGGAGGAATCAGCACATGTACAAGGATTGGAACCAGCGGCCGTTCTCGCCCAATCAGCGCATCATTGCCGACTTTATACAGAAAAATGAACAACGGGTGTTATATATGACCGAACAGGAAGTGGCTGACGAGCTGCATTTGAGCATCGCCTCCGTCTCCCGCTTCTGGAAAGCGGCGGGCTATAAGCATGTCAAGGATTTCAAGAACCGGCTCCGCTTCCGCTTTGAGTCAACGCCCTCGGTGAAAATGCGTGATGCGATGGAACGGTCCAGTGATAATTCCCTTCCCCAGGTACTGCTGGATAATTGCTCTCATCATCTGCAGGAGACGCGGCGTTATCTGAAGGATGAGGTGCTGCAGCTTGCGGTCGGCACATTATCCGCTGCCCGGATTATCTATGTATACAGCCCCGGACCCTGCGGGGGACTGGCGGAGCTGATGATGTACCGGATGGCCCGCTTCGGCCTTCAGCTGCGCAAAATGGCTTCCAGCGGCCACGAGCTGCTTGAAGCCTTAATGCATGCCAGTGAGCAGGATGTTGTATTAGTCTTCGGATTCGTGCAAATTCTGCCGGAGATCGAGGTGATTCTGGATCATGCGCGGGAGGCAGCCTACAAGGTAATTCTGATTACCGACAGGCTGGTCTTCCCGCGGTCGCAGGATGCAGATATTGTGCTGTATGCGGGGCGTGGGGAGGTATGGGAGTTCCATTCGATGGTCGGTCCCACTTACATCATTGAGAATCTGATTCTCGGAGTGGGACTCCTCAACCGGGAGCACAGCCTGAACAAGCTGGACCGGCTGCAGCAGCTGCGGGCGCAATATGGAGGCAAGCTGCCGCGGAGCTAGAGCTTTATTGTATCATCAGCAGCAGCGTGAGCAGGGAAGGTATGTGAGAAGGCTTTGCGCTTATTCATAAAGCTTCCCGGCATAAAATAGAGTCGCAATAAAGTTCCAATTGATATTTTGAGGCAGAGGCAGCTTGTTATTGTCATAATACCCGTCCATGTCCTCTACCCAGGATTTAATGGCTTCAAGAAAAGCCTCAACGCTGTTATTCTCCCATTCACCGGAATTGATGGAATGATCTTTGGCCAACAAACCGATAAACTCGGTAAACTGCTCTCTGTCCCTGACCTTGTTTAATGCTTCGTGAAGTTCCATATTACGCTCCCTTTGTTTGTATTGCCGCTCTCACACCGGTCACCTCTCCTCTCCGCCATCTCTCAGTTAGTTAGGGAGGAGGCCTGAGCGGACACCATGGCCCTTATCAGCTCATTATCGGCCTATTTGACGGGTTTGCGGACACCACGGCCCTTATCTGCCGTTTTTCTCTGTCTAGCTACACTTTTCTGGCGAAATAACGGCGCTGGTGTCCGGAAGAACTGGCACTCAGGTGCTTTTACATAACTTAACGTCTCTCATGTCCGTAACGCTTGTAATGCTAAACTACAAACAAAAAACTATTGCTTGTGGAGCTAGAATAGTCTCTTGGAGCCTGTTACTCAGATATATTTACTAATAAGTTCATGCCCTTCCGGCCTCACCTTATACATATACACCGGCCTGCCCACCGCTCCGTAGCTGAGCTCCATTTCCAGAACACCTGCTTCAGTGAGAAAAGCCAGATATTTGCGGACAGAGATCCGCGAAATCGGCGCCTGGCTGCTGATCTCCTCCGTGGAGAACACCGGGCTCTGCAGCTGCTTAATGATACTCCAGATGCTCTCCAGGGTGCCTTCGGTTAGACCCTTCGGCAAGACCAGCGCCGCGGCCGCCTCCCCCTCTGCATCCTGCGCGGTATGACGCAGCAGCTTATCCAGCTGCTCCTGGCTCAGATGCTCCCGGTGCATTAGCTGGTGGTCCTCCCGGTATGAGGTTAGCGCCGCCTGGAACCGGGCAAATTCAAAGGGCTTGATCAGATAATCCACGGCCCCGTTCTGCAGCGCCTTGCGGATGCTGGTATTATCACTGGCAGCCGAGATTACAATGATATCCACCCTGCTTCCCTGCTCCCGCAGTGAGGATAACAGCTCCAGCCCGCTCATCTGCGGCATATAAATGTCGAGCAGCATAAGATCGATATCCTGCTCAGCCAGCAGCTTCACTGCCTCAGCGCCTGTTGCGGCCCAGCCGGCAACTTCAAAGCCCGGCACTTGCTCGACATAATGACGGTTGAACTTTGCCACCATCGGGTCATCTTCAACGATCAGTACTTTAAGGTTCACAGGCTCTCTCCCTCCTTAGCTGCATAGGGCACATCCACGGTAAACCGCGTTCCCGCCCCGCTCCCGGGAGCAAGCTCAAGCCGGCCCTGCAGCTTGTCCACACTCTTCCTGACCAGATACAGCCCGATTCCGCGCTGCTCGCCCTTGGTGGAGAAGCCCTGGGCGAAGATCTGCTCCTGCAGCGCCGCAGGAATCCCCGGACCCTTGTCGCTTACTTCGCAGAGCAGCCGGCCCGCTTCATAGCGGAAAGCCAGCATGACCTGCCTGCTGCCGGCGCCTGCCGCTCTCCCGGGCTTATTAGAAGCGCTGAGCGCCTCCATGGCATTGTCCAGCAGGTTGCCGGCAATGGTAATCAGCTCATGGCTTACCTGCGGATCAGCCGGTTCAGGTAAATAGCTGTCCCCGGCCAGCAGCAGCTCAATGCCCGCTTCACGCGCCCGGCTCAGCTTGCCGAGGAGGAAACCGGCCATTACCGGGTCCTTGATCGCCCGCGTTATCGCGCCGATCTCCTTCTGGTAATCACCGGCAGTACCCAGAATGTACTGCTGCAGCTCATCATAGAGGCCCATATGTGTCATGCCCATAATCACATGCAGCTTGTTCATGAACTCATGGGCACCAGCCCGCAGCGCATCGGCGTAGACAGAGATGCCTGACAGCCGCTCGGCCAGTACAGCCAGCTCCGTCTTATCCCGGAACGTGGTGATGGCTCCGGCAATTTCACCGTCCACGAGCACCGGCAGGCTGCTTACAAGCAGGGAAATCCCGCCCAGCTCCAGCTCCTGATCCTGCCGCGCTTCCCCGCTGACCAGCACCTCTGCAAGGTCCAGCTCCGGCCAGTAATCGGCCAGCTGCCGGTTCACCGCAGCTCCGCTGATTCCGGCTGCCTTCAGCAGCCGGTGTGCCTCTTTATTAATAATCGTAATCCGGGCTTCCTGGTCAATGGTGATAATCCCTTCGCGTGTCGACTCCAGCATCGCGCTGCGCTCCTGCAGCAGCCTCAGGATATCTGCGGGCTCCATGCCGAAGATCATCTGCTTGATTCTCCGCGCCAGAACATACGCGCCTCCGGCACCAAGCAGCGCGCCTGAGATCAGTATAAGTATAATCGTCCATTCATTCTGCCGGACGAGCCGCTCCACCCGCTCCATCGATAACCCGGCCACTACAACGCCAAGCTGATGGCCCCGGCCGTCATACACCGGCACGAACGCCCGCAGCGAGTTGCCCAGTGTCCCGGTACCCTCGGAGATGCTCTCCCGGCCGCGCAGCGCAGTTTCCTGCCCCCCGCCTACGAAGGGCTGGCCGACCTTGGCAGGATCCGGATGGGAATACCGGATGCTGTTCATATCCAGCACCACGACGAACAATATATCATTACGCCTGGTGATCTTGGACGTGTAGGCCTGAATCTCCTTGCTCCGCCCTTCACTTAAGCCTTCAGACAGCAGCGGCATCAGCGCAATCGTCCGGGCAATCGTAATCGCCTTATCCTCCAGTGCATGCCGGGTCTGCGGAATGATCTGATTACGGAAGATAAAATATAAGACCAGCAGCACCAGTATCACCACGGCAGAGACCATCACCGCTACTGTTGTTCTGAGGCTGTAGCTTTTTTTCTTGGCCAAGGGAGCCTCTCCCTTCATGTTTGATATTAACTTATTTTGTAATCCCTGTGCTTAAGCAACCGGTGCAGCACCAGCCAGCTTCCGAGCGGAGCTGCGCCGAGCACCAGCATAAGTCCGGTAATGACCTGCGGGGATTCGTTCACCGAGAGCACAGCAATGAACACCAAGACACCCAGCAGGCGCCCGCTCATCAGGCTAAGCTCCCTGAGCACTACCAGCTCTACGCGCTTTCCGGCACTTTCTTCAGACAGGCCCATCAGGTCAAAGCTGGTCGAGGTCATCGGGAGCATATACAGCGGGAGGCACAGCGAGGTGCCGATCCCCATAATCAGCAGGGTGGTATAATTCACCCGCCACAGCAGCGGGAGGATCACTGCTGCCAGCAGCAGGCTGCCGGCCAGCATCCCCCCGGAGCGGCGGCCGGGCTTGAACCATTTCCCTGCGGCATAATAGCTGATCAGCGCTACGGCGGAGGTAATCAGGGCGAACTGCCCCAGCCTGCTCTCCTCCTGAACGGCTATGTATACGAGCAGGCCGATCAGGAATGAGAAGACCCCTTCGCGGATACCCTGGAACAATAGTGCCGCTGCTGCCGGCTTCCACGGGCTTTTATGGCGGCGAAGCTCGTGCCAGGGTTCCAGCCACAGATAGGCCGTGCCGCGCGGCCGCTTCTCCAGCCCGAAGCTAAGCAGAGCAGCTATTCCGTATATGCAAAGCGAGAGGATGAATACAACACGATAGCCCCGCTCCCCTTGAAAATAGGATATCAGCACACCGGACACCCATGGTCCGGCGATTCCCGTAAGTGAACCAAGCAGCCCCATCCAGCCGTTATACCGGTCACGGTTCCCGGCCTCAGTAATTTCAAAGAAGACAATATTAAAGGCCAGCCAGTAGAAGCCGATGGATATTCCCAGCGTCAGCCCAAGCGGCCAGATATAATGCACCGCTTCCCCGCGCAGCCACAGCACCAGCAAATAAAAAAAGCCCGAAACGGCAATTCCCAGCCGCAGGGCATTCATCTTGTTATGCTCCTTCACCCATTTGCCGCCCAGCCAGAAGCTTAAGCCAAGGGCTATTTGCTGCGCAGCCGTAAACCAGCCGATCATGGCGAAATTCTGCCGGCTTTTCCACAGATATACGTTCAGAAAAGTCCCTGCCAGCACAGTAGCCAGCAAATAAAGCCCGCCTACGGCGAGCAGCAGCACCGCCTGATTCCGTAATAAACCTCGCATCGCTGTACCTCCCTGCTAATCTGGACACTCCTGTATAACATGTCCAGATTGCAGGCAAAGCATGAATCTTAAGGCTTACTCGGCAGCTGTGCTGAGATTGCGCACCAGCTGGATGCGGTCTTCCTGGGCCAGACTGTGCTGTACATGGAAGCAAGACGGACATACGAACATATTCAGCGAGAATGGCGGCTTCAGCACCGCTCCGCCGTTCAGCCCCTCAGGTGTAGCCGGAATGAATCCGCTCACCTGCTGAGTACCGGAGTGCAGCATCAGCTCATGGCATTGCGGGCATTCCGGCGCTTCCAGCTGTGCAGCCAGCAGGCTTGCCACACTCTGCTCATAATGCGTCAGATCATAATCGTCGCCGAACTGGACAAGTGTGTTCCAGATCGGCACAACGCTATCCTTATCGTCGTCATCCCACAAATTGTCGTCGCTTGCCTCATCCTGGGCGGAATCCTCTTCAACCTTAGCCTCCAGCTCTTCATCTTCAAGATCCTCCGCTCCGATTGTAACGGTGCGGTAGCCTTTAAGCTCATTGTTGCAGTGGGGACAGGTATCCTCCGGACCAAACTCCTCATCCCATACAATCTCTGTATGGCACCAAGGGCATACTGTTGTTTCCATCTGTATAATCTCCTTCTATCCTCACATTTAGGTTCAGTTCATCGTTATATAAATAATGCCGGCCGCTACAAATGCCAGGGCGGACAAAAACAAAATCCGGATCAGCAGCTTCATAGGCCCTACTCCCCTACTCAGAATATAGCAGCACCAATAACATAGGACAAGGAAACGGAGATCAGCATCGCTGTCAGTCCCACGGCCCGGTTGTCCGCGGCAATCTCGTCATCAATAGAAAAAACAGGGGTCAGAAATTCAAACAGGAAGTAGGCCAGCAGCAGCAGCAGGAAGCCTACAACCGACCACTTCATCGTCTCGTAGATGGAAGCTCCCGCCTCAATGCTGAAGCGCAGAATATTGCAGATGCCAAAAATTTTGCCGCCGGTAGCCATCGCTACAGAAATATTCCCCTTGCGGATTTCTTCCCAGCAGTTGTATTTGGTCACCATTTCAAAGAAGGACAGGAATACTACCAGTCCCAGGATGGCCACGGTGAAGTAGCCGAGCAGCGCTCCCAGCGGATGATCCAGCAAAAGATCAATATTATCTTGCATGCTTCTCCCTCTTTCTGCCGGACGCTACTGCAGTTCAGCTACGGTTACGCCCGCGCCGCCTTCATTGTAATTCCCGAGCCGGTAGCTCTTGATATGCTTATGCTTACGCAGATACTCCTGGATTCCTGTCCGCAGCACCCCTGTGCCTTTGCCGTGAATAATGGATATCTGCCCAAGATTGCCAAGGAAAGCTTCATCGATGAACCGGTCGGTCTCCATGATCGCCTCTTCCAGATTGGCCCCGCGCAGATCCAGCTCTGTGCGGATGTTCTCGTCACGCGTACGCTTCACTGTCGTAGCCCGGCGGAGAGCAGGAGGAGGAGCATCCGGCGCAGAAGCCAGGAACTCCAGATCACTCAGATTAACCTTCATCTTCATAATGCCGAACTGTACGACCGCTTCCTTAGTGCCGCTAAGCTCCACAACATAACCCTTCTGGTTTACGTTAGCTACCTTGACTTCATCCCCGGGCTGGATCTTCCGCGGTGCCTTGACGGTGCTGCGGGTGACCGTCTTCTTGCGCGGTGCCGGCTCCGCTTCATCCAGTCTCCGGCGCGCTTCGATCAGCTTATGCTCCTTGACAGAAGCCCCTTCCTCCATTGCGAGACGCCGGAGGTCGCTGATAATCTCCTCAGCTTCCTTGCGCGCTTTGGCGAGAATATTGCTGGCGTCATTCTCCGCCTTCTCCAGGCGCTTGTCACGCTGGCTCTCCAGCTTCTCCAGCTCCTGCTGCTGCCGCTTGCGGAATTCCTCCGCTTCACGGCGCAGGCCTTCAGCCCGCTCGCGCTCATGCTCCGCGCTGAGCCGGTTCTCTTCGAGCGAGGCAATCATGTGCTCGACGCGCATATCTTCTTCCTTGACCTCACCGCGCGCATGCTCAAGGATGACATTCGGCAGCCCGAGGCGTTCAGCAATCGCGAAGGCGTTGCTTCGTCCCGGCACGCCGATCAGCAGCCGGTACGTAGGGCTAAGGCTCTGCACATCGAATTCCATGCTGGCATTGATCACGCCTTTGCGTTCGTAAGCGTAAGCCTTCAGCTCGCTGTAATGCGTAGTAGCGACCATCCGGCATTCGGTACGGTGGATATGCTCCAGAATCGCAATCGCCAGCGCCGAGCCTTCCGCCGGGTCTGTCCCTGCTCCTACTTCATCGAGCAGAATCAGGCTCTTCGGTGTCATATTCTTCAGAATGGAGATAATATTGGTCATATGGCTGGAGAAGGTACTGAGACTCTGCTCGATACTCTGCTCATCGCCGATATCAGCATAGATGGCATCGAAGACACACATCTGGCTGCCTTCCTCTGCCGGAATGAACAGGCCAGACATCGACATCAGGCTTAAGAGGCCGATGGTCTTCAGGGTAACCGTCTTACCGCCCGTATTCGGGCCGGTAACGATGATCGAGCTGTACTGGTTGCCCAGCTCTACATCAAGCGGGACTACCTGCTCTGCAGGAATCAGAGGGTGGCGTCCCTTACGCAGACGCAGATACCCCCGGTCATTCATGCGGGGCTGGGTAGCCTTCATATCACGCGCCAGACGCGCTTTGGCAAAGATGAAGTCCAGTTCACCCAGGATGTCGATATCGTAAGCCATCTCCTCGGCAATATCGCCCACAAGCGCCGTCAGCCGGTGCAGGATGATCTCAATCTCCCGCTCCTCGCGCAGCCGGGTCTCACGCAGCTTGTTGTTCATCGCCACAATAGATTCCGGCTCAATGAAAAGCGTCGCCCCGGAGCCGGACTGGTCATGGACTATCCCGCCGAAGTGAGCGCGGTACTCCGCCTTGACCGGAATTACAAACCGGTCGCTGCGGATGGTCACAAGCTGGTCCTGCAGCATCTTGGATACCGAAGAGGACCGGATCATCGAATCCAGCTTCTCGCGGATCCGCGTCTCACCGCCGCGCAGCTCCCGGCGGATGGAGGCCAGCTCCGGGCTTGCCGAATCCATCACATCGGCATTCTCGTCGATGCACTGGCGGATATCATCCTCCACATGCTTCTGCTCAGACAGCAGATCACTCTGCGCGAACAGCATGGGAATTGCCTCATCATCATGCATCGCGGCAAGGAACCGCTTCACCCGGCGCGCTCCGCCGATTGTATTGCCGACAGAGAGCAGCTCTACGGTGCCAAGCATCCCGCCGATTAAAGCGCGTTTCAGCGCAGGCTTGATATCGGTCACGCCGCCGAAGGAAGGAATCCCCTTCAGCCGGTCCACATTGGCCGCCTCATCCGTTGCCTGCAGCAGCAGCTTCACACCCTCGAAATCGCCGGAAGGCTTCAAGCCTTCCGCAATCAGCCGCCCCATCGGCGTCTGTGTGTACTGCATCAATTTATTTAAAATCTTGCGATATTCAAGCGTATGCAAAATTTTGTCGTCCAATTACCGTCACAGCTCCCTTCATAGATGGTTACATTATACCTAATTTAGCCTGATTTCGCTATTTGGGTATGATTTCTGGGCATAGTAAACCGCCCTCCCGGCCACAATAACAACGCACAAATCCTTAAGCAAGGCCAAAGGAGGTTAGCTTAATGAGATTCTTAGGTCATGTGGTCCGTTTTATCGTGGCAGCGATCATGCTAATGGTGGTCAGCTGGATTGTTCCGCAGTTCACCGTCGGGGGCTTCTGGAGCGCATTGGTGCTTGCGCTTGTGATTGCTCTGCTCGGCTGGGTTGTTGAAGGGATCTTCGGCAAAAAAGCAACACCTTTCGGCCGCGGCATCGTCGGCTTCCTGGTCAGCGCGCTGGTAATCTGGATTGCCCAGTTTATCGTGAGCGGCGTCAGTGTCACCGTTCTTGGAGCCCTGCTTGCAGCCCTGGTCATCGGTATTATTGACCTGTTTCTCCCGGTATCCACTCCGTTTGAAGCAGGCAAATAACAGCGGCCTCACCGCCTCAGGCGGTGCAGACAACGAAACCCCCAATTCCCGGATTATAACGGAAGCTGGGGGTTTTGTGTATTAACTTACGCATAGGACAGGGCAGAATCGTCCTTACGGCTCACTGCAGCAGTAACGACAGCATTCTTGCCGCCCCGTTTCGCCGAGTACAGCGCATGGTCTGTTTTGCGGAACAGCGTTTCCTTACCGTCTCCGAGCTGATAATCACAGAATCCGATACTGACCGTAATCGGCTTCCCTCCGGCATATGGATGCTGCATCGCAGCAATAGCCAGCCGGATCTCTTCAATTGCAGCGTAGGCTTCCTGAAAGCTTTTATCCGTGAAAATCACTGCAAACTCTTCCCCGCCGTATCTCGCCGCGAAATCATTCAGCCCAATCAGGCTGCGGACCTCCGCCGCCACCTCTTTGAGCACAAGATCCCCGACCCAATGGCCGTACGTATCATTTACACGCTTGAAATTGTCAATATCAAACAGCGCCAGCTGCAGCCGCAGGCCATTGCTCTCACACTGCTCCAGCAGCGAGTCGAGATATTCGTGGAATGATTTGTGGTTGTACAGGCCGGTCAAGGCATCCATCTTCAGCAGCTTGTCGGAAATCGCCCGCTCGACCATCAGCTCCTGCTCCGACCGGGTCAGCTGTTCCAGATACTCACGGGTTTCCCGGGCCCGGATAATCACCGCCTGTGCCATCACGGCAAACACAATGAATACACATTCCACCATCAGAAATTCCAGCAGCGGTTTGTCCAGCAGCGGGCGTTCAAGCCCGAAATAAATCACACTGTAAAAGACGATGCTGAACAGCCCGAGATAATGCAGCAGACGCTTGTCAAAATAAATCAGTGCAATCATGATCGGCATCATCAGGGTCATCTGGGCACCGTCAACAAACGGCTCCAGCACGAAATACATCAGATAAGAAACAATGAATCCGCAGATCACTACAGCCTGCTTATGATAGTGAAGAGCCGTGCGCAGCCAGATTTCGGCAATGGCCATGGCGGCAACAATCATCAGATTACAGGCAACGAACAGATGTCCCTTGCTGGGAATAAGGATTGATTTCGTCTCAGAGGAGTGGGAGGACAGCATGAACAGGATTTGAGCGGCCAGCATACAGAACACAATGATCCAGTATCCGGTTAAAATTTTGCGGTGCCATTTCTCGGCACTCAGTGATTCATGGGCTATAATAATGGTGATCCCCTACTTCTAACCGTAAAATATAAAAACTTAAAATTATAATTGTTTCAATTATAATGAATTTTAATTGTTTTTGCATCATTTTTTTGCAATTTTCGACAAACTTTGGAGTCGCGCTCCAGTCAATAATCTGCTAGCAGATTATCCGGGACAACGCCGCGGAATTGAGCTATGCTAGTGTCACTTATTCTATAGCTGTTTAAAGCCTTTGCACACTCTACTCTGAGGAGGATATACATGTTCAGAAAGACGGCTATTCTTTGTTCGATCGTCTGCGCCCTTATGCTCTCAGCCTGCGGAAGCAGCACCAGCAGCAATACTTCCGGAAGCGCTAACAACAGTGCAGCAGCAACGAATCTCACAGCTGAAGAGGAACTTGTCATTACCGCAACCAATTACAGCTTTGACCAGAAGGAATATCATCTGAAGAAAGGCGTGCCTGTCAAAATCACCTTCAAAAACGAGAGCGGCAATCACGGCATCCTTGTTCCCGAGATGAAGTTGAGGCTGGATGCCAAGAATTCCTCGCAAGTCATTGTTCCCGGGGAGGCCGGTACCTTCGAGGTTACCTGTGCGATTATGTGCGGCTCCGGCCATAGTGCGATGAGCGCCACTATTATTGTGGAGTAAAATAAGAGGACTTTGATTGACTCGCTCCGGTAAAGTGACCTCGCGGAATTGTTCCTATTCCAGTATTTAATTGGATTTTTAACTGCACTGGTCCCTATTCCAGCAAATTTATTCATGATGATGTCCTTTCTTACGATCGCAACTTTGGTGGCCAGTGCAGCAGACCAGATGCCTGCGCAGCATTAATCAAGAGGTTTGACAGCCACTTTTGGTCAAGCACCGCTCTTTAGGAGCAGCGTGAAGCCAACAGCGGCTTTTAATTGTATTTTGTGCAATTAAAAGCCGGCGAAAACCCGCATATCTAGGGATAACTGTATTCTGTACTATTAAAAATAGGGAAATTGTTCTTTTACTGCAAAGAAGCCATTTATAGGTGTACAAAGTGCAATTATAAATATTCCTGCGCAGGAATGAAGCGTTATAGTTGTACAAATTACAGTTATAACATAGGATTTTCAAATAAGAAAACGTACAGCCGCTGCTTGTAAGTCTACATGTTCACAGGTAATCAAAGTCTTTGCCGGACAGGCTTGGCCTGAAGCCATAGAAAAGGAGCCGCCTCAGACAAACCTCTGCCTGAAACTGCTCCTTCTGTAACGCGTCCGCATTCAACTGTCCTGTTCGATCAGTTGAATCCATTCATTATATTCACTTTGCAGCTTGGCATATTCCGCCTGCAGGCTGCGGTGCTCCTGCGAGAGCTGCTCCAGCTCGCTCTCCCGCAGCTGGAACTGCGCCTGCACCAGCCGCAGCTGTCCTTGGACCAGCTCATAGCTCTCGCCGATCTCTCCAAGCTGTCTCTCCGTTTCACTGCGCGACTGGCTCACCGCTTCCGCCTGCGCCTCTGCTTCACCGGCCTCCTGCTGCCAGATCTCGATCTCTTCCCGCAGCTTCGCTTCCTGCCGGCTCCACTCCTGCTCGCGCTCCTGCAGCACTTCATACTTCTGCTTCCAGGAGGCTTCCTGCTCCCTGGTCTCCCGGAGTGCTTCCTGCTGCTCTTCAGCAGCCACAGCAGCTTCACGGCCCGCCTCGTACAGCTCCTCCAGGCGCCGCGCCGCCTCTTCCCGTTCGGCTTCCAGCAGCTCATAACGCTCTTTCAGCTGTTCGCCTTCCTGCAGAATATCGTCAGACTGGACAATCAGCTCTTCATAACGCTGGCGCAGCGCCGACAGCTCCTTGCGGGCTGCCTCCGCAGCTTCGCGCTGAAGCGCGGCCTCCTGCTCCGCCTCGGCCCGCTTCTCAGCTTCATGATCCAGCTGCTGCACCATTCCGTCCGCTTGTCCGCGCAGAGTATCGGCTTCACGCTGCAAGGCTGCGGACTTCTCTTCAGCTTCCAGGAGATTCATCTCCAGCTCGCTGATGTCCTCCATGTGCTTGCCTGCCAGCTCCTGCCACGAACCTGCTTCAAGTGCCGTACGGTCAAACTCCGCCTGGGTACGGCTGAGGTTATCCGCTGTCTCCCGCAGCGATTTGCGGAGGGCAGCCGCTTCTTCCTGCGTCAGCTCAAAGCGCTGGCGCAGCCCTTCCAGCTCATCGCTCAGCAAAGTGCCCAGCTCTGTTGCTGACTGCAGCTCTTCTAGTGCTGCAGTCAGCTTGTCTGCTGTCTCCTGCAGCGCCGTACGCAGCTCTGCCGCCTCACGCTGGGACTGCCCGTAACGCTGGCGCAGCTCTTCAAGCTCCACGCCATGCTGCTGCCCCTGCTCTGCTGCAAGGCGCAGCTCTTCGCCCAGCTGCTCTTCCCGCTTCAGCACAGCTTCGTACTGCGCAAGCAGCCTCGCCTGCAGCTGCCCGGTTCCGCCGCGCAGCTCGCCGAGCTGCTTCTCCAGCTCCTGCAGCTGCTGCTTATGCCTGTGCTCCTGCGTCCCCTGGGACTGCCGCAGCTCCTTATTCTTGGCCAGCTCCTTCTCAAGCAGCTCGCGCTCTCCGGTGAGTTCAGCGGTGAGCACTTCCTTCGTATCTGCAAGCTCCTTGCTTAAGCCGGAGCGGATCGCCACAATCTCGCCGTTTAAAGCCTCCCTGGTTCCGGCCAGCTCCTGCTCCAGAGCAGACTGCGCTTCCGCCTTCTCACGGGTCAGCGTCTCCCGCAGCTGCTCCAGCTCCTGCAGATGGGCAGCAGTCAGCTCTTCAAGCTGCGCAAGGCGCGCGGCTTCCGCCGACTCCAGCTCCTGCCTTGCAGCTTCACGGCTTGCGGCCTGCTCCGCTTCGTGCGCTTCCCGCAGTGCCTTCAGCTCCGCGTCGCGGGCCTGAAGCTCCTGCTCCAGCCGCTCACGGCCGGAGGCCGCAGCTTCCTTCTCTGCCTGCAGCTGCTCGGTATGCAGCTGGCGCTCCTGCTCCGCCAGCCCCAGATAGCGCAGCCGTTCTTCTTCAGCCGTGGCAATCAGCCGCGCTGCTTCTTCCTTCGCTGCTGCCTCAAGCCGCTCATATTCCTCCTGCCGCTCGCGCTGCACCTCAAGCAGGCGTGACACCTCCACCCGCAGCTCGGTACGTTCACCAGTCAGCATATTCAGTTCATTCTTGAAATCCTGAACCTGAATAGCCTGCTCTGCCATATGTACAGCTGCAAGCACCGCGATCCGCGGTGTATCCAGTCTGGAATGGGATTTGGAGATTGCATGCATATGCTCGTCAACATAACGGGCAACCTGCTTCATGTATTCAGTGCTGCTTCCGACAAGTTTATAGGAAGTTCCGTATATCTCCACGGCGACACGAGTCCGGTCCATAGCCACAGTTGTGCCCTCCTTTGTATGTGTGCGGATTCTAAGCTGGTATACCTGCTACTATTGTAGCGTTATTCCTTAATCTTTGGCAAAAAAACGTCTTCATTTCATCGTATAAGCCAGCCCCGCCGCCTGGAACAGAACAGAAAGCCGCAGCGAATCTGGGTTTCTAAATGGATTCGCTGCGGCTTTACACAATTCCTGCTATTTTCTTAATTCTGCGCCAAAAGTTTGCTCAAGTGCAGCAACAACTCTGTCATGCACCTCTACAACCTCTTCATCGGTAAGCGTATGCTCGGTATGGCGGTACAGCAGCGAAAGCGCAACGCTCTTCTTCCCGGACTCCATCTTGCCCCCGGTATAGATATCGAACACTTGCACATTCTGCAGCAGTGTTCCGCCATGCTCGCGGATCGAAGCTACCAGCTGGCCGGCAGGAACCTCTGCATCCACTACAACGGCAATATCCCGTTCCATTCCCGGGAAGCGGTGAAGCTCACTGTACTGCAGCTGCGCACGCGCAGCATCATACAGCGGCTGTAGCAGCACTTCGGATACATAAGTATCCTCAAGATCCAGCTGACGCTGCAGCTCCGGATGCAGCTGGCCGATCGTGCCGATCTTCACGCGCCCTTCACCCTGGAGCAGGTAGATGGTAGCGGAGCGGCCCGGATGATAGCCTTCCGGAGCATTGCCTTCATAGATGATCCGGTCCGTAAGGCCGAGATGGGCAAATACAGTTTCTGCCGCACCCTTAAGGTCGAAGAAATCCACAGGCTCAGCCGGCACATTCCACTGCTTGGCGGCACGGGTACCGCTGAGCAATAGTCCCAGCACCGGCAGCTCGCTCGGCTGGCGGGTGAGGGTCTCTTCTTCGGTGAAGAAGACATTGCCGATCTCGAACAGTGCCAGATCGCCTTGGCGGCGGTTGGTATTATAGAGGGCAATGTCCAGCAGCTGCGGCAGCAGGCTGGTGCGCAGCACGCTGCGCTCCTCGCTCATCGGCATAGCCAGCTTCACGGACAGCTTACCTTCCGCAAGGGACGGGAAGAGCCTGCTCTGCTCCGGCTGGATGAAGGAGTATCCCATCACCTCCTGATAGCCTCCAAGCGCCAGCAGACGGCGCAGCTCACGGCGGAGGAACTGCTGCCGCGTGAGCGCTCCCGGAGTCGTTGTCCCTTCAATCAGTGTTGTCGGGATATTATCATACCCGTACAGCCGGGCGATTTCTTCGATCAGGTCGACATCATAGCTGATGTCGCCGCGGCGCGTCGGCACCTGTACTTCCACAATTCCCTGGGCAGCATCGCCGCATTTGAAATGCAGGCGGCCGAACAGGGTTTTGACTTCGAGCAGCGACAGCTCTGTGCCGAGGTACTGATTCAGCTTCTCGAGCGACAGGGTCAGTACTTTCTCTTCAGCAGAGCCCTTGCCTGCCTGCACAATTCCTTCCCGCACAGAACCGCCGGCATAACGGGCAATCAGGGCAGCAGCACGGTTCAGTGCCGGAATTACAGCGTTCGGATCGACTTCCTTCTCGAACCGCTGGGAGGCTTCGGAACGCAGGCCCAGCTGGCGTGAAGTCTTGCGGACCGTCCCGCCGTCGAATTTGGCGGATTCCAGTACGATATTAACGGTGTCTGCCGTAACCTCTGTTGACAGGCCGCCCATCACACCGGCCAGGCCGATTGCCCCTGCATTGTCGGCAATCACAAGCATTTGCGGCTCCAGCTTGCGCTCCTGCCCGTCAAGGGTAGTCAGCAGCTCGCCTTCCCGGGCGAAACGCACACCGATGGTGCCGCCTTCCAGCCGGTCACCGTCGAAGGCATGCAGCGGCTGTCCGTATTCCAGCATCACATAGTTGGTGATGTCCACGATGTTGTTGATCGGCCGTACCCCGGCCGCCATCAGGCGGTTCTGTATCCAAAGCGGGGACGGTGCAGTCTTCACTCCGGCAATATAGCGCACAGCATAATGGCTGCAGTATTGCTCATCTTCAATAGTTGCCGAGATGGAATCAGCGGCTTTGCCGCCAGTCTCTACCAGCTCCGCCGCCGGATCCGCAAGCTGCAGCTCCCGGCCGAGGATGGCACTCACTTCATAGGCAGCGCCGATCATGCTCAGACAGTCGGAACGGTTCGGGGTCAGATCGAAATCGAGAATCTCATCATTCAGCCCCAGCACCTTCAGAATATCCTGGCCGACCTCAGTATTCTCAGGCAGGACAAGAATGCCCTCCTGCAGCTCCTTCGGCAGCAGCTTGTCGTTCAGTCCCAGCTCCTTGGCCGAGCAGATCATCCCTTGGGATAATACGCCGCGCAGCTTGGCTTTCTTGATCTCCAGACCAGGCAGCTTGGCGCCGACCAGCGCTACAGGAACCTTCTGTCCGGCTGCAACATTCTTGGCTCCGCAGACGATCTGCAGATCCTCGCCCTGTCCCGCATCTACGATACACACGTTCAGCTTGTCGGCGTCCGGATGTTTTTCTTTGGATTTCACATAGCCGGTAACGATACCGGACAGCCCTTTATTGCGGCGTTCTACGCCATCAATCTCGATGCCGGCGGTCGTGATTAGATCCGCCAGCTCCTCCGCGGTCACTCCCTCCAGCGATATATAATCAGCCAGCCAGGCGGTTGATACTTTCATTTTGGCACCCTTCCTTTTTGTTTCAGATGGTTTTATCTCCATGCCGGGTGTGCTTGGCGTGCTTAGAGCAGATATATAAAAAGCCACAGTGCCAAACCGTTCTATAAAAGATTCCTGTAAAGCAGTGTTCCTGCAGAGAATATTTGGACTTCCGGCCCTCCTATTACAGTCATCTCTATAGTCCGTCGGCTTCCTCCGACTTCTTAATATCCAAGCTCAATACGCTCAGGCGCACCCCCGCCAAATCCCTAAATCCCCTTGAACTGCTTCACAAAGCCCATATCATTCGTGTAGAAGTAGCGGATGTCGTCAATGCCATACTTCAGCATCGCGATCCGTTCAGCGCCAACGCCGAAGGCGAAGCCGCTGTACACTTCAGGGTCATAGCCGCCCATGCGCAGCACGTTCGGATGCACCATGCCGGCGCCGAGAATTTCCAGCCAGCCGCTCTGCTTGCACAGCCGGCAGCCTTCGCCGCCGCATTTGAAGCAGCTGACATCGACTTCAACGCTTGGCTCGGTGAACGGAAAGAAGCTTGGGCGCAGGCGGATGCCTGCACTGGGTCCGAACATCTCCTTCATGAACTGCTGCAGGGTGCCCTTCAGGTCACTCATGCGGATATTGCGGCCGACTACAAGGCCCTCGATCTGATGGAACTGGAAGGAGTGCGTCGCATCATCATCATCACGGCGGAATACTTTGCCCGGACAGATGACTTTAACCGGAGTTTCGCCATTCATAGCCTGCATGGTGCGGATCTGCACAGGGGAAGTCTGCGTGCGCATCAGAATGTCTTCTGTAAGATAGAAGGAATCCTGCATGTCACGGGCCGGATGGTTCTTTGGCAGATTAAGTGCCTCGAAGTTATAATAGTCCGTCTCCACCTCCGGGCCTTCCGCAATCTGATAGCCCATGCCGATGAAGATATCCTCGATCTCCTGGACCACCCGGGTCAGCGGATGAATTCCGCCCTGCGGCAGGCCGCGGCCCGGCAGGGTTACATCCACCTTCTCCGCATTCAGGCGGTTCTGCGTCTCCTGCTGCTGGAATATTTCCTGCTTTCCGCCGATAACCTCTTCAATCGCGCTGCGCACCAGATTGGCCACCTGGCCGATAACCGGACGCTCTTCGGCGCTAAGTCCGCCCATTCCGCGCAGAACCTCGGTCAGCTCACCCTTTTTCCCCAGATACTTGACGCGCAAATCATTCAGAACCTGCGGATCTGTTACTTCCTGCAGCTTAGCCAATGCCTCAGCCTTTAGTGCCTCCAATTTCTCTTTCATGCCTCGTACTGCCCCCTCGAAATAGCGTATTGTTCAACAAAAAAAGGCCTTTCCTCCCGGTAAAGGGACGAAAAGACCGTGGTACCACCCTAATTAGACAGCTGCACCGCTTGCCCTTAGGAGTAATATTCCCTCTTCCGGTGCGGCCAAAACCTGTCTCACTTTCACAGAAATAACGGTCTGCGGCCGGTTTCCCCTACTGTCTCCCCCAAGAAATGCTTGAACGGAATTCAGGGAACTGCTCCGGAGTGAACTTCGGCAGCTCTGCTCTCTTAGAAACGCTCTCAATCTGCGGCGCTTCCTCCCTGTAAGCCAGGCACTGCGTACTTTTCTCCATCAATGCATTTATGATGATTTAGTGTATGAGCTTCAATCTTCACGAACTGAAGATATGCCTTTTTATTATATGCAAAAACTACAGCTTTGACAAGTTGCATAAATTTAGGCTATTTTTTATCTTCCTTTAAGCTTCCTTTAAGCTTCAGGGCGGTTTGAGGAAGCTTTTTTCAGCGAACATTCAGCCAGATTTGATAATTTTCCTAAATAGAAAAGCCTGGCTGTCCGCATTTCAGGTGCGGCAGCTTCCGGAAGTGCCGGCTTTTATACAGGGAGGGAATTTCATGCACAAACGAAGAAAGGCATTTGTCCTGCTGCTACTCAGTACATTTGCTGCAAGTCAACTCGCGGGGATAACCGGGACAACGGCATATGCCGCCACAGCCAGCACCTCTGCAGCCGCAGTAACAGAAATCTCTACATTAAACAGCCTAAGCTCCATTAAGCTCGGAACTGCACTAAGCGTCAAGCTTGGCGAGGTTGGGATTTTCAGCCAGACGGGCGGAAATATTCTCACTTATACACTCACTTACACCAACAATTCCAGCAGCAGCGTCAATCTGGTGAACTATTTCTCCAAGGTTGCAACGGCCAGCGGCAGCCTCATTAAGGGAACCGCAATCAGCGCAGACAGCAGTGTCAAGAAGATCGCTGCGAAGCAAAGCACCAGCATTACATATTATGTAAATATCGGAAGCGTCAGCTCAGCCAAAGGGTTAAAAATTAATATGTACGGCTGGAATTTCAGCGCCGCGAATTACGAACAGCGCATCGGCACCTTCACGGTTCCTGCTAATTATTCTCTCTCGGCACTGACTGGCGAGACCAAAAAAGTTCAGCTCAGCGGCATCCCTGTCAACACGAAGGCCGAATCCGTGCAGATCTACAAATATAACGGCAAAGCCTACGCCAAAGTAGGGGTGAGCCTGACGAATCTGGGTACCAAAGTGCTTACTGACCCCGGATACAGCTTATATCTCAAATCCTCAGGCGGTTCTACCTTCACACTAACGCTCGACGACAGCAGCTCGGAGTACAAGGTTCAGCCTCAGGAGAAGAAAACTCTCTATTATATGACCGAGATTCCCGTTTACATGAACGTAACCAAGATGACTCTGCAGGTAGCCAAGCTGGATGAAGGGCTTAAGCTCTATCTCCCGGTGGCCATGTATGCCCTGCCTGCTGCAGGCACAGCTAACTTCACAGTGGCAGCGGGTTACACCAAGAAGGTGTCCATCGACAGCAATATTATTGACATGCAGCTGATGAAAGCAGGTGTGCATGCGGATAACGGAAACGGCGTCTGGAGCTATCAGTTCCGCGTGAAAAATACCGGCAGCAAAGCAGTTACTTTGCCTGCCTATGAGCTTGCCGTCAAATCAGCGGAAGGCTACACCTTCCCGGTTACAACTACGGCGTTTAACAGCCTGACCCTGAAGCCGCTGGAGGAGAAGCTGATTGAGCTGACTGCCAGTGTTCCGCTGGAGCTGAATCAGGATACGCTGGAGCTGCAAATGGTTGCTCCTGCGGCCAGCAGCAGCAACGGCAGCGGTGATAGTAACAGCAGCAGTACCACGAAAGTTATTTTACCTGTCGCCTATTTCAAGATCCCTTATTCACTGGAGAGCAATACCCATATTGCCACCGAGAACAGCATCACCAACAGCTACGGCACCTTCGGAGTCACGCTGAATTCCCTGCAGCGGCTGCCATGGGGCAGCGAAGATCTTGTACAGGCTAAGGTCAGCATCAGTAACCATTCTTCCAAAACTATTACTTTGCCGGCACTCACCGGTGTTATTAAAGTCGATCAGAGCGATCTGAGCGCTTCCTCGCAGCTGTATAACGAGAATACCAGTACTGTGCTTGCACCTGGAGGCAGTACCCAGCTTACGGTTCTTGCCCGTGTGCCTTATTCGCTTAATTTCAGCCAGGCCCAGATCATCCTGCAGGAAGCCTCAGGCACCGGCACTGTCCAGTTCCTCTCCCTTGGTACAACCGACGGGTTCAGCAGCGGGATTACGCCTCTGGCCGCAGGTGAATCATTCAAGATTACCTCAACCGGCAAACAAGCCAGCGTGAAGGAGCGCTCGACCACTGTTTACAGCGGAACCAGCAATAATCTTATTTACAGTGAAGTGGAAATGAGCAGTGAAGAGACCCGGCAGAGCGATCTTTCCCGTCTTGACGGGCAATTCAAAACAGCAGACGGGCAGTATTTCGAGGCTACTACAGTCCAGTCGGATGCATCGACCAGTCCGGCAGGCAAGACTCTGGTCACCTTCTGGGCGAATATCCCGGCAGGCGTTGATACCAGCGGCCTTCAGCTGTATGTCAGCCAGGAGATTGCAGGCGGCAAGCTGACAACAGCCGGAACTGCTGCTACAGCTTATGTGAATACTTCAGCGTTGACTCTGACACCAGCGATACCTGAACCAGCTTCTAATCTGACCTCGGTGTCCCTGTATCCTTATACGCTGGCGGTTTCCAATTCTACAGGCACCATAACAGCGGGAACTACCAGTCTGGCGATAGCCTTTAACTACAATCTTACGCGGGACACAACTTACCAGATGGGAGCATTTGACCATAAACTGGTTCTGCACATCACGGATCCTTATGGACAATATTTCGAGAAAACCCTGTCGCTCGGGACAGATCTGATGGTAGGCAATTACAGCTCCTACACCACAACCATTACGAATACTCTCTTCAAAAACCTGAGCGGCGGTACTTACAAGCTCACCTTGTACGACGAATTCCAGGGCCAGCGGACAGAACTTGGCGGACAGGTGTACTCCATTGACGTTGTAACCAAAGCAACCTCCACTACTGACACTGCAGCATCTGCAGGCACGGGTACAGGTACAGGCAGCACCAGTGAGAGCGGCTCTTAAGCATTGGAGATACTGGCAAGGCACACCCTTATCATATTTGAGCAAGATGGAGGATCGGAATGAAAAAGAAGAAGAAAATTATTATCTCCTCAGCTGTTGTTGTCATTGCTATTGCAGGTGTTTTGAGCTATGTATTCTGGCCGGATTCGGGCAAGCAGGTGAATGCCGCTCCGCTGAATACCTCTGCTGTAACTAAAGGGGATATTCTCGTCGGAGTCTCGGGCTCCGGTTCAGTCTCGGCGATCAACAGTGAGAGCATCCGCACCAAGGAAGCCGGTGAAGTGGATACGGTAATGGTTAAGAAAGGTGATGTTGTCAAGAAAGGCGATGTGCTGATCACCTTCGTAGCGGCGGATATGGAGGATAAGCTGAAGACAGCCGAGAAGTCCCTGGCTAATCTCAAGACAGAGCTTGCGAACAAGCAGGAAAATTACAAGACACTGGCGATGAATAACGGCTCGGATGAAGAGCTGGAGTCGGCCAAAACGGCCATCGACAAGGCTAACAGTGACATTGCCGAGCAGCAGGAATCCATTGCCGATATTCATGAGGACATGGTTCCGCCGGACCCGCTCACTGCGCCTATTGACGGAACAATTACCGCAGTTAACATTACAGACGGCGAGCAGGCCCAGAACGGTTCTGAGCTGTTCACTATGACTGACTATGTGAACTTAAGTGTAACCGTGCAGGTAGACGAGCTGGATATCCCCCAGATTAAGCTCGATCAGGCGTCAACAATTACCCTTGATGCTCTTGAGGATAAGGAGTTCGCCGGCAAGGTTATTGATATCGCCAAAGAAGGAACCTCTTCTAACGGTGTCTCCTTATTCAATGTTACAGTCGGGCTGAATGACTCGGAGGGTGTGCTTGTCGGCATGTCCGCAGAAGTGGCAATTACGATTGAAGAGAAAACGGATATTCTGACCGTTCCGATTGAAGCGGTATCTGAAGTGGGCGGCAAATATTTCGTAAATGTGCCTGTGAGCGAAGGCGACACAGGTGCAGCAGCAGGCAGCAGCGATGCTGCTGGCGGCCAGGCCCCTAGCGGGGATGAATCCGGCGGCCAGTTCCCAAGCGGAGATGCAGCAGGCGGTCCTCCAAGCGGCGATATGGCTGGCAGTCAGGCTGCCGGCGGGGAATGGCAGGGCGGCGAAGGCCAAAGCGGCGGCAGAGGCGCACGCGGTGGCGGTTACGGCGGCGGGTTCACAGGCGGCACAGCCGGCGGCAGAACCGGTACCAGCACAGCATCCGGCCAGAAGCGGGTTGCCGTTGAAGTGGGCATTCACAATGAGAGCAGCATCGAAATTGTCAGCGGCTTAAATGAAGGGGATGAGGTTATTATCCCAACTGTCATCTCGACAGGCAGCTCTTCCAGCCAGCAGACCCAGATGCAGGGCGGCATGGGCGGCGGCTTCGGCGGCGGTATGACCGGCGGCTTCAGCGGCGGCGGCGGAATGCCTTCCGGCGGTGGCGGCGGCGGGTTCAGCGGAGGTGGTGGTGGACGATGAGTTCCTCACAACCGTTAATCCGGGTTATAAATCTGCAGCACAGCTATACAATGGCCGGAGAATCGATGACGATCCTCAAGGGCCTCACCTTCAACATTGATTACGGTGAATTCGTTGCCATCATCGGACCCTCGGGCTCAGGGAAGTCCACTCTGATGAACATGCTGGGCTGCCTTGATGTGGCAAATGAAGGGGATTATTTCCTGGACGGCCAGGAGATCCGCAAATTGTCAGATAACAGACTGGCGCAAATCCGCAATGAGAAGATCGGTTTCATCTTCCAGAACTTCAATCTGCTGCCGAAATTATCGGCAGTAGAGAATGTGGAGCTGCCTCTGATCTACCGGGGAATGTCGCATCGCGAGCGCCGGGAAATCGCCACAAGTGCCCTCGTCAGAGTGGGCCTGGAGAGCAGAATTGATCACCGTCCGTCCGAGCTGTCCGGAGGTCAGCAGCAGCGTGTGGCTATCGCCCGCGCTCTTGCCGGCGCTCCCCCGATTCTCCTTGCCGATGAACCTACCGGTGCGCTCGATTCCAAGACAGGCAAGGAAGTTCTGGAGATGATCAAGGAGCTTAATCAGCAAGGACACACTATTATACTGATCACGCATGACCTTGAAATCGCCGAGCAGGCTAAACGGATTATCCGGATTCAGGATGGTGATCTTGTAGAGGATCGGAGAGTGTCCCAATCATGATGCTGTATCAGAGTATGAAAATGGCCTTCAAGAGCATCCTCAGCAGTAAAATAAGAGCATTCCTCACGATGCTGGGCATAATTATCGGGGTCTCCTCTGTTATTGCCCTTGTCTCTGTCGGGCAGGGGACAACTTCGCAAATCACAGAGTCCTTGAGCTCCCTCGGGACCAACCAGCTGACAGTCAACATTATGGGACGCGGCGCTACCACTTCCCTAACCTATGAGGAGGCCTTAGCTCTCAAAGAGATTGAAGGAGTCGAGAATGTGTCTCCTGTAATCAGCGGCAATGTTACTGCCAAGAACGGAACAGAGAACGTCTCTGTATCCGTAGAGGGAATTACACCTGCCTATGAGGATGTTCAGGATTTCCATGTCCAATCCGGAAGGTTCCTGCTGGAGATTGATACAGAATACCGCCAGAAGGTCGCTTTAATCGGATCAGATACGGCAGAGGATCTGTTTGGTACGGATGATCCTGTCGGCCAGAAGGTCCAGCTTAACGGCAGCAGCTTCAAAATCGTCGGCCTGCTCGAGAGCAAAGGCTCCACCAGCGGCGGCTCCAGCGATGAGAAAATCCTGATTCCGATATCTACGGCAGAACGTTTTCTCCAGAGCAAGGGGGTCCGCTCCATTACAATCACCACAACCTCAAATGACAATGTGGAGGATGTAAAAACCAAGCTGGAGTCCACCCTGGATGCCAAGTTCAGCGGTGCCGAGAACTCCTACTCGGTATTCGATTCGCAGGAAATGCTGGAAACAGTGAATGAGACCAGTGCTACACTCTCTCTGGCACTCGGCGGCATCGCCGGGATCTCATTATTTGTCGGCGGCATAGGTATAATGAACATAATGATTGTCTCCGTAAATGAGCGGACGCGTGAGATTGGTATCCGTAAAGCAATTGGGGCTAAGAAAATGAACATTATGATGCAGTTCATGATAGAGTCGGTAGTCCTGAGCGGAACAGGAGGTCTGATAGGAGTCGGCCTGGGACTTGGCGCAAGCTGGGCTGTCGGGAAATATTCCACTTTAAATGTGGCGACATCCTGGAATATGGTACTGATCTCCTTCTGCTTCTCCTTGATCATCGGAGTAGTCTTCGGGATGATTCCCGCCAATAAGGCAGCAAGAATGCGGCCGATTTACGCGCTCAGAAGCGAATAACAAACCGCTTTATAACCGTTAGGCCTATGGGCTTTGCCAAAAATCCGCCAGTCTCAGATCTTTTTTTGAGGCTGGCGGATTTTTATGTTCCGGCAGAAAAAAATAAAAATGATGCTAAATTGATTACAGGGGGTATCGTTTGCAGTAAATGTGGGTAATAGGACTCAAAGAACAGAATATCTTAGGTAGTGGCAGGTTATACATAATTGTTAAATTGAAAGTTGGCAGTATGTCTCAGGCGGACTCCTTCCCGGTGGCAGGGTTTATTTCATGAACCGGCCTTCCGGCAGCAGGATATGCTGAGGCTTATTATTTATTTCAGCAATACTCCGGATGAGGAACAGCTCATACTCCCCAAGCTCCAAGACACGCCTGTACATACTCTCTTTATCATGCCTGCAAAGGCTATTTTCCGCATAAGGACAAGTTCCGCATGCATCAAGGATACAGCAGTACATTTCGCAAAAGTTCTATGCGGGGAGAGGATAACAATGGCATTTTTTTCCGAAAACTCGAGTACACGCAGATTGATCCTTCTATTCACCTCCATCTCCGTTCTTCTGGTCGGCGCAAGCATCGCCTCCCTGCTGTACCTGAACTATACGATGAACAAATTATCGGACTCCTTATATAGCGATGTTTACCAGAATTCCGAGCTGATTCTTAATGCCGACCGTGATCTGTATCAGGCTGCCATCGCACTGCAGACTTCGGTAAGCAGTAATATTACAGCGGAGCAGCGGAGTGTGCTGTCCCAGGAATTCGAGGATAATAATGCCCAGGCCCAGCAGCGGATCAGCACTGCCAGCTACAATCTGGATGCGGTAACCATCCCTTATAATGGCATGAAGCAAAGTGAGCAGCTGCTCAATGCGCTGAGGGCTGAGCTGAAACAATTCGGGATTTCACTGGAGCAATGGAAGGAGGGCGGCCGGGAAGTGATCTCAGAGCGGGCTCAGAGCGGCTGGAATCCTGACTCATTCTCCCTCCTGGCGCTTCATACGGAGCTGAACGAAGTCCGCTCTACGCTGGATAATGCCGAAGAGCTGATTGACAGCTATGCCCGGCAGGTCCTGCTTGAGTTCAAGAACCTCAAAAGCTCCATGTTCGGTGTCTATTCATTATTCCTGTTCCTTCTGGTGCTGGTTATCATTTATCTCTGCCGCAGGCTGATCTCACTGCAGAACGAAATGCTGGAGGAGAAATCACTCTATCAGCTGATCGGTGAAACGATGTCCGATTTCATTATCCTTACCGACCCTAACGGGCTGATCCTGTATGCCTCGCCCTCCCATACCAGTGTACTGGGCTATGTGCCAAGCAAGGGGGCACCGCTCTCCAACTATATCCGTGAAGCCGAGATTTCCTGGGCCAAGCTGAAGAGCGTTGTCCAGTCTACTCCACGGATGTCCGAGCTGCGGATGCGTTCTTCGGAAGGACACTGGGTGTGGCTGGAGACCAAAGTAACCCCGATTTCCGGCAGCCGGGCTTTTCCGGCACAGTTCATGCTTGTCTCACGGGAGATTACGCAGCGTAAGCAATACGAGGAACGGCTGCATAAGCTGGCCTTTTATGATCATCTGACAGCCATTCCCAACCGTGCCCATTTCAAAATGTATATGGAGAATCTGATCAGCCAGCCGGAGGAACGCAGACAGGAGATTGCCCTGGCCCTGCTGGATTGCGACAGATTCAAACAGCTCAATGATACCCTTGGCCATCTGGCGGGGGATGAGTTCCTCCAATTGCTCTCACGGGAGCTGCAGCAGACGGTCAAAGGCTCCGGCCAGGCTTTCCGGATCGGCGGCGACGAATTTGCAGTTGTCCTGCACCGTTTTACTAACCCGGAAATGCTGGATGAAATGCTGCAGCGCCTGCTGCAGCTGTTCAATAAATCGTGGTCAGTCAACAAAGGCTCCAGCTTTCACACCTCTGCCAGCATTGGCGTAGCCCTCTACCCGCAGCATGGCAGCAGCATCAATGAATTGCTCCGTGCCGCTGACCTGGCGATGTACCGCTCCAAGAATCATGGCGGCAATGAAGCTAACTTATACAGCCTGACCGTCGATGAACCGTATACCAATCAGCCCAAGGGTTAAAATCTCACCCTAAAGTGAGACACAGCTGCGGATGTATATCCAAGTGATTTCCTGGGTCCGAAGACAAATTCAAACAGGGTTGTTCCGGAGAATTACCATCAAGCGGCAATCCGGGAACAACCCTGTTTATGGTTGCTTCTATCTAGCTGATCATCGGCAGCGTTTCGTCCGCACTGCCTGCAAGCGCCTGCTGGCGTTCACTGACCATCACCTTCACCGGCTCTTCAATGCCGGAGCAGTCGATGAAGCGGTCACCGCTTCCGTCCTTCTCTTCCCAGTCATTAAGCCGCAGAATATATCCGATTGAAGCAGTACCGGGGAGCACTTCAATCCGCGCTACTGCATGACCATCCTCCATGTGCCGGAAGTCCTGCTGGCCATCCTGAATGCCTGTGCCCCAGACCCAGAGGTTCCAGCCGCGGTAATCCCCGTCCGGCCGTTCATAATGAACCTCTACTATCTTCGACCGCGGACCGGCCTCACCGTATTTATCGTACAGAACCATCATCGACAAGCCGGCAACCTCTACGCTGCCGCCCTCGGCTTGCCGGAATGCCTCAGACCCGGCATGGGTATGATCGACTACAATATTCCAGCAGCCTGATGTTTCAGGAAGACTCTGCATTACAGATCCCATATTGGCATTGAAGATCACAACGATATTGCTCCAGACATCTCCGCCGGCATGATTCTTCAGCATATAGGCTACCACACCGTCCTCACAGCGGAGAAATTCCAGCGAGCGCTCAATTGCCTGCCGTCCATGCAGACGGAATGCCGGATGGCTCCGCCGCAGCCCGATCAGACCCTTATAATATTGATACACCGGAAGGAACCTCTTCTTGTTCTCCCAGCGGATTGCATTAATGCAGTCAGGGCTGCGGTAGCTGTTATGGTCACCGAATTTGCTGCGCAGCAGCTCATCGCCAGCCTGCAGGAACGGCACTCCCTGCGAAGTAAGGATAATACCGTTGGCCAGCAGAGAGCGGCGTACCGTCTCATTGTCCAGCACATCCAGCGGATCCACACCGAAATAGGGATCGGCCTGCTCCAGTGCGGCTTCCAGATCGCCGCCGCCCCGCAGTCTTCCGTTCTCCAGCTCCGGCAGTCGGGCTTCATGGCGCAGACCCTGGGTGGCGATAATTTTATCCCACAAATTCAGATTATCATGCGCAGTTACATAGTTCACAGTCTCCACAGGCGAATCGGTAAATTCATGGATGGCCCCTTTAATTCCGGAGGCTACCGCCCCTTCCTTGCCGTATTCACCCGTCACGAAGCCCTTGCCCCAGCCGTCACTGTCACCCTTAATGGCCGAGCGGAAATGATCATTGAAGACGGCATATCCTTTGCCGCGCTGTACGCCCTTCAGGGTCTTGGAAGCCAGCGGAGATTCTCCGCCGGTCCAAGGCTCCCCGTAGAGCAGCAGGCTCGGATTAATCTCCAGACGCAGCTGCTCAGTGAGCTCACGCATTGTTACACTGTCCATCAGCCCCATGAGGTCAAAACGGAACCCGTCAATATGGTACTCCGCAGCCCAGTAGGCTAAGGAGTCCTTAATATATTTGCGGACCATCGGCAGCTCTGTCGCCAGCTCATTCCCGACTCCAGAACCGTCCGAGAGCCGTCCGCTGTAATCATGGCGGTAGAAATAATCCGGCACCAGCGGCTGGAACGGGCCTTGTTCAATTGAATACGTATGATTATAGACCACATCCATAATGACCGAAATTCCGCGGCTGTGCAGCGCCTGCACCATCTCCTTAAATTCACGGATGCGGGTTAACGGATCCGCCGGATCGGTGCTGTAAGAGCCTTCAGGCACATTGTAGTGCTGGGGGTCATAACCCCAGTTATAATCTGTGAACAGCGGCGACCGCGGGGCTTCACCCGGCACGCTAAGCTCATCCACCGTCTGATAATCAAATACCGGCAGCAGATGCACATGAGTAATCCCCAGCTCAGCCAGGTGGTCAATGCCCAGTGCCAGCCCGGCGGAATCCTTCAATCCGGTCTCCGTAAATGCCTTGAACTTCCCTTTGTGCTTCAGGCCGGAGCTCTCATGCGCCGAGAAATCACGGACATGCAGCTCGTAGATTACGGCATCAGCCGGATGCGGAAGTACCGGAGAACGGTCAAGTTCCCAGCCTTCCGGATTACTGTCCTGCAGATCTACAATGGCAGTCCGCACGCCGTTAGCCGACACGGCCGTGGCATACGGGTCTGCGGCCTCATTGATCGTCCCGTCCGCAAATACCGCACGGTACATGTAGTACTTGCCCTTGAGATCCCCGGAGACTGTAATCTCCCAGACTCCACCGTCGCTGCGGCGCATATTGATAATCCGGCCGCCGTCCCTGTAATCCCCGCTGCGGGACACTATTCCGTTGCCGCCAGTGGCATACAAGACAAGCGAGACGGCAAATGCTGTCGGTGCCCATACTTTGAATATGCTGCACTGCGGAGTATACGATAACCCTAAGTCTTTACCTTCATATGTTTCAATCACTGATTCTGCACTTATATAATTACTGCTCATTCAAGATCACCATCCTAGTACCCTCCGCGCCTGTAGCGAAGAACTGATCATTCTATAACATCCAGTTATTACCACATATTATAAAAGGAATACTTGCACGGCTCTGCAAGCGGTAGTTGCTGAGAGTTCCTTCTTCCGGTTTATCTTATAATATGTAACATTATGTTCACAGGTTTGGGTTACGGGGTAGATTTATATCGGCTTGCTACCCTCTATATATCGGCAATAAGTCCCGGGTATTTAAGCTTATGAACAGATCGTTTCAGCGTTGTCATTCTAGCGTTTGCGTGTTACTTTACCGTACAACGCTATAACCGGAAGGAGGAGAACACCTGCCGTAAGCAGTGATGCTCTGACAGACACGCGGCTGCCGATGTAGCCTACAACCGGTCCTCCGGCACTTTGCCCAAGAGCATCTGACTGGCTGATCATCGACAGCAGGGTAGCCCGGTTCTTACCCGGAAGCTTAGCATTCAGCCAGGTGGTATAGACCGGATCACTGATGGACTGGATTACGCCCAGAGCCAGCACCACAGCGACTGCCGCCCAGAAGTCCGGTGCAAGCGCCAGCAGCACGATACAGCACATACGGACAGTGGCCAGAATGAACAGCAGTGCTGAAACCTTTCGTTCATGTTGCAGTTCATTAGTTTTTTCGGCAAAATAAACAGCGGCCAGCCCCAGCAGTACACCTGCTGCGCTGATCAGCCCAAACCAGGCCGCCATGGATAAGGCGGTATCCGGAAAGCCTACTCCTTCGATGAGATGAATTTGCCACAGCCGGTCATATCCTTCAGACGCAGCCCCGTTAAACAATGTTACAACGGTAAGCAGCAGAAGCAGCGGATGCTGCCGGAGTACAGAGGCACCGCTTACCCAGGTTCTGCCCATCTCACGCAAGGGCGAGGAGTGAGGCTCGCGCTCCCGGCGGGTGAACCCTGTCTCCTGCATGTACCGGATCAGTAGCAGACCCAGCAGAAGATAGACGACCCCGCCCGTCAGAAATGGCAGGTTCGGTGAGATTACAGAGAGTCCAGTGCTGGCTGCAATGCCAAGCAGAGAGGCACTGAGTGCAAATCTTTTGGACCGCATAAACAGCTTTCCGGTCTCTTCTCCCTCCAGCTCGTCTACAATCCAGGCCGTATCGGCTCCGCTGACAAAGGTCCAGCCAAGGCCGAACAGTATTTGTGACATCAGCAGCCAGCCAAAGGCAGGCAGCAATTCCGGAAGCTTCATAATCCAGATGATGCTCCCCTCCAATATAAAAGCGCAGCCCAGCACGAGCATCCCGATGATGACAGACAGCTTGCGGCTGTAGGTATCAGCGACAACACCAGTGATTCCTTCGAATACTAACACTGTAATTTCCAGAACCGTGCCGACCAGCACAAGCTGGAACGGGCTTAAGCCTAGCTCGGTTACATAATAAATGCTGTAGGTTGTGAATATGGTGCTGCTGGCCAGTGACATCATGAACACCATAAACAAATAAATCTGTGATGCACTATATTTGTTCAAGTACTGTTCCACCCTCCGGAAGTAATAGATTCATTATAAATAACACTGCCGGGGAAAACTGTTCCGGCCTTGCGGAATCTTCCGGGCCGTCCGCAGATTCTATCGTGCATGCTATATAAATGTCCCTCGGATCATTATTTGGCCTGCTCGGGAGGGGGGAAATTTAGGGGCATTTGTGCCCCTCTTCCCGCCAATTTGGACCGTACGAAGTGAGGTGGTGCCTCTATTGTGTGAGATTTATTAAAGGAGGGAAACTTAGTAAGGGAAAGTCGCATATTACGAGGATCAGCGGTACTTCTCATCATCCAAAAAAACCGGCCCCCTAAATCGGAGGCCGGCAAAAGTAGTTGGAAAAGTGTCAAACAAGAGTAAACGGATTACTTCACGCGGCTGTTCACAAGCGCAGCTACTTCTTCGGCGGTGCCAAGCTGCAGCGCCTGGGCAGCCATTTCCTTCATCTCCGCTGCAGACAGCTTAGAGATCTGGCTGCGTGCCGGCAGGATGGAGGTTGCACTCATGCTGAACTCATCGAGGCCAAGGCCCAGCAGCAGAGGAATCGCTGTAGAATCGCCGGCCATTTCACCGCACATGCCGGTCCATTTGCCCTCGGCGTGTGCAGCATCGATAACGATTTTGACCAGACGGAGAATTGCCGGGTTGTATGGCTGATACAGGTAAGATACCTACTCATTCATACGGTCCGCAGCCATCGTATATTGAATAAGGTCATTGGTGCCGATACTGAAGAAATCAACTTCCTTGGCGAACTGGTCTGCCAGAACAGCAGTCGAAGGAATCTCAACCATAATACCCAGCTGGATATGATCAGAGACTTCCTTGCCTTCTTCACGCAGCTTGGCTTTCTCTTCCAGCAGCAGATCGCGTGCGGCACGGAACTCGCCAAGTGTGGCAATCATCGGGAACATGATCCGCAGATCACCATGGGCACTTGCCCGGAGCAGGGCACGCAGCTGTGTGCGGAAGATGTCCTGACGGTCCAGACACAGACGGATCGCACGGAAACCGAGGAACGGGTTCATTTCCTTAGGCAATTCCAGGTAAGGCAGTTCTTTGTCGCCGCCGATATCCAGCGTACGGACAACAACCGGCTTGCCCTGCATGTTCTCAAGCACAGTGCGGTAAGCATTGTACTGGATCTCTTCAGAAGGCAGCTTGTCGCGGCCCATGTACAGGAATTCGGTACGGTACAGGCCAACGCCTTCTCCGCCGTTCTCCACTACACCTGTTACATCATTTGGAGTTCCGATGTTGGCAGCCAGCTCGACATGCTTGCCGTCAGCGGATACAGTCGGCTCATCGCGGAGCTTTTTCCACTCAGCAATTTGCAGGTCATATGCAGCTTGTTTGGCCTTGTAATCTGCCACTTCAGCTTCACTCGGATTGATCAGCACATCGCCGTTCAGTCCGTCCACGATAACCAGATCACCGGCCTTAACCAGAGACAATACGTTCTTGGTTCCTACAACCGCAGGAATTTCCAGTGAACGGGCCATAATCGCCGAGTGTGACGTACGGCCGCCGATATTAGTGGTGAAGCCTTTAACGAAATTACGGTTAAGCTGAGCTGTATCCGACGGCGTCAGATCCAGCGCGATGACTATAACCTCTTCACTGATTTCAGCCGGGCTGACATAGTGAATGCCCAGCAGGTGATTCAGGACCCGTTTGGTTACGTCACGCATATCGGCAGCACGTTCCTGCAGGTACGCGCTTTTCATATTCTGGAACATCTCCACGAATTGTCCGGCAACTTCATTCAGGGCATAGTCCGCATTAACCGATTCCTCGCGGATTTTATCCATAACAGGCGTAATCAGCTCCGGATCATCAAGAATCAGCAGATGGGATTCAAAGATCTCCGCTTTCTTCTCGCCAAGCTCAGCCAGTGTACGCTCTTTGATGCTCTGCAGCTCGGCTCTGGATTTATCCAGAGCCTCATTCAGCTTCGCCAGCTCAGCGTCCGCATCAGCTACTGCTGTTTTGGTAATCGTGTAATCCGGATGTTCCAGGATAAAGGCACGGGCTACTGCAATCCCTGCGGAAGCCGCGATTCCTGAAATTTTACTCATGAACTTCTCCCAGCCCTTCTTTAACCATAATCTCTGTCAGTGCGCTCAAAGCTTCTGCTTCTTCGCTGCCTTCAGTAATCAGGGTCAGGGTGTCTCCGGCTTCAAGGCCCAGGGACAGAACGCCCAGGATAGATTTAAGGGTTACTTTTTTACCTTTGGCTTCTGCGAATGCTTCAGTGCCTTTGAATTTTGTAGCTGTATTTACCAGGGCTGTTGCCGGGCGTGCGTGAATTCCGTCTTCGTCAATAATTCTGAAAGTTGTTTGCATAATAATATCCAACTCGCTTTCTATTAATTTAGGATAGTTACTTTATGGTGAAGGCCGCGCTCCCTTTAATTATAATGGAAGCGCTTCGCCTTTGCACATTTTACTGGATGGTGATGATGTCCTTATCACCGGTGGATACTTTGCCCGGCTTCTTCAGTGTTACTGAAGATCCTTCAGGCAGATTGGAGAAGATCACCGGAGAGATGATGGAAGGAGCATTCGCCTTCACATACTCCAGGTCCACTTCCATAATCGGCTGTCCGGCCGCAACCAGATCGCCTTCTGCTACCAGAACATTGAAGCCCTGGCCTTTTAGCTTAACTGTATTCACACCGATATGCACGAGTACTTCCTTGCCGCCGTCAGACATAATGCCGATCGCATGCTTGCTCGGAAAGACGTTAAAGACCTTACCGTAGACCGGCGAAGCAATCTTGCCGTCATGGGACAGGAAGGCGAATCCGTCTCCGGTCATCTTCTGTGAGAAGACCGCATCCGGTACCTCGGTAATATCCAGCAGCTCACCGTTTACAGGCGACACAATATCCTCAGGGACAATTGCTGCCCCCTCTTCGCCAGTCTGCTGCTCAAGCTCCGGCTGAGGGGCCGGGGCAGCGGCTGGTGTTCTGCCGTTCATAACATCCTGGATCTGTGATTTGATCGTGTCGGAACGGGTTCCGAAGATCGCCTGCACATTGTTACCCACTTCCAGGACTCCGGAAGCACCCAGCTTCTTCAAACGGTTCTTATCAACACCCGTCTTGTCCTTCACCTCAACGCGAAGGCGTGTAATGCAGGCATCCAGATGCGTAATATTCTCTTTGCCGCCCAGGGCGGACAGAATATTGCGCGGCAGGTCGTCGCCGGCCCGCGATACATCAGCCGTATTACTTTCTTCAGCATCATCCGAAGCATCTTCACGGCCCGGAGTTTTGAGGTTGAACTTGCGGATGACAAAGCGGAACCCGAAGTAGTAGATCACTGCCAGCACCAGACCTACCGGAATTACCAGCCACCAGGCGGTACGGTTCGGGATAACACCGAACAGCACATAGTCAATGAAGCCGCCGGAGAAGGTCATACCGATCTTGACATTAAGAATGTGCATGGTCATGAAGGACAGACCGGCAAACACAGCATGTACAGCGAACAGCAGCGGAGCTACGAACAGGAAGGAGAATTCCAGCGGCTCCGTAATACCAGTCAGGAAGGAAGTCAGAGCTGCCGAGATCATTAAGCTGCCGACAACCCGTCTGTTCTCAGGTTTAGATTCATGATAAATCGCCAGCGCCGCTGCCGGAAGCCCGAACATCATGAACGGATATTTACCCGTCGTAAACGTACCCGCCGTGAAGTCTACACCGTCGCGAAGCTGCTGCATGAAGATCCGCTGATCCCCGCGGACCAGATCTCCGGCCTTGTCGATATAACTGCCGAATTCATACCAGAACGGTGAATAGAAGATATGATGCAGGCCGAAAGGAATCAGGGACCGCTCGATTACCCCGAAGATAAAGGCCGACAGCGTCAGGTTCGTGTTGATCATACTTTGCGACACATAGTTCAGGCCGTGCTGGATCGGAGGCCACACCAGTGTGAGCACAAGACCAAGTATCAGGGACGTCACCGCAGTCATGATCGGTACGAAACGTTTACCCGCGAAGAAGCCGAGATAAGACGGCAGCTCGATACGGAAGAACCTTTTGTACATGGAAGCGGCCAATATCCCAACTAGGATACCACCGAACACTCCGGTCTGCAACGTGGGGATCCCCAGGACACGCGAATACGCAAAGTCCTTCAGGCTCAGCACGTAGTCGTTAACGCCGACAACCGTACCCATGGTTACATTCATAACCAGGAAGCCGATAATCGCCGCCAGTCCGGCTACACCTTCACCTCCGGCCAGCCCGATGGCTACGCCGACTGCGAACAGCAGGGAGAGATTATCAAATACAATTTGCCCGGAATTCATCAGGACTGTGGCAATTGCCTGAACCACATGATTTTCCAGTGCCGGCACATATTGCAGGAAATCCGGATTGACCAGCATGTTCCCGATTCCGAGCAGCAGACCTGCTGCAGGCAGTATGGCAACAGGCAGCATAAGCGCTTTACCGACTCTCTGCAAAACGCCAAATAGTTTCTTGAACATTAAAGTCACTTCCTAATCATAAGTTTCATCCAAACAGAAGCCAAAAAAGGCATGAGCAATACAGCACACAGATTGTCATCTAACACTAAAGTTAGAATACCCCGAGTTGGGGCTGGACAACCGTAATACTGTAAATCACTCATGCCTGATCGTATCAGTTACACGTTTGTATTCTGTTAGGTAATAACAGGGATCATTGTAGCACCGATAATTCCAACTTGCAAGCCTAAATTATCGCTTACATATTCTCCTCCGGCTCCATCCCCGCTTCATCTTCCTTCTTCTGGGCAAGACGCTGCAGATGAATCGTCAAATAGCTTACTTCGGCAGGATATACAGGAATACGCACACGCTGCTCAATCACCTTGGTAAGCTTCCAGGCAAGCATATACATCTCCGGATACTCCCGCTTCATCAGCCCGTCAAGCGACGAGGTCTCCCGTACAGTCTCCCCCCGGCGCAGCCGCTCCAGCACAAACCGCAAATGGGTTACCATCCGCGAATAATCCAGGGAGTCGCGCGGAATACGGTATTCCAGATTATCCTCCACCAGCCCGACCAGATCCCCGATCAGCTGCGAATGCTGCTTAACTTCAGAGATGTGCCGGTTGCTGAGCGCACTGACGATATGCAGTGCAACGAAACCGATCTCATCCGGAGGCAGCGTAACCTTCATCGCATCATTAATCCGCCCCACCGCATACTCTGCCAGACTGTACTCCTCCGGATACATCTCACGTGTCTCATACAGAAACGGGTTATGTATAGGGATATGCTGCTCATTTCTGCGGATGGCAAAGGCGATATGATCCGTAAGCGCAATATGGATATGCTCATTAAGCGCCTGGCGGCTGCTCTGCATAATATGCAGCACAATCTCCTGGACCACTTCAATCAGCTTCTCATCCACCTGCGGTACAAGCTGCTTGTATTGCTCCTGCTCCTCCTGGCTCCGCAGGATGAACATCTTCTCCACGGACGAAAGATTGATCCGGTCCCGGGATTTGCGGTTGAAGCCTATACCTTTGCCAATCACCACTACCTCGGCATATTGGGGATGCTGGGCAATGATCACATTGTTATTGAGTACCTTGCCCACTGTTATGCTGCTCACTTACACACCTCTTTTACTTCTGAATACCCGATCTATTCTTACGCACGATACACGTATCAGCATGTGAAAATTATACTTGAGCTACTATCATAACATCAAGATTCTGATAATAGAAGTGTGCAGGAGCAGTGCTGGCGGTCATTTCACGCGGAACGTTCTGCTGGAGAACTTATAGACCAGAATCAGGGCAACCAGCATATAGAGGGCGGCAGACAACACAACGATCAGGGCGAAATTCCCCAGGCTGCTCTCAAACTGCATGCCCACAATGGTGGCAGCCACTACAATGCTGTTCACAATCGTGAAGAACGGATTCTTGACATTGAGCTCAGTGCTGTAAGGCTGGAAGATATAGTACATGAACAAATGGTGAACAGAGAAGAACAGGGATAACGCGAGTATAGTCACGCAAAAGAAAGCAGCATCCGCCGCGCCCCAGCGTTCCCCCGACAGCAGTATCAGCACATTCACTGCAGCACAGATCGCTGCTGCCGGAATCAGATTCAGCAGGCTGATCCGAAGCAGCCGTATCCGGAAATTGCTTAAGACCGCAGAGCGTTCACGGTAAAAGCTGTAACGCAGCAGGCTGAGATCGCAGTTGTAGAACATGGCTTTACAGACACGCTCCCCGATCGAGGTGTAATTCATGATCAGCAGGAAAGTAGGCAATGCACTGATCAGATAATGCGCAAGCTTGGTAAAAGCGGGTTCCGACAGCAGCAGCGTCAGCAGGCCAGCGGCAAACAGCACACCGATGATACCCAGCCGCAGCCGCACCGGCTTGGTCAGAAACCGCCGGTGGCGTTTGAAGAAGATTGCATTAAGGTAAGCATAGCCGCTCTTCGCCGCAAACTGCCCGTGATTCCCCGGCTCTGAAGCAGCATCTTCGCGGATTGCCACCTCCTTCTCGCGCGCCTCCTTCATCATCCTGCCCATATCCAGCAGCGGATCATCAATCTTCGTAACGGCATCCACTGCATTCCGGTACCCCTGATAACGGGCAAGATAGAGTGCACAGGCCGCTCCCGGCAAGATTACCGCAAGGACTACAGGGAGATTAAAAAGCATCCGGCTGTCCACTACCGCAAATCCCGCAATCAGCGGCACAAAGGCCAGGAGATAGCCGGCTCCGGCCGCACTCAGGACCCAGCTGTTTTTTTTGACCACCACAATGCCGTACTTGTCGAATATCACCAAATGCAGCGCTTCACAGCCGATACGCCAGAAGGTCAGCAGCAGCGCCAGCAGGACTCCATGCCAGGGCGGAGCGCCAAGCAGGCCCCCGAACACCAGCATCGCCGGGATAAAAGTAACCGGAAAGCTAATGCCGCGAAGCGCCAGCGTAGCACGCATATATCTGTCGGCCGGCAGCCGCATCAGCTTCACGAATATGTATTTATCACGTTTAGGCTCCAGAATAATCGCACTGGAAACCGCTGCAACCAGAAAGCTCAAACAGATTATAATTTGTAAATATAGCTTGTACTGCACCGGCTCAGCCAGATCTTCACCAAGCAGTTTGACAGGCAAATAGACGACAATGCCCAAATACAGAAATTTGGTTAAGAATGCCCAGATTACCTTCAGGATATAGACAAATACGGATAGTGTCTTCTTAAGTGCAGTCTCAGCATAAATTGAAGCCGGCATCAGCTTGCCGAGACCGGGAATGGCCCTGAAATAGAACATCAGCCGGTTCGCGCCAGACATCCCGCGGATTTCCAGAATCCCCTTCAGCGTGCTAATCATGATGCTCATCCTTCAGCAGTGCAATAATCTGCTCCTCGAATTCCGGACTATGGAGCGTTTCTGCCGGGATCTCCTGGAGTGTGCCGTTATTCAGCACAACCAGCTCATCGCAGAGATCAGCGGCCAGCTGCAGAATATGGGTGGAGAAAATAATAATATGATTCTGCTTCATCTCCCGCAGCAGCTTCTTGATCTCCAGTGCCACCACCACATCAAAGGAGGTGAGCGGCTCATCCAGGAGAATCAGCGGCGGACGGGAAATGATGAAGCAGAGCATTTGAATTTTGTTCTTCATCCCGTGGGAATAGCCTTTGATCAGGCGGTGCCGGTCTTCTTCCTGGAAGCGGATAATATTGAAATAATCCTCGATGCTCCGGCCGGAATCAATCTTATCCTTGTTGATGTCCATGTAGAACTTCACAAATTCATACCCTGTCAGGAAATCCGGCAGGATCGGCAAGGAGAACACGTAGCCGATCTCCTCCTCCAGCAGGGGCAGGCTCACTTCTTTACGCCGCAGGAATGCCCCGCCGCTGTCCATACGGATCTCACCGCTCAGGCAATTGAACAAAGAGGTTTTGCCGGCGCCGTTGCGGCCCAGTAGCCCGTAAATCTTGCCCTGCTCAAAGGTGAAATCAATTCCCTTCAGTACTTCCTTGCCGTCAAAGCTCTTGCGTATATTATCCAGAATAAGCTCCATAACGCACCTCCGTTTCGACTATCATAACTAGAATATATACTTTATGAAAATAAAAAAGGTATGACAGGCGGTGAATGCTGCCAGCCATACCTCTTTGCACGGTGCTTATTCCTCTGGATGTTTAAGCGGTGCTGCCGGTACTACAGCCGGACCGGGTTTAACGGAAAGCGGGGTTACAGGGGCCGGCGTTTGCTCAGCCGTTGCCGTCTTCCCTTTGGTCAGACCTTTGATCAGCGCCTCCACATCGATGCCGGACACACTCTTCAGCATTTCAGGCGCTGTTGCCATCAGCTGGGTCACATAGTTGCTGACCCGGGCCGCACCTTCACCATTACCGGTGTCCACTACCGTCAGCTTATCGATAGATGCCAGCGGCTCGGCGATTTTACCGGCCAGCTCAGGCAGCATTTTGACAATAATATCGAGTACCGCCGCTTCGCCGAATTTCTGGAATGCTTCCGCCAGCTTCTCTTTGGCTTCCGCTTCTGCCAGACCGCGCAGCCGGATGACCTCGGCCTCCGCTTTACCTTTAGCCAGCTCGGCATCCGCGACCGCCTGGCCTTCCAGGCGTTTCTGCTCGGAGGTTGCCTTCGCCTGAGTCTCGATGCTGTACTGCAGCGCATCAGCTTCACGCATCCGCTTGGCCTTGTCGGCTTCCGCCGCCTGCTCCACTGCGTAGCGGTCCGCTTCTGCCTTCTTCTTCACTTCCGCATCATACTGCTTCTCGCGTACCTGGATTTCCTTGGCCTGCAGATCAATTTCGCGCTCCTTGCGGACCAGCTCTACCTTCATCTGCTCTTCAACCACCGTCTGCTTGGCACGCGCCTCCTGGATGTGATACGCCTGATCCGCTTCCGCTTTGGCTGTATCCTGATCGCGCTTGAAGGCAGCAACCTTGAGCTGGTTCTCCTTGGAGGCTTCCGCAATATTCGTATCGCGCAACAGCTCTGCCTTCTGCCCCTGCTCTTCGGCATTAGCCTTCTGAATCCGCGCATCCCGGACAGCTTCGGCTTCGGCAATCTCTGCGTCCCGCTTCACCGCAGCAATCCGCGGCTTACCAAGCGCATCCAGATAACCGTGCTTGTCACGGACATCCTTGATGGTGAAGGACACAATCTGCAGCCCCATCTTCTTCAAATCACGGGCTGCAACACCCTGCACCTCCTGGGCGAAACGGTCACGGTTACGGTAGACCTCTTCTACCGTCATCGAGCCGAGAATGGCCCGCAGATGGCCTTCCAGTACCTCCTGCGCTTCACTCTTCAGCGCATCAATCGGCTTGCCCATGAACTGCTCGGCGGCCGTTGCCACATCCTCAGTAGAGCTGCCCACCTTGATGATGGCTACACCGTCGGCGATGACCGGCACGCCCTGCTCCGTGTATACCTCCGGTGTCGTCACGTCGAGCTTATGGGAAAGCAGCGACATGAACTCCGCTTTCTGAAAGATCGGCAGAATGAAAGCACCGCCGCCGCGGACAATTTTGATTTTGCGGCCGGAGCCGTCGTCGGAGATATGATTGTTGCCCAGGAACGAGCCGGTGACAATCATCCCCTCGTCAGGCCCTACCGTTTTGTAGCGCGCCCAGAATGCAATCCCGAGTACAAATAATACAGCAATAACCACTGCGGGAATTAACAGGGCTTCAGGAATAATATCGAACATTAAGAATCCACTCCTCTTCTCTCTTCGAATTCGGACACCAAAGCTACACCTTCGCGTACCTCCACAACGACAACCTTAATTCCTGCCGGAAGCGGATGCTGTTCAAAGCTGGCCGCTGTATGCAGGCTGTTGCCTGCACCAAACTTCACCATAATCTCCCCGTAACCCGCGGCGGGAACCGGAATCGTAACCTCACCGATTCTCCCCGGCAGCTCGTTCATGGAGAACCCGTTCGACATTTCGCTGTTCTTCATCGGCTTGACGACTGCCAGATACATTACCATTCCCGTAAAAGCCGCAATCAGCAGGGACAAGGCAAGAATTGCTCCATCTTCCAGCCCGCTATAGCGGCTAAGCAGCACTCCGGCTCCGCCGAACACCGTGACGCCTCCCGCCAGGATGGCCGGGTTGACGAAATCAAAGGATACGAAGTCAAAGACCCCGTGCAGAGCACCTCCGATCAGATCACCTACAAGTACGCTGACTACAGCAAAAAGGACGCCCAGCACCAAACAGCCCAAATACAGCGTTTGCATGTTTGTCTCCTCCCGTCTTTACTTCCGGACTGTCATACTAGTATAAACGCAAAAACCATGTCCTTGGTTTCACAAACTTGGAGATTAATCTCAATATTGTATGTCAGGCGGAGCGTTTAAATACAAAAGCCGCTCCCGTGATGCAGGAGCGGCTAAGTCTATTGCGGATCAGGCCTGAATTACAAGGCCATTATATAGATCTCAACTACATCTTCACGCTGCAGCTTGCGGAAGTTGCCGAACGGGCCGAAGCGGACCGCCTTGTCAGCCATGCTGCCGATCTCACTGCCGTCGATGTCGTAGTCGCCAAGGGTTTTAGGCGCACCGATGGAATCCCAGAAGCTGCGGAGCGCTTCAATGCCTTCGAGGCCGACTTCTTCATCGCTTCTTCCGGCAGGATCAATACCGAAGACATTCACTGCCAGCTGGCGGAAACGGGCAGGATTCGTGCTGAGGTTGTACTTCATCCATTGCGGGAACAGAATCGCCAGGCCTCCGCCATGGGGAATATCATACACGGCTGATACAGCATGCTCAATATTATGCGTAGCCCAGTCGCCGGCAAAGCCCATGCTGACCATGCCGTTCAGAGCCATCGTTCCGCAATACATAATCGTCTCACGCAGCTCATAGTTGTTCAGGTCCTCAATCAGCTTCGGCGCCGTCTCGATCACGGTGCGCAGCAGCGTTTCACAGAAGCCGTCCTGTACCGGAGTATTACCGTCGGTATGGAAATAGTGCTCCAGGGTATGGGACATGATGTCCACCATACCGTAGACCGTCTGGTCCCGCGGCAGGGAGAAGGTGTTCTCCGGATCAAGGATCGAGAAGGCCGGATAGGCATATACGCTGCCCCAGCCCATTTTTTCCTTCGTCACTTCATTGGTGATAACCGAGCCGCTGTTCATTTCTGAGCCGGTAGCCGCCATAGTCAGCACTGTTCCGAGCGGAAGAGCACCTTGAGGCGCTGCCTTGCGCTCTACGAAATCCCACATATCCCCGTCATATTTCGCTCCGACAGCTACAGCCTTTGCACAATCCAGCACGCTGCCGCCGCCGACCGCAAGAATCAGCTCAATGCCGTGTTCGCGGCACAGCTCTACGCCTTTATGTACGGTAGACAGGCGCGGGTTAGGCTCTACTCCGGCTAATTCTGTAACGGTTGCTCCGATGGCGTTCAGCTCGGCCAAGACATTGTCGTACAGGCCGCTGCGCTTGATGCTGCCGCCGCCGTACATCAGCAGGACGCTCCTGCCGTACTTCGGCACTTCAGTCCGCAGTGCCTGCAGGGTGCCTTGTCCAAAGATCAGCTTGGTCGGATTATAAAATTCAAACTTGCGCATATGGGTAAACCTCCATGAGTATATGAATGTGAAGCACCTGTCTATTATAGACCTCCGGTCATCTGCATTCAAATCCGGGAATATGCCCTATTCTCCGGCAGGTGAATTGCGCGTTAGTGTTATCCATAAAAAATGCCCCCGCCGTCACTCCGGCAAGGGCATTTCATTTTTTCATATTGCAAAGGTGAAGTCAGCGCATGCTCAGTTGAACCCACAGCTGTTCACGAACCGGCGGAAGGCCGCCTGGCCTTCCGGCGTACGCTTGTAGACTCCGGCATGCTCCAGAATCTCCGCGAACTTGAGGCCTACCTCGTTCTGCACGGTCTTCACCGCTTCCTCGCGGGTGAGAGCTGTGCCGAACCGGCCGGCCAGCTCGGTGATCCAGGATGAATGCTGTGCAAGCGCATGGCCTGCACCTTCGGTCTGCACCGCCTCCAGCAGCGCAGTGTCTCCGGCGAGCACTCCGGCAACTGCATCCAGCTCTTCCTTGAGGCGTCCCGGCAGAATCGCCAGACCCATCACCTCAATCAGACCGATGTTCTCCTTCTTGATATGGTGCATTTCCCGGTGCGGATGGAAAATCCCTTCGGGATACTCTTCGCTGGTCCGGTTGTTGCGCAGCACCAGATCCATCTCATAGCCGCCGTCTTCAGCCCGGCGCACGATCGGCGTAACCGTATTATGCGGTACGCTCTCTCCGGCTTCGTTGCTGAAAGCCAGTACATCCGCATCCGGATCGCTGTAGGCTTTCCAGGACTCATAAATGTTGTTGCCGGCCTCCAGCAGTACCGCTGAATCTGCTGCATGCATCCGCAGCACCGACATCGGCCATTTCACGATGCTTAAAGAGACGCCGGGATACGAAGCATGTGTGAAGGTATCCTCCTTCGGCGCTTTCTGGATCGGGAACGTATGGCGTCCGCCCTGGAAGTGGTCATGCGTCAGAATGGACCCGCCGACAATCGGCAGATCGGCATTGGAGCCGATGAAATAATGCGGGAAGGCTTCCACAAAGCTGAGCAGGCGCTTCAGCGTATCCTTCGTCAGCTTCATCGGCACATGATCGTGGTGGAACACGATGCAATGCTCGTTATAGTACACATACGGCGAGTATTGGAAGAACCACTTCTCCCCGTTCATCGCCAGCGGAATAACACGCAGGTTCTGGCGCGGCGGGTGGTTGACCCGGCCGGCATAGCCCACATTCTCACGGCAGAGCTGGCATTTCGGATAGACCGGCGGCGGGAGCAGCCGGGCCATGGCGATTTCCTTCGGACTCTTCTCCGGCTTGGAGAGATTGATCGTCATTTCGATATCCCCGTACGGCGAATTCTGCAGCCAGTATACATTCTTGGCCACCCGGTCCATACGGATGTAGTTGGAATCAATGCTCAGCTTGTAAAAACGGTCCGTAGCCGCCTGAATCCCCTGCTCCGCCTGAACTGCGGCAAACGCTGCATTCACCTCGGACGGACGGGCCATCAGCAGGCCCATAATCTTGGCGTCCAGCAGATCGCGGTACGTATCGGTATTCTCGGGGATCAGCCCGGTCTCATACCCGTAGTCGATCAGCTGGTCCAGCGGGGCCTGCGGGCTCTCAAGCGGAGCCTCGGCAAACTCGCCGGCATACGGCTCACTGAAGCCGAACTGGTCCAGCAGCTCATTGCGGCTGTAGTCAACATCTGCAGGCTGTATCAGATCTTTATGCTGAGCGAACAGGACCAGCTGCTCAATCGCATACAATGCCTTCTCCCCGGCAGCCGCGGTAATCTTCTCGTTCTGCATTTCAATTCTCCTTATGTGGTGAAGCTTAATTTACTTCATGTTTAGGTTGTCCAGAAGCCCTTCAGCGCAGCTTGCATCCGGTGAAACCGCCGAAGCCGCTTTGGCTTATTCGCCGTATCCCTGCGGATTCGCTGAATGCCAGTTCCAGGCGCTTTGAATAATCCCTTCCAGATCGGCATGCTGCGGATCCCAGCCCAGAACCGTGCGGGCCTTGGCGGAGGAAGCAATCAGTACCGCCGGATCGCCGGCGCGGCGCTCCTGAACCACAACCGGAATGTCGAGCCCGGTAACCTTCTTCGCTGTCTCAATGACCTGCTTCACCGAGAAGCCCAGGCCGTTGCCCAGGTTGAACACATTGCTCGCGCTGCCGCTGCGCAGGTAATTAACCGCGCGGATATGCGCATCTGCCAGATCGCTGACGTGGATATAGTCGCGTACGCAGGTGCCGTCTTCTGTCGGATAGTCTTCACCGAAGACCGCGATGTTCTCCCGCTGCTTCAGTGCAGCCTGCAGTACCAGCGGAATCAGGTGGCTTTCCGGACGGTGGTCTTCGCCGATTTTGCCGCTGGCATGGGCGCCAGCAGCATTGAAGTAGCGCAGTGCCACATATTTGATGCCAAGCACCTTGTCGAACCAGGCCATCATGCGCTCCATGGTCAGCTTGGTTTCCCCGTACACATTCGCCGGCTCGGTGCGGTCGGTTTCTTCAATCGGCACCTTCTCCGGTTCGCCGTAGGTTGCGGCTGTCGAGGAGAAGACGATTTTATCCACTCCCGCATGCTGCATAGCCTCAAGTAAACACTGGGTACCGTATACGTTATTATCGTAATATTTCACCGGGTCCTTCATGCTCTCGCCTACCAGGGAGCTGGCAGCGAAATGGATTACCGCTTCAATGCTGTTCTCGGAGAACAGCTTCGCCAGCAGCTCCTTGTCGCGCAGATCACCTTCATACAGCTTGCCGCCCAGCAGCGCCTCACGGTGCCCGGTCAGCAGATTGTCGATAACAACAACCTCTTCGCCGCGCTCCAGCAGTTCAGCTACTGTGTGGGAACCGATATACCCTGCTCCGCCTGTTACAAGTATCGCCATCTTACTTCACTCCTTTCAGTTCTTCCACGCCGTTACCGATGCCGCATACATAGAATTCGCCGGTCAGGCCGGTTCTGTTCTTGTAGGCTTCGCCCACTTCAGCAATGAACCGCTGTACATCATCCTTGTGCACCAGCGATACCGTACATCCGCCGAATCCCGCACCGGTCATCCGCGAGCCGAGTGTTCCCGGAATACGCTGTGCTTCCTCAACCATGACATCCAGCTCTTCGCAGCTGACTTCATACAGGTCGCGGAGCGAGACGTGGGAGTCATTCATATAGAGTCCGAATTGCTTCAGGTCGTTATTCTTAAGTACTTCAACCGAGTCGAGCACACGCTGGTTCTCTTCCACCACATGACGGGCCCGCGCTCTGACGGTTTCGTTCGTGATTTTATCCTGATGCAGCGCGAACTCATCCGGTTTGATCTCCGCCAGGAAGGACAGGGAAGGAAGCTCCTTCTGCAAAATAGCCAGAGCCTCGTCGCATTCACTGCGGCGCTCATTGTACTTGGAGTCCACCAGGCCGCGCTTCTTGTTCGTATTGCTGATAATCAGCTTATAATCACCTGTTACAAAAGGAACCAGGCTGTATTCCAGCGTGTCGCACATCAGCAGGATTGCCTGGTCGCGCTTGCCGTTGGCTACGGCGAACTGGTCCATAATCCCGGAGTTAACGCCGACATACTGGTTCTCGGCACGCTGGGACAGAAGAGCAATCTCTACAGTATCTGTATCTCCGCCAAGCAGCGTCAGGAAGGCGAAGCCGGTCACTACTTCGATCGAAGCGGACGAGGACAAGCCGGAGCCGTTCGGGATTTCACCGTGGAACAACAGGTCGTAACCGCCGGATACCGGAAGATCCTTCTTGGCCAGCTCAACCATTACGCCAACCGGATAATCAACCCATTCGCCGGTTTTGGCTTTGCCGATATCAGCGAAGTCAATGGATGCCTCATAAGGGAAATTCGTTGATGCGAATTGAACTTTACCGTCGCCCCGCGGGCGTACAATCAGTGTGGTCCCGAAATCCAGTGCTGCCGGGAAAACATAACCGCCGTTATAGTCCAGATGCTCTCCGATGAGATTCACGCGGCCTGGTGCGTAGAAGACCCGTGCTTCTTCTGTGCTCTCCCCGTATTTCTCGATAAATGTACTGTTAAGTTCCTGTATGCTCATTATTGCCACTCCATCCTTTCGCTGCTTGCGCCGCGGCTTTGGTATTCATCTTGCGTCCTTCATGCTTACATTATAATAAAATCAGACTTGCCCTGATAATGCAATCATGTGTGTAATGCATGGACAAATGTGACTTCTGCTCACTCTGAGGTTATACTGGAAAGGAAAGGTATTCCCGACGCTCCCCCGTCCGCAGGGCAATGGCAGCGTTATACTCAGGAAAGGCGGGCTTACACTGGAACATACCTATTCCGTAGGATCAAATCCTGTCTATTACGAGCAGCAGCCGCTGCATGTGCTGTTCGCCGGCGAGAGCCAGACGCTTCCGGTGCATCAGGCGGGCCCCAAAATCTACGATTACTATCTGCTTCATTATATCGAATCCGGCTGCGGGGTCTTCCGGACCGAGCAGCGTAAATATGAGCTGGGAGCCGGCGACTGCTTCCTGATTCACCCGGGGCAGCTGGTCAGCTATGTATCAGACAAGCACCGGCCCTGGCGGTACCGCTGGGCCGCCTTCACCGGCGCCGATGCCGGGCGGCTTGCGCAGCAGGCCGGATTCTCTCCCGGGGAGCCCGTGCTGTCTACGGCGGAAGGCAGTGTGATTCCCGGTGCACTCGCGGGAATGATGTCCGCCTTCTATGCGAACAAGGAGAGCGGGCACCTGACCTCGCTTGGGCAGCTCTACCTGATCGCCGGTGAAGCAGCTGACCTGCTCATGGCTTCCGCCCCGCTTCCCGGCGCCGGGTCGCAGGTGAAGCGTACCGTGAAGCAGATGATCAGCTACATGGCCTCACAGTATGCCCATCCGGTCTCCATTGAACAAATGTGTGCGACGCTCGGTTATAACCGCGCCTATCTGTCGCGTATCTTCAAGCAGGAGACCGGCATTTCGCCGGTAACGTATCTGCTGAAGCTGCGGATCGAGAAGTCACGCCAGCTGCTGCGTGAACGCCCGGAGCTGTCGGTGGAGCAGGTTGCGGCCTCGGTCGGCCTGACCGATGCGCTGTACTTCTCCCGCCAGTTCAAGCGCTTTTGCACCCAGTCACCCAGCGCCTACCGCCTCGCGAATGCCAATCGCGGGAAAAAGTAGGCCCAAGACGAACAGCCCGTCTCCGGAACCGGATGCGGGCTGTTCGCTTTTGAAATACAGCTGTAAAGGCTTATCAATAGAATACTCCAGCGTCTCAGACATCACTGCCCGTTCCAAGGATCGTTTCGATCCGCTCCAGCTCTTCGCTGGTGAAATCACTGTGAGTCAGTGCGGCTATATTCTCCTCAATCTGGCTTACTTTGCTTGCACCAATCAGAGCTGAAGTCACCTTACCGGCGCGCAGTGTCCAGAGCAGCGCAAACTGGGCCAGACTCTGGCCGCGCGCGACAGCCATCTGGTTGAGCGCATGGATTTTGCGCAGCACCTCCGGTGTAATCCCGTTCTCGTTAAGGAAGACGGAAGGTCCGGCCGCCCGGGAATCCCCGGGAATGCCGTTCAGGTATTTATTGGTCAAGAGCCCCTGGGCCAGCGGAGTGAAGGCAATACTGCCGACGCCATGCTCCTCCAGCACATCCTGAAGCCCGCCTTCTATCCAGCGGTCCAGCATGGAGTAGCGCGGCTGATGAATCAGAAGCGGTGTGCCAAGCTCCTTAAGTATAGCTATAGCCTGCTGTGTCTGCTCTGCCGTGTAGTTGGACAAACCGATATAAAGGGCTTTGCCTGAGCGTACAGCATAGTCCAGCGCACCCATAGTTTCCTCCAGCGGCGTTTCCGGGTCAGGGCGGTGGGAATAGAAGATATCCACATAATCCAGTCCCAGCCGCTTCAAGCTCTGATCCAGGCTGGAGAGCATATATTTTCGTGAACCCCATTCCCCGTAAGGGCCGGGCCACATATAATATCCCGCCTTGGTCGAGATCACCATCTCGTCGCGGTAAGGCGACAAGTCACGGGCAAGCACCTGGCCGAACAGCTCTTCCGCCGAACCTGCCGGAGGGCCGTAATTATTCGCCAGATCGAAATGGGTAATGCCAAGATCGAAAGCACGGGTAATCATCTCGCGGCCGTTCTCATACTTGTCATTGCCGCCAAAATTATGCCAAAGCCCCAGTGAGATAGCCGGAAGCTTCAGGCCGGATCTGCCGGTCCGGTTGTAACGCATGACTTCATACCGTTCATCGCTGGCCACATATACCACTATTCATCCCTGCCTCTCGTTTCCTTGGTTGCTGCAATACCCTATTTATAAACGCCGGACAGACTTTGTAATCGTACCTGCCCCAGACAATTTATGACTACCGGCCAAGCAGCTCCTGTATTCTGCCCAGCACATCGCCGATCCGGTCTGTAATAATCAGATCGGCCTGATGATCGTAGGGCGTCGGATCACCGTTCAGCAGTACCGTATGCCGCCCCTGGAAATAGGTAATCAGGCTTGCGGCCGGCTGGACGGTAAGCGAAGTCCCTCCGATAATAAGCAGATCTGCCGCAGCAATCGCTGCTACCGCCTCCACCAGTACATCATGATCCAGCGCTTCCTCATAGAGCACCACATCCGGCTTGATGATACCGCCGCATTCCGGGCAGCGGGGTACAGCATCCGCCTGCTCCAGCACCTGCTCGAGCCCGTAGTATCTCCGGCAGCTCATACAGTGATTGCGGTGGACCGAGCCGTGCAGCTCCAGCACACGGCGGCTGCCGGCCAGCTGGTGCAGGCCGTCGATATTTTGCGTAATCACAGCCTGCAGTTTGCCTTGCGCCTCCAGTTCAGCCAGCAGCAGGTGGGCTCCGTTCGGTTTAGCCTCCGGATGGATCATCTTGCTGCGGTAGAAATCAAAAAAAATGTCCGGTGTGGACATAAAAAAGCTGCGGCTAAGCATCACTTCCGGCGGATAAGGCGAATTATGCTGCGTCTGATACAGCCCGGCTGCCGAACGGAAATCCGGTATACCGCTCTCCGTAGACGTTCCTGCGCCGCCGAAAAAAACAATATTCCCGCTGTCTTCAATCCAGGCAGCCAGCTGCTCCAATTGATTCATAGTCATCACAAGTTTCCCTTCTGCATGGAATGTCTTCAGCATGTAAGGCGGAGCTGGCCGTAGCCGGTAATCACAATATCCGCATCCAGCAGGTGAGCGGTATCCCCGTCTGCAGCAATGCCTACGGCCAGCCTCAGGCCGGCGCCTTTGCCAAGCTGCATATCCGCATTGCTGTCGCCGATAATCACTGTCTCCTCCGGCAGCAGGCCGAGCTCCCGGCAGGCCAGCTCAGCCATTTCAGGCGCCGGCTTGCCGTGCTTAACCCTGTCTCTGGTAACAACGGTGCCGAATAACCCGGCGAGCCCAAGCCATTCCAGCTGCTCCAGGGTAGTAACAGACTGGTCGGAGGTTACTACGCCAAGCTTCACAGAGGCTGCAGTGCACTGCGCAAGAAACGGCAGCAGGCCCTGCACCGCTACTGCAGTCCGCCGGCGGCGGAGCTCCGCCATCGCCTCCTTGGCTAGAGCGGTTACCCTCATGACCGCTTCGTTCCAGGGAACGCCGGCAGTGTACAGCTGCCAGGCCAGAATTCCGGTTGTTTCTTCGGCGGTTGCCATCGGCAGCGGCCCGGCAGGATCGTACCCGGTAACGCGCCCGGCGGAATCATGGGCCGTTCCCAGTACATGAGCAAGGTGTGCTGCTGAAGCGGGCCTGCCGTCAATCAGCGTCAGCATGCTGCCGAGACCTTCCAGCATAAGGTCCGCCCACCTTCCCCAGGTGGCAAGCAGATCCAGCAGCGTTCCATCCTTGTCAAACAGAATGCCGCTGCAGGGAACAGACAGCCCGTTAATATGCAATACAGCCATTTATACACCCCTAACCAGCTCTTACAGCTGCTGCAGTCATTCTGGAGCCGCTGTGAAAGCCGCCTGTTCATTTGGACTGGCGCAAATTCCCGATCCAGTCCAGCATCGCCCGCGCGGTACGGCTCTGCTGCTCTTCCTCGGATATAGTGGCCGTTCCGTCCCCCTTTTGCGGGCCATAGCTGCCATACTGGGCATGATTGCCGCCCGGAATAGACACATAGACCGTGTTGCCCGGAATGTAGGCGCGCCCTTTGTTATAGCTGTCCTGGTCAACCACTTCATCCTCAGTGCCGAGCACCGACAGTACTGACAGCGTTGTATCCTTCAGGCTGCCCTTCTCATCCGGGTACGAAGCCAGAAAAAAAACGCCTTCCAGCTGGTCGGCATGTTCTGCGGCAAAGCGTGAAGCCATCACGCCGCCAAGCGAGTGGCCGCCAAGCACAAAGGATTGTGACGGATGAACACGGATAATCTCTTCCGCAGCATCACCCTTGATGACCGCCAGATTCAGCGGCATTCTGGCGATATAGAACGGGTGGCCGGCTGCGGCAATCTTCTTGGCCAGCGGAGCATAAGCCTCTGCCTCTACCAGTGCGCCAGGATAAAAAATCACAGCGGTACCCAGGGTAACCGCAGGCTCAAACGAGATCCAGTTGTCATTCTGTTCCACGGAGACCCCTCCGGCGGATACAAGTGCCGACTCGGCTCTTTCCGCCGGCTGATACGGAGTCAGATATCTCCATATAAACACTCCGGCAATCATCAGAATCAATACAATTCCCGTGAAAACACGGCGTTTGGTAAGGACTTTTCTCATAGTGTTCACTCCCGAATACTGCATACAGAAAATTATAGAGGAATCAATGAATTCTAACAACCTTCAAGACATCGCCACAATTAAGCGCTCTGATAGCGCTTACTATTGTGATGTATTTCACAATTTATTTATCGAAAATCGTGTATTTTAAAATTAAAGTATTAATCAGTAGACAACACGCATTTACCGCAATCAGATGGAGGTAACGCCATGACCCGGGATAGCCTGCTTGCCACGCGCGGGGAAACTTTTTTCCTCAATTTGCGCTTCATGCTTATTGTTACTGTATTTGTGGCCAATGCGGTCGAACCCCTGATTGGTGACATGAGCGGGCTTCACGCCCTTTACCAGTGGATCTTCAGCTTTCATATGCCGCTGTTTGTGCTTGTGACCGGGTACTTTGCCCGTCAGAGCCTGTACGGAACAGCCGGCCGCAGAGTGCTGCTGCAGATCGGACTGCAATACGTTATTTTTCAGAGTCTCTATTCGCTGCTTGATGTTTCCTTCTTCCATGTAACTAACATTCATCACTCCTTCTTCGCTCCTTATCTGCTGCTGTGGTTCCTGGCTAGCCACGCCTTCTGGCGCCTGCTGATGCTCGGGATGAGCCGCTGGTCACGGGGGGCACAGTTTACCTTTGCCTTAATCGCAGGTGTAGCCGTGGGATATCTGCAGCTCGACGGCGTCTGGTTCAGCATCAGCCGCACCTTTGTGTATCTGCCGTTTTTTATTCTAGGATACCATTTCTCGTTCGCAGCTTTTGTCAAGATGTATCAGCGTTATGTTAAAATTACGGCCGCGGCCGTTTCCGTTGCACTGCTAGTATTAGCCGGCCTGATCGGCCATATTCTTCCGCTCGGCTGGATGTATGGCAGCATGACTTATATGCAGCTCGGTGCCGGTGAATGGTATGCCGGCGTGTTCCGGCTCGCGATGTATGTCCTGCAATTTGCCTCATCACTGGCATTTCTCGGCCTGGTGCCCTTTGCAGCGAGCCGCATGACCGAGCTTGGCCGCCGCACACTGTACGTCTTCCTCCTTCACGGGCTCGTTGTCCGCGCAGCTGCCGCTTCCGGCGTGTATGCTTATATCGGCAATGCTGCCGATGCCGCTGTCCTGCTGGCCTGCGCCTTATCCTGCACCGTGCTGCTGGCCCACCCAGCCGTCAAACGCCTGCTCAATCCGCTGGTTGAGCCGCCGGTGGAATGGATGCTCTCTCTGCGCAGAGCCGCTGTCCGGCGTTCGCTTTAGGAATGGATTTGCTCAAGCTTACTTATATTAATGAGGTATAGGAGCCTGTTCCGTCCGTGGCAGGCTTTTTTGACATTCCAGCATGAAGCCGTTTACAGCTGTCCGCCGGATGAAGACTGCGACAAACTTCACATTGGGCGGTAGAAAAAAGAGGATTTTTGTGATAGACTCTCTATTAACATTCGTGTAACAATCCGCTTGTTTTTTATAGAAACGGCTCCGCCCTCCTTCTGATTTCTGCAAGAAGCTGGACCCTGATCCTTCTATAAACCGCAGACCCGCAACTCCCAGGATTGCAATGCGTTAATGCGGCAATATATTTGTTTCGCAAAATACAGCTGAGACTTCCGAACGGATTCTGTGCAAAATAGGTTCCGGCAGCTATGCCAACAAACATGCTTCGGTGCCAGTTTTGCGAATTATCCAAGGAAGACTATGCTAACAAAACTTTTAGGAGGAAATGTCATCATGGCAAACAAGAAAATGCGTTCAGACATGATCAAAAAAGGCTTCGACCGGGCTCCGCACCGCAGTCTTCTGCGGGCAGCAGGCGTTAAAGAAGAGGATTTCGGCAAACCGTTCATCGCGGTCTGCAACTCCTATATCGATATTGTACCGGGCCACGTGCATCTGCAGGAATTCGGTAAAATTGTTAAGGAAGCTATCCGCGAAGCCGGCGGAGTACCGTTTGAATTCAATACAATCGGCGTAGATGACGGTATTGCTATGGGACATATCGGCATGCGCTACTCGCTGCCAAGCCGCGAGATCATCGCTGATTCCCTGGAAACTGTCGTTTCTGCACACTGGTTCGACGGCATGGTCTGCATCCCTAACTGTGATAAGATCACCCCGGGCATGATGATGGGCGCCCTGCGCGTCAACATCCCGACCATCTTCGTAAGCGGCGGACCGATGAAGGCCGGCGTAGACAGCAAAGGCAACAAGCTCTCCCTTACTTCCGTGTTCGAGGGCGTAGGCGCCCATCAGGTCGGCAAGATCAATGATGCTGAGCTGCTTGAACTGGAACAATACGGCTGTCCGACCTGCGGATCATGTTCCGGGATGTTCACTGCCAACTCCATGAACTGTCTGGCCGAAGCCATGGGCCTTGCGCTTCCGGGTAACGGAACCATCCTGGCTGTCGCTGAAGAGCGCCGTGAGTTCGTCCGCAGATCAGCTACCCAGCTGATGGAGCTGATCAAGCTGGATCTGAAGCCGCGCGATATCGTAACCAAGGAATCGCTGGACAACGCTTTTGCACTGGATATGGCTATGGGCGGTTCCACCAATACCGTGCTGCATACGCTGGCACTGGCTCAGGAAGCTGAAGTGGACTATCCGCTGGAGCGCATCAATGAAGTGGCGAACCGCGTACCTTACCTGGCCAAGCTGGCTCCGGCTTCCGACATCTTCATCGAGGATGTGGACCGGGCGGGCGGCGTCAGCGCTGTGCTGAATGAGCTGCTGAAGAAACCGGGCGCCATCTTCGGCGACTGCATGACCGTTACAGGCAAGACCATCGCCGAGAATGTAACCGGACATGAAATCAAGGATACCTCGGTCATCCATACTATAGACAACCCTTACTCCCAAGTAGGCGGATTGTCTGTGCTCTATGGTAACCTGGCTCCGGAAGGCTCGATCATAAAGGTAGGTGCCGTGGATGCTTCCGTTGGCGGCTACCACAAGGGACCAGCTATCTGTTTCGATTCCCAGGAGCAGGCGCTGGAAGGCATTGCAAACGGCAAAGTTAAAGAAGGCCATGTCGTTGTCATCCGCTATGAAGGTCCAAAAGGCGGACCGGGCATGCCGGAAATGCTGGCTCCGACCTCCCAGATCGTCGGTATGGGCCTTGGCGCCAAAGTCGGCTTGATCACAGACGGCCGTTTCTCCGGTGCCTCCCGCGGGATCAGCATCGGCCATATCTCGCCGGAAGCAGCTGAAGGCGGCCCGATCGCCTTCGTAGAGGATGGCGACATCATTGAGCTGGATCTGAACAACCGCAAGATTGAGCTGCTGGTTGAAGAAGAAGTGCTGGCGGTCCGCCGCAACGGCTGGAAGGGCTTTGAACCGAAGGTGAAGACCGGTTATCTCGCCCGTTACTCCAAGCTGGTTACCAACGCAAGCAATGGCGGCGTACTGAAGATCTGATCAGTCAGCCGCTGCAGCCCGGCATACATGCACCATCCATTAAGCAGTTCCTGCCGTATTCTGCGGCGGAGCTGCTTTTTGCTGTGCAGAGCTTTAGTAGCCTGCCGTTTACACGCTGATCTGATATTACATATAAAGTCTTATCCTATAAAAAAAGCCCCGCCGGCCATCAGGCCAGCGGAGCATTTGAAATAAAGAATAAGTGCATTTTAATGAACTACGGTTGCACCTTGAAGCTCGGCTTCAAGAGACACGCCTTCTTCTTCCCGTACCCGCTCACGCTGCTTCACAGGCTTCTGCGGCCGCTGCTGGTTCATCTGGTCAAGCAGCTGCGATACCGGCATCAGCATCATTTTGGGTACCAGCACCTCGCTGCGGACCTTCAGCCTCGCTCCGCCGGAAGGGTGGATGACGCTCAGCAGAATGCTGAGATAGAATTTGGTTGAGCTTGCGAATAAACCGCTCGGCAGATCCAGCACCATGAACCCGAATTTCTCCGGTCCCCGGTTGAGCAGGCTGACACCGTAAAGCGCCTTCGCTTCCGCCAGCTCCACATCACCGGCAATCCGCTCGGCGAGCACCGGCAGATCCTTCTCCATCTTACGGATCATCCGGATCGCCAGCTGCGCGGAGGAGCGGGCATGAACGCCCAGCTCGAACAGCTGCCGGTTGTCAATATGCAGCTCAATGATCTTGTCGCCTTTGGATAACAGCTCGCCGTTATCCATCTGAACCGTATTGCCCTGATATTTGCGTAAGCGGTAATGCAGGAACGGATCAGCCGGGGAGATCGTCTTGATCTGGAACAAGAGCTGGAACAGCTGCTCCCAGGCCAGCCACAAGCCTACGATCAGCCGTTTGCCGAAGGACAGGCGCTGAATTGGCGAGCTCTGCACAGCCTTGATCATCTCATCGATCCGGATGCTGCGCAGCCCGCGGCGTTCAGCCTCCTGCAGCATCCGCTCCAGCGCAATCAGCATATGCTCGGGGGCATCCGGATCCGCGCCAAGCGTTGTGCCGCAGTCATGAAGCAGCATGACTTCGCCCGGATTCAGCTTGGCGATCAGCTTGTCAGTCAGGCGCTGCGCACCCAGCTTCGCCTTCCAGTCGCCGAACATAGCCGACCAGAGCACTATCTGCACCTGCCGGCGCTTCGAGAAATCGAACAGGTTCACAATTCCCCAGGGCGGGCGGTAATAGGTGCTGCGCTCGCCGGTAATCCCGTAAATGATGTCGTCGGTGCGCTGAATCTGCCTTCTCACCGTTGCCGGTCGCATCAGCCAGTTCGTCTTATGCACATAATTGTGGATTCCGATCAGATGTCCCTCATCATGCATGCGCTTGATGATCTCCGGATGCTTCTCAGCGTGGGAGCCGACTACAAAGAAAGTGGCTTTGGCCCCGTAACGCTTAAGCAGATCCAGCAGCAGCGGTGTATAATGCGGATCGGGCCCGTCATCAAAGGTCAGGCCGTAATCGGTCCGCCCGATCCCTTTGCGGAAGACACGGTAACCGAATATCCTGCTGATCATTCCGGGAATGAAAGCATAAAAGGTAGAAATGTAAAATAACCAGAGCAGCAAAGTCTGCATGTAAATTCCCCGCTTTTCCAGAGTTGACTTTGGCTCGCCTTACGTCTGTAAGATATAGATGTGATACGGCCAAGTAGAGTAAGTAGAAGCGCCTGTGCTATCCCTCCTGGGGGACAATATACATTGTACGGCAAGAGCATCCTCAAAAAACGTTACCCCCTATTTTAACACAGCTGTCAAAGAAATAGACGCTTTTTTGGTAAAATCGTGTACAATGAATTAAAGTGAATATTGTAAAAAAGGAGTCGTTTATCTCTATGCTGCCACTGTACAAGAAGTATTGGCGCACTTTTTTCGACATTGGACTGGTTCTGCTCACGCTGTATCTCGTGATGCTGGCATTCAGCACCTTGTATAAGCTGGCTGCCCCGGTATTTCTGTCGTTTTTCGTGTTCCTGCTCATTGAGCCGCTTGCCCGGTTCCTGAACCGCAAGGGCATGGCCAAACCATTTGCCTCAGCAATCTCCGTACTGCTCTTCCTGATCATTCTGCTGGGCGCCCTGTTTGCAGCCGGACTGCTGATTGCCACCCAGGCCCTGCAGTTTCAGGACAGCCTGCCCAAATATACATACATCGTCCAGGAGCAGTTCAAGCAGACTACAGATTATCTTCAGCACAAGGTCGATGCGCTGCCGCCTGATCTGACTGCCAAGCTTAACGGTTATTTCACAGATGCCACCAATATTCTATCATCCTGGCTGGTAACCTTCTTCAAATATATGATCGGCGTGCTCGGTTCCTTCTCTTCGTTTATGGCTAATTTCGGGATTGCGATCATTCTGGCCTTCTTCCTCAGCATGGAGATTAAGGACTGGCGTAAAATCGCCCATGACAAGATGCCTAAGACCTTCAAGACGGCTTATGCTTTTCTTCAGGGGAATGTATTCAAGGCGATCGGCTCTTATCTGAAAGCACAGCTGATACTGATCGGCATTACCTTTGGTATCGTGCTGGTCGGCCTTCTGGTCTTACGCACCGGCAATGTGCTGACCATGGCTCTGGTCTGCGCCATCTTCGATGTGCTGCCGCTGCTCGGAGTCTCAACGATTCTGATTCCCTGGATTATTTACCTCTTCATAGTTGGCAATGTGCCGCTCGCCATCGGACTGCTTGTTCTGCTCGCGGTAGTGCTGATTGTACGGCAGCTGCTGGAGCCTAAGATTACCGGCAACTCCATCGGCGTCTCGTCTGCTTTTCTGATGCTGTCGTTCGTCATTCTGTCGACCTCAGCCTTTGGCATCGCCGGCCTGATCCTGTCCCCTATCCTGCTTATTCTGCTCAAGGAGCTGATCCAGCAAGGGTATCTGCAGCGCTGGATCTACCTGCCGCAGGAGGAGTTCATCGTCTCTCCTTTCGCCGCTTCCCAGCCTTCTACTGCAGGCGGACCTGTCAGCGGTGATCCGGGCGGGACTGCGGCTGCTCAGGCACCCGGAGAAGCTTCAGACAACAATTCAAATACCTGACCGAACAGCTTCGTGGCCGCCTGCGGGCTGCCCGGGGATACGTTCTCAACAGCAACAGACACGGCATACCGCGGATTCTCCACCGGGCCGTAGCCGATGAACCACTGATTGTTGCGGGCAACGCCGTTGACCAGAATCTGTGCCGTACCGGATTTGCCGGCCAGCGGCCAGCCGGATTGCTTCAGCAGGCTGCCCGTACCTTCCGTTACTACTTTGCGCATCATTGTCAGCAGAATACGGGCTGTAGCTTTGGATATTCTGCCCTGCGGCGCGGGTGCCAGATGTCCCGGCAGCTCCTGAAGCGTCTGTCCGCTCGCAAAAGCAACCCGCTGCAGAATACGCGGTGCCCGGACCTCTCCGCCATGCAGCAGCGTCACGACCAGATTCGCCGCCTGCAGCGGTGTAATCTGTACATCGCGCTGGCCGATGGCCGTCTGGACTCTGGCCCCGCCATCATCGGGCAGCAGCGTGGAGAAGATCGTTCCGGCCTGCTCCCCGGCAAGCGGCCGGAGCAGGGGCTGGCCAAGCGTGTTCTCCGCCTGCCAGCCGACATTCCTGCCAAGGCCCAGGGCCAGCGCTGCAGCTTGAAGCTGCGCCCCGCTCAGCCGCTCGGCAAGAGCAGCAAATACCGTATTACAGGACACGGCGAACCCTTCGGCCATCGTAAGGGCGCCGTGTCCTTTGCCGTCCCGGCAGGTTAATCCGTATTTGCCGTACTCGCCTGTGCAGTAGAAGGCTTCCTCAGGCGAGGTTACTCCGGCCTCCAGAGCAGCAGCAGCGGTAACTATCTTGAAGATGGAGCCGGGCACAGCCGCCTGCAGCGCCCGGTTGTTCCACTCTCCGCCTTGCGGTGAGATCTGCTCCGGGTTATAGAACGGCAAAGACACCATTGCCGCAATATCACCGTTGCGGCTGTCCAGTACTACGACGGCTCCTTGCTTAATCCCTGCTTCAGCGGCCAGCTGCTCGATGCTATCTTGAAGCTTGCCGTCAACCGTTGTATATAATGCCAGCGGGTAATAGGGATTCCCCGGCGCCTTCACTGTAATAGGACTGCCCGGAACCCGGTTGCCGCGGGCATCTACCTGGACTGCCGCTTCGGTATGCCCCACACCCTGCAGCAGCGGCTCAAGCGTCTTCTCCAGCCCGTCTGTACCCGTGCGCGGGATTCTCAGCCCTGTCGGCGATTGCTTGAGGGCTTCACCGGTGGCCTCCGACAAATACCCGAGCCATTGCCGCCCGCCGGCAGCGCCGCTGTACCGCCGGGCAAACGGCAGCACTCTGATTCCGTCCAGCTTCAGCTCCTCGACCTCCCGGGCCTGCCGGGGAGTCAGTGCAAGCGGCGCCGGACCCTGACCGGAGGGCCAGAGCAGCGGCTCCTTGAGTCCGTTGCGGGCGGACTGCAGCTTACTGTAGCTGACACCGAGAATTTCGGCCAGCCTGTGCAGCCGGAGCTCCTCTTCCGGCACATCCTCATCCTTGTGCGTGCCAAGGATGGATTCCTCCTGCGGAAACAGCGCGGCCGTCCAGATCGTTTCTCCCGCCAGCGGCTGCCCGTTCCTGTCGTACAGCCGGCCTCTCCCGCTGTCCAGCACCGTCTCCCGTTCACTCTGAATTTCGGCCATGGCGGCCATGGAATATTTCGTCCCGCCTACAGGCTGATTCTTCAGCACCAGCTGGACATAAGCCAGCCGGACAATTAACCCGGCAACCATGGCTGCCAAGATCAGCAGACCCCAAAATATACGTTTGTTAACCAGCTTATGCACTGCAATTCCTCCATTAAGTGGGCTGTCCGGACCTTGGGTTCTATTATGCCCACCCCAAACGGCAAAATAACCGCATTTCCTAAAGAGGAAATGCGGTTATTCTATGCCCGTTACAAGTTCAAAAACATCTGCAGGGACCGGTCCGCCAGATAAGGCAGATACTCATGCCCATATTCATGATACACCAGCAGCTCTTTCGGCGCCGTAATTTTATTGTACGCGGCAAATTGGGTCGAAGGGGGACAGACCGGATCAACGAGTCCTGTAACCCATAACACTCTGGCTTCTATCCGCTCTGCCAGATTCTGAATATCAATATAGCCTAACCGGTTAAAGATTTCTTCCTCGCGCAGATGATGCGGATCGAAGAAGCGGAAATAATAGTTAAGCTCCTCATAGGCAGAGACGGTAATGTTCGTCTCCCAGGCCCGCTTATAATCAGACAGGAACGGGTATACGGGCACTGCCGCCTTAATACGCGGCTCCAGCGAGGCACAGGCCACAGTAAGCCCGCCGCCTTGAGACAGCCCGAACGCGCCTACGCGCTCCGGATCAACCTCCGGCATAGCCATGAGGATGCGGGCTGTCTGGACCGTATCCAGATACACATTGCGGTAGTAGAGCTTATCCGGGTCGGGATCATCAATCCCCCGGATCACATGCCCGCGGATGGTTGTCCCCGTAACATTAAGGGTATCCCGGGACGGTCCGCCCTGGCCGCGGCAGTCCATGGCCAGCACACTGATTCCATGCGCCGCATAAGCTACCTTCTCCAGCCAGTCCCCGCTGTCGCAGGAGTAGCCATGAAACATAACAACTCCCGGGCCCTGCTCACCGGCCGGCTTCTTAGATCTTACATATTTGCAGTGTATTCTGGCTCCGCCTACACCGGTGAAATACAGATGAAAGCAGTCTGCCAGCCCGCTTGTAAAATCTGCCGGAACCAGCTCATACTCAAGCGGCTGGGCATCCAGTTCTTGCATTGCACGTTCCCAATACTGCCCGAAATCATCAGGCTTCGGGCTGCTGCCTTCATAGGCTAATAATTGAGGCAAAGACCGTTCGTTCATAGAGATTCTCCTTCTGGCCGGTGCCTGTCTTATATCAGGCCAAGCCCAGCATCGTCGCCAACCTCTTCATGAGTCTGGATGACATAGTTAACAATCTCCTGGACGGTGGTGTACGCCACGCCTACATAAGTATCTGCAGCACCGTAGTAGATTGCAATGCGGCCGGTTTCGGCATCAGTCAATGCTGCACAAGGGAACAGCACATTATTAACGAAACCTCTTTCCTCATACCATTCCTCCGGTGTAAGCACAAAGTTCCGGGAGCGGTATTTGACTCTGGACGGCTCATCCTTGTCCAGAATAACCGCACCCATGCTGTATACAAGCCCGTTGCAGGTTGTAGTTACACCGTGATAGAACATTAGCCAGCCTTCACTGGTTTCTATCGGTGCAGGACCGCCGCCGATCTTGGTGCTCTGCCACCAGCCTTGACCGCCCTTGCTCATAACATGACGGTGTTTGCCCCAATAGACGAAGTCCGGGCTTTCGCTCAGGAAGACATCCCCGAACGGGGTATGGCCGCTGTCGCTCGGACGGGACAGCATCACGAAGTTGCCATTCAGCTTCTTAGGGAACAGCACACCGTTGCGGTTGAACGGCAGGAACGGATTTTCCAGGCTGATGAACGTTTTGAAATCCGTGGTTTTGGCAACCCCGATGGCTGCGCCATAGAAATCGGTACACCAGATGATATAGTAGGTATCTTCAACTTTTACAAGACGGGGATCATAGGCATAACGGGGTGCATACGGGTTGCCCGCTTCATCTTTAAACTGAATCGGTTCGTCAGCAATTTTCCAATCCAGACCGTCTGCGCTATACCCCATCCGCAGGTGAGGGCGGGTCGTATTGTCCTCTACACGGAACACGCCAAGGAAGCTGCCTTCATAAGCAATTACGGCACTGTTGAAGATCCGCGCAACGCCTTTGGCCGGATTACGCTTAATTACCGGGTTATCATTATGTCTCCACACCGGATTGTCATTGTCTGCCGGTCTGTCCTGCCAGGGAATATTCGGCAGGCTATTACCGATGATCTGTACTTCTTTCATTGTTATGCTCCTCCTAATGTGACAGCCTCTGCTGCAATATTTGCTTATGAATCAAAGCTGCGGATTATTTCACGGAACCCTGTGCGAATCCGTTATAGATATACTTTTGCAAGGAAACAAATACTACCAGTGTCGGGATAATTGCAATCATAATCGCAGCACAGATAACCTCCCACTGCGATCCGTAAGGCCCTTTAAATTTGAACAGCGCAGTAGACACGACCTGCAGGCTGCTCTTGGGCATATACAGGAAAGGGGTATAAAAGTCATTGTAGATGTTAACGCCCTTCACGATAATCACCGTAACAATTGCCGGACTCAGCAGGGGCAGAATGATTCTTGAGTAAATCGTCCAGTAGGAAGCCCCGTCAAGCATAGCGGACTCATCGAGCGATTCCGAGATTGAATCCAGGAACTGCATGAAAATATACACAGCAATAATGTCAGTACCCAGGTACATCAGAATCGGTGCCCAGCGTGTATTAAACAATCCCATAGCATTGATGATCTGGAAGGTGGCAACCTGGGTGGTTACGCCGGGAATCAGGGTAGCCAGCAGAAAAGCGCCGATCAGCAGCTTGCTGCCTTTAAATTTAAAGCGGGCCAGGATATATGCCATCATCGATCCGGTCAATGTAGCGCCGGCAATCGAAATGATCACGATGATGATCGTGTTCATGAATCCCAGCAGCATTTTACCGTCGACAAAAGCCTTGGTGTAGTTGCTGAAATTCAGCCAGTTCTCCGGCATTGTAAGCGGGCCTGTGCTCGCATACTCCGTATTGGTTTTGAGCGAAGCAAACAGCACGACAATAATGGGAACCAGTGCCGCAAGCGCACCGATAACCAGCGTAAGATACTTGAAGAAGGAGGCTGCGCTGTATTTTATCGTATGCATCTCTTACTTCTCCTCCTTAATCAGAACACGCTGCAGAATAGTAACAATGACAACAATGCCAAGCAGCACTACAGCCATTGCCGAGGCAAGACCCAGCTTACTGTATTTGAAGGCCACATCGACGGTCTGGATGACAAAGGTTCCGCTGCCGTTGGAACCGCCGGTCATGACATACGGAATTTCGAATACACCGATCGCTCCGCTTACCGCGAGGATCAGATTGAGCTGCAGAATTCGCTTGATGCTTGGAATAATAATATGCTTGAACTGGTGCCAGCGGTTAGCCCCGTCAATCTCTGAAGCTTCATAAATATCGCCGCCGATGGAAGAAATGGCTCCAAGGAAAATAATGAAGTTCATCCCCATGTATCTCCAGACGGAAGCAAACGCGAGGGATATATTGATAAGATGCGGATTCAGCAGCCATTTCTGCTGCCATGCTCCCAGTCCGAACAGATCAAGCAGTGTGTTCAATGTTCCTTCCGGTTTGAAGAAGAACAGGAAGATGAAGCCGATAGCTACACCGTTAAGCAGCGTCGGGAAGAACAGAATGCCTTTGAACCAGTTCTTCAGGCGGACATTAAAGCTCAGAATCGTTGCGAAATAAAGAGCCAGTCCCATTTGTACAAAGGTTGCACCGAAGTAATACAAGCTGACCTTAAATACCGCAAAATACTCCGGTTTGGTGAAAATCGTCTTGTAGTTCTCAAACCCTACATACTCCATATTTTTGCTGAAGCCATTCCAGCTTGTGAAGCTGTACTGGAACATTTTGAACACGGGTAAATAAGAGAAGGTCAGCAGCAGCGCTACCGGAACTAATGAGAACAAAAGAATGATGAATATCCGCTGATTTTTATAGCTTAAATTGGACAATTTCTCCACACCTCCTAAGAACACATTGCTAATACTCCTAATCCTGCCCTGCTCCCGCAAGAGTGAAGGGGAACATGCCGCGGCATCTCCCCGTTCTCTTCATTCTGTCTTCACCCTGCGTTATTAAAAGCTTACTTGGCGGCCATTACCTTAGCTCTGGCTTCTTTCCATTTGTCGTTCAGGTCCTTCATGATGTCATCATAGGACTCTTTGCGGTTGCCGATTGCAGCTTCGATAATCACTTTCTTAAAGTCAGGCTGCCAGAGTCCGATTTCCGCCTCTTTATCAATCGCGTCCACCAGGCCCTCTTCACCGGCTTTGGCAGGTGCCAGAGTATCGAAGGTAACATCCGTACCGTCGAATTGCTTCAGAATTTCCGGAAGCTCAGCGCCTTTAACCGGGCTCATACCGCCGCCTTCAGTGGTCGGATAGCCGGATTCGTTGATGAACCAGTCCACCCATGCTCTTGCCGCTTCTTTGTTTTTGCTGTGCAGGCTGATGCCCAGGTTATAATCATCGGACAAAGGCACGAGGATTGTGCTCGCATTGGTAGGGAAAGGCATGAAGCCGACATCATCAGGATTAGTTGCCAGGCCCTTGATCTGGCCGATCGCCCAGGAGCCGAGCATCATCGTACCGATTTTGCCGTTAGCAAGGTCAGCTTTGGAAGATTCCCAGTCGGTGGTTGTAGGATCTTCTTCAATCAAGCCGTTCTTCGCTGCATCGTACATTACTTTGTACAAGTCATAATGCGGCTGTCCCTGGACAAAGTTATCGTCCGAAGCAATCTGCGCAATATTCACATAATCACGGTCGCCGGCAACCGTTGCCAGATCAGCTTCCCATTGCGTCAGCGTCCAGCCTGCTGCATAGTTGGTGTACAGCGGAACTGCATCAGTCTTGTCCTTAATATTCTGCAAGGCAGTCTGGAATTGCTCGAAGGTTCTTGGAACCTCTGTAATCCCTGCATCCTTGAATACCTGCTTGTTGTAGATCACACCGGAGAAGTTAACCGTGATTGGAATACCATAGGAAGTCCCGTCTACAGTGCGTTCCTCTAGACCGGTATACTGCTGCTCCAGATCGGACATTTTGCCCAGCGGCTCAAAAAAGTCCGGCAGATCCTTGATCGCAACACTTGTAGGAAGCAGCAATACGTCGCCGTAATCATTGGTGCCCATACGGATTTTAATCTGATCCTCATAGTTCGACAGGGCTTCAAAATTCACTTTGACATCAGGATACTTCTCATTGAACTTCGCTGCATAATCCTTGAATACGGTATCAACGATATCCGTGCGCTGTGTGATTACCGTGATTTCACCTTTGATATCCTTGGCAGCATCGCCCTCAGGAGCGGCTGTAGCCTCCGTACCTGTTCCTGTATTGCCTGCATTGGTTGCTGTTGCATTATCCGCGTTGTTATTGGATGAACAGCCCGCGAATAAGCCCGCCATCAGGGTCAGTGCTGCCAGCGTTGTAACTGCTTTGGTCTTTTTCATTTCTGTAATGCCCCTCTCTCCGATTCACATTTCATAATAACAACAAGCTAACAATCTGATTGAGAACACAAACTTAATTGGCTCATTTCAAACTTAACAATAGTTTATTTTCTCTAAAAAGAGTGTTGGCATCGCTTACAAGCCTATTATATAGCTCGAACGAGGCTAAAACGATGGTTTGAATTGCTTTTTCTGGTTCTGTATTTGTTATTTTTGTTTTTATTTTATTATGTTAATTTGCAAATAAAATTAATAACCTCTAACAACCTAACAAAAAAGGAGGGCTGTCCGCCCTCCTGAGTAGCTCTTATCCGATTGTTATGCCAGTGCCCCGCATTCAGCATTTAGGCGTTCTGCAGCCGCTTTTATATTCCTTCGGAGTCATACCGCATATTTTCTTAAACAGCTTATTAAAGTACACGGGGTCGCTGTAGCCGACTAGCTCGGCAATTTCATAATTTTTGAGATCAGGCTGTCCGGTCAGCAATTCCTTGGCCTTGGCAATCCGTATGCCGATCAGATAATCAGTAATGGTTTGCCCGGTCTTGTACTTGAACAGGCGGCTGATATAGCTGGCATTCATCCCGACCGTCTCCGCCAGGCGCTCCAGCTCAAAGTTATGCCCGTATTCCTTCTCCAGAATGGCTTTGGTCTGCTCAACCACATAATGCTCGCCGCCTTCGGGAGCTTGCACCGCAGGCTGCTCCGGTTCTGCAGGCTTTAGCTGCTTGTTATCGTTGACCCGCTTCAGCAGTTCATATAACTGGGATTTCTCAATCGGCTTGAGCAGATAATCCATAACACCGAAACGTATTGCCCGCCGGGCGTAATCGAAATCACTGAAACCGCTCAGCACAGCAATCGGCAGCTCCTTCAGCTTGCCTCTTGCTTCCTCTATCAGCTTGAAGCCGTCCATTCTCGGCATCTTGATATCCGTAATCAGCAGATCGATTTGATCTGCGGTTATTGCAGAAAGATGATTCCAGGCCTCAAGCCCGTTACCGTGCGAACCGATGACCTCTACCTCAAAACCCATTCTGGAGGTTATTTTCTCAAGCCCGCGGCGGATAACTTCCTCATCATCCGCTATCATTATTCTGATCAATCAGAAATTCGCCTCCAGTCTTACATCTCTCGTGATGATTGCGCTGTCATTACAATTATAGGCTGCAGGTCTTCATTATAAAATGTATTGTACCGCACTTTTATAGTCTTCTCTTTACTTTTCAGATTTCCCCTTGAATTCAAATACAAAAAGGGTTATAACTAAATTGAATTATTGTTATCATTAAATACTACTTTTTTAATAACAATATAACAAAATAGTTCAATTTATATTTTTGCAAAGGGAGGTTTCCAAATGTCACTGCTGAATGAATATGTCGGAGGCGTAACCTGGGGCTTCATGGGCAAGCGCGGAACATGGGCGGCCGCATCGGCCGGGACGTCAATGGAGCTTATGAAATCGGTTACCGGAGCGAACTGGACAGCAATCGCCTTCAGCGCCCTCCAGGCTACCCCTCAATCTGTTGAAATTCCATACTGGGAGCAGCCGACCGTTACTGATGAAGAAGTGCTCCTGGCCATCCGCAAGGCCAAGTCTCTTCAGATGAAGGTCTGCCTCAAGCCGATTGTCAATTGCGCTGACGGCACCTGGCGGGCCCACATCAATTTTTTCGACAAGGATGTTCCCTGTGAGCCCAAGTGGTCCCAGTGGTTCCGCTCTTATACAGCATTTATTCTGCATTATGCTGAAATCGCCGAGGCCAGCGGCTGCGAGATGTTCTGCATCGGCTGCGAGCTGGTTCAGGCAGACCGGCGTGAAGCAGAGTGGCGGACATTAATCGCCGAAGTACGCAAGGTGTACACCGGCGTTATTACCTACAATTGTGATAAATACCAGGAGGATAATGTCGGCTGGTGGGATGCGCTTGATGTGATTTCCTCCAGCGGCTACTACCCTGAACAGGACTGGGAGGCGCAGCTTGACCGGATTGAAGCAGTAGTGAAGGCATACGGCAAGCCCTTCTTCTTCATGGAGGCCGGATGTCCCAGCCGGACCGGAAGTGCAGCAATCCCCAATGACTGGACGCTGCAGGGTTCTCCTGATGAGGAAGAGCAAAGCCGCTTCTACCGGGCCATGTTCGGTGCATGTGAACGCCGGGACTGGGTACAGGGCTTCATGCTCTGGGACTGGCCGGCACAGCTCTATCCGCTCGAAGAAGCAGCAGCTAACGACGACTACTGCATGTACGGCAAGGCTTCAGCAGCAATCATCAAGGATTATTTCACCGCCAGAATCAGCAGCCCGGCATGAGTAATCCGCTATCTCTGGAATAAGCGCGGTATCACCGCCCGCACCATAAAGGCGTCCCCGGACAGATTACTCATTCTGTTCAGGGACGCCTTTATAGTAATATGCACATCCTCCATTCAACAAATCTGGTATGTGCTTCTGCCTGTTAATGCTGCTGCGAGGCCGGCTTGTCCCCGCGCGCTTCCTTCCACCTCTCATTCAACCCGTCAAAGGATTGCTTCAGATCCGGTGCGGCAATCAGTTCCTGGATATAATCCCCCGTGGCAAAGGAAAGCTTGGCGCGGTTAGCCATATCGATAAAGGCATCTGTCTGGACCGTCGCTTCAACCAGCTTCGGCTGATAGGACAGAAATTCAGTATATTGCTCCATCGCAGACTCTGAAGTGCCGGCAGCAGGCAGAAATCCCTCCGCTGTATATGAAGTTTCGCTCAGCAGAAAGCTCACCCAGGCCATCGACAGCTCCTTGTTCTTGCTGAATTTGCTGATGCCAATGAACCAGTCGGGATTCAGCGGCGCATAATGTGCCTCTCCATTGTCATACGGAAAAGGGAAAAACCCGATATCCTCCGGTGCCGCACCGGCATCCAGAACCTGACGGATCGTCCAGTTGCCGCTTAAGTACATACCCGCTTCACCTCTCGCCAGCATCGTTTTTGAAATTTCCCAATTGTTCGAGAACAGCTCGTCCTCCACATACCCCCGGGTAATCAGCGTACGGGCTATCCCGAGCGAACGCCCCCATGGATTTTCAAGCTGCCAAGGCGCATTGTCATGAACCATATCATTCATATAATCAGGATTGCCTGTCATATAATTGACCATATTATTGCCCCACTCGCGCAGCGGCCAGACGGCACCATAGTTCATATACAGCGGTATGACGCCTGCACGCTTCAGCTTGGCACAAACGGCATAGAAATCCTCCAGGGTCCGTGGAACCTCGGTAATCCCCGCCTGCTCGAATACCCTTTTATTATAGATAATCCCGCTTGTGGTTGTGCCTGTAGACAGCCCGTACCGTTTACCGTCAAAGCTTGCAAAGGTAGTGAACCTCTCTGCGGCAGACATTTCTGCACTCAGCGGTTCAAAAAAATAGCTCAGTTCCTTCGCCGGCAAATTGACCGGCAGCAGCAGTACATCCCCGGCATCCTTGGTCGATAAACGCACCATAATATCGGTAGCATAATTGGATAAGCCTTCAAATTCGACATTCGCTTCCGGATATTTCAGTTTAAACTGGTCGGCGTAGCCTTTCATTGTACCGTTCTCTATTAAATCAATCCGGTTCGTCAGCATAAGGATCGTACCCGACAGCCCTGCCTCATTGTCTGCAGAAGGCACTGCAGGTAGCACCTGCTGCCTGCCGGGAACATCACACCCTGCTGATATCAGAACCAGAAGTAAAAGCACTGTAGAAAATGTCAGGCGCACTCTCATTTTTCCCAATTCCGATCGCTCCCTTCTGTTACTGTGATACCGGCTGTACCGCCTGGGGGAGCGGCAGCGACAGAATGACATCCGTCCCCTTCCCCGGCTCACTGAACACCTCAATGCCATAAGCCGCCCCGTAGTGCAGCTGCACCCGCTGGTGTACATTCTTCATCCCGATCCCCCCGTTGATGCTCTTCTTCGGAGGAGCTTCCCGCTTCAAATCTTGATTCAGCTTATGCAGAGTAATCTGATCCATCCCGCAGCCGTCATCCCGGATATGAAACAGCAGTTTATGCTCGGTGATCTCACACCTGATGCTGAGATGCATATGCTCTTTGCTGTCGTCCAGCCCATGATAAGCGGCATTCTCAATAATCGGCTGGAACACCAGCTTAATAATCGAATAATTATCCAGCTCCTCGGGCACATCCATCTGCAGTACAAACCGCCCGGGATACCGGCAGCCGAGCAGCTCTACATAGTTGCGGACATATATAAGCTCCTGCTTCATCGTCGTTCTGCTCAGAAGATCACTTGTACTGTAGCGCAGCAGCTTGCCAAGAATAGAGATCATATCCGCTGCCTCAACATCATCGTTAATCTCCGCAGTCATTCTGATGGACTCCAGTGTGTTATAGATGAAGTGCGGATTAATCTGGCTCTGCAGCGCATGCAGCTCCGCCGCCTTCTTCTGCTCCTCGATCTGGTAGATATCATGAATCAGCTGCCTGATCCGGGCCAGCATCCGGTTAAACTGGTGGCCGAGCAGTCCGATCTCATCGCGGCGTTTCACACGGAATTTAACATCCAGATCCCCGTTCTGCACCTTTTTCATCAATTGGATCATTTGGGTAAGCGGTTTGGTCAGCGCGAAGGATAACACGATGGAGATAATGAACGCCAGCACAATAATAATGAGAGTGGCCAACAGGGTTGCATTGCGGGTCAGCTTCACATCACGCGTTAATTCATCCACCGGAATGGATATAATCACCTTCCAGTTCGTCTTGGCCGAGCTGGAGTAAATATTCAGCCGTTCCTTGCCCGCCATTGTATCATAAAAGCTTCCGGCCGCTCCCTGAGCGCTCCGGAACAGCGGAGTCTGTGAAATGTCCGTGGCCAGCAGCTTCTGTTCACTGTCATAGATAACCATTCCGTCCTGGTCCGCAATTACCGATTTACCGCGGGTTACCTTGTCCAGCTCGGCTACCTGGGTCTCCATATTGCTGATGTTAGCCTCTACTGCGATCAGCCCGATCGGATTCCAGAGACCGTCGACGATTTTGCGGACAACGGTATAGGCATACCTTGTGCTCTGCAGATTGGTGGTGTAGGCCTGAGTGCCGAACAGAAGGGCCTCACCGCTGGAATCCTTGGCCTGCTGGCTCCAGAATTTATAGCTTTGATCCAGATCAAGCCGTACACCGCCATCCTTAGCTGAATAATAACCGTTCCCGTAAGCATCAAAGATATAAACCGAGTTGGTTCCCCGCTTGATATTATTGATAAAGGATATATTGCCTTCAATGCCCCGCTGGATGGAGAGCAGCAGATCAAAGTCTCCCGGCGGAACCGCAGCGGAGTCTGCATCCTTGCCTATATTCCTCTTCTGTTCATAGTACCGGTTGGAAGACATCAGGTTCTGCTTGATATCGTTTACATAAGCCGGCATGGAGGAGATCCTTTTCATATCTTCTATGTAGTCATCTATCCCGTCCATCATTTGATCAATCAGCTTCTCGGAATAAGCAACGGTGTTGGCTTGAATCGATTCGGAATAGCTCTTAAAGCTGATTATGCTGATCATTGAGAGCGGCAGTGTAATAATGACCAGGAATACAAGCAGCAGCTTGCGTTCCATGCCCATATCCCCTATAAAGGACCACCAGTTGTATTTGCGTTGCGGCATCATGGAGTCTTCCCCTTCATCAGCTTTACCTAACTTTCCCTATTAAAAAATAACATTATCCTAACAAAATAATTATACTTGTCAGCTCCAGGTTACTCAAGACAAAATCAAAAGACGACAAAATACCCCGGACATTTAAATTCTTATCTTTGTAAAACAACAGGCTGCTTCTCCCCGGGGAAGAAACAGCCTGTCATTCATGATCCCGTAACTATTGAGCCGGACCCGTTCCAGCCGCTATTGATTTACAAGCCTTACCTCGTCCAAATAGGCCGAAGCGCTGCCTGTACCGGTGAAGCCTTCGAACTTGATGCCGATCGCCTTAACCTGGCTCAGGTCAGCAATACCTGATAACTGCAGGGACAGCGTTGTGAAGCCCGCAGAATCCACATCTGACAGCCCGCTGTCGGCCCATGCCCAGCCTGAGCCTGTCTTAATATAGATGCGGGCCTTTGCCGTTCCGGCAGAGAGCTTAACCTTCGCGCTCAGCAGATCTACGGCACTCAGGTCAAGCGACACGTACTTGGTCAGCTCGAAGTCGCTTCCTTCCAGTGAAAAGACTGTCCCGAGCGCCTTGCCGCCCTCCGCGAACTGTTCTGCCGTAACGGCTGCCGCCGCTGCATCCGCATGGTTCGACTCTACCGCCCAGCCTTCTTCGTCCTGCTCAAATCCGTACAGCAGACCTTCCTCCGCGGCTGAGCTGTCTGAACCGGAGCCGCCGTTAGGCACTCCGCCTGTTCCATCATTGAATGCTTCAATGTCATCAAAGTACAGCGTGCCGGAGCTGCCGGCCGTGCCTTCATTCTTGTTAACATAAATGGAGAAGGTCTGAACATCCTTCAGGAACTGCCTGGTAATCACGCGTCCTGCATTAGCGGTATCCCAAGGCGCAGGCTTAAACTCGCTGAACGGAAGTGAAATCTCACCTGCTGCTGTTCCGGCCAGAGACGGATAAGCCTCAAAAGAGATGCCGCTCATCTTGATCTGGATTACCAGCTTCTGTCCGCTGCCGTCCGGCTGATACCAGAACTTCAGCTGATTCGCTTCAGACCAGTCAGCATTGTCGATATTCTTCGATTGGCCTGTATAGCCTTGGGTATCCACATTGTAATCGAATTTCAGGCCATACTGGCCGCTGTTCTTGTGCTCCGCATCCAGGGAAATCCTGCTTAGGTCTCCCCCGGGGCTATAAGCATTGTCGAGCAGCTCATTGTTGCCTTTGTAATCCTCGAAAGTATCAACGACTAGTGTATTTACATTCGGCAGCGTGTCACTGACATACACCTGAACCGCATGGCTCAGGACGCTTCCGTCCTTCGCATATGATTTAACTGTAAGCGTAGTGCCTAGTCCGGACAGAGCTGCTTCAGGCTTCCAGGCTGCTGTGTAGTAGAAACCATTACTATCCAGAGTCAGCTCATGCTCGGCGGCATCCTCTCCGGCAAGATAGACGACTCTTTCAATATCCTGATCTGTCACCCGTGCCCGGATGATCGCGGTGCCTTCGGTAAGCACAACTTCATTGTTCACCGGCGTAGCGATATGCAGAAACGCATCTTTCTGAGCCGCTTCAACTTGGAGCGAATACGCGGCATCATCCTTGATCTCGCCAAGGAAAGAGGAATAAGGATCCTCATAATATTTTACAAAGTCGGGCAGCAGGGCGTGATCGCCAAGTCCGTTCTTACCATTCTTGTACGGGACGAAGAAGTTGTCCGTACCGAAGTTGGCCCAGGTCAGCATATAAGCCATTGTGGCAGAACCCGGATCGGATTTCAGCGCATCCAGGAGCTTAGTGAAAAACTCCAAATCTTTTGTACCCTCAGGACGCAGATTGGAGTAACCGAATTCTGTTACTGCTGCAACCTTACCCTTGGCATCAGCGAGCCTTGACACAAGTTTGGCATCCTGCATCGCACCGCTGAACCAGCCTTCCGCATTGCCGTCATAGTAGTCGTCAAAACCAAGAATATCAACATACTCATCACCCGGATAGGTCTCCAGGTAAGCGGCTTCCGAATTATTGAACGAGCTGTTCGGGGAATACGCATAAAGGAAGTTGTGGACACCCTTCACATCACGCAAATATTCCACCGTGTAGCGGTACAGCTCAATATATTGATCCTTGGTCCGGTAAGGCGCGCCCCACCAGAACCAGGCCCCATTCTGCTCATGGAACGGACGGAAGATAACCGGGATCGGCTTGCCGGAATCATCCTTCAGGTTATTCGCGAAATCTGCGATCATGTCCAGGAACTGATTGTATGCCGCATGCTTGTCACCGCCGGGAAGAATCTGCGGAACCACCTTGCCCTTGGTATCGTTGAAGCTGCCGCCGGTGACGAAGTTCGGCATATGCGCACTCAAGGCCAGCACGCCGCCCTGCTCATACGCTTTCTTCATGACTCCGATCAGATTGTCGCGGTTCTGCTTAATAGCCTCCAGGCTGACACCCGGCTTTTCCTTTCCCTCCAGGCTCAGTGTATCCCATCCAAACATGCCGGGCAGGTCGCCCACTGCATTCTTGACGTCGGATTCTGTACCATCCTTGGCTGTAATTGACAGCCCTTCCGTCGTATCATGCTGATGCCCGAAGATGATCTCCTCGCCCCGGATACTCTCCAGATAAGCGAACAGCGAGCGGGTAGCTGCTGTCGCCTGAGAATCCGCCAGCTTGATTTCCGCCGCCGCAGGCGTAGGAACAGGCGTAGGGGCAGCTGTCGGTGCGGCTGTGGCCGCCGGAGTCGCTGCGGGTCCGGTTGCGGCTGGTGCAGCCGTGGCTTCCGGGCCGCCGTACACCGGAGCCGGTGAAGCCGTTGCGGAAGCTGAAGGTGAAGGTGACGGAGCGGCTGTAGTACCGCTGCTTACCGTATAGGTGCCGGCCGCCAGCGTCTTGCCGTTTAATGTAACGCCCGTTGCCTTAACGATGAGAGTGCCGATATCACCGCTGCCGGTGATCTTTGTCCCTTTTGCGGCTTCGTTAATAACCAGATTCATGATCATCCCGCCTGCGGGGACATTCAACTCAGCCGGCATATTTAGTGATACGCTGTCAATCACAGCCCCGTCTGTCAGCTCCAGCTTGGTATCACTATTGATAATAATGGAGGAAATCCGGGTGGAGCCGGAAGCAAGCAGCCGGACCAGCCCTTCCTTCCGCGAAACTTCCACCTCATTCAGCGCCGCATCCCTCAGGGTAACGGAATGTTCTCCCCCGCCGGCAATGAATGTCTTCCCTTTGACGGTTACAGTATCCAGCGCCGCTTCACCGTCCCCGATCCCTGCGGTCAAATACAGATTGCCGCCGATCACAGTATTCTTCAGTACAGTCCCGGCATGGGGAATAACTGCATTGCCGCCTACGGTTCCGCCAGTCTGTTCACCCGAGCCCGAGAAATAAGCGCTTACAATCCGGTCAATTAATGTTACCGTCTCTGCACGCGTGATGCTGCCTTTCGGCTTAAAGCTTCCGTCGCTATAACCGGTGATGGCTCCGGAAAGTGCAGACACCGCTTCTGCGGCGTAGCTGCTGATCTCAGCTGAATCCGTGAAGGTAACAGCGGCCGCCGGAGCCTGATTGCCGCTGATTGCGAAAATCCGGGCCAGCAGTGTCGACGCATCCTCCCGGGTAACAGCCGTATCAGCGAGTGCACGGTTGCCCGGGAAGCCCAGATAATATCCGGCATGCCTGGCGATAGCCAGCTGGCCGCTGTACCAGGCTGAAGCCGGAACATCAGTGAAGTTGCTGTCCGCCTGGACAGACAGGCCGAGCAGCTTATTGATGACGGTTACGAATTCTGCCCGGGTAATACTCTGATCCGGAAGGAAGCTCCCGTCCCCGTAACCGCTGATAACACCGTTTGCCGTCCATTTGGCTATGCCGGAAGCTGCCCAGTGGCCGGCGGCATCCGTAAAGGACAATTTCACCTCATGTGCCTGCTCCCCTGGCGGTGCTGCTGTCTCCGCGAGTGCCGGATTGACGGCCGACAGCAGCATAACTGCAGTCAGGGCTGAAACCATGAATTTTCGGATCTTTTTCATGTAGTCCTCCTAATTTTGAATAGAATTACGAGCGCCGCAGCCACAACATCATTTGCCTCCCAATCATTTTGTTAGCAGATTGTTATTGCAAATGTTCGTTATGTAAGCGGTTTAGTTATTATTTTAGCAGCTCATTTTTCAATCAAACAGGAGGCTGTGTTGACATTTATATAACTCAGTTTGGTTTTTACAATAAAATAACCCCACAAGGTGAGGCTTTAGCTCACTTGATATTTACGCGCAACAGAAAAAGAGATGCCTGCGAATGAGGCATCTCTATATTGATTACACGCTGAATTTCGACAGTCTCTCTTTCAGCTTGATCGAGGAATTCTCCAGGTTGCCTGAAAGCTCAACCAGATAGTCACTCACGCTCTGCTGCTCCCCGGTCAGGGATGCCACCTCCTCGGAGGCGGCGGAGGATTCTTCAGCGAAGGAGCTGACATTACCTATAGTCTGTGACAGCACCCGCTGAGACTGGTTCAATCCTTCAATGGACGAGGATACCGAATCGAGCCGGTCAATGAACTGGTTCATTTGCCCCTGCACACTCAAGAAGATATCGCTGGTGCTCTGCACATCCTGTATCTGTTCGCTGAACAGCGGCGCTACTTCGGATAAGGCATCCACCGTCTCATGCATATCACTCATGATTCTGTCCGTAATTTCGGCTACCATCGCAATCGAACGTTTGGATTGATCAGCCAGCTGGCGGATTTCATCGGCGACTACCATGAAGCCTTTACCTGCTTCTCCGGCACGGGCTGCTTCAATTGTAGCATTGAATGAGAGAATATTGGTCTGCTGGGTAATGCTCTGCATCACCTCAAGCACCTGAATGACTGAAGATGCCGTATCCTTCAGCTCATTAACCTTGACTACCAGCTTGCCTGTCATGTCGCCGGTCTCCCGGGTTCTGCCCAGCAGCTCCTGCAGCTTCACAACCCCTTCTCTGCTGGCCTGCTCTGCCTGATGGGCACTTCCGCCCATTCCCTCAGCCGCAGCAATAACAGCATCCATCCGCTCGTTAATCAGCGCGGTCATTTCGTGTCCGCGGTCTGCTTCCAGTGCCAGATTCCCGGCACCGCCGGCAATCTCTTCTGTTGCAGCGGCTATATCCTTCGCAGAGGCAGCCGTCTTGCGCGAGGCATTTCCAAGGGCATCCGCCGTCTCCAGTACTTCACGGGCAGTTTCATTGGTATGCACAACCAGCTCTGTGATGCGCTCCATCATCATATTGAAGGAGCCGGACAGCTGGCCGATTTCATCCCGCGAGACTACAGCAGTACGGACTCGCAGATCCCCTTCAGCTCCTCTAAACATCAGATCCCGCAGCCTTGACAGCGGATGTGAGACCATACGGACCATCCAGAGGCCAATGAGAACAGCTATGAGGGCAGCGGCGGCGACAGCTATGTAAGTAGTGTTAAGAATCCGCCCTGCATCCTGAAGCAGATTCTCGGCAGGCACCACACCCAGCACCCGCCAGCCTGAGCTTTGCAGCGTACCGTACACAGCCAGTATAGATTTGCCCAGCTCATCCTTCGTCGGCAGGGAGCCCGAAGTATCGCTGAGCCCGTTGAATAACGTTCCTCCGAGCCGCAGATAGGTATCTGCCTCCTGATGCTGGGAGGAGGCGATCAGCTCGTCGCCTGTAGTCAGCAGCTGGACATAGGAATCCATTCCCAGATCGACCTTACTGAGCAGGCCGTCCAGCTCAGTAGTCTTAATGTCGCACACGGCGATGTATCCGGCATCCCCGGCTTCACCTGCCATTGACTTGGCGAAATGGAATACACCCTCAGCCTCTCCCTGCTTCAGCGCCTCAGTTAACCATAAGCTTTGCGGCTTCTCCTTCAGCTGCTTGTACCAGGCTGACCCGCGGATGCCGGACAGGAAATCACTGTTCACGGCACCGGCTGATACAACAGGCAGCTCATCTTCCAGCGAAATCAAATAAACCGCTTCCACATTTGTTATCCAGGCTAACCAATGATTCAGCTCACCGCTGATGATATCCGCCTGCTCCTGGCGCTCCGTTGACCCTGCTGCGGTCAAGCTCTGCTGGGAGACTGCCTGCTGGATATCCTTGTTATAGAACAGCTGGCTCAAGTTGTCCTCGAAGCGCAGCAGGGTTACATCAAGCTTCTCTGCAGTCTGCTCAACAGTCTGCTGATTTGCTGACAGCGCATTGCTCTCAACAGTCTGCTTCGCCACAGAATAAGAGGTGTAGCCCAATGACAGTACAATTCCCATCGTCGCAATAAAAAACACAAGAAAAAGCCGCATCCCGAGCGACTTGGAGGGATGCAGCCGAGTAAGAAGGCTCTTACTTTGAACTGTTGATTTACTCAAATAATCACCGCCAGATCTACTGTATTCTTATACGGAATGCATCCGCACAAGGTCATGAACGTCTGATACGTCCGCTCAGTCAGATATGGAAGAGACTCATGACAGTATTAATAATATACTAGTATATTTATTTCTGCTGTGATTTTGTTCTATGCGGGAGGCGGTTGATGTCGAATCTGGACATAAAGTGTCACCACACCGGCTTCACTCTCTGCTCCAGGCTAGATTTTGCCTAAATCCGCATCATCCCCGACCTCTTCATGGGTGTCGATTACATAGTTGACAATTTCCTGCACAGTCGTATAGGCAACGCCTACATAGGTATCAGCTGCACCGTAGTAGATAGCGATGCGGCCGGTTCCCGCATCAGTCAATGCTGCACAAGGGAACAGCACATTGTTAACGAAGCCCCATTCTTCATACCATTCTTCCGGTGTCAGCACAAAGTTTCTGGACCGGTATTTGACTCTCGACGGCTCATCCTTATCCAGAATAACCGCCCCCATGCTGTACACGAGTCCGTTGCAGGTTCCGGTTACACCATGATAGAACATCAGCCAGCCTTCAGAGGTCTCAATCGGGGCAGGGCCGCCGCCGATCTTGGTGCTCTGCCACCAGCCCTGGCCGCCTCTGGTCATGACATGCCGGTGTTTGCCCCAGTAGACGAAGTCCGGGCTCTCGCTCAGGAAGACATCACCGAACGGTGTATGCCCGCTGTCACTGGGACGGGAGAGCATTACGAAGTTGCCGTTGATCTTCTTCGGGAACAGCACTCCATTGCGGTTGAACGGGAGGAAAGGGTTCTCCAGACTGATGAACGTTTTGAAGTCCTGTGTCCGGGCTACTCCGATGGCGGCACCATAGAAATCTGTACACCAGATAATATAGTAGGTATCCTCTACCTTGACCAGCCGGGGATCATACGCGTAACGCGGCATATAAGGCTTGCCTGACTCATCAGTGAACGGAATGGGAGCGTCTTCAATTGTCCAGTCCAGACCATCGGGGCTGTGGCCCATCCGCAGATGCGGGCGGGTTGAATTATCCTCTACCCGGAATACGCCGAGGAAGCTGCCCTCATAAGCAATTACCGCACTATTGAAAATACGGGCAACCCCTTTGGCCGGATTGCGCTTAATCACCGGGTTGTCGCTGTGTCTCCACACCGGATTCCCGCTTCCGGCAGGTCTGTCCTGCCAAGGCATGTTCGGAATGTTATTGCCGATCAGCTGAACTTCTTTCATGGATAAGTCTCCCTTCAGGTTTGGGCAGCGGAAGCTGCAGTTTTGGATGATTTCATCCATCCCGCGGAACGGACATACATCCTGGCCAATTTCACGCTTCAGGGACATTTCCACTTGAAAACATCCGTAAAAAGCGTTATAACTTAATTGTATTCTTGTTATTAATAAATAACAATATAATAATAACAAAATGCAAATAAATTATTATTTCAGTTTTTAGCCTTTATTCTTGTTCATTCCACATTACAGAAACCAATCTTTATCAATTATGTTTAGGAGTGATCCGAACTCATGACAAAATCCGCTTTGACCTGGCGCAATGAGCTGGAAACCGAGCTGAAGGACAATATCCTCAGCTTCTGGATGGAACATACCCTCGATGAGGAGCACGGCGGCTTCGTCGGCGAAATCGACAACCGGATGAACATTATTGAAGGCGCCGGAAAAAGCCTGGTGCTGAACGCACGGATTCTGTGGACCTTTGCGAGCGCTTACCGGATGTACGGCAATGCTGAATATCTGGCAATGGCTGGACGGGCCCATACCTACCTGCTGCAGCATTTTGCCGATGCGGAGCATGGAGGCTACTACTGGATGGTCGATGCCCTGGGGGCTCCTGCCGAGCGCAAGAAACAGATCTACGGCCAGGCTTTTGCCATCTACGCATTGTCTGAATATCATCATGCCACCGGACGCCAGGATGCGCTTGATCAGGCCGTGGCTCTGTTCCGCCTGGTTGAGCAGTACGGCTATGACCGCCAGTACAAAGGTTATATTGAAGCCCTCTCTGAGGAGTGGCAGATGACCGACAACCTTAGTCTCAGCAGCAAGGATATGAATGAGAAGAAATCGATGAATACCCATCTGCATGTACTCGAAGGCTATACCGGCCTGTACCGGGTGTGGAGAACAGAGGAGCTGCGGGCCCGGCTGGCTGAGCTGATTGAGGTTATGCTGCTTCATATCATCGACAAGGAAGATAAGCATTTCCATCTGTTCCTGGATGAGCAGTGGGAGGTCAAATCCGACCATATCTCCTATGGTCATGATATCGAAGGCAGCTGGCTGCTCGTTGAAGCAGCTGAAGTGCTCGGGGATGAAGAACTGCTGTACCGGGTGCGCAAGGTAGCACTGTCCATGGCCGAGGCTGCACTGGCTGAAGGCATTGATGCTGACGGCGGAATCTGGAATGAAGCGGACCATAACGGGCTGCTGGATAAGAATAAGGACTGGTGGCCGCAGGCAGAAGCGATTGTCGGCTTCTACAATGCATATCAGCTGTCCGGTGATCCGCGCTTCCGTGATGCTGCCGAAGCCGCATGGGCTTTTACCGACCGTTATATGGTTGACCACAGTCTGGGCGAATGGTTCTGGGCGGTGGATGAATCCCTCCAGCCGCTTGCGCATGCCCCCAAGGTCAGTGCCTGGAAATGCCCTTATCATAACAGCCGGGCCTGCTTTGAAATGATTGCCCGTCTGAACTCAAATTCAAAGGAGAACTTATCATGACTACATTATTCGAGGAACGCAAAGCACGGTTGACTGAACGGTATGAATCGCTGCTTGCCCGTAAAAATGAGAAAATGCCTTACGGCAACGGTACCTACGACCGTTACCAGTATCCGCTGCTCACCGCAGAGCACGCGCCGCTGATCTGGCGTTATGACTTTAGTCCGGCGACTAACCCTTACTTCGCTGAGCGGATCGGTGTCAACGGCATCTTCAATCCCGGAGCGATTGAGCTGGACGGCAAGTTCTATATTGTTGCCCGGGTCGAGGGCAACGACCGCAAGTCCTTCTTCGCTGTAGCCGAGAGCGACAGTCCGGTGGACGGCTTCCGCTTCTGGGATCATCCGGTGGTGCTGCCGGAAACGGCCGACCCGGATATTAACGTCTATGATATGCGTCTTACGAAGCATGCCGACGGCTGGATCTACGGCTTGTTCTGCACCGAGCGCAAAGACCCTGATGCGCCGCATGGTGATCTCTCCAGCGCCGTCGCCCAGTGCGGAATTACCCGCACCAAGGATCTGAAGAGCTGGGAACGGCTGGCGGATCTCAAGACAGGCTCCGCCCAGCAGCGCAATGTCGTGCTGCATCCTGAATTCGTAGACGGCAAGTATGCCTTCTATACCCGCCCGCAGGACGGCTTCATTGATGCCGGCTCCGGCGGCGGCATCGGCTGGGGATTATCGGAGACGATCGAGAACGCCGTCATTACGAGTGAATCCATCATGGATCAGCGCTATTACCATACGATCAAGGAAGTAAAGAACGGACAGGGCCCGGCACCAATTAAAACTCCGCGCGGCTGGCTGCACATCGCCCATGGCGTACGCAACACGGCTGCCGGACTGCGTTATGTGCTGTATGCCTTCCTGTCTGATCTGAATCAGCCGGATAAGGTTACCCATGCACCCGGCGGACATTTCCTCGCTCCGGACGGTGAAGAGCGTGTCGGCGATGTATCGAACGTGGTCTTCTGCAACGGTGTGATTGCCCGGGACAACGGTGAAATCTACATCTACTACGCCTCCTCCGACACCCGGATTCATGTGGCATCCACAACCGTAGACCAGATGCTTGATTATGTGCTGAATACACCGGAGGATCCGCTCCGCTCTTACGCCTGTGTCCAGCAGCGTATTGCCCTGATTGACCGGAATCTCCAGCTCTAGATCCCGAAACATATTCTTTTGATAAAAGGCAGCATCCGCAGGTGACCCTGTGAATGCTGCCTTTTATATTATAAGCATAATCAGTTGTTCTGCCCGCGCGGGACGGTTACTGATTCCCGGTGAACAATATCCGCAGCGATCAGAATCTTCTCCAGCGGCGCGGAAGGGTTCTGAATACGGTTCAGCAGCTTCTCTACCGCCGCCCGGCCCATCGCTTCCTTCGGAACATGCACCGTGGTGAGCGGCGGAATCCCCCGAATGGCATCTTCTATATTATCGAACCCGGTGACCGAAATATCACCCGGTATCGTGAGCCCTTCGGCTCTCAGCAGTTCACTGATCGTGAGGGCGATGAAATCATTCGCACAGACCAGTGCAGTCGGCAGGCTCTCCGCTCCTCTGCGCTTAACTACCCATTGCTTAAATACCCCGTCAAACGTCCCGTCTTCCATCCCCTCCAGCAGCAGCATCTCATCATCTCCGGCCGGGGGAATCATTCCGTTCTCTTCCAGAGCGCTGCGGAAGCCGATCCAGCGGTCACGGAAGCTGCGGGAGTAACGGATATTCCCGATAAAATGCAGCAGCTTATGCCCTGAACCCATCAGATGGTTGCTGAGCCGGGTCATGGAATCCGTATTATTGGCAAATACGGTGTCGCTCGGAATCAGCGGATCTTCATGATCAATCAGCACCATCGGCAGGCCGATGCGGTGTACCTCCAGCAGCAGCGATGTAGAAATCTGGCCTACTCCCACCAGGCCAAGCAGCCCGTTCGGATTCAGAATGTTCACGAAATTATCTGTCCGGTGCTCCGAGACAATAACCATGCCAAGCCCTTCCTGGTCCAGCGCCAGAGCGATACCGTCCACGATCTTCCCCCAATATAATGAATCCTGGGTTTGCGAGCGGATATTCGGCATCAGCACCAGTACAGACTGCTTGTTCCGGTCGCTGTCCGCCGGCTGCGGCGAGCGTTTAATACTTTGAACATATGCGTTCTTCTGGGTGAAATATCCGAGCTGGGAAGCGGCCTGAATCACCCGCTCCCGGGTCGTTTCATTAACACCGTCTTTACCGGACAGCGACTTTGAAACGACAAACTTGGATACGCCGAGATGATCGGCAATTTTCTGCATTGTAACCTTTTTAGCCATAAATGAGACCTCCAGCTCCTCTTCGCATCTATCTTTAGCTTTCCTAACTTTTTATAGAATCATAACATTTACCTAACAAAATAATTATACGGGCTGCTCAAGGGTTGTACAAGCATAAAGAAACCGCTTCTTTCCAGTGGAAGGAAGCGGCTGTTCCAATTCATCGTATACTAAATTATCATAATTTGTTATTGTCTCTATCCGGCTAGATCTTGAACAGCGACAGCTTGCTCTCCAGCTGCGTAGAGGCACCCTGCAGCTTGCCGGACAGGGAGACCAGCTGATCACTGACATTCTGCTGCTCATTGCTGAGTGAAGCCACCTCTTCCGAGGTAGCGGACGACTGCTGGGCCACTGCACTTACATTGCTCATGGCATCCGACAATACGCCCTGTGAATGATTCAGCGTGTCGATCGCACCGGTCACGGATTCGAGGCTGGTGATGAAGTCTTCCATCTGCCCCTTCACCGATACGAAGATATCCGTGGTGTTCTTCACGGAACCCATCTGTTCTTTGAAGAGCGGAGCCACTTCAGACAGCACGGCTACCGTCTCATTCATTTCAATCATGATTTTATCGGTAATTCCGGCAACCAGGGCAATGGACTGCTTCGACTGGTCTGCCAGCTGCCGGACTTCACCAGCCACCACCATAAAGCCGCGGCCGGCTTCACCTGCTCTTGCTGCTTCAATCGTTGCATTCAGCGACAGGATGTTGGTCTGCTGGGTAATATTCTTCATCACTTCCAGGACCTTAATAACTGAAGACACTGTATCCTTGAGATTATTGACCCGCTCAACAAGTGCGCTTGTCATCTCACCGGTGCGTCCGGTCTGCTCCAGCAGCTCTTCGAGCTGTCTCGCTCCCTCACCACTGGCTTCACCTACCCCGCGTGCAGCCTGATCCATCTCGGCATTCGCAGCAATTACACTCTGCATCTGCATTGCAATCAGGTCTGTCAGGCCGTTGCCCCGTTCTGCTTCCTGGGCCAGACTGCCTGCACCCCCGGCAATCTCTTCCGTTGCGGCAGCAATCTCCTTCGCGGATATCGCCGTCTTGCGGGAAGCATCCCCCAGTTCGTTCGCAGTTTCAAGCACTTCACGCGCAGTATCCGTTGTCTGGGCTACCAGCTCTGTAATGCGCCCCATCATCATATTGAAGGAGGCCGACAGCTGGCCGATCTCATCCTTAGAGGCATACTCCGTGCGCACACTCAGGTCACCCTTGGCACCTTCTACCATAAGGTCCTTGAGACGCGCCAGCGGTTTGGCAATCATCTGTACCATCCAGAAGCCGATCAGAATGGCAAGCAGCGCTGCCGCCCCCGCTGCGATAAAGGTTGTGAACAGAATAGGTGTAGCCGCCTCAACCAGCCGTCCGGTAGGAATAATACCGGTCAGCTTCCAGTCCGCTTTGGACATCGGATTGTAGACAGCCAGCACATCCTTGCCCGCGTTATCCTTAGCCTCCTGGCTGACACTGTTCCGCTTGCTCTCCATAATGAAATTGAACTCGGAAGCTTTGCCGTCATCCTCCGGTGTAGTCGAAGCCACTACCGTCCCGTCCGGAGCCACGAGCTGGATCCGTGAGCCTTCACCCAGCCTTACGCTCTTGAAGGCTTCCTCCAGCAGGGTATTCTTAAGCTCAAGCAAGACTACATATCCCGCATTAGAGCCCAGGTTCTTAAGAGATCTGACCATAGCGATATTCTTGCCCCCGTCACCTTCAATTGAAGTCGGGAACCAGAAATTCTGTGAGGATTTCAGCTCATCCGAATAATATGACTCGTAGGAAGAAGAGTTGTTCACCACTGTCTTGAACCATTCCTGATCCCTGATCCCGTCTATCTTAAGACCGGAGCTTCCGCTCTGAATCACCGACATCTCCGGGTCCATCGGAACCAGTGAGATCGCAACGATATTCGAGTCTGTCGTAGTCTGGCTGGACAGCTTCTTGCTGATGGCATCCGTAGCCACAAATTTATCATAACTGCTCTCCGCCGAGCCCAGCTCGGTCAGATTCGTCTGCATTTGTGTATCGAAATACAGCTGCAGCGCCAGATTCTCATACTGCTTCAAGGTAATGTCCAGCTTCTCCGAGGTCTGGATAACCGTCTGCCGGTTAGCTTCGGACACATTATCCTTAATCGTATTCTTTGCTTTGTTGTAAGACAGAAAACCAAGGAACAGTACGACAACTACTATAGAGGATAAGAATATCAGAAAAAGCTTGACGCCAACCGACTTCAGCGGATTGACCCTCTTCACCTGACGTACTGAACCGTTCAGCACACTCTTTAAAGTAAGTTTTTGAACTGCCGCCTTGCTGGTTGTCTGCAGGTTACCCGGTTGGCCTGAATCAGCCTTCTGTACATTCGCCGGCCTTTTGCTGTTCTTTCCCACTTTAATCCTTCTCTCTTTCGGTTTGTCTCGCTTGCTCTCCGGATTTGGAGCCCCCATTACAATCACCCGCCAATTAGATTAGAAGACGTATGTAAGCGTTGCCTCTGATATATATCGGTACAAAGACTCATTTTTCTTAGGTTTTTTAAGAATTTGCTTCAGAATTATTATATTTTTGTAAAATTGCATCGATTTTTCTGTCAAAAAAAAGATGCCCCTCTTTTAGAAGGACATCTCTTAAATCCGGACTACCCTGTGTTCCTATTTTCTCTTCCGCATCATATCGAAATAAGCAACAGGCTGATCCACCTTCATCCGTACACGCTGCAGCGGATGCCGGGCGACATCAAGCGGATTGCCCGCCTCATCCCACAGCTCCCCTACGGTCTGCTTGAAGAAGGTATCATCCGGACCGAAGAATTCCACTTCCTGCCCGGGCTTGAAGTTATTCCGCTGCTGAACAAGCGCCGTGCCGCTCTCCGCATCATATTCCAGCACCAGACCGGCGAAATCATACGGTGCCGCCTTCTCTTCCGGCTCATAAATATGATCCTCGTGATCAGGCGTATCATAGAAGAAGCCTGTGTTCAGCGGACGGTTGGCCGCCTTCTGCAGCTCTTCCAGCCATTCCGGCTTCAACACATAATTCTCGGGGTCGGCCATGTAGGCATCAATGGCTTTGCGGTAAGCGTTGACCACCGTTGCCACGTAATGAATGGACTTCATCCGGCCTTCGATCTTGAAGCTGTCGATCCCGGCTTCGATCAGATCCGGAATGCTCTCCAGCATGCACAGATCCTTCGAGCCCATGGAGAAGGGGTTATCCTCCGGCTGATGCAGCGGCAGTTGGGTTACGCCCGGCTGCAGCGGCTGTGGCGCTTCAGCCTGGTCTTCTTCCGAGACCCAGGTTCCTTCCGGACGGCCATCCTCGAACAGGTCATATTTCCAGCGGCAGGACTGGCAGCAGCCCCCGCGGTTGGAGTCGCGGTCTGTGAAATGATTGGACAGCACGCAGCGGCCCGAATACGAGGAACACATCGCACCGTGGATGAAGCTCTCAATTTCGATATCCACATGCTGTTTGATCTCGGCAATCTCTTCAAGGCTGGTCTCCCGGCCGAGCACCACCCGCGGCAGCCCTTCCTGCTTCCAGAAGGAGACGGCCTGCCAGTTGAGTGTGGACTGCTGGGTGCTGAGATGCACCTCGAGCCCCGGCACCAGGCGGAGCGCGGTATCGACGATTACCGGGTCAGCCACGATAATCGCGGCAATGCCGGCTTCATATAGGTTACGCAGGTATTCTTCAATCCCGGCGATATCTTCATTGTGAGCATAGATATTGGTAGCAACAAATACTTTGGCACCGTATTTCTTCGCGAATTCTACACCCTCGCGCATTTCCTCAAAGGTGAAGTTATCCGCCCCTGAGCGCAGGCCGTATTTCTGTCCTCCGATGTAGACTGCATCCGCGCCATAGTGCACGGCAAATTTCAATTTTTCCAGGTTTCCCGCCGGAGCCAGGAGCTCCGGTTTGTCCAGACGGTAACGTTTGCCGTGAAATTGCGGCTTGGTCATGGTTCCCATCCTGTTCTCCTCCTTGTTGTATTGTCTCAGCAAGTTAAAAAGCTTGAAAACTTACATTTTGGTGTTCAACGCTGCTGCGGTGAACATTTGGACTTCCGGCCGCTGTTATGTTTGGATTTCCTCAATTTACTCTGCTGGTAGCGGTTGAAATCCAAACATAAAGGCGGACGCTATCGCTCCTACAGTTCCAAATTTCCCCTCCGCTGCTGCCACCTTGATGCTAAATTGCCAAGCTATTTTAAAAATCTGAGCCAATAATTTTTTATATTAATATACCTGCTCTTTGTAGAAAAAGCCGAATGACAGCTCACGCTCAGGGTCTTGCAGCACCCGGATGGCATCCATCCAGGCCTCATCAAAGGCATATTCTGCCGGATCAGCGGCGTAGAGGTCGATGGCATGACGGTAAGCTTTTACAACAGCTATATTGTAAGCTGCCGGCTTCAGCAGGCCTTCAATCTTCAGGCTGTGCACTCCTGCCTTCAGCAGGAAATGCAGATCCTCCAGAATACAGATATCATCAGAGCTCATAATATGTGTTCCGTTCTCATCCTCGTAGACCGGAAATTTCTCGTTCGGGCGCTCGGCTTCAATCAGGAACAGCCCGCGCTCCTTGCCCAGGCTTCCGCCATCGCTTGGCCGTCCCTGATGGGACATGTAGCTGGCGACCAGCCTCCGCTTGGAGTGATAGATATTCGTCATGCCATGCACCTGCACCTGGGCTTCCACCTGCAGGTGAGGGACCATCTCCGTCAGTTCATCCATATTCAGCTCACGGGCCAGCACCACCCGCGAAGCCCCTTTGCTGCCCCAGTAGTTGGCCGTAGCATAGTTGGTTGAAGTCATCTCTGCGTTCCAGTGCAGCTTCATTCCCGGCGCTTCCGCCTTAACTGCAGCCAGCACGGCAGGATCGCCAAAGTCTGCCCCGTCTACTCCAAGAGCGCCGACGGCCTTCACATACGCCGGAAGCTCTGCCAGCATTTTATTAGAGATCAGCCCGTTCAGGCTTACATATAGTTTGGCCCCTCTGTCATGGGCAAGCTTTACAGCCGCTGCCGTATCCTCAAGCGAGAAATGTCCGGCCAGCCGCATGCCGAAGCGGTCATCCCCGATCAGCAGCGCAGTTGCACCCGCATCCAGCAGGGCAGCCGCTTCTTCCAGAGAAGCCGCTGTCGCCAGCAGCTCCGGTTTGTTATTCATTTGTGTGTCCTCCTGTATCCAAACGCATCAATACTATTGTAACTCTGTTGCTACTGATTTTGTTTGCTTTTTTCGATATTGGCTAAATGTTCCTTGTAGGTCTTCGCGAATAAATGCCCCTGGGTGCCATCCTTCTTCGTGACATAAAAGAAATATTCAGACACTTCAGGCGTCAACGCCGCTTCGATGGAAGCCAGCCCCGGGCTGCTGATCGGTCCGGGAGGAAGACCCTCGGTCTTGTACGTATTGTACGGGTTCTCCACCTGCAGATCCTTTTCGTACAGCCGTTCCTTCTGCTTGTCCAGCAAATATTGCACCGTAGCATCTATCTCCAGCTTCTGCCCTTTATCCAGCCTGTTATAGATGACTCCGGCAACCAGCGGGCGCTCTGTATCTACCACAACTTCCCGCTCCACCAGCGAGGCAACCGTCAGCAGCTCATGCAGGGACAGCCCCCGGTTCGCCAGCTTCGCCTTCCATTCAGGCAGGGTATCCAGCTTCTTCACCAGCTGCTCAAGCATGGCCTCAATGACCTCCTGCGGGGTGCTGTCCTTAGCCAGCTCATACGTTTCCGGGAAAAGATAACCTTCCAGGCGGTGCCGCAGCTCCTTATTCTCCGGAATTCCCAGTGTAGTCACAGCCTCAAGCCCTGTACCTGAATCAATAATCCCGAGGAAGGTTTCGGGCTTCTGATTCCAGGCCGCAGCAAGCCGCTCCGCCACCTGCACCGCTGTATACCCTTCCGGGATCGTGAATACTACCGTTTCTTCCTTCACCACATCCCCGGCATTCATCCGGCTGATCAGTGTATCATACGACTCACCGGGACTCACGTTATAGGTCCCTGCCTTGAAGCTCGAGCCTTCATTCACCCATTTCAGATAGCCCTTGAAAAACAGCCCGTTCCTGATAATTCCCTCTTGTTCGAGCAGGTCAGCGATTTGTGAGCTTCCCATGCCCTTCTCTATGGTAACCGTTACGGCCGGCCCTGCAGGCTCCACCGGCTGCATTCCATTCCAAATGTACCATGCTCCTCCCCCTGCAGCAGCTGCCAGGACCAGTATGATGATGAGCACAGTGCGGATTACGGCTTTCAAATAGTACGCCTCACTTTCCGACTATAAAGTATAAAATTAATTCCTCTTAAATTCAACATATTTATTTGTATTCCAAGCAAAAAGAGCGCGGAAAAATTCCGCCCTCTTCCGTGCTGATGCTATTTGTTTCAATCGGTATCTTCCGCAGGGAAGGTAAGCTCGTCGTAAAGCTCCGAAACATCTTCCCACTCTTCGTCATCCATTATGCTCTCCAGTTCAGGAAGCCCGTCAGGTGAAACTACGATCCGCAGAATCTCCTGCTCTGCTCCTCTTCCCGAACCGGCCAGAACGGCATAAGCGCGGTCACCGACTGCAAATTCTGCAATAATATCGTAAACGGAAGATTTCCCCTGTTCATCTTCCAGTTCTACCGTTTCTCCGTATGCTTCTTTGAGCTTCGATGTCCATACCGCCTGATCAGCGGACAGCTCAGTCATCTGCTCCTCCATCCAGCTCGTCAACCAGGGTATTGAAGGTCTCTTCGACAATCGCCCATTCTTCATCATTCTCAATCATGAAGAGCTGCAGATCGTCCCCGTCTTCTTCATAGCGGAAGGCATATACCTCATCGGTCTCTTCATCCTCGGAATCCAGCGGAACCACCATCATATACTTCGCGTCCGATCCGTCGACTTCGAACTTCATGATGACCTCAAATTCCTCTTCATTACCTTCCTCATCTGGGATATAGATAATTTCCGGTTCTTCCTCTTGGCCGATTTGTTCATTTGTCATATCCGCACACCCCTCACCTTTTACTGTTAGCATCCAAAAAATTTTGCAAAATCAGGGCTGCGGCCATTTTGTCCACAATTCCCTTGCGTTTCTTCCGGCTGACGTCCCCGTCAATCAGCACCCGCTCAGCAGATACCGTCGTCAGACGCTCATCCCAAAGGTGTACGGGCAAACCAAGTTGCTCCCGCAGCTGATCGGCAAATTGGGTGCATATTTCACCACGGGGTCCTACTGAGCCGTTCATATTCTTCGGCAGCCCAACCACAATCTCACCGATTTCATGCTCTTTGACCAGATCGCGGATACGTTCAAATTCATTGCCGTTCCCGCGCCGTTCAATCGTCTCCAGTGCCTGTGCCGTCCAGCCGAAAATATCGCTTGTGGCAACGCCGATCCGGCGGTCGCCGTAATCCAGTCCCAGCTTCTTCATCATTTCGGCTGTTCCACCCGGTGATTAGCCAGATAGAATCGGACCAGTTCCTCAATCAGCTCATCACGTTCTTTTCTCCGGACCAAACTTCTCGCATTGTTATGGCGCGGAATGTAAGCCGGATCTCCGGAAAGAAGGTACCCTACGATCTGATTGATCGGATGATATTCTTTCTCCACCAGCGCATCGTAGACTGCGAGCAGTATTTCCTGGGGAGAAGCTTCCTTTTCGTCGCCCTTCACATTGAATTTGACCGTTTTGTCCATGGAGTCCATTTGTGACACCTTCCTTCTGCAAAATCACCCTGTCCGGGCGGCTTCGCAAAGTTGCTGCTGTACAGCTTACTTGCTGCCTTCATCATAACATATTCATGGCCCAACGAGGAAATCCTGCCTCTGTAATAGCGCTTTTTTTGGCATTTTATCTACAAAAATAGATATTTTTTTGGTTTTTAAGCCATTGCAAGTATGCAGTCAATGATGAATACTCCATAAAAATATACATTTTGTGAATAAAGCAACGGTACTGAGATGTTGCCCTCAGTACCGCTGCAGCCCTGCTCTTCAAAAATCTGTACGTTTTTGTGCCTTTACAGTCGGTATTACCCGGCTTCCTGAGCAGCCGTTACGCCTGGGCAGCCACAAGCTCCTCGGCCTTTTTCAGCGCTTCGCCGAGCCTCGAAGCATCCTTGCCCCCGGCCTGTGCCATATCCGGACGTCCGCCGCCGCCGCCGCCGCACACTGCAGCGATCTCCTTGACCAGCTTACCGGCGTGGAAGCCCTTCTTCACCAGCTCCTGCGGCACGGCAACAACAAAGTTCACTTTGTCATCCATAACCGCGCCAAGCACGAGGATGGCATCCGGCAGCTTGGATTTCAGCTCATCCGCTGTGGAGCGCAGGGCATCGATATTGCCGGCCTGAACGGATACTGCCAGCAGCTGCGTGCCTCCGCCTACAGTAACCACACTGCTTGTCAGCTCCGCAGCAAAGGTTGCGCTCAGCTTGGACTGCAGCGATTCGTTCTCGCGGCCCAGCTCACGCACCTGCGCATGCAGGGCTTCGATCCGCTTAGGCACATCCGTCAGCGAGGACTTCAGCAGGGCCGCCGATTGCTTCAGCAGATCCAGCTGGCTCTCAGTGAACTGGTAAGCATAGCGGCCGGTAACAGCTTCAATCCGGCGCACACCGGAACCGATGCCGCTCTCGCTGAGCAGCTTGAAGATTCCGATCTGCGATGTATTCGCTACATGGCATCCGCCGCACAGCTCAAGGCTGTAGTCGCCAACCTGCACGACGCGGACGATATTGCCGTATTTTTCTCCGAAGAGGGCCATCGCTCCCATAGCTTTGGCTTCGTCAATCGGCTTGTTCTCGATGACAACATCAAGACCGCGCCAGATCTGAGCGTTAACGCGTTGTTCAATATCGCTCAGCTCTTCCGGTGTAATGGCACCGAAATGCGAGAAGTCAAAGCGCAGGCGCGAGCCTTCAACCAGCGAGCCGGCCTGGTTCACATGGCCGCCAAGCACTTCCTTGAGCGCCTTGTGCAGCAAGTGGGTGGCCGTATGGTTCTTCACGATATCTTCACGCTGGGCACGGTTCACTTCCGCACGGACGCTGTCGCCCACCTTCAGATCACCTGCTTCAACGGTTACCAGGTGTACATGCTGGCCGTGCGGTGCTTTGAAGAGTCCGGTTACCTTGGCCGTCACAGAACCTCCGGTCAGTACGCCGGTATCGCTGACCTGGCCGCCGCTTTCGGCATAGAAAGGAGTCGTTTCAAGGATCACCTGGCATTCAGCGCCTTCGCTGACGAGTTCAACCAGTGCACCGTCTACTACAATTGCCAGCACCTTTGACTCGGTTACCGTGTCATTATATCCAACAAATTCACTTTTAACCGTCAGGTCAGCAAGAGCACCGCCTTGAATCTTCATGCTGGCATTGTCCTGGCGGGCTGCTCTGGCACGTTCCCGCTGCTCCTGCATGGCAGCATCGAAGCCTTCGCGGTCAACCGTAAGCCCCTGCTCGGAAGCGAAGTCCTCGGTCAGGTCGAACGGGAAGCCGTAAGTATCATATAACTTGAATGCATCCGAGCCGGCAATGGCGCTCAGGCCGTCAGCCTTGGCTTTGGCGCTGATCTCACCCAGGATAGCCAGACCGTCGGACAAGGTTTCGTGGAAGCGTTCCTCTTCCAGACGGATGATTTTGGCAATATATTCACGGTTCTCCACTACAGAAGGATAATACACACCCATTACGTCACCGACAGTCTCAGTCAGCTCATAAAGGAATGGACGGTCAAGGCCCAGGGTCTTGCCGTAACGGACCGCACGGCGGAGCAGCCGGCGGATGATGTAACCGCGTCCTTCATTGGAAGGAAGCACACCGTCACCTACCGCAAATGTAACGGTACGCACATGGTCAGCGATTACTTTTAGCGCAATATCCTGGTCCAGGTTATCCTTATAAGTTACGCCGGCAAGTGCAGCAGTCTTCTGGATCATCGGCTGGAACAGATCGGTATCGAAGTTCGAATCCACATCCTGCAGAATGGAAGCCAGACGCTCAAGACCTGCACCGGTATCAATATTCTTGTTCGGAAGCGGCGTATAGCTGCCGTCCTTATTGTGGTTGAACTGGGAGAACACGAGGTTCCATACTTCCAGCCAGCGTTCGTTCTCGCCGCCCGGGTACATCTCAGGATCACTCATGTCGCTGCCGTAGGCTTCGCCGCGGTCATAGAAGATCTCCGAGCAAGGGCCGCAAGGACCTTCGCCGATATCCCAGAAGTTCTCATCGCCCAGTTTAATGATGCGTTCAGCAGGCAGGCCCACTTTTTCATTCCACAGCTTGAAGGCCTCTTCGTCTTCAGCGTATACCGTAACGGAAATCCGGTCTCCGTCGAAGCCGATCCACTCCTTGCCGGTCAGGAATTCCCAGGCCCAGGTAATCGCTTCTTCCTTGAAATAATCGCCGATGGAGAAGTTACCCAGCATCTCAAAGAACGTGTGGTGGCGGCGCGTCTTGCCCACGTTCTCAATATCGTTCGTGCGGATACATTTCTGCGAGTTGGTCAGGCGCGGATTCTCCGGAATCTCACGGCCGTCGAAGTAAGCCTTCAGCGGCGCCATGCCTGCGTTAATCCACAGCAGCGATGGGTCATTATGCGGCACGAGCGAGGCGCTCGGCTCAATGCGGTGCCCTTTACTCTCAAAAAACTGCAGCCATTTGGAACGGATTTCACTTGCTTTCATCTTGTACAGCTCCCGTCTCTTTGATTTGATCTTTACCTAAGGAATCATGATCTCTGCATTAAGGTATAACCGTAACTGCGGTGAATATTTGAACTTCCAGTCGCTGTTGTCTTCCGATTTCCTGATTGATCACCCGCCTTCAGCGGTTGAAATCGGAAGACAAAGGCGGTCGCTTTCGCTCCTCCAGTTTCAAAATTCCCCTCCGTTACTCTCCCTTTATGGATTTCAAATCACCTTAACGTAATTTGCTCTGCGTTACCCCAAAAATCAAAAACAAAAAACGCCCCTGAATTAAATTCAGGGACGATGATTATCGCGGTACCACCCTGGTTACCGCCTGGTTCCGCTTCATTCACGGACTACAGCAGACGATCGCCTTGTGCGGCTGTTAACGGTTGCCACCGGCGGGATTGTCCCCGCACTCCGAAATTAGCGTTCAGCCGGCACGTCTTCAAGGTTCTCACAGCCAGTTGCGGTGTCATCCGCAAAGGAACCTGTTCTCTGTTGGAGTCATTCTCCGGCATACTGGATTTCATCAACGTTTTATCCGTGTTGATTTTTAACATTTTCAGTATATCCAGCGGCTTTGGTTCTGTCAATCTCGAGTAGGAAAATCAACAGAAACGGAGCTGATACTTGACTTAAAATAGTATATACAGCGCTTACACGCAGACGTATAAAATGGGTGATAAGAGAATGCTCAAAGAATTAGTGCAATTGTATTTTATGCATTAGATTCCTTGCTAAACGGCTGAAAAATCCATTCTATTGTATTTCATACAATTGTTTTCAGGGAAATGAAGCTAAAATGCCTAAATTCTAAGAAACTAATGTACAAAATACAATAGATTCTACTTTCAGGCGGATTTAACCGTGATCTGTTGTACAAAGTACATTAGAGCTCTCCACTCTCCACTTATCTGAAGCCCGGGAGCAAAGGTTTACCTATCCATTTCAAATGTCGAGACGTAGCTCATCTTGGTAGAGCGCTTGCTTTGGGAGTAAGAGATCCTGTCGTCCCGACCATATATCTTATGGGTTCGCGGCTTTTGGGCTGTGATTTTTTATGTTTATAAGGGCAAAATGTAGTAACGGGAGGAAATAAGCTTATTCTTCACTAGATCAATATTCACTTCGAAGCAAATGATCGAGATGATAAGAAACAGAGAACTGTGATGCAGGTAGTCTGGACTAAAAGTGCAGCTCAGAGCTTACCTTGTACAATATCCCGTTTCGATTGCTGGATCATTTCTGAAATTTCAGGATCAGCATCAAGCTCGGCAATTTGTGCAGTTGAAAGAGCATCTGAGTTGTCCTGAGACTGGATTAATTTGAACACTTCATATTCTGTGTTATTGATGACAATTACAGATTTCTGACGGTCATTTATAAAAGAACGATACACTTTACCGCTCTTATCCTTTAATTCCAGATACATGCTCCCCCACTCCTTTGTTCAATATTATACCCTGAATTCAGATAAACGGATACAACGTCATGGTATAGCAAAAGACAGATAATTCTCTTGTAGCAACATGTAGCAACCCTGATAATACTGAACAACCCACCTTACTACTCTACAGCAATACCAACTTTATTTTTATACTGTATAACACCATTCAAGACCCCGTAACACGCCAAAAAAACCCCCGCCCCATACTTCGGGAGTAAGAGATCCTGTCGTCCCGACCATACAGAAACTTTGGAACCCTTAAATTTGGAGGTTTTTTTTGCTTTATCTTCGCTTGCGTTTTATAGCTTCTTCTTCATACTCTTAGTCATAACTGTTTCGTTAGTGATCGTGTATCCGGCTTTGAGGTAGGCTTGCTTGGCCTGCTCGTTGCTTGCATTCGTCAGGATTATAACAGATCCCGCTCCCCGTTTAGCAAGCTCTGCTTCCAGACAGCCGATTAACCCAAGCGCATAACCGTTTCTGCGCGCATCTTCCCGTACATACAGCTCAGTTATCTCACCGTGCGCCTCCGGATAACAAAAGGAATGGAAATACTGGGCGCATGCAAAGCCGACAACCGCATCCCCATTAACAGCCACAGCCACGAGTTCAGCGGAACGCTGCAGGCTGTCCTTAACGCTCTGTTCATCCCGCCAAACGCCGTTAAATAGAACATTTAATCGGATTAATGCGGCCGCATCTTCTTCCATCGCCATCCGGACCGTTGTCATCGTTTCCCGTCCTTTCAAAATGAGAATTTATGCCGTGTTCGATTACAGGGTACGCCGCATCAGAGGATGATCCTCATTCAGCTGCAGTAAGTCCCACTGGTTTCCGTAAAGGTCCTTAAAGACGGCGACCATGCCGTAAGGCTGCTCTTTGGGTTCTCTTACAAACTCGATGCCGCGTGAGACCATTTCGTGATAATCCCGCCAGAAATCATCGGTGTTCAGGAACAGGAAGACACGTCCGCCGGATTGGTTGCCGATAAATGCTTCCTGCTCCGGTTGTGAAGCTCTGGCCAGTAAAATTGTCGTTCCAGCCGAACCCGGCGGGGCAACGACGACCCACCGTTTATCCTGTTCCGGCTGATAGGTATCCTCAACCAGCGTAAAGTGAAGCTTTTTCGTGTAAAAATCAATCGCTTCATCATAATCCTTAACGACCAGTGCAATATGTACGATGGATTGAATCATGTCGCTCGCCTCCTCTTTATACGTTACTTCGTATATTCCTTCCGCTGCTGGGTGTTTTCTTTAATCCACTCGTCTAGTTCATCCCTGCCGACCAGAAACTCGTTGTTGATTTTGATATACGGAAACATCCTGCCGGTATAAGAATGCGCGAGATCGAGAGTATAGTTTTCAAACTCGATAATTGTCTTTACCTGCTCTTCCGTCAGATTCATGTATTCGGCCGCTTCCTGCAATGTCATCAGCGGATTAGCTGTACTGCCGGCCGCACTCACGGCGGCGGGCTCCCTGTCCCCTTGACCGTGTGCAAGCAGGTAGCAGCCTGTTACAAAAGAAGCCCCCAAAACAACCGAGCTTAGCAAAAGGCTGATATTGAATGGTTTCATCTTATTTCCCTCCCTGGAGCTTCAAGCCCCTCAATGTGCTGAGCCCTCATGCCATTTCCTGAACATCTTCTCTGCCTGCTCCGGGTCGCTGATAAGCAGTCTCCGGTACTCCAGCATCCAGTTCAGGGTATTCAACATGTGGTCATATTCTTCCTTCTTGCGTTCGATTTCCCCCTTCTTGCTGAGAATCCACTCTATAATCTGCTGGTTCGTTTGCGCATTGGTATCATGGTCCTGCAGAACCTCCTTCAGCTCAGCCAGGGAGCAGCCGATGGACTGGAACTTCTTAATGAGCTTCAGCCGCTCGACAGCTTCATCCCCATAATTACGGTAGTTGTTGCTCTCCCGCCGGACATGCCGGTCATCCAGCAGACCTTGCTTTTCATAGAAACGGATTGTATGAATCGTGAGTCCCATCTTCTCCGCCAGTTCCTGAATTTTCATGATGCCTTCTCCTTTGCGGCGCTTGCCCTAGAGTTCACTTCATAGTTTATGCTTAACATGTTCAGGCAGTCAACTTATGAAGGAGGATATGAATATGCATGTTTTCGTTACAGGAGCAACAGGATATATCGGTTCCGCAGTCGTCCGGGAGCTGACCCGCGCAGGACATTCAGTGACGGGGCTATACCGGTCTGAAGACAAGGCGGCGGGATTAAAAGCGGCGGGGGCCGAAGCGCTATACGGAACACTGGAAGATCTTGAAATACTGCGCAGCGCGGCAGCAGCGGCTGACGGTGTGATTCATCTGGCGTTCACGAATGATTTCTCAGACTTTGCAGGTGCGCTGGCCCTGGATTTGCAGGCTGTTCAGGCCATGGGCGCAGCGCTTGTGGGCTCCGGGAAGCCGTTCATTACGACAGCTCACGCCAACGGGGATACCGTGAATCAGGCAGTGCTCGATCTGGCAGAGCGGGGCGTCCGGGCATCCGTCGTTTCGCTCGCACCGTCTGTGCATGGTGAAGGGGACAGGGGGTTTGTTCCGTTGATGATCAATACCGCCCGTGAAAAGGGCTTTGCCGCGTATATCGGCGACGGAAGCAACCGCTGGCCTGCGGTTCACCGCCTGGATGCAGCCGTGCTGTACCGTCTGGCGCTGGAATCCGCCCCCGCAGGCTCAAGGCTGCTTGGGGCAGGCGATGAAGGGATTACGCTCCGCGAGATCGCAGAGGTGATCGGGCGGAAGCTGAATGTACCTGCAGCCAGCATAACTTCTGAAGAAGCTGCAGCCCATTTCGGCTTCCTCGGACCTATTGCGGCGCTTGATCTCGCGGGTCTGTATAATACTGCTCAGGCAGGACCGGCAACGCGGGAGCTTTTGGGCTGGACACCGGTGCAGTCCGGGCTGATCGCCGATCTTGAGGAAGGAGATTATTTTGCCTAAGGGATGGGGCAGATTGTTATAATGAGGAGAATGCTGTAAATTAAGCTGGGCCAGAACCGGAGGAGGAAGCTGAATTGGACAATAACATTCAATGGGGGATTATCGGCTGCGGAAATGTAACCGAGGTCAAGAGCGGGCCTGCCTTACAGAAGGCTGAGGGCTCACAGCTTACAGCCGTTATGAGACGTAACGGGGAGCTCGCAGCGGACTATGCACGGCGGCACGGGGTCTCCCGCTGGTACAATGAGGCTGCTGCTCTCATCGCTGATCCCGGCGTAAATGCCGTATATGTAGCTACACCGCCTTCCACCCATATGGAGTACACCCTGGCTGCGGCGCAGGTCGGAAAGCCCGTCTATGTGGAGAAGCCGATGGCCCGCAATACGGCGGAATGTGAAGCCATGCTGGATGCCTGTGCGCAGGCGGGTGTTCCGCTGTACGTCGCTTATTACCGCAGAGGCCTTCCGCGCTTCCGCAAGATTAAGGAGTGGCTGGATGCCGGAGCCATCGGCGAACCCCGGTTTGTCCGCACGCTGCATATGAGCAAGCCGCTTACAGAGGTACGCGGGGATAACTGGCGGGTGGACCCGAATATCTCCGGCGGCGGCCTGTTCCTGGATCTGGGCAGCCACACGCTGGATTTGCTCGATTTCCTACTTGGCCCGGTTAAGGACGTCAGCGGGCATGCCTCCAATATGGGCAGTCCCTATGACCCTGAAGATACGGTTTCCGGGCGTTACCAGTTTGCATCCGGGGTTCATGGAACAGGCATCTGGTGCTTTAACGCCTACGCCAACGAAGATGTGACTGAAATTACCGGCAGCTGGGGCAGCATCACCTTCTCTACCTTTGCCGAGCGGCCAATCGTTCTCCGCACGGAGGAAGGCGAACACGCCGAACACATTGCCCATCCGGCTCATATTCAGCAGCCGCTGATTCAATCTATTGTAGACGAGCTGCTGGGCCGCGGCACTGCCTTCAGTACCGGTAAGACTGCCATCCGCACCAGCCGTGTAATGGATGAACTCGTGCGGAACTATCGCGGGGATTGATATATTGCCAGTATTGATAATCTGCCGGATGAGAATGTTTCATTCTGCAGACAAGCCAGTGGATCTCCTGCACTGGCTTTTTCTTTATCCATTTGACATTCTACCTACTAGTAGGTAGAATTAACCTATGAAGAATATAACAAATACCTCGGATGATATCCTGAACTGTGCCCGTTCATTGATTATTACCGGCGGATACAACGGTTTCAGCTACGCTGATATTGCAGCTGTGGTCGGGATTCGTAAGGCGAGCATTCATCATCATTTTCCAAGTAAAGCCGAACTGGTCCGGACACTGGTTGCCCGGTACCGGGAAGAAGCTGAAGCGGGGATGCAGGCGCTCGAACTGCAGGTGCCTGATCCGCTCGGACTGCTGCGGCTCTATACGGGCTACTGGGAAGCATGCATCGCGGATGCCAGCGCTCCGCTGTGTGTCTGCGCGCTGCTGGCAAGCCAGCTCCCCGCCCTGCCTGAGGAGGTTGCCCTGGAGGTTCAGGCGCATTTCCGCTGGCTGTCGGCCTGGCTGACTTCCGTAATGGAGCGCGGCTCGCAAAATGGTCAGCTGCACCTTACCGGTTCCCCTCATGCCGAAGCCGAAGCGTTCATGGCGACAGTACACGGTGCGATGCTGTCGGCCCGGGCGTACGGCGAAGCGCAAATATTCGGCCTCGTGACAGGCCCGCTCGTGGAGCGGCTGGCGCTTCCCTTGTGATTACTGGTTCATAATTAGTGAAGGAGGATGTCATTAACTCAAGCTTTAGCCGCAGCCAAACAGGAATTTGTTGCACATACCCCGCTGGAGATTCAACGGGAGATGTTCCGCCAGATTCAGGAGCAGCAGGAGTCAGGCATCGCTTACGGCCGGCAGGAAGGACAGAAGGCCAAGGATTTCACCCTTAAGAATGCTTTGGGAGAAACGGTTAACCTGTATGACGAGCTGTCCAAAGGACCCGTTGTTCTGACCTTCTACCGGGGCGGATGGTGCCCGTTCTGTAATACCCAGCTGAAGAGCTACCAGAGGCTGCTTCCGGAGATCGAAGCCCTTGGGGGCCAGCTGATTGCCGTCAGTCCGCAAAGTCCGGACAACACGCTGTCCCAGCAGGAGAAGGAAGAGCTTATTTTCCAGGTGCTCAGCGACACTAACGGGCTGGTGGCAGCATTCTATAATATTCTTTATGACGTTCCGGACTATATCCAGAACATTATGAAACAAGCAGGCATGGATCTGGCAGAGTATAACGCAATGGACCGCTGGGTGCTGCCGATTCCTTCCACCTTTATGATCGATGAATCCGGATTCATCCGTTCTTCCTATGTGAACCCCGACTTTATGCAGCGGCCCGATCCCGAAGATATTCTGCAGGAGTTGCGTAAGCTGTAGGAACTGGATTCATAGTCTAGATCAAACGGAAACAGCCAGCCGCCGGTTTAACCGGAGGGCTGGCTGTTTCCGTTCTTCAAACAAGACGCTTAGAAAATGTCATTACAGCTTCCAGATCCGGTACAGAATAACCGCTGCTTCCGCGCGGGTAAGTGTGTCACCCGGCGAAAGCCTGCCGTTCTTGCCGTTCACTACTCCGTATTTCAGCAGAGCTGCCAGGCTGTCTCTGGCGTAAGCGGAGATTTGTCCTGCATCCGTATAATCCTCCAGGGCTCCGCTGCCGCGGGCCTCTATTCCGGCTGCCCGGAGCGCACGGGCAGCCAGTACCATCATCTCCTGGCGCGACACCGGGCTGTCCGGCCGGAAGCTGTTATCCCCGTAGCCGGAGGCGATTCCCAGCTGCTTCGCAGCTGCAAGCTCCTTACTGTATTCAGCGTTACTCCGGATATCGCCGAATGCCGTGCCTGCTTCAGCAGCAGGGCTCTTCAGCTCAAGCACCCGCACAAGTGCTGCGGTGAAATCCGCCCTGCTTATGGATTCCGCAGGAGAGAAGCTGCCTGCGGTGCTCTCCGGGATGATGCCCCGGGCAGTCATCGCAGCAGCAGCCTGCCCGGCCCAGGACAGCCCGCCGAGATCACTGAATGCTAACGGAGCATACACTGCTGCAAAGGTGCCGAGCTGCGGTGTCCGGAACACAAGTGATCCGTCCGCCGCATCATAGCGGCTGTTCACGACAGCTGCCGCAGGACCGCCGTCAATCAGATCCAGGATTACCAGTGAATCTAAGTAGGCGAGCTCCTCTACTGCCGGCTTGTAAGGAATGGATACCTTAACAGGCGCATCCGGGCTGTTCAAGCCAAGCTTTTGTCCTCCAGCTGATACACTCAGCTCTACCACCGGCCGGCCGCCGATATGCCTGCGGACTGCTGCATCCGTGTTTGCGGCCGGAGATTCTTTTATAAGAATGGATACGTACTCTGTATTCGCCTGGATACCAGCCAGCAGCTGTCCGGGAATGGTGAGTATTGCACTTCCGGTCTGAACCGTCAGCACGAAATTATCCTGTCCCTTCAAGCTTTGCAGCGGCAGTTCAAATTCATAGGAGGTTGTACCTGTCTGCTTCGGAAGGCTGATCACGAGCTGTTGTGGCGTATCGTCTGCCGGGGCGGCCTGCCTGAATGCCTGCCTCATAAGTTCAGCAGTCAGGGTTGCCTTGGATGCTCCGCCTTCCGTCTTCACCTCCGGCCTGATTGTAACCATGCCAGCCTTGCTCTCTACGCTCACAGCAGGCTTCGGGGTAGCTGCACTGCTGCTGATAATGTCTGTAACAGCTGGTGCAGGAGTCGGGGTGGGCGCAGGAGTCGGTTCTGCTGTCGGTTCCGGGGCCGTCGTCGGTGCAGCAGTCGGTGTTGAACCGCCGTCTTGCGCTTTGAGCGTCAGCACACCATACACGGAGGTGTCCTGATAGCCGTTCCCGCTCGTATCATTCCATGCGGCAACACTTTGCCGGGCGCCGTCCTTCGCATCATTAATCTGGGTATCGAAGCCGATTTTCGTTCCGCCGGCCGGTGTGATTTTTTTGAACGGAATCTTCATTTCGACAGTGTAGCTTGTTCCGGTTACCTTGGTTGCCGACTCGAACCCTGCAGCCATCAGGGCCGGACTGAAGCTGGTTTCGTTATCATAATTGACCCGGAATTGCCCGTCGTCGTCCTGATAGAAGGAGGTCTTGCCGTTATTCTCATCCAGGAAAACCTCAACGGAATCCTGCTCCCAGGCATTCGGATTGCTCTTGTCGAGCTGTGCGTCACTGACCTGGATCAGCACATACAGATTCTGTTCATCCCATAGGGTTTTGGCGGTTCCGCCCGCACCCTGCCATGCCAGCTGATAGCGGTTAACCTCCAGCCCCGGCGCCGTATTCCAGACTGCATCCACTGTCCCGTCAATGACTGGAGTGCCATATACCGCCTCTGACACATTCGCGTCTGTGGTATCCGGCTGATGCTCTGCCATATATTTAGCAGGCTCAATGACGCCGTAATATGCCGGTTTGGCCTGCAGATTCTTATCGAACAACAGCGGACTGGACGCGGCTCTCCAGCTGGTATGGTCATCCAGACCCCAGAAGGTAACACGCTTAATATGGGCCGAGTTAGCCTTGAACAGATCCATTAGCTGCGCATACAAGTAACCTTGTGCTTCTGCGAGCTTATCTGACAGCTGATTGTTGCTGCCCGCCTGGATATCCAGCTCGGTGATGCTGACCTCCACCCCCAGGGAGATAAATTTCTCCAGGGACAATCTGACGTTCTCGGGATTCGTATTAATGCTGTAATGACCCTGCATGCCGACACCGTCAATCAGCAGCCTGCCTGGATGTGTAAGCGCATACGAATCATTGATGCTCCGGACCATACTGTAGATGGCCTGCGCTTTATTCTGGTTATCTTCGTTGTAATCATTGTAATACAGCTTGATATTCCACTCCGGATGCTCATCCAGCACCTCCCTTGCCGCCAGGAACGCCTGCTCTACGTAGTCCGTTCCGATGGCATTATACCAGGGAGATTGCCGCAAGGCACCAGCCCAGTCCGCCGGATTCGCCGGATTATCATTCATCGCTTCATTAACAACATCCCAGGAGATCACCTTGTCACCAAAATGCTCCATGACCGTCCGGATGTGGGTCTGCAGATTCGCAAGGGCTTCAGCACGGCTGAGAGCGGTAGTATTCCCCGCATTGTCAGCGGCTGTGTTCATCCACGCCGGAGACTGCTGATGCCATACCAGCACATGCCCGTGCATCTGCATGCCCGCAGCCCGGACCTTGTCCACCATCGTATCCGCTGCGCCAAAAGTGAAATTGCCCTTCGCAGGCTGCAGCGCATCCGGTTTCATCGCATTGCCTGCCGTAGCGACATTATGATGCATGGCCAGCAGCTCCTGCCGTACACCGTCGAGATCCTCTGCCGTGATGGCGTTGCCGATCAGAAAGTCATTCTGATAAGCCGCTTTTACCGGAACCAGATCCTTCTGGATTTCAACCGGACCGTTGCCTGTCTGCTCAAAGCGGATATCGTCGATATAAAAGGAGGCTGCCGCGTTATTCGAGCTCTCCACGTACAGGGTCAGATATTCCCCGCCCGCGCTGTTATACCGGTAGCTGCCCGTATATTCCACCCAGCCGTCAGCGGTGCTGATCGTCTTGGCAGACAGGGCCACATAATTCGCGCTGCTTCCGCTGCCCACCTGTGTAGACAGCTGAAGCTGCGAGCTTGCAGGATCAATCAGCTTGATCCAGGCAGAAATATTATATTCACTGCCTTTATCGACGTATTTCTCCACACGCAGGGAAGGGCCGTGCCAGGCAGAGGTTCTGCCCTCCACTTTCAGCGCATAGGAACCGTCCGCCGTATGATTCGCTTCATCCGTTACGTCAAGCTGCTCCGTTCCGGCTCTGCCGGTGAATCCGCCTGCCGTCCCGTCTTCAAATGTAACCGTATGGAATGGCAGCGCGGGATCGCGGGGAGGCTCCTCTCCGTCATCCGGGGCTGCCTGTTCGGTGAAGAGAATGTCTCCGATATAAAAGGGTACCGCCGCTCCGGCTTCGTTGGAATTAATCCGCAAGGCCTGATCCTTGCTGATATCCGCGGTGAATTCTTTGCTCAGCACAACAGACTTGCCGGATTGATAAGGCACATCTGCATAATTGCCATAGCTGCTAACCGTTTGCAGGGCAGCCGATGCCCCGGCGGGCAGACTCACTGAAGCGTCAACATAGACGACTGCAGTCACCGTGTACTTCTTCCCGTCCTCCAGGCCGATATCAGCGAATTTGAAATCAGCCGCATCCCAATTTTTCACTCTGTTACTTACATATAACGCCGCTCCGTCCGTATTGCCGTCAAAAACAATCCCCGCAGCAGCACTCAGACTGGCGCCTCCGGATTGGCTGGCTTTACCCGCGCCTCCTGCAAATGTTTCGTGGTATACCGTTTTGGTCACCTCTGCTGCAGCCTGCACAGCCGGAGCATACCAGCCTGCCGGAATAAGCAGGACTGCCGCAAGTAATCCCAGAAAGGCTTGCTTGATTAATCGACTCATGCATTGCACTCCTCTGTATGAATTTGGGTTTAATGAATTTAAGCGCTTACAAAAATGTGAAGGCGCCTCCTTTCTTCACCTAAATCGTAGCATAGGGCTAAGAATGCGTCTTACCTGAAACTAAAGATTGTACCGTGCTTTTTATAGTTTATTTGGATTGGAAGGCGGAAGGAGGGGTGGAATGCGGAACGGCGGAATGCGAGTGACGGTAAGTGTGAAGCGGAAAACGGGTAACAAACAGGAATGGGCAACCTCGCCTGAGGGGGCTAGTCAGCTCCTTTCTAAGCTAAGGATAGATTAAGCCACCGTATCGGGCTATATTCACCTTTAACTTAGCAGTTGCCTTGAAACGGGAGCATAGGGAGCATCCTCTCAGTATTTTAATTGGAAAAACGTATCTTAATTTCGCTCATTCGGCTACTTTTAGGATTTTAATTGGATAAACGTATCTTATTTTCGCTCCCTCCCCCTACTTTGGCCTAAACACAGTATATTAAGTGCCTTTTTTCCAACTATTAACTGACAAAGGCTCCTCCGCTCACCAGCAAGTGGAGAAAATCCACCTAATTCCAGCCGCAGCCGCAACCAAGCAGCCAAACCAGGAGGCCTGCCCATGCTAACCAAGAATCAGCGGTTTCAGTGAAAACTAGAAGGATAAGTAATAGTGCGCAGCATATACATTCCGCCCTTCCCAGAAAAAGATCCCTGTTTCCAGGGACCTGTTTTCTTTCCGGCAGCCTCTATATCAGCTTATGAGCAAACCATTTCTCGCCGCGGAAGCGCCACATGAATATAATCCCGCGCACCGCCCATTCACTGTTCATCGCCAGCCAGACCCCCATAACGCCGAAGCCGAGAACAACACCGAGAACGTAGCCGAAGACAACCCGGAACAGCCACATAGTCAGCATTGAGGTAATGGAGGTGAACCGGGAATCACCCGCTGCCCGCAGTGCGGAAGGCAGAATGAAGCTGGCTGCCCACAGCGGAACCTGGGCAATTGCATTAATGAGCAGCACCACAAACAGATCGTCAATGATCTCCGGCGGCGGGGAAAACAGGGACACCAGCGGGTGGAACAGCGGCATCAGTATCAGAGCGATTAACAGCAGGGAGCCGGAGCCGAGCCAAAGGAAGGACTTGATGAACTTCCGGGCGTCCGCTACACTCCCCCGCCCGATGCATTGGCCGACCACCGTTACAATCGTCAGCGACAGTGCGCTGGCCGGAATCTGAAACACCATAGCCAGTGAACCGGCAATCGCATTAGTCGCAATGGCATAGGTACCCATACTGACAATAAAAATCTGTGTCAGCAGCTTGCCGCCGTTGAAGAACATCTGCTCCGCCGCAAACGGTACGCCGATAAACATAATTTTACGCAGCATGGAGAGCGGAATATGGAACAGATCGCGCACGCGCACCCGCAGCACCGTATCCACCTTGAAAAGGTACACCAGGGCGCAGATCATGCCTGTATAACGCGCAATATTAACCGCAAGGGTCATCCCCAGCACACCCATGTCCAGCAGGGTTATGAAAACAATATTCAGGAGCACGTACAAAAGGTTCATGATCAGCGACAGCATCAGCGAAGCCCGCGTCCGGCCGACACCCCGCAGTGCACCGCAAACAGCCTGAACCACGGCAATCCCCAGATAGGAGATGCTGCTGCCGATCATATAGACCCGGGCATTGTCCAGCACCTCTGCAGAGGCGGTTCCGAACAGCAGATTCAGGACCGGCGTATGAAAGCCCATAAGCAGCAGGCCAATGCCTACGGCAATCAGGGAAACGGAAGTTACTGAACCCGCCGTAGCCTGGGACACCATCCGGTCATTGCCGCTGCCTTTATATTGCGCAACCACCACTGTCCCGCCGGTCGCAACCGCCACGAATACGTTGATCAGAAAAATATTCAGCGAATCCACCATATTCACCGCACTGACCGCCGCCATCCCGGACGAGCTGATCATCGCCGTGTTGACCAGATTAAGCCCGATAATAAACGCCTGGTCAATCAGGATCGGAATAAATAAAGCAATAATCTGCCGGTAATCCATCCCTTCCCCGGAAAGATGCTTTTCCAGCCATTTTTTGTTCGGTAGCTTAGCTTGAAGCTGCATAACGTGATCACATTCTTTTCTGTAGGATTAAGTAAGCGCATACGATAAATTCCTTCAAGTTTACTACAGAACCGGGCTTAAGTCTGTAACCTGAAATAAATAGCCCCACAAAGTGGGGCTCGGCTTCGAGGATTACCCCGGTACTTTGCGGGGACCCCAGGACAAATTAATACTTTTGTATAAAAAGAGAAAGAGCACATCCCCGGAATACCCGGAGATGTGCTCCTCTCTATCCAATCACCCGATGTGCAGCATCTCCCTGACCTCATCCGGACTGGCAACCTTAAGCTCCATCGCCTCAATAAGGCCCGCTATCTTCGCTACAAGCTGATCATTGCTGCTTGCGCGGGTATGCGCAGTAAGATAGTCACTGTCCTCGAAGCCGATCCGTACCAGACTGGCCCCCATGGCGACCGCTGCGGCAATAATCGTATAATCACTCCGCCGGGCATGGGTAATTCCCCACAGCGCGCCGGGCGGAACACAGCTCCGCAGCGCGATCAGGGCCTCAACCGTAGCAGGGGCGCCGCCCTGATGGCCCAGAACCAGATCGAAGAGCAGCGGCTTCGGCAGATGATATTCCTTGTCCAGCTCCAGCACCGTCTGGATCATCCCCAGTTCAAAAATTTCAATCTCCGGAATTTTACCGTGCGCCAGGATCTGTTCTACACAATACCTGACCTCGCCCAGCGGGTTACGGTAAATGGCCCCGCCCAGATTCACAGAGCCTACATTAAGGGAGACCGTCTCCACCTTGGCATACGTTACAGGTGCGCAGCGCTGTTCAATCGTCAGCTCCGAGAGTCCACCGGTCGAGGCCTGAATCACAATGTCACTCTCACGGGTAATCCGCTCCACTGTCTCCTGATACAGGCCCATATCCGCCGTAAGCTGCCCCTTGCTGTCCCTTACATGCATGTGGACCATCGCTGCTCCGGCTCTCCTAGCCGCCAGCACCTCACGGGCCAGTTCAGCCGGATCGATCGCCGTGACCCCGGCCGGGGTGGGTGCAACGGAGATGATTACTTTCCGCATGGGTTTAGCTCCTCTACAATTTCTCTAAGTGTGGTCTCTTCCCCGACATTGCCCGGAAAAATCACATAAGGCAGCTGCGGGAACCGGCTCTCCTCGCCGCAGATCCACACGGGAATTCCCGGCTTGATCTGCCCCGCCACCACCGCCTGCCGCACCATAAGCGCTTTGGTGCCGATATCGCTGGAGGTGATCCCGCCCTTGGCGATGATGAAGCGCGGACTGACCGGGAGGCTGGCAACAATACCTGTTAACGCGTCGGAGATCCTGACCGCAATCCGCAGCTCATCCTCCTTGTTGCCGCTGTTCAAGTCGAGCCGCTCCCGCCTTGTACACAGGGCCACCGTCTTGTTCTGCTCCAGCAGCCGCGTACATTCCTGAATTACCCGCTGAATCTCCCGCTCTGCTATTTCCTCCGGTTCTATCAGCAGATGCTGATTGAACTCCAGCATGACCGCCGCACCGGACAGCCCCAGCTGCTCCAGCTGGGCTGTAGTCTTCGCGGTATGCGAGCCGGCGACAATCAGTCCGCCGCGCCCGCCGGGCGGTCCGGGCAGCTGCGCTGCGGTCAGCAGCGGGGCTGCACTGACTCCGCCGAGCACCCGCACGAAGCTGGCGGCAGTCCGGTAGAGGTACCGCTTGCCTTCCGCCAGCGCTGCATACAGAGCAGTGCAGAACACCGTCAAATCACAGTAGTCCAGCGCATTGACGACCACTTTGTTGAAGCCGGTCACGGCCTTTAGCTTACCGGCAATTGCCGCAGTCCCGCCGCTTCTCAGCTCCTCCAGGGAAATCATCGTCACACTGTCCCTCGGGAATGCACCGGCAGTCTGTTCCTCAACCCATTGCCCAAGCTCGGAGGCCTTATAGCCGAAGGTTCTGTCTCTCGCGAACTCTGTCTCCCCGCAGGGCGTAAGCCCTCCCTGATCTGATACATAGTGGATGTTATCCGCCGTGAACCGGCCGCCCTCCTTGAAGAACGGGCAGAGGATTTCGCCGTCAAAGCTATCTTCACCGCTGCCCTCTAGGGTATGCCTCAGTACCTCCGTCTCCAGCGGATAATGCCCGCGGAGCGTGGAATCCCCTCGGCTGACCAGAATATAATCCCGGTTCAGCTCGCGGGAGACGGCTATAATATTACTGGCGATTTCCCGGTGGACGGCTTCCGTCTCCGCCCGGGTGAAGCTCCTTGAATTCGTCAGGATAAAAAATATCTTCTCCGGCGTCAGGAAGCCTTGGCGGATGCTCCCGATTTCCCAGTCGGTAATTACCGTTACGCCATGTACTGTCTGTACGCCTGTGGGATCATCGTCAAGGACGATGATTTTGCCGGGGTTCTGCTGAAGCGCCCCGGATAATGCTGCTTCAAGCTGCTCCAAATCCGGCGGCTCTGCGTACCGCTGCTGCAGCTCACTCAGCTGCAGCTTCTCCATCCCTGTCTCCATAAATCTACCCACCTCTCCCGGCGTTGCCGCCGTCAGTCCTGCAGCTGCTCCAGCAGCTCTTTCACCTGACGGATACCGAAGCGCGGTGAGGAGAGCACCGGGATACCCGTTGCCGCCTGCAGCGCCTGCTCCATCCGGGCCATTGAGCCTTGAGCCAGCACAACAACCTCTGCCTGACCGGCGGCTTCAACTGCTGTCCGCAGCAGGATGGCATCATGCTCCACCGGATCGCCGGAGACCAGGGCCTCGAACGCTCCAGCTGCCAGCCCGTTTACCACGCTGATCTCCTTGCCGGCTTCCTCGGCCTTCTGCCGGATCAGCCGGATCGTTGGCGCAAGCGTCGACGGCAGCGTGGCCAGCACAGCGATCCGGCTGTAGCCTGCGACCGCCTGTTCTGCCATCAGCTCATCGATCTTAACGATCGGCACGCCGATCATTCCCCGCGCAGCCCCGGCAACCTCGCCGACTGAAGAGCAGGTATTCAGAATGACATCCGCCCCAAGCTCTTCGCCGTGGTGGAAATATTGCACCAGACGTCTCGCCACCCCCGGCGGCACCTCACCGGCCTGCACCACATCGCCAATCAGGCTGTCATCGATAATATTCACCAGTCTGACCTCAGGCAGCAGCTCCTTGAATAACGCCTTTAGCGGATCAGCCAGCCCTTGTCCCGTATAGACAGCTACTACAGTCTTCATCTCTGTCCACTCCTTTTTTGGTTGTTTTGTATATGAAAAACCGAATACATTGCGCCACCGCGAGGGTTAACCGGCCAATTGTATGCGGAAAACCGAACACATTACGCCGCCGCGAGGTCCTGCCGCCCTTTTACCTACCAGATGAACTCCTGCTCCGGACGGCGCAGAATGCCTTCCTTCAGCGGGGCCTTGTCCAGCACCACGCGCGAGGTGTAGAGCGGCTTGGTCTTGCCCTGCGGCGTAATGCTGACTACATCATCCCCGAGCCACTCCGTCACGAAGCTCTGATCGACCGCGGTCTCCAGCGTGGTCCGGCTGCTCAGCGGGAAGGTGATCGTGATGGTCTCGCCCGCAGCAGCCGCATCCAGCAGCAGGAAGCAGCGGTTCACCCAGCGGCTGGCCTCCCTGCCATGTCCTTCCGTTACTGCGCCGCCCAGCCGGCGGGTATACCGGATTTTGGTAAAGCCGGCCCATTCGGGTATCCGTACCAGCAGGCGCGGCAGATCAGCATGGATGTTCAGCACCAGCTTGCCTTCATGCGGCAGATAGCTGTGCACATCGAGCCACTTGGAGCCGCGGTTCAGCAGGAAATTGACGCTGACCGTCCCGTTATGCTCTGTGACCGTGTTGCTCCAGCCCATGAACAAGCCGCGTGTTCCCGAGCCGAGGCAGCAAATCTGCAGATCATTCGTATGGCCGCGGCCTTCAATGACATCGCAGACGAAATCATTCGGGGCCGAATACCCGGCGAATGCGCCTCTGGTCCGGTCTGCAACCTGGTAAAAGGAGATGTCACCGTGAATGTCATGCGAGTGGTTCTCACACTGCTGCACCCAGCTCAGATCCAGCAGCTGTGATTCGGTCAGATGATTGCGCAGGAAGCGTTCGACCGTGCCCCAGTACTCCACATAACCGCTTTGGGCCAGCGTAATCCCGGTGGAGATCAGGTCGACCAGCGAGCAGGTCTCATGCTCATAGGCCTGCTCGTGCATGTCGCCGGGGGTCCAGCCGAAGCTGGTGCCAACAGTCAGGGCCCAGTCGTAGCTCTTCTTCACCCAGGCGATCATCGCCGCATTGCCCGTAAATGCCCCGAAGCGGGCAATCGCATCCAGCGTGCCGATCCGGGTGTGGAAATGCCCGCTGCGGTAGGCAAGCGCGGTGTTGAAGCTGCCGTCCTCATTGAACACGCCGCTGCGCTCGATGATCAGGGCGGTGAAGAACTGGCACAGCTCGAAGGCATCCTGATTGCCGGTCACCTCATGATATTTCAGCAGCGGCATCACCAGCCGGCCGCAGAAGGAGGCCGGGTCCGGGGCCAGGCGCAGCATAATGCCGTTCGCGGACGGCCAGCCGCCTTCTTTGTATTCCGAAGCGGGGTAGAACCAGAGATCCCGCTCTTTCACGGCAATCCGCTTGAGCGCAGCCACATGGCGGTCCGCCGCTTCCCTGACCTTGGGATCACCGCTCTCCATGTACCAGGAGGTCAGCGACAGAATCACCGCCCGCTGGTCGATCAGATTGGCATTCGGCTCCCAGTCATGCACCGGGCTCTGCTTGCGGTAGCTGAGTCCGTCTTCCTTGAAGAACGACAGCAGATTGGCCCGGTACTTCGCTTCGGTCTCCTTGCCCTCATCGGAGCCGGTCATCACGCGGGCCAGCACCAGCGCATCGATCATCCGCCCGTGGGAGGAGCCGTAGTCCCAATCCCCGTGGGTCATACAGGCAGGCTCCTGCATCAGATCGGCCGCGAAAAAAGGAATGCCGTCATGATCAGGATCGGCCATACCTACAATGGCGTTAATGGCATGCAAGGCCCGTTCTTCAAGCATCAGTGTATCTGGAATCAGTGATTTCGACATGGTTCTTCTCTCCCCTGAAGATCAGCCTGGCAGGTGAAGGCATTCCGGTACTCCCCGATCGTCATTCCAAGCTTTTTTTTGAAAATCTGGCTGAAATACCGGTAATCCTCATAGCCGACCATTTGCGCGATCTCGTAATTTTTATAGTTGGATAACTTCAGCAGTTCCTTGGCTTTGCCGATGCGTACATCCGTTAAGTAATCAATGAAATTCTTGCCGGTTGCCTTCTTGAACATGCGGCTCAGATAATCCGGGTTCATGTAGTAGCTTTGGGCAATTCCCTGCAGGGATAAGGCCTGGTTATAATAAGCCTCCACCTGCTGCTTCATTTCCTCCACCACCTTGCCCGCCTGCTTCTCGGAGAGCCGGTTATAGAAGCCGGAGACCGCCGGAATCAGCTCTGCCGTGAAGATCCGGGCGACAGAAGCGGCGTCATTTCGGGCACCCAGAATCTCTGTATAGGCTGCCGGGCTTTTGCCGCAGATCACGGTGAAGTCGGCGCCCTTAGCCTGAAGCTGCTTCTCCACCGCATACAAGAGCAGCAGTGAGCTGCGCTGCAGCTGCCCGGCACTCACCGTTTCCAGCGAGATTCTGGAGTGAAACTCCGTATATTCCTGCTGCGCCGCTGTACTGCTGCCCGACTGCAGGGCCAGCAGGAACATCCGCTCCTGCCCGCTCGGGTAGGTAAATCCCGGCGCTGCCGGACTGCCCCCGGCCTCCAGAATTACAGCCTGCTGCCCCAGCAGCCGGCCCTTCAGCGCCTGCACGGCTTCCTGCACAGCTTCGCACAGCTTTCCGCCCTGCTCCTTCACCTGGCTGATTCCGGCACTGGCCGCAGGACAGCCGGAACCCTTGAGCACCTGCTGCAGGATGCCGCAGACCCGCAGCACATCATCCCGCTCCATCCGCCTTGCCGAGACGGCAAGCACCACGGTCCGCGCGCTTCCCCCGAGAACAGCGGCTTCATAGTCCCAGCCGCCGTTCCCGAACAGAAACGGCCGGACCCGGTTCAGCTGCTCCCGGAGGCCCGCCAGCAGGCCGGCCGCATCCCAGTCCGCAGGCTCAGTGAACGTATCGGATTGTCCGGCGCAGGCAATAAGCTCCCTGCCTGCCCAGTCCGGCGGCATCCGCCCGGCTGCCCCGGCTTCCTCTTCCGCCGCCGGTCCGTCCAGCAGCGCTTCGAACCAGCCCCTGCCGCTCCCCTGCGCCGCCATGCGCTGCTGCTCCTCCCGCTGCTCCAGCTCCCCGCAGGCCTTATGCAGCACGGCATTCAGCTCTTCCTTCCTTACCGGCTTCAGCAGATAATCGAATACCTTATGGCGGATCGCTTCCTTCGTATATTCGAAATCCGAATATCCGCTGATTACGATCACCAGCAGCTCCGGCAGCTCCGCGCTCAGCAGAGCGAGCAGCTGCTTGCCGTCCATCCCCGGCATACGCATATCCAGGAACAGCACATCCGGCCGTTCGGCCAGCGCCAGCGTGTAGGCATCGTCGCCGTTCTCCGCTTCTCCCGCCAGCTCCAGCCCGTATTCGCTCCAGCCAATCGATTGGATGAGTCCTCTGCGGACCCATTTTTCATCGTCAACAATCAGTACTCTGCGCATGCTTATAACCTCCGAAGTCAGGATGAAGCCCGCTTAAATAGAGCCGGACGGAATGAGAGAAAGCGGCGGTCAGCCTTTGAGCGAGCCTGCGGTCAGCCCGTCAATAATGTAACGCTGCAGGAACAGGTAGATAATTAGCACCGGGGCAACCACCATCACCATGAAGGCGAACACAATACCCCAGTTGGTGCTGTAGAGGGTGACGAAATTGAATACCTGCAGCACCAGCGTCCATTTGGTACTGTCCGTCATCAGATAGAACGGCCCGAAAAAGTCATTCCACACCGACACCAGCACCACGATGGTCACCGTGACCAGGACGGTCATCAGGAGCGGCAGAATCATCTGGAAATACAGCCGGAAATAGCTGCTGCCCTCAAGCAAAGCGGCTTCATCCAGCTCACGCGGCACGGATTTCATGAAGCCCACCAGCATGAAGATCGCGAAGGGGAGCAGCACCGCCGTATAGTACATCACGAGACTGAAGTAAGTGCCTTTGATGTGCAGGTCACCCATCAGCTTGATCGTCGGAACGATGGACACCGGAACGATCAGGCCCATAATGAACATGTAGAAGGAGCCGCGCATGAATTTGTCATCCCGCCGCTGAATGACAAAGGCTGCCATGGAGGCAAACAGGTTGACGCTCACCACTACCGAAGCGGAGATCAGCAGGCTGTTCTTGAAGCCGCGCAGAATATTGGCCTGGGCGAATACATCCGCATAATTGGAGAACTTCCATTCCGAGGGCAGGTTCAGGCCGAATAAGGCCGACTCCCGGATGTCCTTGAAGGAGTTGATCAGGATCATCAGGAAAGGGATCAGAATCAGAATAGCCAGCGCAAAGGCGATGACCTCCAGCAGAATCAGTCTGCCGCGTTGCTGCGTTTGCATCAGTACTCCATCTCCCTTTTCTTCAGGCCCATTAGTACAGGCACCCCGACTATAGTAACCAGCACGAACAGCATCAGATTGACTGCGGTCGCATATCCGAATTGTCCGGTACTGAACATGTTCCTTATATAAGTAAAGAATACTTCCGTGGTATAGCCCGGGCCGCCGTCCGTCAGCACCATCACCATTTCAAAAATCTTCATCGAATTAATCATCGCCAGCAGCACATTCACCGTTAAGGAGGAGGCCAGCAGCGGGAACACAATGTAGCGGAAACGCTGCCAGTAATGCGCCCCGTCAATCGACGAGCTTTCGATCAGATCCCTGGAGATGAACTGCAGGCCGGCCAGATAGACCACCATGGAGAAGCCTGTAACCCGCCACAGATCCGTAATAATGACCGAGAACAGGGCGAACTTCGGATCATTCAGCCAATCCTGGGCCATCCCGCCAAGCCCTACCGTATGCAGCAGCTGATTAATGATACCGTTCGAGGGATGGTAGATTGCCCGGAAAATGTAACCGATTACGATGGGCGAGATGACATAGGGCATAAAAAAGATCATCCGCAGAAAATTTCTCGCTTTGAGCGCTTCGTTAAGGATGAGCGCCAGCCCGAGCCCAAGCACATTCTGAAATACCGTAACGGCCGCTGCAAAAATAAGCGTATTCTTAAAAGCGGTCAGCAGCCGGGGCTCCTGAAACAGCGTCCGGTAATTATCAAGGCCGGTAAACGTGATCACATCCGCGTTGATATTCCAGTCAGTGAAGCTATAATAAAAGCCGATAACCGTCGGCGTAATAAAGAACACCAGAAACACCGCAAGTGCGGGAAATGCGAAATACAGCGGGTATTTGCGTCCTCCCATGAATCTCTCTCCTTTTCTCTATTGGCTCTGCCGAAAGGACTTTCACAACCCGGCCTGCCGCGCTGCCTGCCGGAACCGCTGAAGGGTCCGGGAGGCAGCAGACAGTCCAAGACTAAGCTTAAGCTGCGGCTTATTTGAAGCCTTCAAGCAGCTTCGATTTGCCGTCCTTTTCATAATTGGCCGAGAAATCATTGAATGCCTTATCCACATCGCCGTTGATAAAGAAGATCTGCAGCAGCTTCTGGAAGTCCGCGAACACCGGAGTCAGCCGGTTCTGGATATTGATCCGTGATTTGCCGGCGTCAATCAGCTCCTTGACGGTCTGCTGTACCGGAACCAGCTCCACTGCGGCATTCTCAAAGATCGGAATTCCCGGCGCCGCCTTATAATACAAGTCTGTCATTTCCTGCGTGAGCATGAATTTCACCAGCTCTGCCGCAGCATCCGCATGCTTGGCCTGGACCGGAATCATCAGCTGGTTCGGAGGCGTGACCAGGGCTACGCCTTCGTCGGTATCGGTTGGGAACGGGAAGAAGCCCAGCTTATCGTTAACGAATTCCTTGCCGAATTTCTTCTCCAGCTGCGGGATAATGCCGTCCAGATTGAAGGCCATGGCCGCCTTGCCCTCACCCAGCATGGTCTGCATCTCATCGTACGTGCCGGCCAGCACATTATCCTGGTACAGCCCGAGGTCGATCAGCTCCTTCTGCTTCACGAACAGCTCCTTGAGCTGCGGAATCTCATTCATCTTCAGGGCATTATTCTGCAGCTTCGCCACGCCTTCATCCCCGATGGCCGGATCCACATTCGATACCCAGCCGGTCAGATAAAAGATTTGCGCCGGCCAGCCATCCTTCACGCCTTCATAGAAGGGGGTGACTCCTGCTGCCTTGATTGTCTGCGCGATCTCAATCAGACCGGCATAATTCTTAGGCGGCTCTACGCCGGCTTTGGCGAAAACATCCTTGTTGTAGAACACGCCGTACATCCCGGTAGCCCCGTACGGCACGCCGTAGATTTTACCGTCCAGCGTCTGGGCTTCCTTCATGGAAGGGATAATCCGGGCCCATACATCACTGTCCCCGGACCACTCGCGCAGCATTTCATCCGCCCGCAGCTTCACATATTGCTTGGTCCCCGGCTGCATCAGGAACAGGTCCGGGAAGTCGCCGGTAGAGAACCGGGTCTTCATCATGTTGTCGAATTCACCGCCCGGCAGCGCCTGAAGCTCGACCTTATTGCCTGTCTGCTGCTCATATTCACTGAACAGCTGGCTGAACGGCGCGGTATCGACTGTATTCGGAATAACAAAGCTGATCGTAACCGGGTCCTTCGCTTTGGTCTCTGCGGCACCGCTATTACTGCCGGCTGTATTGCCGCCTGCTGCTCCGCCGCCGTTGTTATTCCCCCCGCAGCCTGCCAGACCAAGCAAAGCCAAAGATACTGCGAGCACCATTGATACCGTTTTCATTTTTCTCACTTGCTGCAACCTCCCCATTATTCTAGCTATCTGTGCTACACCTTTATCTTAATGCAAGCGCTTTCCATGACACATTCACGATCTCGACCATTAATGTTGATTATTTCGACTTCCCGGTGCCGGCCTCGCGTAGAATCAGTGTAACTACCGTTCCCTGTCCTTGCGTGCTTGCAATTTCGAAGTCCATTCCCGCTCCGTAGCGGATCGCATACCGGGCGTACACGTTGCGGATACCGATGCCCGTGCCGCTGGCCAGGCTCAAGGCTTGCTCCTGGTATACCGGACGCACTAGCGCGGCGCGGATGGTCTCCAGCCGTTCCCCGCCGATGCCGACCCCGGTATCGCTGACGCTCAGCTGCACACCTCCCGGGCATCTGGTTGCGGTGATTGTAATGCTGGCTTGCTCGCGCATCGGCTCAATACCGTGGAAGACCGCATTTTCGACGAGCGGCTGCAGGGTCATTTTTAACAAAGGATAAGTATACAGCTCCTCTTCCACCTCAACCTTATATTGAAACTTCCCCTCAAACCGGAAGCTCTGAATGCGGATGTACGCCTCAATCTGCTCCAGCTCCTCGCGCAGGGTCACGATCTCATCGCTGTTCTTAATGTTGTAACGGAACATATCCGCCAGAGACTGCGCCATCTCGCTGATCTCCCCCACGGAATAATAGTCGGCCATAGCCTTGATGCTGTCGAGCGTATTGTAGAGAAAATGGGGGTTGATCTGGGAGTAGAGCATCGCCAGCTCCGCTTCCTGCAGTTTGATCTGGTATATGTATTTATTCTCAATCAGCAGCTGCAGCTCATTGCGCATGGCATTGAAATTCATCGCAATCCGGCCGATCTCATCGTTCCGGTTCACATCGAGGCCGGCCGAGAAATCGCCGCGCTTGATCCGGTTGACGCTTTTGTGCAAATCCAGAATCGGTTTCGTTATCTTCCGCCCGAGCAGAATGGACAGCAGGAAGGTGATCAGAAAAGCGAACGCGCCGATATACATGACCGCAGTCTTAATCGGGTTCAGCGGGCTTATAATCTCCTTCTTCGGCGTCAGCAGTACGGTCTTCCAGCCGGAATAGTCCGAGCGTGTATAGGAGATGAAATACTTTCTGCCATCCTCGCTGAACCAAAAGGTCCCTTGCTCCCCCTGCATCCGGGGCAGAATTGCCTCCATCCGCCCTCCCTCCCGGGCAGTCTCTCCGCCAGAGACATACACCGGGCTATTGCTCTCATTCAGGACAAGGAATTTGCTGCCCGCGGTCAGCTCGGCATTCCGGGCAATGCTGCGGAACAGGCCGTCGCTGTAATCTGCACGAACCACAATGAACTGGTCACGGTTGGCGAAGTCGCGGATCAGAATCGCAGTCGAATAGGCAACGGGAGGCGCTGCTGCGTTTAATTCCTGTCCGGGAGTGCTGATGAAATTGACCCGCCCGTCTTTGCTGACCGTCTCGCGGAACCAGGGCTCCTTCTGCACATCGGCAGGCTTCCCGGGAAGACTGTTATCCGAGGAGCTGAGCAGCTCTCCTGTGCTGAAATAGATCCGGAATCGGACGAAATCGGTAATCGGCGTGGTGTTAAACGTTTTCAAATACAGATCCTCGAAGCTTTGGTTGATGACAAACCGGCTCTCGCTGCCCAGTGAGGCATAAGCGTTGATATCGTCGATATATTGCTGATTGTAATAAGGCGACAGCAGCAGGTTGCGTTTGTTGTGCATATCATTGTCCATATTGTTCTCGATTTGCCGTACGATCTGGAAGCTGGCCGTTTCGACCTTCTCCAGCATGGAAGTATAGGAAATATAGTAGGATGCGACCCCGACCATAGCGATACAGCTAAAAATAATGACCAGATAACTAAGCAGCAGCGTCGTGCGGATCCCGGATAGCCGGTAGCGGAATTGATTCCATAACTGCATAAGCAGTTCCCCCCCTCTTCTGTTTGAGATCATTTTACTACATCGTGCTGTCTCCGGCTTTTTGGATAATCATGCACTATGATTCAGGTATGCCGCTGGGAAACCGATTTAATGAAAATAGGCAAGACAACCCTGTGACCGGCTGCCTTGCCTTTTTAATTCCTGTATACTGTCAGTTTAGAGAATGGAGGTGAAGCTGTACGTGCCTGAGCCGATGTAAAAGACGGCTTCGCCTTGCCCCCCGGCCTCCGCAGGGCGGCGGACAGGTGCCGGCATTTGCCCCGCGGACTCCGCCTGCGCCCCGCTGCCCGGAAGATATACGGTTGCCGTGGTATTGGCCGGAATCTCCACGGTCAGCCGGAACACGCCGTCAGCGGACCGCTGCCAGCGCGTCTCTATTCTGCCGTAGAGGCTCTCGTACCCGGCCTTGACGCTCGTCAGCTTCCCGCCCGGCTGCGGGCGGATGACCGTATGCTTGAAGCCCGGCTGCTGCGGATCAGCTTCAATCCCCGCCATGTAGCGGAACATCCACTCTCCCACAGAGCCGAGGGAATAGTGATTGAAGGAGTTCATCTCCGGTGTCTGGAAGCCGTTCTCCTCCGTCCAGCCGTCCCAGCGTTCCCAGATGGTTGTCGCTCCGGCTTTAACGGAGTACATCCAGGAAGGGAATTCCTCCTGCGTCAGCAGGGAATAGGCCAGGTCCAGCTGGCCGTGATCGGCCAGTACCGGCAGCAGATAACCTACGCCGAGGAAGCCGGTCGACAGCCGGTTGCCGCGGGCCTGAATATCCGCAGCCAGATGCCGCACCGCCATAGTCTGCTGCTCAGCGGTCAGCAGACCGAATTGCAGCGCGAGCACGTACACGGTTTGTGTACCGCCTTGAATCCGGCCATTCTCTGCCACAAAAGCATTGCGGAATGCTCCGGCAACCGCTGTGAACAGCTCGGTGAAGCGCTCCTGATCCCCCGGCTTGCCGAGCACCCCGGCAATATCCGCCAGCAGCTTCGTGCTGTAGGCGAAATAAGCGGTAGCCAGCACATCATTGGGCGTGTCCGCCCCGATGGACAGCCAGTCGCCGTAGTTGGCATAATCCGGCCGCACCAGCCCGTCCGTCATCGACTCCAGATATTCGACCCAGCGGACCATCGCCGCATAATGGGTCTCCAGAATCCGGGTATCCCCGTACATCAGGTACAATGTCCAGGGAATCACCACGCCGGCGTCGCCCCAGCCGGCGTTATCGGGAGCGAACCAGTCAAGGCGTGTGCTCCACATTTTGTAGCGGATCCAGCCGGCATCCGGCGCCACATCGGTGAACGCGCCGGACGGCTGCTGGGCATCAATCATATCCCACATGAATTTGTTGAAGAACCGGGACACATCCATATTGTAGGAAGCCGTGCGGGCAAAGATCTGCGCATCCCCTGTCCAGCCCAGCCGTTCATCACGCTGCGGACAGTCGGTAGGCACTGACAGGAAGTTGCCTCGCTGGCCCCAGGTAATGTTGGAGTACAGCTGATTGACCATAGGGTCTGAGGTCACCAGGCTGCCCGTAACAGGCGTATCCGAATGAATGACTTTACCGGTAATTGTACCGAGGTCAGGTTCGCCCGGGTAGCCGGCCAGCTCTACATAACGGAAGCCATGGAAGGTGAAATGCGGCTCGTACCGCTCCTCAACGCCGCCTTTCAAGATATAGTGCTCCTGCTGCACCGCCACCCGCAAATTATCAAGGTACAGGCTGCCGTCCGGATTCAGCATTTCGGCATGGCTGACGGTAACCTGCGTCCCGCGTTCTCCCGTCACCTTAAGCTCACTCCAGCCAACCATATTCTGGCCCATATCATATATATAAGTTCCCGCTTCCGTCCTGCGCAGGCTAAGCGGCGTCATGCTCTTCGTAATCCGCACCGGCGGTTCCATTGATGCAGTCAGCAGCCCGTTGTACCCCGGGCGGATATCCGGCTGCTCCCAGCCGGAATCATCGTAGCCCGTACGGTCCCAGCCCGTAAGCTCCCGGGTGGCATCATAACGCTCGCCCAAGATCATATCGGAGTAATCAATCGGCCCTCTCCTGGTCCGCCAGCTGCCGTCGGTAACGATCCGCTCCCTGCTGCCGTCTTCATATTCGACCGACAGCTGCAGAGAAAGGAACGGGCGCTCGCCGTAGATTTTATCCGAGATGAAGCCTACGGTTCCTGCATACCAGCCTTCACCCAGAATCACCGCCAAAGTATTAGCACCCGTTGCCACCCTGTCCGTAACATCATAGGCCTGCACCTGAACCCTCGTATCATAATCCGTCCAGCCTGGACAGAACAGCTCACCGGTCTTAACACCGTTCACCCGCAAATGATAGAGCCCCAGTGCCGTAGCATAAATTACCGCCCGTTTCACCGGAGCTGCTAATTTAAACTCCTTTCGGAAAAACGGACTCGGCTGCAGCTTCAGCCCCTGTTCCGCCTTGCGGCCGATCCACTTCGCCTTCCAGTCCCTGCGGGCCAGAATGCCCATACTCCACAGGGCCGGTCCGCTCCAGGGAGATACCCGGTCCTGCCTGTCCCACACCCGAACCTTCCAATAATAAACAGCTTCAGCCTGAAGCGGCGCCCCCTGGTAAACAATATGCGCGGATTCGCTGCTCTCTGTCCTGCCGCTGTCCCACATCTCACCCCGATCCTGCTCCAGCTCTGCGGGGCTGGCGGATACCAGGATCTGGTACGCCGTCTGCACCGCAGCAGGCGCCTCCGTTTCCAGCTTCCAGAACAAGCGCGGCTGTAACACGTCCAGCCCCAGCGGATTAACCAGATATTCCGTCCTGCAGTCAACAACTGACATGGTCATTGCATTTACCCCCATTAGTTAATTCTGCTCTGATTGATTCTGCGCAGTTGAATAGATATGCGTGCCTTCAAGATCAGCCCTGCCGGCAAGCAATGGCTGCAGCAGCACAGCGAATGAACGTTTGACAGGCTCCAGCAGATACGGGGCAAGCGTCGGCGCATAGCCGCAGCTGTGGTTGCCGATTCCGCTCTGGGCGGCGTCCAGCTTCACCATCATCCGGTCCAGCCGTTTCAGCTTATGGACATGGGCGGCGGTGGACATGTCCCGGACTGAATACGGGTGAACGCTGTAATTGAATAATTCATTACTTGTAAACCGCAGCCCGTTGCCCTGCTCATCCGTCAGCTTCCCCCAGCGGATATCGGCCTTGTTCCCGTTCTCCTGGGGCTTAATGTAAGGAACAAACTGCTCCTCGGCCAGCCCCCTGTAGATGCCCAGCTTCCCGCTCTCCTTACGGTCCGCATAGCATTCATGCGGCCCGCGCCCGAACCATGACATCACGTTATACTTCTCCGGCATGGACAGCTCCACCCCGAAACGGGGCAGCGGCGGCAGCTCCTTCAGCGGTTCGAAATCCGTCATCAGATGGAGGCAGCCGCTTGCAGTTACGGTATAGGTCTGGGTAGAACAGCAGACCGGGGCGCCTCCCCTTGGTCCTATGACCTGCCGGACGGTAACCCGGCAGCCCAGTGTACCCGGACTCTCTACCGTTACCCCCCTTACCTCTGCATACAGCCGGTCATAGCCGGCTTTGATCCACTCTTTGGCCAGATGGACATCATTATCTATGGGAGCACGCCACAGATTCATTGCCGGACCGGAGGCCAGAAGACTGTTCCCCCTGTGCACCCACTCCGTGAGCAGCCCTGATTCTTTGTTCCACAGCAGCCGGAAGCCGCTGCCGGTTACGGTAATGGCTGACGGGGATTCCGTAATATGCAGGCCGGGACCTGCGGGTGCAGCACCTGCAGGCAGCGGGCATGACCGGGCCGCGGAAGCGGCAGTGCCGGTGCCTGCAATTGGCAGCGGCAGATCGGCCCAGGCCACTTCATGCCCGGCTTCTGCCCAGGCGGCGGCACTGCGCAGCGTGAAGGAGACATGCAGCCACTGCTCGCCTCCACCGTACAGATCTACCGCGTTCAATGGGAGCTGTACCGCTCCGGCTGCACCGGCAGGGATGTCCGGTACAGGCAGCTCTCCTTCAGTAATTACTGCACCGTTCCTGAACAGCTGCCACTTCCCGCGCAAATGGGCAAGATTCAGGAAATCATAGCGGTTATGAAGCTCCAGCAAGGCAGCCGCCGGGTCTATCCAGTTCATCGCCAGCGGCTCAATGGCTTTCTTATATTCCAGCAGCGCTGCCTTCGGCGTATGGTCGGGGAACAGCAGCCCGTCGAGGCAGAAGCTTCCGCCATGCGGCTCCTCGCCGAAATCCCCGCCATACGCATAGCTCTCCGTCCCGTCTGCTTCAGTCCGCAGAATTGCCAGATCACGCCATTCCCAGATCAGGCCGCCCAGCAGCCGGGGATACGCATAAATGGTCTCCCAATACTCCTTAAGATTGCCGGCCGAATTGCCCATTGCATGACCGAACTCGCACATCAGATAGGGGCGGTGATCCGCTTTCCGGCCTTCGGCAGCCAGCATTTCTACCGACGGGTACATCGTGCTGACAATGTCAACAATATCCGCATCATACGCCCGCTCATAATGAATAGGCCGGGTCCGGTCAGACTCCCGGACCCACTCCGCCATCGCCTCATGATTTCGCCCGTAGCCGGATTCATTCCCGAGCGACCAGACAATGACGCTCGGATGGTTCTTATCCCGCTCCACCATCCGCCGCGCCCGGTCGATGTAAGCTTCGCGCCAGTCCGGGTGCTCTGACAGGATGCTCTCCGCCGCCCCGCGCGCAAAGCCGGGAATCTCCTGGTTCACCCGCTCACCGGTCAGTGCGAAGCCGTGCGTCTCTAAGTCCGCCTCGTCAATCACATACAACCCGTAGCGGTCGCAAAGGTCCAGCCAGCGGCTGTCATTCGGGTAATGGGACAGCCTTACAGTATTGATGTTATGCCGCTTCATCAGCAGAATGTCCATTTCCATATCCGTCACCGCCGTTACGAAGCCCGTCCGGGCATCGAACTCGTTCCGGTTCACCCCTTTGATAATTACAGGCTGGCCGTTAATAAGCATACGCCCTTCCTTGATAGCAACCTCACGGAAGCCTACGGCGAGCCTGTAAACCTCCAGCACCTTCTTGTCCGCGTCAAGCAGCGTCAAGAGCAGGCTGTAGAGGTACGGGGTCTCTGCTGTCCAGAGCCGGGGAGCGGATATCTTCTCCCGGAACCGGATTTCAAGCTCAGTCTGCGGCTCCGGCTGCACCGCCTGTTCAGGCTCCCACACGGCCACCGTGCATCCTTCTGCATCCAGTAAGGCGGCCTTAAGATAACTGGGCTGCCCTGACAAGAGTCCCCGGTTCACCACACAGATAGACGTATCCAGCACAGCGGCGGTGTAATTCTCCTGCAGAACGGTCTTTACCGCAATATCCCTTATCCCCGTGACAGGCCGCGCCAGCAGATATACATCACGGAAGATACCGCTCAGCCGCCACTTATCCTGACTCTCCAGGTAGCTTCCCGTGCACCATTGATACACTTCGACGGCCAGCAGATTGCTTCCCGGCTGCAGCAGACCCGTGACGCTGAATTCGGCGGTATAGTGGCTTCCTTCGCTGTAGCCCGCAGACCGCCCGTTCACCCACACCCGGCAGGCGGAGTCTACACCTTCAAAGACAAGGGTAATTTCCTTGTCTGCCCAGTCCTCCCTGAGCTGAAACTCCGTCCGGTAGCAGCCTGTAGGGTTCAGAGCCGGGACATGCGGCGGATCTACGGGAAACGGATACGGGCAGCTGCTGTAATGCGGCTGTCCATATCCGTGCAGCTGCCAGTTCGCAGGAACCGGCAGCCGGTCCCAGTGCTCCGCTGCGTACTCCGGCTGCCGGAAGCCCTCCGGCACACCTCCGGGTGACGGCGCATAATAAAACTGCCATTCCCCGTTAAGCAGCTGATAGAAGGGCGACTGCTCTCTTGCCCCGATGATAGCGCTCTCTAAACTTTCAAACGGAATCATATCCGCACGCGGCTGCTCACGGTTGATCCCCAGGATGCTTAAATCCTCCCATACAGGAAGCGGTCTAGTCTCCGGTACCATCTCACTGCTCCTCCTGCAAAATGCAACAGACATACACTTTGCCTCATTTCTCACTATCCATGATAAGAAAGAAGCCGCGCGGAGGACATCAGGCAAAACCGACTTCTTATGTTGAAATAGCCGGGACATCAGGCTTCCCTTATGCCGTATCCGGTACGAAATGCCCTGGACGCACAACAGCCAGCCTGCCGGACATGTGACCGGCAGGCTGGCTGTTTGTTCTGATATGATTTAACTCCTTCTGATCCACCTGCTGTAAGCTCCCAGGATATCGTCCCGGTTGAGATACTGTGTTGACGGTACCAGATAGTCCGCCTGCATCAGCGTATGCGTTGAACCGATGCCTACAGCGAACATGCCCGCCCTTTGGATAGCCTCAATGCCTGCTGCCGAATCCTCTATCCCGATGCACTCCCTGCCGGAGACCTTCAAATAATCCGCAGCATCCAAGAATGTCTCCGGGTCCGGCTTGCCGCGCTTGATCCTGCCGGCATCCACTACATAATCGAAGGCTCCGGCCAGCTCCAGACGCTCCAGGACAAACGGGGCATTCCGGCTCGCCGAGCCGATCGCCAGCTTTAGCCCTGCAGCACGTAAGTCGTCAAGGAGTGAACAGATGCCCGGTAAAATATCCTTCGGGGTAATGGAGGAAATCAAAGAGGTATAGCGGGCATTTTTCCGGGCAGCCAGCTGCTCCAGCACCGCCTCCGGCACAATCACCGGCTCCGGGGCTGCTGCAAGGATCAGCTCCAATGATTGCAGGCGGCTGACTCCCTTCAATTGCTCATTCAGCATGCGGTCGACTTCGATCCCCAGCTCCGCGCCTAATTGCCGCCAGGCCAGAAAGTGGAATTCTGCCGTATCTGTAATCACCCCGTCCAGATCAAAGATTACCGCCTGAGGAATTGTAATCAATCCGCTCTCACTCCCTGCCGCAGCCAGTTCAGGCTCAGGTTGAACCATTCGGACAGATGCAGATGCTGCACCTGCTCCGGAGCTTTTACAGTATCATCGGCCAAGGACATGCCATGCTGCCCTTTCTCGAACATATGCAGCTCACAAGGCACCTCGTGGCGGAACAGCGCTCCGGCCAGACCGAACAAATCAGTCGGCAGAATAACCGTATCCTCATAAGTACCCCAGATGAAGGTTCGCGGAAGACCGGAATGAATCCGGGGCAGCAGGTTCAATGAAGCCTTCTCCTCAGCCGATAAATTCTCTTTGCCCAGCAGAATTTCCCTTATGCTTGGACCCCTCATATCAGGCATCAGGCCTTTTTCCATCAGCTCAATAACGAAATCCGGGGTCTTCTCAGAGCGCGGCTCCAGGGTAACCGCCGGATAGCCGAGCAGCAGCTGGTTCGGCTTGATCTCGGCAGAAGTCAAGCCGGTACTGCCGGCAAGCAGCGGCTGATTATAGTAAATCCCCAGGCTCAGCGCCAGATTACCGCCGGCTGAGAAGCCGATTACAGAAATATTGTCTTCGTCGACACGCCATTCTTCCGCATGCCGGCGGATATAAGCCATCGCGTGGGCCAGCTCAAGCAGGGCAACAGGAAAAGGATGATCAATTTTGACCGAATAGGCCAAAACAAATGCCTGATAACCCATTCGGGCGTAAGCCAGCGCAACAGGCTCGCCTTCATTGCGGGAGATTACGGTATACCCTCCGCCGGGGCAGATTACAATAGCCGGACGCACAATGTCCTTCTGGTCGAATTCCCCGTTGTCGAGAATATAAGTAGTAAGTGTTGCCGCTGAGTCATCCAGCAGCCGGATCGTTTGATGTATCACGGGTAATCCCCCTTCTATAATCGGGTGTCCCATTTTCCGCAAAACGGATCAACAGGACTGCTGCCTTTGAACTGTGAAGTTCCCATCAGCTTTTCTATTAACAACGGCAGCGTATAATCGTTAATTCCATAAGTATTAATATAGGTTTTGACCCGTGGAACATCGAGCAGATGATACGGATTCTCCGTTGAAATAAACAGTGTCGGAATGGAATGAATATAATTCGGAACATTAACCCCCATCGGATTAAGCCATTCAATCCTTACCGCCGTCTGGTTGGACTTGGTCGCCAGATTGCATAAATAGATAATAAGATCATAGCTGTCCTTCATTTCCGTGAAGGAGCTCTGCAGCCCTTCGTAGACCCCGGCCGGTTCAAAGCGAGCCACCTTAAAGCCGGCCTGCTCCAGCAGCGGTATAAAGGCTGCCGCCAGGCCGCTGGTCTTGTTGTACCCCAGCGCGTTAGCCTCACTTTCAATATCGTAGAGCAGTACACGCGGATAACGGGCAGGGGTTACCGGAAGCACTCCCGCCTCTTCTTTGACAAGGGTTATGGATTGATCCGCCACGGCCCTGGCCGTATCCAGATGGCTCTCCTGCCTCAGCAGGCCTGCGGCCCCGGCAAGAACCGGAACATTGTCCTGTTCATGCAGCTTAAGCGAAGCTTTCAGTCCCAGGATACGGAGAACCGCCTCATCCAGCCGGCTGTCAGTGAGCAGGCCGTTCTCCAGTCCTTCCCGCATAAACCTTACATCTTCCTCCAGATTTTTGGTGAACAGAAACATATCACAGCCGTGCTCAATAGCCCGGGGTACAAGCTCATTTCTTGGCATAGCAATATTCATCCCGGCCATTGTAGTGGCATCCGTTATAATCAGCCCGTTGAAGCCGAGCCGTTCCCGCAGTAACCCGTTAAGCAGTTCGCTGGCCAGGGACGCCGGCAGAATATCCTCATCGCGCAGTGCCGGATTCAACAGCTTGGAGTACTCGGGAAGAGCAATGTGTCCGACCATGACGGTCTTTGCTCCTTCTTCTATTAAATGGCGGTATACCATGCCATAGGAATGATCCCACGCATCCGGAGACAGCGGGTTGACTGAGGTTACAAGATGCTGATCCCGCTCATCCATGCCGTCACCCGGGAAATGCTTGATGGAAACAGCCATGCCCTGCTCTTGACAGCCCCGCACATAAGCAGAGCCCATCTCCAGCACACGCTGCGGATCATTCCCAAAGGTCCGGGTGTTGGTAATCGGATTGCGGAAATTATAATCGATGTCAATGACCGGAGCAAACGCATAATTGGCGCCTACACTCCTGCCTTCAACCGCACAAATTCTCCCCAGCTGGTACGCCAGCTCTGTATTCCCGGTTGCCGCAACTGCCATATTAGAACCAACCTTGGTCCCATCCTTAGTAATCCCCTGACCGCCAGCCTCAAGGTTGGCCGCAATCAGCAGCGGAATCCGTGCTGACTGCTGCAGTGTAGTGACCGCTGCAGTCACCTCCCCCGCAGCCATGGCACGGCACATTAAGCCGCCAATGCCAACATCCTGGGCAATTTTTTTCAGGAACTGCTCATCCTGCTTATAACCGACCATGAAGAATAATTGTCCGATTTTCTCCTGCACCGTCATTTTCCCGAATGTTGACCGCACCCAGTCCATGTCCTGGTCATTCAGGTTAAACGGCTTCTCTCTCAAGCCATTAATCTCCACTTCTCCCACTCCTCTTCTTACTGCAGCTCAATCCTTACGCCCCGGTACGGGTTCTGAAATTTCTGAAGAATCTGCTAATCCTCTCCGAGTTGGAGGTATACCCCATGAAGGCAACAATGAATACTCCGAGATTCACAGTCTGAATAGAGCTGTCAATCCCCAGAATCACCATTCCGTAGGACAAAGCATTCATTCCTAATGCTCCGGCAAAAATTCCGAGCGGTATATTCGAGAACCGGGCCAGATAGAGCCCTACCAGTACCGGTCCCATGGAGGAAAACATGAGCGAGGTAGAGCTCAAATTGTTAGCCGGTGATACCAGAACTGTAGAAGCATTGATTACAGCCGCCACCCCAAGCAATGCGCCGACAGTCAAATACGTAAGCATAATATTACGTTTCTCTCTTACGCCCATATTCACTGCCAGGCGGGGATTAGCTGCAAGGGAACGCGTGTCATACCCGAAGCGGGTCCGTTCCAGCAGGAAATAGAACAGCACCATGACGACTGCCAGCACCACGTACACCCAAGGAGTCCGGGCAAATACCGTCAAGCCGGAATGCATATACAGCTGCGTTCCGCCTCCGCCGTACACCACCCCGGAAAGCGCCTCATATACCATCACAACACCAAGTGAGACAATAATCGTAGGTACCCGGACTGTAAGATACAGCACACCTTCCAGCAGGCTGAGAACCACTGCAACGGCTACTGTCAGCACCAGCAGCAGCAGCGGTCCTGCCCCCAGCTGGATAGTCAGATTGCTGCCGATAATTCCCGACAGAATAATGATGATCCCCGGCGCGAAATCCCAGCGCGCTCCCGATAAGGGCAAGGCGATAGCATAGGCAATCATTGTAGACAATACGCTGCTTCGGATGATCCGGTCAAAGGCTCCGGAGGCCGCATAACCTGAACGGTCCATCAGCAGGGTAATCAGCAAAATAATGGCGTATACCGCTACAGGAAACAAGAACGTTTTCAGCAACCCCGGAACCCTTTTGATGATAAGCTTCTTCATTCACTCACTCCGTTACATAAGGGCAGGATCTGCCCGGTTCTATTCTTGTCTGGCCGCTTCAATTTCAGTTAATGTACGGCTGGTCAGCTGCTGGAGCGATTCCCAGGTAGCCTGCTCGTTGAAGGAAATCATTACTTGTCTCAGCTCATCCGCAGTGACAGAACCGTTCCCCTTATCACTGGGAATAACATAGGTATTGAAACGTTCCGCCTCTTCCGCAGAACCCAGTGTTACATAGTTAACTCTTCCGTTGAGCTGCCAGTCGGGGTACTTATGCCCGTTGATCCGGTCATACAGCTGTGCAAAAGCATTAGCCATAATTTGTGTATAGTTGTTCGTTCCCGCCATCAGAATATTTCCGTTGGTAAGGCCTGCCGCTGTAGAATTGTTGTATCCCAGCGCCAGCAGACGGGTGCCCGGACTGGAGCTGTTTAGAATAGCCGGGTAAACGAAGTCCATTCCCGAGCCCAGGCCGAAGATTGTATCCACCTCCGGATGCTCAGAGATAATCTTAGTCACCGCATCACTTGCATTATCCGGAGCAAAGGAATGATATTCTGTCGGATAAATCTCGGCTTCCTGCTTGGTGTCCAGTTCTTGCATTTTTGCGGTAAATCCGGAAATAATGGCAGGTGCGTCTGTGAAGGCAAACTCAGGGAATGAGGTAACCCCTACTTTTCTGGCCCCGGCAGTATAAGCCTGTTCAGCATACAATGCGCCGAGATCCGCCGGATTGTCGCCAAATTGCTTCACTCCGCCGACCAGATAATCGCTGGTCACGCTTCCATCCACAGTTCCGAGAACAACCGCGTAATACACTCCGGCTTCCTCAGCCAGGCTTACACTTTGTTCCAGTGCAGTATCATAGCCGCTGATTACGCCATCCACACCGGAAGCCAGCAGATTCTCCAGCCCTTTAATGTGATCCTCCTCGCTTGACCCGACAGTCGCATAATTGAACTTTACATTGAAATTGCTTTCCAGATAAGAACCATACGATTTAATCTCCTGGCCTTGAATATCCGTATAGTTATAGAGCATAACTCCAAGGTTGATGAGATCCTTGTCTTTAGCAGCCTCATTCGCAGACTTGTTACCGCAGCCTGTAAGAATCATCCCGGCCAGCAGCATCAGTACACTCAGAACAACCGTAATTCTCTGTTTTCTCATGATTCATCCCTCTTCTATATAAGTTGTGTGCATTATCGCGGCATTACCTCAGAGTGTGGCCTTCTCAACAGCAGAAATACCACCAGGAGGAACACGGTTCCCTTAACCAGGGACACAACCTCTGTAGGCACGCCTACCATGACCAGCCCGTTATTCAGCAAAATATAAGTAATACTGCCGACAATGGCCGAACTCATCTTCGCCTTGCTGCCGCCATTCAGCGACAACCCGCCCAGGATCAGGGCCACAATGACGTCCATCTCCAGACCTGATCCCGTATTCTCACTGATGACCGTAGAGCGGGCCAAGGACAACACGGAGGCGAAGCCAACGAGCAGGCCGGCGATGGCGTAGCCGGTAATTCTGACTTTTCTGACCTGTACTCCGCTCTGCGCTGCAGCCTGAGGGTTATCTCCGACCGCGCGGCTGTACTTGCCAATCTTCGTGTAATGAAACAGTATAATTCCCGTCACGCCCACAACGGTTAGTAAAACCAGCATAAACGGAATATTCCTGCCCAGCAGCTTAAGCTGCTCCGTATCCGTAACTCCAAGCTTCTCAGTAGCCGTTGATACCTTGTAGGTTACCAGCCCCCTGGCAATGAACATGACGGACAGTGAGGAAATGACCGGCATCAGGCCAAACTGTATCGCCATGACAATATTCAGCAGATAACACAGGACGGATACGGCAACCGCTGCCAGGATTCCGGCGGCCAGAGGCGCACCTGCATTCAGTGTATATATAGCTGTCATTGAACTTAGTGCCATAACTGCCCCGACAGAGATGTCCATGCCCCCGTGAGAGAAAATAAAGACCATCCCTACCGAAATGGTGAACAATACCGCAAGCTGCTTAATGACAGTGCGGAGATTGAAGCTAGAGAGCAGATCTCCTCCGGTTAGCACCGCAAAGATTATAATGACAAGCGCCAAGCCTGCATACTGGATAAATGTATGTTTATTTCTCTTCAAAAAGCCAAGTACAGCAGCGGTAGTTCCCTTGCGGCCGCGGCCGGTTGCTGCAGCTGAATTGCCCTGTTCCATTGTGCTCCCGCCTTTGCTCTAAATCATGTGCCCAATCAGCATCGCTTCAGTAGGATTATCCATCCGGGAGAATTCCTTACGGATTCTTCCATCCCTCATCATCAGAATCCGGTCACTCATGCCGATCAGCTCCGGCAGCTCCTCGGATATCATCAGTATGGAGTACCCCTCAAGCTTCAGCGCATAGAGCAGCTGATACATCGTAGTCTTCACACCTACGTCCACCCCCCGGGTAGGGCTGTCCAATATCAGAATTCTCGAATGATTCCCGATCCATTTACCAAAGGACACCTTCTGTTTATTGCCTCCCGACAACTCCCCCACGCTCTGGTTCATGCTGCTGGCCTTGATCTGCAGCTCCGCCATCTGTTTCCCGGCAAAACGCTTTTCTGCGCCGGGCATAATCAAGCCAAAGCGGGCAAGCTGGTCTAGCGCCGACAGCACAAGATTATCTTTAATCGAGGCCTCCATAATCAATGTCTCTTTATCCCTGTCCTTGGATACATATCCAATCCCGCTGTCCATTGCTGTCTTAATGCTGTTCAGTATCCGCGGAACCGGCAGGGAGCCGTCCTCCGGCCGGTTGTAGACCATGACTTGCCCGGACTCGGGTTTCAGCCCTCCGTACATTAATTGGCCCAGCTCATGCATACCGCTGCCCGACAGTCCGCCAATGCCCAGAATTTCCCCCTCGTGCAGTTCCAGCTCTATTTCCTTCAGAATAGAAGTACTGGCATTCCGGACGGAAATGACTGCCTGAGCGCCATGTGAACCGTCATGATCCGTCCGGTAATAATTCCCCTCAATGATCCGACCAACCATAGACTGCTTGATATGCTCTTCATCAAACTCAGGCTTGTCAATCGCAGTAATCAGACTGCCATCCCGCATTACCGTCAGTACATCGCATACCTCCATCAGCTCAGGCAGATCATGGGAGATGAATAATACTGCTTTGTTCGAGTCTCTAAGCCTGCGCATAATCTGATGAATCAGCATCCGGCCTTCATGGGATAGCGCTGTCGTTGTCTCATCTACAATGAATAATGAGGGGTCATAATATAATGCTCTGGCAATTTCGGTCAGCTTCCTCTGTTCAAACCCTAACGTGTGCATCGGCCGGGTTACATCTATTTCCTGCAGCCCAATCGCGGCCAGTGCCTGTTCCGCTTCCTGATTCATCCGTCTATGATCAATCATGCCCCGCTTTGCAAACCGCTTTTCTTCGCCAAGAAACATATTCTCTGCAACCGAGAGCTCGGGAATCGTACCGGTCTCCTGCACAATCATTGAAATGTTATGCTCTCTGGCATCCAGCATACTCTTCGGCCGGTAAGCGACACCGTCAATAAGCATCTCGCCTCCGGAAGGCATCAGCATACCGCTGATCATCGCCGAAATTGTTGATTTGCCCGAACCATTCTCACCGATAAGTCCGCGGATTTCACCCAGCCTGATATTCAGGCTGACCTGATGAACAGCAGTAATATCATTAAACCGTTTACTTAACTGCCTGGTCTCCAGAAACACTTGCTTATCCATGTCCAACATTCCTTTTACCATATGACATCGCTTACCTCCCACGGATATATCGTAACATGTACCACAACCAATATTAACTATCCCTTTTAATTAGATTTGAGCGTATTTTTAACCTATAATAAGAATAATACCGTTTTCAATTTTATTATCTTAGGATTTTGATTAAATATTTGTATATAATAATTATGTCATAGAATAAAAAATAACCTACTGCAAGGAGAGCTTCAAATGGAATACCGTCATGAAGTAATCACCTTTCCCAAGCATTTGCCGATTAAATTCTTTCTGCACCGCATCGGACATGTCAACCGCCACTGGCACCAGTCCCTTGAGCTCATCATTAACATCAAAGGCAATGTGCAGATTACCGTCAATAATCAGACTTATGAGCTTGGCGCCGGTGACATTATTCTGATTAATTCAAATGCGGTGCATGAGCTGCATGCGGATAATGCGACCATGATTGCCCTGCAAATCAAACTGGAGCTGTTAAAAGAAGTCACCATGGATATCCAAAAAATATACTACGACTGCAATTCGGCCTCCTCGGGCCAGCCGGACCGCTTCAAAAACATTAAACGGATCGTGGCTCAGATTCTGAAATATAATATTCATTCCAATGAGTATATCGATCTGAAAAATGTTTCGCTCGTCTATGAGCTGATTTTTGAGCTATGCTCCAATTTCAGCAGCGATGAGAAGGATGTGCACAGCCATTCCCAGGAGAATCTGGACCGGATCAGCCGGATTCTCGATTATGTCAACAGCAAATACGGCGACCCGATCTCGCTGCAGAGCATTGCCAAAGCCGAGTATTTATCCGTCCCTTACTTCTCCAAATACTTCAAACACAGTATGGGTATGTCCTTCAGTGACTATCTGAAGGACATCCGGCTGCATCACGCAGTCAACGACCTTTTGAATGAAGCACTGACCATAGACAAGGTGGCCGCCCAGAACGGCTTTCCCAATGTCCGGTCCTTTGTGGTGGCCTTCACAGAAAAGTACGGGGAGCTGCCCAGTGCCTGGAGAAAGAAGAATGCCGGTGCCATTCTGGGGAGCATTGAAGCTACCAAGGAGAAATCCGTAAATTATTATCAGGATGAGCCCTTGTCTTATTATGAAGACATTACTGCTTTTATAGAGAGTAATCTGGATGCTGCGCCGGTTCATCTGCCGGAGCATCTGGGCAGCAGCAGAACTGCCTTAATTGAAGTTCCGGCAGAGGCGCCCGGTGCAGCCTTACGCCACACCTTCAAGAATTTCATCGGGGTAAGCCGGGCCAAGGAGGTTCTGCTTGCCGGAGTGCAGCAGGCCCTGCGCACGGCACAGGAGGAGATCGGATTTAAATATATCAAGATGCACAGCCTGCTGGATGATGACATGATGGTATACAGCGAGGATGCCGGGGGAAGGGCAAGCTATAATTTCCAGTTCATTGACATGGTATTCGACTTCCTTCTCTCCATCCGTTTGAAGCCGCTGGTGCAGTTCTCCTTCATGCCGAAGCAGCTGGCAAGCAATCTGGAGAAAACCGTATTCTATAATCAGATTAATACCAGCCCCCCGAAAAGCATGGATAAATGGAAGCAGCTGATCCGCGCGCTTACTCTTCATCTAATTCAGCGGTATAGTCTGGAGGAGGTCCGGAGCTGGCTGTTCTGTGTATGGAATGAGCCCAGTTCCTCCAATCTGTTGTTTGGTTTCAGCAATGACCAGATCTTCAACAAGTTATACCAGGAAACCTATGAGACTGTGAAGCAGATTGATCCCTCCCTGCCATTCGGGGGGCCGGCCGCCTTCTCCACCTACAACAAAAATGAGGACTGGCTGTTTCAGTTTCTCACCTTCAGCAAGGAGCAGCACTGCACGCCGGATTTCATAACAATTCATTATTATGATATCGACCTGTGGAACTATAATGGTCAGGATAATCAGCTGAATCTCAGTCCGGTCAGCCACTCCTTCACTGAATTCGTTGACCGGCTGAAACAGCGGCTGCTGGCGTCCGGGCTCGATTCGCTGCCGGTATACCTGACGGAGTGGAATTCCACAGTCTCCCATAAAGATCTGATGAGCGATACCTGCTTCAAATCAGCCTATATCATCAAGAATCTCACAGAGAACTATGACCGGCTGGACGCCTTCGGTTACTGGCTGCTGACCGATCTGCATGAAGAGAACCTGCTGCCGCAGCAGTTGTTCCACGGGGGCCTCGGGCTGTTCACCTACAACAATATCAAGAAGCCGTCCTACCATGCCTTCTCTTTCCTTAACAGGCTGGGCAATGAGCTGATTGCCAGCGGTGACGGATATTTCATTACCAGATCCCATACCGGCTTTCAGCTTCTGCTGCATAATTATCATCATTATGATGAGGTGTACGCGCAAGGGGTCTCCATAAGCATTTCCTATCAGGAGCGTTATTCCCATTTCCCGGCAAAAGCGCGCAAGGAGTTCAATTTCGAATTGTCGCCGGCCCAAGGGACGTATGAGCTGGTGGAGCATCTGGTAAACCAGCAATTCGGGAGCGCCTTTGACAATGAGATCAGCTTCAGCGGCGCAATGGGAAATTCCGCGGAAGAAATGAATTATCTCCGCAGCATTTCCATACCTAAGCTGGGCAGACAGCAGGTACATGCTTCCGGGAAGCTCCCGGTACAGGCCATCCTTGAGCCGTTCGAGATCCGGCTGATAGAGCTTGTGAAACCGCTTGGATGAGTAGCCTTGAAAATGCTGAATCAGCGGGGGAGGCACAGGTACTGCGGTAAAACGGTTATTCCTAAGTAAAACACCGGGTTCAACCGAAATAGATGTTGTAGCTATTCATTGAAGAGGAGGGTTAAAATTGAATAATGAAATCGTCAAAAGCCTGATCAGCGAGGTCACGAAAGAAGTTTTTGCGGAGAATAAAGCAGCGCTCGGGCAATCTGAATTTCAACCGGAAACTGTACAATTAGCTGTCCACCTGTCTGCCCTAACCACCATTAAGATTCTTGAAAAGCTGGAACTGATCGACAAGGATTAAGCCTACTTTTTTCTGCACTACATACCTGTGGTACCGTCCACGCAAATAACCCGCAGCATGGAATATTTCCAGCGGCGGGTTATCATCATGCCATTTTGTCCTTAATCCAGCGCATCAGCACGGAAATCTTCATACCGCTGCCTGCTAGGCTCGGCTATGCAAGAATAGGCTATCGCATTATGAACATCGAGGAGCGTCAGCCGGAAGCCGTGCTTCGCTCCGGTATCAATACCAATCCTGCCGCTCTGGCGCCAGACCCGGCCTGCCGTCCCGCCCAGCTTGAAGGTTGGAGTGTGCCCGAACACAATGCCATTGTCTATAAAAGTCGGCAGCGCCCCGGCCCAGAAATCCTGACGGATCTCAGTCATATCCAGCAGCGTCTGCCGGTTGAGCGGCACTCCGGGCCGGAACCCGGCGTGAACGAATAAATATCCGTCCGCCTCAGCATATGGGGGCAGCTGTTCAAGCCATTCCTCCAGCAGCGCTGCCTCAAGCCTTAGCTCCTCCGGCAGTACAGCCTCCATCGTCTCAGCTTCTTTAAGCTCTTTCAGCAGCCGTGTCTCCATGTTCCCCGGAAGAGCTACCGCCCCCTCCAGCGTTAAGTCCCTGATCAGCTTAAGTGTCATACGGCTTTGCGGGTCCTCATCTATGTAATCCCCCAGCAGCATTAGGCGGTCTGTAAGGGGATCATATCCGGCGGCATCAAGCAGCTGCTCTAATCCTGCGGCATGTCCATGAATATCAGAAACAGCCAGCAGCCTGTTAGTTTTCTGTGGTGTGTGCGGCACAATATCAACGGCCTTTCCGGTAAAATCCTGTCCCGTTCGTTACACGGTGTACGTTACAGTCCATAAAGATATGCGGCATGGTCCGGGAGCTGCATACGGATGACTCTCCCGGCCTCCAAGCCGTCTTCGCTGAACAGATAAATCCGCTCATGTGCGGGGGTCTCCGCCAGTATGCGCCATTTGGTTCCTTCAAAGGTGCAGTGGATTACACTCGCCTCCAGAACGTTTAGCTTCTTATCTGCCGATTCTTCAGAAGCAGCAGGAGTCTCCGCCGGCAAAAGTGTCACTGCCTCGGGCCGGAACCGCAGCTCGGCGCGTCCGCCGGCACTCCATTGGCTGCCAGGCCCGCATAACGTTCCGGACAGCAGCCCTGCAGAGCAGCGGATCACCGGATCTGCGGCGGTTCCGGCAGGCTCTCCCTGCAGGACATTAATGGCTCCCAGCAGGGAAGCCGCTTGCCGGCTTGCCGGCTTATGGTAGCAGGCATACGGCGTATCGAACTGGTCAATCGCCCCGCTGCGCATCAGCAGCAGCTTATCGGCCATCGCGAACGCCTCTTCGGGATCATGGGTGACGTGAAATACACTCATCTTCAGCCGGCGGAAAAGCACGGACATCTCCGTGCGCATCTCGACCCGCAGGCGCATGTCCAGATTGGAGAGCGGCTCATCCAGCAGCATCAGCCGCGGCTCGGTCACGAGCGCGCGGGCAATCGCCACACGCTGCTGCTGTCCTCCAGACAGCTGCGGCGGCAGGCGCCGTTCGAAGCCTTCCAGCTGCAGCAGCGCCAGCGCCCCGGCTACCTTGTCTTTAATCTGCTGCGCAGGCAGCCGCTTCTCCTTCAGGCCGTACGCCACATTGTCAAACACATTCATATGCGGCCATAACGCATAATCCTGGAATACCATATTAATGCCGCGTTTCTCCGGCGGCAGCATTTTCGAAGCCGTAGCAATACTCTTCCCGTGCAGCCGGATCTCGCCCCCGTCCGGACGGCTTAATCCGGCCACAAGCTGCAGCAAGGTTGATTTGCCGCAGCCGGACGGACCCAGCACGCTAATAATTTCGCCTTCCTGCATGGCAAGATTAAGGCTGCTTAAAGCCTGATAATCGCCATAGCTTTTCTGCAGATTACTGATCTCAAGCAGCGGAGTAACTCCCCCGGCCACAGCCTGTGACTCCCTCATGACTTGGCCCCCTTCCTCTTAAACAACGATTCGATCAGGATTAGAATTAAGACGATGATCCCCCCGCCGGTAACGGTTGCCGCGGACGCGTAGCCAAACCTCATATCCTCAAATGCATCATCAATGACAATCGGCAGCGTCACGAAATTCGGCGGAAACAGAATGGAATTAACCGCCAGATCAAACACACAGGAGCCGAACGCCGCCAGTGCGCCCGACACCAGCGCCCCGCGGATCAGCGGAAGCAGAATCCGTCTCATCCGGCTGATCAGGGAGGCCCCCTGCATCTGGGCGGCATCCAGCAGCTGCTCCGGAACCTTGGCCATCGAGCCGGTAATGACCCGGGTGATGACCGGAATCGCTCCGGCTATCGCTGCCAGCACAAGGATTGACGGCTTGCCGTAAAGTCTTAGTCCCAGCACTTCAAGCCATTTCTGATTCCAGACAAAAATATAGCCGATCCCCAGCACAACGCCGGGTACTGCAAACGAGATCAGCGTTGCGGCTTCAATCGCTTTTTTGAACCGGAAGCGGGAGTAGGACAGGATGAATGCGGCGCCCAGCCCGATGATCAGCCCGATTAATGAAGCAGCGGCGGCAATCGCCAGCGATCTGCCGATGCCCGGGAACAAATCTGCCCCGTGCCGGAACAGCTCGGCATAATGCTGCAGTGTCAGATTACCTCTGACCAGCCCGTCCGACTGCACCTGCAGGAGGGACATCACGATGCTTGAGCCGATCGGAATCCCGATTACAATAATGAGCAGCAGTGCAACTGCGCCGCTGAGCAACCAGTGATAGGAGCCTGCCGCAGCCGGAACCATCCGCTCAGCCCGCCCGGTCAAAATATCATAGCGGGATCTGCGCAGAATGTAGAACTGGGCCGCAATCGCCAGCAGGATAAGGAGAACCAGATACAGTGACAGCACCCCGGCCATGTCAAAGCGGATCGGTGAAGTATAAATTGCCGAATAAATCGAATACGGCAGTGTCGGAAAACGGTAGACGACCGCGATTGCTGAAGGCAAACCGAAGTCCCCGATGGTATCCATGAAGACCAGCAGTGCCCCTGAGCAGATGGATGGCAGCAGCAGCGGGGCTTCAATGCTCAGCCATACCCGTAAGGGGCGTGCCCCGCATAACCGCGCTGCCTGCGACAGCATCTCCATCTTCCATTCCATAGCTGCTCTTACCGTCAGATAAGCGAGGGGAAACTTGCTGAACGTCATGACAGCAATCAGCCCTGCCGGGGAGAAGACGGCGCCGCTGACCCATTTCCAGCCCAGCAGGGAAGCAACCAGGCCATTCCCGGCCGAGAACATGATCCAGCCCTGGGCCAGGATGAAGGAAGGCATAATGAACAAGATCCAGGCAGCCGCATCAAGTGCAGTAGCCCCTGCAAACTTCCAGCGTGAGCGGGCCACTGCCAGCACCGTCCCCAGGACGGTGCCCAGCAGTGTGGTTCCAAGGCCCAGCAGCAGTGAATTTTCTAATGATTTGCGCCAGAGCGGGCGGTTAAATACATCCAGCAGCAGCGACAAATCCCCGAAGTTCAGATTCCCGAAGAAAACTCCCGGCAGCAGCACCTGAATGATGACCGCCGCGAGCGGGCACAAGACGAGAACGGCAAGCAGGATGCTGACCATCCAGCCCAGCCGGTTAACATTCAGCGCTCTAAGCATGGCCGGTTATTGCACAGCCTGATCAGCGAACCACTGCTTGATCTCAGCCTCATGCCCGCTGGCCCAGGCGGCATCCGTAAAGTTCAGCTTGGCATCAGCAGCCCGGTCAGCCTTGGGATTGGCCCCTTCTGCCGAAGGCTCGAAGTAGCTCTCATCACCGCTGTCGATCAGCTCCTGCTGGACTTCAGGCTCCAGCAGGAAGCTCACGAACTGCTTGGCTGCATCCGCATGCTCCGTATCCTTTTGAATCGCTGCCACCCGGACAGATGCCGGTGCGCCATCTTCCGGCCAGACCAGCTCAACCGGCTCCCCGGCGTCCAGCATGGAATAAGCATTGGATTCCTGCAGTGCGGCAATCTCAATCTCACCGGAGGTCAGAGCCTGTACAACCTGGGGATTCTTCGGATAGACCCGCAGTCCCTGCTCCATCAGGCTGTTGAAATATTCCTTCCCGCCGTCAATCCCCTTGTCCTCGAAAAAGCTCGCCACAAACGGGTAGGCCGGTGCGGCAATGGCCGGGTCAGCCATACCCAGTCTGCCTTTGTAGGCAGCGTTCTTCAGATCTTCCCAGGAAGCCGGGATGTCTGTTCCGCTGATTTTGTCTTTATTGTAGACGATGATCCCTGCGGCATGCGCTCCTGTCGGATAATACGCCCCGTCTGCAGGAATCAGTGATTCATAGTTGTCTTTCAGCCCCGCCACATTGTCCGGGGTCCAGCCGGTCAGCAGCTGCTCCTTGGCATCCAGCCCGTAAATCGAAGGCATGGCATCAATCCACACAACATCCCACTGCGGATTGCCCTGCTCGGCTTCAATGCGCGACATAATCTCTGCACCGTTCCCGGAGACAATGTTCAGCTTAATTCCCGTCTTCTTCTCAAACATGTCACCGATGACAGCGTCGAAGTCATTCAGATACACCGTAAGGGTCTCAGTGCCAGCGCCAGTACCTGTGCCGGAGTTCGTACCTGCGTCTGCCGCTGCACTTGCAGTTGCCGCCGCCTGATTGCTCCCGTTCGCAGCAGCGTCCGCAGCGTTCTGATTTTGCCCCCCGCAGGCTGTCACTGCCAGTAAAGATAGTACACCTGCTGCAGCACCCGCTGTTTTGCGCCAATTCCGTTTCACGTTGATGAATCCCCCTTGAAATGTTTTTTTCGCCTTCGCGTTACTTCAAACTTTAACAATGTAATGTAAGAGCAACGTCAAACCGGGTGGTTACTTTTATTAAATATATCTATGTATATTGAATATTTAATAGATAACATCTATATTTTAGGCATAAGGGGAGTGAGTGTAATGAATCTGCAGCAGCTCAAAGTGTTCTTGGAGGTCATGCGCAGGGATACCCTGCAGGAGGCCGCTGACCAGTTGGAGCTTACCCAGCCTACGGTCAGCTTTCATCTGCGGAAGCTGGAGGAGAGTCTCGGCGTGCAATTGTTCCGCAAGCAGTCACGGAAGCTGATCCGCACAGAGGCAGCCGAGGAGCTGCTGCCCTATGCGCGCCGGGTTGCCTCCATGATGGAGGAGGCCGCTGAGCGGATGCGGGCCAGAAGCGGCGACGCCCACAGCCGGTTGAAGCTGGGAGCCAGCTACACCCCGGCCACCTATTTCCTGCCGCCGTTCCTGGCGGACTATAAGCGGGGGCATCCGGATACCGATTTATTACTGACTGTGAAAAAAGCCGACACCATCCTCTCCCTCCTGCGCCACCATGAAATTGATGTAGCCATTGTCTCGCTGCCGAACGAGCCGGAGAAGGGACTGCAGATCGTACCGCTGATCGAAGACGAGCTGCAGCTGGTGATGAATCCGCAGCATCCGCTGGCATCCGCCGAGCCGCTCAGCGCCGGGCAGCTGGAGGGCGAGGTCTTCCTGCTCCATGAGCAAGGCTCCACCTCCCGGCAGCTGGCCGAGGAGTGGGCTGCCTACATCGGGCTGCAGTTCCAGTCGGTGATGGAGCTTGGCGCAATCGAGACAATCAAGGAGACGCTGAAGTTCAATCCCGGCATCGGGGTGCTGCCGCTGCGCAGCGTGCTCAAGGAGACTGCCGCCGGAGAGCTAATCCGGCGCCCTCTTCCGGGTGAAGGCTACGCCAACCGCAGGCATATTTGCCTGGCTTACCGGGACGAGCCTATCTACGCTGCACACATCCGCAGCTTCATCGAGTTCATCCGCGGCTCGGGCGCGCCGCGCGCCGGGGAAGCGGAGTAGCGGCGGGCGCGAGGCGGGCGCGATTCAGGGGCACTTCTGCCCCTGTTTTCCTCTTATCGCCTGCTTTTGGCGATATTAGGGGCACTTCTGCCCCTGTTTTCCTCTTATCGCCTGCTTTTGGCGATATCAGGGGCACTTGTGCACCATATGAGGGAAAAGTCACTCTAATGTTACCCAATTGCGGCTTCCGAGCAGCATATAGGGGAAAAGTCACTCTAACGTTACCCAATTGCGGCTTTCGAGCAGCATATAGAGGGAAAAGTCCCTCTAACGTTACCCAATTGCGGCTTTCGAGCAGCATATAGAGGGAAAAGTCCCTCTAACGTTACCCAATTGCGGCTTTCGAGCAGCATATAGAGGGAAAAGTCAGTCTATTTTCAGCCAAATGTAAGCTCAATCTGGTTACTTACGGACATCACAGACCTTATTCGCCACTTTCAAGCTCCGAATGTCACTTTTTCGGCAAAATAACGGCGCTGGTGTCCGCAAGGATAAGTCTCAGGTGCTTTTCCGCTGGTTAAGGTCTCTCATGTCCGTAACGTTAGCCTAGCTAGCTGGAATAACCGTTGCAGGACTGTCTACTCCCAATCCGCTACACCCTGCTGACCGCATACTCACCTGATTCAGCACATCGTCAGCACGCCAACACATAAGCAACAAACACTCAAACACGCAGGAACACACATACACCAGCACACTAGCAATCTGTAACTCGTCTTCGCAAACCTTTGAACTGCAATAAAAAAAGCACACCAGACAGCAGTCCGCTGCCCGGTGTACTTGTTCATCTCCTATCCCCACTCTGCTTATACGCGCCGATTCCTGCTTCCGCTACGTGTCCGATCCCGCTTCCGCTTACACGCATCCGACAGCGCTTCTCCTTACACGCTGCTCTTCAGTGACGCTTCCAGCTGCTGCAGCTGCTCGATCTGATGCAGATGATTCAGCAGCTGCTGGTAGTGGTCGGCTTTCTTCTGGACGGTGAGGACCAGTTTCTGGAACTGTCCATCATCCTGTCCCGATTTCTCCAGAATACGCAGCAGGTCATCATTGATCTGCTCCACATCCTCCAGGCTGCTCTCCTGGGACTCCTGGATTTTCTCCAGATGCTGGAATACCTCTTCCTCTGCTTCGACAATCTCGTTCATATATACAGTCGACTGGCTGATCTTCGCATTGGTCTCCGTCATGGCCTGTGTCCCGTCACCGGATTTGCGGTGCAGCCGCTCCATCACTTCGGTCATTCCCGTAAGGGAGCCCATGATATCCTTCACATGGATGCGGGTGCTGTCGGCCAGCTTGCGGATTTCCGTAGCCACGACGCCGAAGCCAAGTCCATGCTCACCTGCACGCGCCGCCTCAATCGCCGCATTCAGCGACAAGAGATTGGTCTGCTGGGCAATATCTGTAATGATCTTCGTCAGCTGCTCAATACTCCGGAAATGCTGCCGCAGCTCATCATTTAGACTGACGAATTCCGTAAATACCGCAGAGGCCTTCTGCATTTCAGCAGAAATCTGGATATTGGCTTCCTTGGCAAATTCGATTTTGTTGGAGGAGAAGGAGAGACTGCCGTACATTTCATTAATAAGCTCTTCAGTCTGCTCACTGTTAGCCTTCAGATGCTCCAGCCGCAGCTGGGTTCCGCCTACCTGGCTGATCAGTTCGCCGCCGCCTGCACGCAAGGCTGCAAACTCCTCAACCATACGTCCCTCTTCCTTCAGAATCTCAGCAGTCTCACGGCGGATCTCAGCGGACAGAGTATATGCATGAGTGCCATAGGATACCTGGACTGATGCACCAGCAGGTGCAGAGGCTGCGCCGGAACCTGCCTGACCCTGGGAGGCTGCAGCACCGGAATCAGAACCGCCCGCTCCATCCGCCGCTGCTGCGGTTACCGGCCCGGGAGCACCGGAGCCTTCAGTATGAGTGTATGTATTGTGAGCCGCCGCATTGTCTGCGGCAGTTTTTTTTGCCCATGTAGTGCGCAATCTGGTTATCCATTGCATAATCCTTCTTCTCTCCCTTATTCAACCAGCAGCAGAATCATGGTCTGGTTGGCATGCTTTTTATAATATTGTTCTCCGAAGCTGATGAAGCCGGTAATATTACTGCAGAATCCAAGCATCTGATCATCAAATGCAGGCCAAAGATTATCCCGCTTAAACAGCTGGTCGCGCAGAGTGCAGTTAATATTAAGCACAAAGGAAGGCTTGTACGGACTGCTGCCAAGTGTCTCCTCCAGCACAGCCAGCGGATCTGCAGAGCTTAGCACCTCCACATAAGTACTAGACATAACCTGACTGTAAAATGTGACAGAGCCATCCGCATTGATAACCATCGGAGAGGCGATAATCAGATCGTCCTCGTATCTTTTGCCGAGCGGGCTGCTCAGGAAATGGTCTGCCAGCTCCTCCACCGGGACACCAATCACACGCGCATATTCTTCGGCGGCCGGACGTCCGTTAAAGGAATATACCCTTCTGCCAAAAAGATCCGCTTCTGTCACGAGCATTGTCTTCCCGGTAGGAACATAAATGTTCTCCTTCACCAGTACCGTACGTGCAGACATGTCGAAGAAAATCCCCAGGTTACGCACCCTCCGGCTTCCTATATAAATATAGGTTTCTCCTTGCCCGTCGTCCGCCGCACTCCCGCCGATAATCTTGAACTCCGGGGCAATGAAGAAAAGTGACGAGAGTATAGATTCCTCCATTGCCCCCTGCCCGTCGCACAACAGCAGCATGAAGGCATTGACGTTGTCTTTGACCTTGTTATACGCCGCGCTTAGCTCACTGCCGCTGAGAACGGGCGGATGCAGAATTTCTACAACCCGGGTCCGGCCTGACTCATATTCGAATCCTGTGACCGCACCGCTCCGGTAGCCCTGCGGGGTATATTCGCCTTTAGTCGAGCAGAGAACGGCTTGTGGAGGTGCATACTGCGACAGTTCTCTGACAACTGCAGCGGAAGCAAATAATACCAGCCCCCGGCTGCTGTCCAGCGCCTCCAGATGGTGCCGCGCTGCGTCAAGTGTGGTGAAAGATAAAGCTTTCATTAAATATAACAACCTTCCTTCACGGGATCTCCCCTAGTAAACTAACTGTTACTGAAAAATTAAGCTTTAATTTTCAATTCTTCTTATGGTAAATCCAGAACCAGGCTTATTGTCTGTGAACAATGTCGCAATCCCTCGGCTAAAGCCGGAATTCCTCGAATAAATACCTTGTTGCGGAGCAGCGGAGGTTGAGTATGTCCCGTAGAGGCTGTATCATAACAGCATGAACATACGGGATTTCATCCATTGTCTACTTATAGCAGAAGAGTGAGGAGGTGCAGATAATGACTTATTCACAACGCTCCAGCCACCCCGCTGCTGCATCAGACTATACCTATCTGGAATATCAAATCGGGATGGCTGCGGATGAGCTGTCAGAGGCGGAACAGGAGAATGACGAAGCCCGGGCTGAGGCCATCCGCGTTAAGCTGGCTGGTCTGGAAGAAGAGCTGGCGAAGCTTGAGGATTAAGGCACATACAGTAACAATAGTGTATATGATAATGATTATCAATGATAAAAAGCGCACTATTCGGCTAATTAGCTCAACCCGGCGATACTGCCCGGCGGGTCCTGATCGCAGGCTATGCCCGGCAGGCTCTCTCCAGCAGGCTCTGCACAGCTGGGCATAGCGAACGATCCCCGCAGCCGGGGCTCTGCACTTCAACAAAAGAGGCGATCCCGGTCACTGCCTCCCGGGATCGCCTCTTTTTGTCTTACCCTGAACGTCAGCCCAATTTCACCAGGCTGTAGTTCTTCTTGCCTTTGCGGACAATGATGAATCTTCCGCCGATGGCCTGCTCTGCAGTAATCTCTGTCTCCAGCTCGTTCACACGCTCGCCGTTAATGGAGATGGCCCCTTTGGTGATATCCTCGCGCGCCTGGCGTTTGGATGGCTCAATGCCCAGATCCACCAGCCAGTCCACGATGTTCTTCGTTTCCTTATCCGCAGTGAAGGTCGGCATTTCCTTGAAGCCTTCCTCGATCTCGTCAGCAGTCAGCGAGCGGATATCGCCGCTGAACAGCGCTGCGGTGATGCGCTTAGCCTGCTCCAGCAGCTCTTCACCATGCACGAACCGGGTCATTTCTTCGGCCAGTGTTTTTTGCGCCTCGCGTTTATGCGGCTCGGTCGCTACCTTCTCCGCCAGCGCCTCGATCTCCTCTTTGCTCAGGAAGGTGAAGTATTTCAGGTATTTCACCACATCGCGGTCATCGCTGTTCGCCCAGAACTGGTAGAACTCGTAAGGCGTAGTCTGCTTCGGATCGAGCCAGATTGCACCGCCGGCGGATTTGCCGAACTTGGTGCCGTCTGCCTTAAGCATCAGCGGGATGGTCAGGCCGAAGGCTTTGGCTTCGGCGCCTTCTTTTTTACGGATCAGGTCGAGGCCGCTGGTGATATTGCCCCACTGGTCGGAACCGCCGACCTGCAGCTGCACATCCTCATTCTGGAACAGATGCAGGTAATCGATGGACTGCAGGATCTGGTAGGAGAACTCGGTGAACGAGATCCCGCTGTCCAGACGGCTTGCGACAACATCCTTGGCCAGCATCGTGTTGATGCTGAAGTTTTTGCCGAAATCACGCAGGAACTCAATAACATTGATGTTCTTGGTCCAGTCGTAATTGTTAACCATCCGCACCTGATTGTCGTTCTCGGTAACGAACAGCTTCTTCATCTGCGCCGTAAGCGCATCAACATTCTCCTGCACCTGCTCCAGCGTCTGCAGGGAACGTTCGCTCTGGCGTCCGCTCGGATCGCCGATCGTTCCGGTAGCCCCGCCGATCAGAATAACCGGACGGTGGCCCGCCAGCTGGAAGCGTCTAAGCACCATAAAAGGAATCAGATGGCCGATATGCATGCTGTTGCCTGTCGGGTCCACGCCGCAATACAGCGACACAGCCTTACCTTCTGTCAGTTCGCGCAGTCCGTCTGCGTCTGTCTGCTGGTTAATGGCGTCGCGCCACAATAGCTCGTCGATAATGTTCAACATATACAGCCCCTTTGTTTGTTTGGTTTGGTTATCCCGTGATATTCATTGAAAATCAAACAGCCAGCTCACCGGACCCGGCAGCTATTCTCCGCAGAGCAGTAACGGTCTCGCCGTCCTGAAAGGGACGGAACAACAAAAAATCGCCCCTTGTCTGTTCAGACACAGGGACGATTGTAATTAACCGTGTTACCACCCAAATTGCACGGACCGCCTACTAAAGCTATTATCCGTACCACTCTTAGCGAGTTATCGTTCGCTTAGCTCCGCTTGGCATTACCCAAGATACTCCCGAGATGTAATTCGCAGTCCAATGTGTGTACCGGGTTCCATCAACCCCCGGCTTTCTGTGAACAGGGACAAGTCTGCTACTGGCTCGTTCAATGTATACCAACTATAAGATTACAGAAAGTATAGCCGCTTCTAAAATAGATGTCAATGCAGGAATGACACTCCCCGGAATCCAGCCTATTCCAGATCTGCGCCATTGGAGGCAATGACCTTCTTGTACCAGTGGAAGCTCATCTTCTTCTTCCGGTCCAGCGTACCGTTGCCTTCGTCATCCTGATCGACGTAGATGACCCCGTAGCGTTTGGACATCTCGGAGGTCGAGGCGCTGATAATGTCTATCGCTCCCCAGGCGGTGTAGCCCATGACCTCTACCCCGTCCAGCACGGCTTCCTTGACCGCTGTTATATGCTTCCGCAAGTAATCAATCCGGTAATCGTCCCGGATGGTGCCGTCCTCTTCCACCTTATCCTTAGCCCCCAGCCCGTTCTCCACCACAAACAGCGGCAGCTGGTAACGGTCATACAGCTCTTTCAGGACAATCCGTAAGCCGGTCGGATCAAGCTGCCAGCCCCACTCGGTAATCTTCAGGTTCGGGTTCTTCACTGTGCTGAACAGATTGCCGCCGGTCACGCCGTATTTCTCCGGATTCACAGTAGAGATCAGGGAAGTGTAATAGCTGAAGGAAATGAAGTCTACCGTGTTCTCACGCAGCAGCTGCTCATCGCCCGGCTCTGTCACAAGCACAATATTATTGTCGGCAAAATAACGCTGCATGAACGGAGGATAGCTTCCCCGCGCCTGCACATCCGTATGCATCAGGTTAAGCTGGTTGTCTACTTGGGCCTGCAGCACATCCTCGGGATCACTGGTTGCCGGGTAATGGATCATCCGCGCCAGCATGCAGCCGATGCGGAATTCCGGGTTAATCTCCCGCCCTCTGCGGGTCGCCAGGCTGCTGGCTACGAACTGGTGATGCAGCGCCTGATAGGACGCCTCGCGGATGTTATCGACCTTATCCTCCACCACACCGCCGCCGGTAAACGGCTCGATGACGGTAGTGTTGATCTCATTGAAGGTCAGCCAGTATTTGACTTTATCCTTGTATCTGGTCATGACCGTCTCGGCATATTTCTCGTAAAAAGCAATCACCTTACGGTTCTTCCAGCCCCCGTAATTCAGCACCAGCGACATCGGCATTTCGTAGTGGGAGAGGGTTACGAGCGGCTCGATACCATACTTGTGCATCTCATCGAACATATCGTCGTAGAACTGCAGCCCCTTCTCATTCGGCCCCGCATCATCGCCATTCGGGAAAATCCGCGACCAGTTGATGGACATGCGGAACACCTTGAAGCCAAGCTCCCCGAACAGGGCGATATCCTCCTTGAACCGGTGATAGAAATCAATGCCGTACCGCTTCGGATACCCCTCCGCCGAGCCATGCTGCATCGCCCGCTCGATCGATTCACTGGTGACATGCATCAGCTCTTTGAGGTTGGTGTAGTCTTTTTTCTTGAAATACGGGACCATATCGGCTGTGGACAAGCCTTTGCCGTCTGCGTCATATGCGCCTTCCGCCTGGTTGGCGGCGATAGCGCCGCCCCATAGGAAGCCATCCGGGAATGTGGTCATTTCGTCATCTCCTACGGTGAATTTAGTTTATTAAAAATGAAACATGAACATTCAAAAAGGCAGGCGTAACTGCGGGATGTTTGGGCTTCCGGCCGCTGTTATGTTTGGATTTCCTGAATTTATTCCGCTGGCAGCGGTAGTAATCCAAACATAAAGGCGGGCGCTATCGCTCCTACAGCTCCAAACCTCCCTCCGTTACTGATAGCCTTTTATTTAGTTTGAGTAAATCAGAGCTGCCAAAATTTAAAGCCTAACCTGGTCGCTTGGTTCCGGTGTCACCAAGCTCAAACTCAGGCTAAGACCGGAGCTGGCGCCTGGAAATAACTCAGGCTAAGCTCCAAATTAAAGATCAAAAAAACTGGAATCAAAAGCTACTCCCGCAAATATTACAGCTCCGCCGCAAGCACCGGCTCGCCAATGCTGACAGCGCCAAGCTTAAGCGGCAAAATCTGCTTGTAATCGGCGGTGTTGGTAACGACCATGGCGGTCGTAATATCGTAGCTCTTCGCAATCTGCGCCAGATCGAAGGTTAACAGCTTATCGCCAGCCTGGATTACATCGCCGGCCTGTACATGAGCCTCGAAGAACTGGCCGCGCAGCTTCACGGTATTGATGCCGACATGAATCAGCAGCTCCATGCCCTCAGTGTTGCGGATAACCATCGCATGCTTGGTTTTGAAGACATTCATCACAGTGCCGCTGACTGGCGATACGAGTTCACCTGCAGTTGGCACAAATGCAATCCCTTTGCCCATCAGCTCATCGCCGAAGGTAGGGTCATTGACCTCTTTTAACGGAATCGCCTTACCTGTCATTGGGGCATAAGCGGTGCTGTCTGCTGTAGCGAGAGCAGGTTCTGCTTCAACCTCTATCGGAGCGGCCGGAGCTTGTTCAGCTGGCTTAGCCGCAATACTGCCGGAAATCTGCTCGGCGTCATCAGCCTCTTCTTCAATACCTAGCATTACAGTGACAACAGCCGCAACTGCAAAGGCAATGACCATCCCGCCAAAAGCATACCAGAACGTCTGTCCAACCAGTCCCGGCAGACCCGGGATACCGCCGTTACCAGCCAGGGCGTAAGCCTTGGCACCGAATGCGAGAGCAAAACCGCCGCCCGCTGCACTCCCGATCATTGCCGCGATGAACGGCTTTTTGTATTTCATATTTACGCCGTACATGGCTGGCTCTGTTACGCCCATAAGGGCGGTGAAGCTGGTGGATAAAGCGACGGATTTCAGCTTTTTGTTCTTGGCCCGGAAGAATACACCCAGTGTTGCCCCTGCCTGTCCCATGTTGGAGATGTAAGTCAGCGGCAGGAATTTGTCGAAGCCGAGTGTTGCCAGGTTGCTGATAATGACCGGAACGAGCGCATAGTGCATACCAGTCATAATAATCAGCGCCATTGCTCCGCCAAGCACGATCCCGGCGAACAAGCCGCCTTCATTCAGCAGCCAGTTAATGCCGCCGGACAAGCCGTCACCGATGAACGTACCCAGCGGTCCAATGGCAATCAGTGTCACTGGAACCATGACAAGAAGCGAGATCAGCGGAACAAGCAGCAGCTTAAGGGACGCGGGAATGAAGCGGTCTACCGTCTTTTCCACATAGGAGAGCAGCCAGATTGCCAGCAGAGCCGGAATAACGGACGAACCGTAAGATACCGCCGTTACGGGAATATGAAGGAAGGACACCGGGTTGCCGCTGGAGAGCAGCGCCCCCATATCCGGGTACATCAGCGCTGCGCCGACACCGACCGCGATAAACGGATTACTGCCGAACTTCCGCGCTGCGCTGAACGAGATCAGGATCGGCAGGAAGTAGAATACGCCATCGCCGATTGCCGACAGAATACGGTACGTATCGGTTCCGGCCGTCAGCCATCCCAGAGTGACGAACAGGGCGAGCAGCCCCTTGAGGATACCGGCCGCTGTAATTGCCGGAAGCATTGGTGCGAAGACGCCGGCAATCGTTTCAAAGATTTTCAGAATAACATTCTGCTTCTTCCCGTCTTCCTTCTTGCCGCCTTCTGAGGACTGCTTAAGGGCCGGATATGCCTTCACCATCTCATCGAACACCTTCGGCACATCATTGCCGATGATGACCTGGAACTGCTCGCCGGAGATGTTGGTGCCCATGACCATATCCAGCTTTTTAAGCGCGGCCTGATCGGCCTTGTTGTTATCCTTCAGCTCGAAGCGCAGCCGAGTTACGCAGTGGTATACCGACTTTACGTTCGATACTCCGCCTACCTTCTCGACGATTTGCTGCGCGGTTTCCTGATGTTTCATGAATGTTCCCCCTAAATTATTCTAATAAAAAAACCCGAATGAACGCCTGCAGCTGCGCCAAATACGCCTGCCGGTCTTCATCCGGGTTTTGCCTGATTGAACAGTAACAAGCCCCTTGTTATTTGGTTTTCATCAGCCGTTCCAGATGCAGGGTCAGATACAGCTGCTCGGAATGGGTCATGATGTACTCGTAGTTCTTCAGGATAAACGATTCAATCTTGCGGATGCATTTGAAGGTGTCGGGATAATTCTTCTTGACCACCTTGTACAAATACTCCTCGGTATCATCATGGCTGGAATGGGTAATTGCACGCTGGCAAAAATATTTAAGATGCGTAATGAATCTGAAATAGTTGACACTGTCCTCGTCCAAATCCACGCCGAAATGATATTTGATAATGTTCATAATCTCCTGCAGCAGCTGCATCATATGCGTCACATCATTCATCGAATCATTGACTTCCGCATTGATGAAATGAAGCGCGATATTGCAGATCTCCTCCTTGGGAAAATCAATCCCCAGCCGCTCCCGCAGGATCGTCAGCGCTTCCCTCGCCACATCATACTCGGCTTTGTAGAAATGCTGCACCTCCCAGGATAACGGGTTACGGATAATCTGCTCCCGCTCCATACGCTGCACCGCAAAATGGATATGATCCGAAAGCGATACATAAATCCCGTCGCTGATTCCCTTATTAAGCTGCATCCGCGCCAGGCTTACAATATCGTCAGTCACCTGCAGAATCTCAACCGGCATCTCCGTTACAATCGCCTTGAAGCGTTCGTAAATGGATGAATCCTGCAGACGGAACACCTTCTCCACCCGTGATTCATCGATAGGATCACCAGCCCGGAACTGGAAACCGATACCCCGGCCGAGGATAAGCAGCTCCTGATCCTTATCATCCACAGTGCTGACGATATTATTGTTAAAGATTTGTTTAATTATCACTTTCAACCCACCTGTTTTTGAGGAATAAAAAAGGGCAAAACAACAACGGAAACGAATCATCATTCCCATTGTGGTTTTGCCCGCATTACCGGTAACAAGCCTCGGAAACAATTTATCATATGCTGAAAACGGTGTCAACCGTTTGTTTGAAAATCTGCTTTTGCTAATTATGCCCACGGCAGTACTCTTTTTATGAGCGGCTCGATGGTGGAAGCATTGAGTGTAAGGATACATGGACTGCAGCGGCTTCGTGGACTCCGGTGACTTTTGCAACAGTGCTTCCTTTTTTCAGCGGCTATAGTTAGGTCATACGATTCAGTGGAAAATTATGTATTACGGAAAGGGAGTCAGTCCCATGCAGGCAGACGCAAACGGAAATGAAGGACTATTCGCAGTTAGGCGGGTTCCTGCCGGATTCATACTTGGCCTGATTGGCCTGGAAATGTTTTTTGCGCTGGCAGTGAACCTTGTGTTCTTTGAGCGCGGTACGTTTAACGGTATCAAAACGCTGACAAACGGGTGGATAAACCCCACTCTATGTGCGGGTCTGCTGGGCCTCGCGGTCATCGTTGTTATTTATTTGCTCGTAATTGCCAGGATTCCGCTGCGGGAGCTGGGGCTGAAACGGGAAAATCTGCTTACCGGAGTCTTAGGGACTGTCCTCTTCTGGATTGCCATTAACATTATGGCTGCCGTGATGTCGCTCCTTGCCGGAGACGGTCTTGAATGGAACAGTAAACTGGCTGAATTCCCGAATCTGTATCTGGGTGCTTTACTTGCACAATTGTTCGGCAATGCCCTGCTGGAGGAGATTATCTTCCGGGGGTTCCTGTTCGTGCAGCTGTATGACTGGTTGTCCAGAGTGCGGAAGCCGTCAGCCCGCATACTCTGGGCGATGCTGCTTACACATGTTCTCTTTGCCCTCATGCATATTCCCAACCGGATCTATAGCGGCTACAGCGGACCCGAATTTGTGTTTGATTTTGTCCAGCTTGTGCTGCTGGGTATGTTATTTGCACTTTTCTACGTTTTGACCGAGAATCTGTTTATTGTTGTGGGTATCCATTCCCTAATGAATGTGAATCTCTCCATCTGGAACAGCAGTTATGTTACTGCCGCTACACTTACCGCTGCGGGACTGGCCGCCGTTCTTCTGCTGCTCTTGCGGAGAAAGAAATTACAACAGGCAGATTCCGTGATACATTATTGACTGTTTAACTGTAAAAAAAGCAAGACCCTCTCGCGGACGGAGCCGCAGAGTCTTGCTTAATAGGTGCTAATTACCCGTGCGGACAGGCTCTAGTGCGTTTATCTGGGATACCGCGTAAGTCAGCTCCGTCAACGCAGAACTCAAATCAGCAATGATAAGCCGCATCTCCTCATAAGGGGGCACAAACGCTTGGCCGAATTCAAAGGTATAGCTGTAAATTTTCGGTTTGGAAGGGTCTGTTAAATGACGGCTATAGGCATAATCCTGTGTCGTCCCGCTGGTATAATACAACCGGGCTGACTCTTCAACCTTGTAGGATTTACCCCGTACGGCTTGTAACGCTGCGTTCATCCGGTTTCCCAGTTCACGCTCCAGTTTCTCATCCTGCGGCGTAATGTATTCTTTGTAGCTGTCTTTTATAGTCTGAGGACTTTTGCCGGAAGCTCCACGTATTCCGTTGAACTGCTGATTCTTGAAATTCTGATTGGGGTCAGTGGTTTGGTTATTGTCATCCCCCCAGTTGTACATGATTTTCTCGCCAAAGCTATGAATATCTACATAGAAGCGGATTTGCGGATACGTATCCAGAAGATACTTGATATTTTGTGATTCCGGCTCGGAGAATGGGGCTGGTCCAAGGTAAATCAGACTGTTTTTATCTGCTGAGGTACCGATTGTACTTCCCCACAAGAAATCAAAATTCCGGTTCAAATCAACGCCCATCGGGTTCCCGTTCTCATCCGGCCGGCGGTTCTTCCGCCACCAGAAGCCATTGCCCGCCTCTTCATCACGAAATGAGTGGTGCTTCTGATGATTCTCCTGGCTATAAATCTTGCCATCCGGATTAACCTCCGGAAAGATAATCAGGTCCACAGAATCCAGCGCCTGCTTGATTTGTTCATAAGCAAAGCTTTTATTCCCATACTGAATAGGCTGCCTGCTTGTATAGGCCTGGACGAGCTTGGTTAACAAGTTAATGCAAATGTCAGAACCACCCCACTCGCGAGCATGGACATTGCCTGTAATCAGAATGGCCGGTTTAATTCTGGCTTGCTGCGGAGCGGCACTGAGCTTAACCGCACGGCATGTCCGTCCCTCCCACGTCCGGTTGGGAAGCGTGATCAGCGAGACCAGTCCCGGATTGTTCCGGCTAAGCTGCAGCAATGTATTATCGATCTCGTCCACGGTCATATAACCGCCCCGAATCGAATCAGCAGTAAAATCTGCAGAAGCAGTACCCTGGTCTGACTCCATACGGTTTCCGTGATATATCTCCTGTAGCCGCTCAGCAGGAATATCCGTAGCGTCCAGTTCAATCTCCAGAGTGTAGCCTTCTTTCTTCAACAGCTCCAGCTGCTCTTCGGATAGAATTCCCGAGACGGAATAATCTGCCTCTGTAATTTGCTTGGCACTGCTTCTTACCAGATCCAGACTGTAATTCTCCAGCTCATGCAGCTTCTGCAGCGATGAAGCATGAATAAGCGCTTGTAATATTTTCACTTGTATCATCCTTTCTTCTGTTTTTAAATTGGCAAATTAAATGAAGGACCAGCTTGATAACTGGTCCTTCCTACGGCTATCTCGACAGCTGTGCAGACTTGTGAGTCTTGTGGCTACACTCGCTGACCGGACGTTCCATATGGCCCTGATCGTCTGTGCACCACGACTGCGACTGGAAGGCGAGGAACAGCCCCAGCCATTTGTCCTCCTGCTCGAAATGAATCACAATTCCGCCATCCTGCCAGATGCCGTCGTCTCCAACAAAAGGCTCAACGTTCCCTTGATTCATATGGATATTGTGAATCCCCCCCGGAAACGGCTCGCCGTATACATATATTTTGGCGGTATCATCCTCAATAGCACGTTGCAGATAGGCGTCGACTTTCTCATTCAGGTCATTGTCCGGACCATCAGCATTGTATGGGAGGGCAATCATCTTGGACGGGTCAAACAATCCGCCGCGGATGTAGTCTAAGGCAATTTCATCACGGTTTGATTTATCAATTTTAGTAAAACCATCTTTTAGTTCCTGCAGATGGGTAATTTGCTCAGAATTGAATTGATCACCGACCAGGTAGAGCAGCTCTGAGGGGGTAATTTTCGATTGAACGTTGATGGCCAATTTATATTTTTTATTAGCAGCCTTAACTACAGCATGATAATGCGGGGTGCTGTCCCTTGTAGTTGGTGCAGGTGTTCCTTGAATGATCTTTCCTTTTAACACTCCGTATGGATTCAGTGGCATAATAATCGTCTCCTTTAATGTGTTGTTTGTCGTGTATATGCTTGCTTCAATCGCTCAAGTGCCCATTTCGTTTTGGACATATCCTGCTCGAGCAGCAGATTAGCCTCTTTAAACAGAGTAATGAATTGTTGGTGCTTGTCCGCCGCTTCGGCTTCGGTGGCATTCTTAATTTTCATTGTTGCTTCAGCCATACGCTCTGAGCCGATGGTCCAGATTTCCAGATGCACTCTCTCCTGCTCCCATTCGGTTCGATATTTCCCGGACTTGATCGGACCCATTACCCGGGTATCTGCCGCAGACTTGAAGACACTGCTGTCTTTAAAAGGCTGCGGGGCCTTCTCGAGGATCACCTCCTTCCACTGTCCCTCAGGCTTGTCTTCCAGAGCAACATCAAAGTCTTTGGCCAGAGATAACGCCTGCTTCTTGTACCCCCACTCGACTTCAGTCTCATATTTACCGGGTGTGAATCCTTCAGCAACCGCCTGCTTCATAGCACTATTCAAATCCTTATAATCTCTGATGCGTCTCTTGTAGGTCAGCTCCCATTTCTCCTCTTTGAAGCGGCTGCGGACAATCCAGCCTGTCTCATAAAGCCTCAATTCAGGTGTATCGAGCAGGTGAATTTGCATTTTGTCCTTGAGCTTAAAGCTTAGTCCGGCTATCTTCGAAAGCAGTTGTCCATCTCCCGCCAGCACCTGCTTAGGGTCAAGGAAAAGCTTGAACTCAAAAGACATTCCTTCGGGCATGATTGAACCTCCTTGTCAGGTTATTGATTATGAATAAGGGGTCAGATCCGGTTTATTGTGTCTCCAATACTCGGCCAGCAGCTCCGGCGCGGTTAGAAAGAGCAACCCGTTGCCTTCTTCTGCCTTGAGGCTGCCCAGCGGCAAAGTGCATCTGACAATCTGCGCATATAACTCAGCTTCCGTTAACTTGCGGTTAAATTGCGATTCACTCTGGTAATAGTTGATCACAAGGGCTAATGCCCCGGCTACATGCGGAGAAGACATCGAGGTACCTGAAATCACTTTATAGGGTTCGTTGGGGTCAGGTACCAGATCAAGGGGGTAACAGGACAGCACATCGACACCGGGGGCAGTCAGGTCAACCTCATTATTCTTCGTCAGGAGCTCGGCATGCTCTCCGCTAAAATCAACCGCGCCTACAGAGGTGCATTCGTTGTATGCTGCCGGGTAACGTTTCTCATTCCGGTCGCTGTTCCCAGCTGCGCAGACTACGATGATGCCTGCATCTACTGCCCGCTTGATAGCTTCATGCATTTCATCATGACCAGCTCCGGCAGAGAAGGACATATTGATGATCTGTACCTGCATTTTAATAGCGTAATCAATCGCTTCTGCAATCCATTCTGGACGGCCGCTCCCTTTGCGGTTCAGCACCTTCAGAATCAGCAGCTCTGCTTCCGGTGCCACTCCGACAACTCCCTTGCCGTTCTTGGTTGCTGCAATGGTTCCGGCCACATGGGTGCCGTGCCCATTGTAATCCTTGTAGCTCTCCTTGGCGCCTCCGTCATCATCGGTGAAATTCTGCCCACCGGTAATCCGGTCCTTCAGATCCGGGTGGTCTTGGTCGCACCCCGTATCCAGAACAGCAATGGTTACACCTTTGCCGTATTTCCCTTTCTCCCAAAAGGCCGGAGCCTGGATCATCTGCACCCCCTTGGGGATTTCCTGAATATGGCGCGTGACATCATCGGCTTGATAAGGCTGAAGCTCTACGGCATCACTTGTGAGTGTACTTATTGCTGACATTGCATAGCCTCCACTCCGTTTATTGATTGTGAGACGGCTTGTACACACTGAAATCAATCCGGTCAGCCAATTCAGGGAGATCAATAAACGGATTCCGGTTGCCCTGGATGGCAAAGATCTCCTGATTTCTGTGCTTCTCATATTTCAGGTTGGGCGGGAAGTCCTTATGCCACTTCAGGAGTACGTTTATGTCCTGTTGCTCAGCATATTCTTTGATAATTTTATCCGGATAGCGGAGGATGAAATAGAGCATTGCTCTGGCTACCACACCTTTGGCATATTCGGGTTCAAACTCGCCGTCAGCCGCACCGCCACCGCCTACGCCCTTGCCACATTCCCCCCGCACTGTATCTGTTCTGAACTCCTCGGGTTTGTAGTCAGCAAAATCGACATATCGTTTATTTCCTCTGAATGAGTTGCATTTTTCTTCACAATAAAACAAATGATGCATATCACCACGCATCGGTTCGGCCTTTTTAAACCAGGATTGAGGTACGACATGTTCAACATTCACGGCATGTCCTGAATCGCTTGTCTCACTTTCTGCAGCAGCCATAGCAGCATCTTCCTCAATAACCTTATGCGGTTCGGCTTCTTTGCCGGAATAAATACTTCGCAGCATTTTGTCGTCGTGCAGATCAACGGAGCCTTTCAGATAGTCGTCACTTTTTTTGTAACGGACTTCCTCTGTGTGTGTGTCCTTTAACAACTTGTTTAATGCTTTGAACAATACCTTGCCATCCTGCTCATTCCGGTTAAGCCCGGCATAATACTGCTCCACATCGGCCTTGTCCCTTGCAGCGTCATAATACGCATTGGCATCGGCGCTGAATCTCTCCAGATTGGCATCCAGCGTTTGCAGCCTGCTTGCTGTGCTTGTATTTTCATTGGAAGTAATTGATGTACCCATCTTTGACATCTCCTTATCAATTAGAAATTAAATGCATCGACGATCTCATAGCCCTGTCCTTTGCCCCTCGGTTTCAGCAGAATTAACCCCAGATACGGTCTGGCTTCAATCTGATTATTAAAAGAAAAGCTGTGAGCCACCAGAACTGTGTTACTGCCCTCTGAAGGAAGGGACTCCAGCAGGCTCACCAGCCGTGCCTTCATCTTCAGTTCGGCATCGTCCGGATTCTCTGTAAACAATGTATCCATATAAGCCAGTGCCTCTTCAACACGGATACTCTGAAAAGCTGCCTTCCCCGTCTCCTGTGTCCGTTGTGTTGGACTGGTTAACACAGGCAGATTAATCTTAATCTTCTGCTCCCTCAGCCAGTTGCCGAGTAATACCGCTTTCTCTTGCCCCTCCGCACTCAAGCCAGGATCACCAAAGTTCTCAGCCGGCTGGGCATGGCGGAAATACAGCACATATCCGCCTTGCTGAAGCCGGTTTACCATTTCTGCAGGCGGTTGCTTAATTCCGGTAACCGTCATATTCATTCTCTAACGCCTCCTTATTCCGCTTCGTTAGAACTCGATTTGCTCTGCAATCTCAGGCAGATCAATGAACGGATTGCGGTTACCCTGCAGCTCATAGATCAGCTGATTTCGGTGCTTCTCATGCAGGCTCACCGGATGCTCTTTATGCCAGCCCAGCAGCAGCTTAACGTCAACGCGCTTGTTCTGATGCTCTATTTTGCCGGGATACCGCATCAGGAAGTACAGTACCGCTCTCGCCGCCTCGCCTTTGCCGCTCTCCGGCTCGAAGCGGTCCATCCCGCTGCGTTTGCCGCAGGCATCGCGGATGGTTTCCTGATCTGCTTCCGGACGATAGTCCGCAAAATCATAATAGGGGATACTGCTTCTGTAGCTGTTGCATTCCTGCTCACAGATGAACAAATGGTGCAGGTCTCCCCGCATGGGAGAGGTGCCGCCAAACCAGGATTGGGGCACAACATGCTCGACATTGAACCCGAATTTCTCATCGATCAGCTCCTGAAACCCGGCTTCCTCGGCCTGGCCGTGAAGGGCAAGGCTCTCCTTGAAATCCTTCCGCAGCTGCTCCGTACGGTAATCCTCCCGGATGAGTTCTTCCGCAGCCAGCTGCTTTCCGGAATACAGGCTGTGCAGACTGCCATCCTCGCGGATATCAACTCCGGAATACAGCTGCGTCCGGCTTGCCGGGTAGGAGAATATACGGTTATGCGTTTGCAGCAGCAGCTGATGCAGCTGGCGGAACACCTGACTTCCCCCGGACTGGAGATCCACACCGCGATAGTAGTTCACGATATCGAATTTATCCTTTTCGGCATCGTAATATCCCCGCTCCTCTTCGAGCCTGAAGCGGTTCAGCTGAAGCTTGAGCAGTGCATGCTCCATCGTGTTTTCCTGCGCCCACACTACCGTTGGAATAGATGGACTCAGACGGTTATCCACTTCAGGACTGCTGTCTTTGTAGATAATCCGCAGCACAAGTGGAACATGGTCTGAGATTCTAGAAGCATAATCAGGCATGCTTTTGTCAAATCTAACGATTCCCGCATCATCCTGCTTCCCGTCAAAGGTGATAACGCCTGCCTTCGTATCCTTGGTAATAATGATGTGGTCGATTAGCGACTTAGGATCCACAATGTAGGAAATATGACCGGCCAGTGCATCGTCAAGGGTTAGCGTAACGACTGAGGGCATGTTCATCACCGGGCTCAGTGACACACTGCCCGCATCATCATTCAGGTCTCCACCCAGCAGAATAGGCAGTTCCTTGAACTCTTCCGTACGCTTCAGATCCTCAATGATCACTGACAATGCCTGAGCAGCAAGCTTGCGCCGCTCGGTGCTTACCGTATCCCGCATGGCTTTCAGATGCACCACGATCATCAGGAACTGAACATCCCGCCCTTCTTCCCTGACCGTACACTTGGCGAATAAAGGCTCCCTCGGAAAAGCAGTTTTCCCGTTGATTTCAGAACGCAGCAACCGGTCATACTTCCGGTTAATATCTTCTCTGAGTTCAACACTAGTTGTTGTCGTATCATACAAGATGGCTAGATCCTGTGCGTCATTCGCATCAAGGTATACGTAGTCCATAGCTGCACCGCGATTCTTCAGCTCTTGTCTCAGCCGGTCCAGCGCGCCGCTCTCCACTTCAACCAGACCAATGGCATCCATGGACATGTCTGCCACCAGATGGGCAACATCCTTAATCCGCTGCTCACTGACGCCGTTGTTGAAGTGCTCAATATTCCAGAATCCGATATCCGCAAACCTTTTATCTCCCTTAAACGAAGGAATTTCAATCTCGGTAAGATCTTTGCCGCTATCCACCAGACCCTCAACATCGAAGAACCCCAGATAGGGTGAAGTGCCTTCAAGCTTCTGCGTTAGCTGCAGGGCAGCGGAATCACCGGTTTGAGCAAGCGCTACAAGTTTGGCAACGATTGCTGAGATCCTTATGCCTTCATTCACTGCCTGCTGCTGATCATCATCTGTATACCAGCCCGCATGGTGCAGAGCGACGAGCTGCCACTGGTTGTTAAACACCGCAGCACCGGAGGAGCCAGGCTCCGTATCGGTCGTATAGTGAATCACTTTTTCATAGACATAGCTGACGGTGTTGTCCTGCAGCGCAATTTCTTTCTGCCTGCCTTTAGGGTGCTGGATAATATTCGCATATTCCCCGCGCGTAATCGTGGTCGGACTCCGTAACAGCTTCACCGGAAGCACATCCTCAATCCCGGCAGTCTCACAGCCCACAATAGTAAAGTCCAAATCCTCAAAGGGGGAAGTGATGAACAATTCGTCAGGCTTTAAATTAAGCCTTATGATCTCCCCATTCTCTTCGTATCCGAATTCCGCCTGGCTGTTGCCCGCTTCCTCCGCACTTGCCAGCACATGATGGTTGGTCATCACCAGTCCGCGCCCGATCAAAAACCCGGTCCCAAGGCCACCGGGTGTTACAATCCTGCAGACAGCCTTGGCGCGTTCTACTCCCTTGCTCAAGAAATCAATCGGCAGCAGATTGCTGTCACGATGGATTTTCTCCATGATCAGCTGTTCGGTCTGTCTTCGGAGCTCTTCGTTTCCCTGCCACTCCTGCTCATCAGGTGTAATGTGCAGAATAGAAATCGCGCGGCGCTTCACCAGATCGCGATAGTCATCCGGCGACAATGGAGTCTTGCCTGTGGCTGCATACCGTTTCCCGACCAGGGCATACGTCTTGCTTCCTGATTCGTTGGATATGAACATATGTTGTTCACCTCTACCGTTTATATTTTCTTTAGTACCCTTACAGCAAAGAACGGAGCTATTATGTGAAACGGTTCACTTGATGATACTTACTTTATTTTATATATTTGTTTATATGAATCATGTACATATGTATTTAATAAGAATGATCATGCATAAAAAACCATAACTTTCCAGATAAAATCTTCACATCCCTTGTAATATAACTATTTGAATAAAATGGATTTTATAAAAATTCAGATTAGTGAAAGTATATGGACGTTGTATTTTCCAGCACTCTATCCAGCTAAAGGAGATAAGTCATGAAACTCAAAGAAACAACGAATGAGATTTCCCCTAACCTCGATCCGCGGCTGCAACGGGTTATTGCCTTCAATCAAAGTGAACACAAAGAGGCTCACCCTCATTTGTTCAGCGCAGAATCAGCGGAGACAGCGGATACCCGTGAAATCGCGGTTATCGCCAAGGTAAAGGATATTGAGGCGTGGAAAAATCTGTCTGGAGTCCGGCAAATAGCCGACCTGGGCAGCGTGCCTGAGGAGCAGGAGAATGTACGGCTTGTCACCGCCCGGATCGCCGCCGACCAGATTGAGCAGATCCGCAAATCACCTGCGGTAATGAGCTTGAAGGCATCACAATTGTTAAAGCCCCAGCTTTTTAAGACCATTGAAGAAACCAAGGCCCGTGCGAATTTGCTGAATCAAAATACCAAAAGCAACGGCGGGAAAGGCGTCGTCATCGGGATTGTAGATGATGGATGTGACTTTACCCATAAGAACTTCATCAATGCGGACGGGACAAGCCGTATTCTCAGCTACTGGGATCAGACGGCTATTGCCTCCAGCGACACTGAGTTTGGATATGGCAAGGTGTACTCGCAAGAGCATTTGAACGGTGCTCTAACAACACAAAACCCGTTCGCGGCTTTAAATCTCCGTGATCCCAGGAATGAAGATGAACCCTGGCACGGAACCCATGTTATGGATACTGCGGCTGGCAACGGTAACGGAAGCAAAATCCCCGGTACTGCTCCGCAAGCAGATATTGTATTCGTGCAATTGAATGCCAATGATGTTCCCTGGGCGGGACCCGAAACCGTGGAAGGGAACTTCGGAGGTTCTGCCCATCTGCTGGAGGCTCTGCAATACATCTATAAGCTCGCCGGAGACCGGCCCTGTGTCACAAATATTAGCTTGGGAACAAACGGCGGGCCCCATGACGGTACTTCTCTAGTTGAGGTTGGGTTCGATACGCTCGTCAGTGCCGCTAATAACCGCGCTATTGTGTTGGCAGCAAGTAACTCTTATGTGGACGGCATACATGCCAGCGGTACGGTTAGACAGAATGAAGTGAAGGATCTTCGCTGGAGCATTGAACGGTCAGATATTACCTCTAACGAATTAGAGCTTTGGTACGATAAGGCAGATGAGTTCACCTGTCAATTAATTGCACCGGATAAGACAAACTTCGGGGAGATTAGGCTGGGCACGAACCACCAGGTATTCGGGGATCAGAATCAGATCGTGATCTTCATCTCCCACCGCAAACAGGATCCGAACAACGGAGACAACGTCATCAATATCTTCATGGAGAGCGGTTTGCCGGCAGGTACATGGACACTTAAACTGCGCGGAGTGAAGATCCGGTCAGGGAAATATCACGCCTGGATTGAACGGGATGATTCGGGCCAATCCCATTTCGAGGAACCGCTGGATAATACCCATACCCTCGGCTCCATCTGCTGCGGCAAAAAAACGGTCGTTGTCGGTTCCTACAGCGCCAAAGAAGCAGGCACACCTATTTCATACTTCTCCAGTGCCGGCCCTACACGGGACGGAAGACAGAAGCCGGAGATTAGTGCTCCTGGAGGAAATAAAACCGATGATGAACCAGTTAAGTTTAGGGTAATGGCCGCTAAATCGGGATCATTAGATGGTGTTACACCTATGATGGGCACCAGCATGGCGGCCCCGGCAGTAACCGGCATTATTGCCCTGATGCTCGCTGAAGCGTTGGCCCATGGCATTTCCTTATCCAGTGAGGAAATTCACGAGATTCTCCGCAAATCTGCAAGACCTATGCCGGGTGGCTGGCATGACCGGTATGGCTTCGGACGTATCGATGCTGCCAGGGCAGTACAATTCGTCGCCGAATTAACACCCGTCCATTAAGATCATCTGCAAGGGGCCAACAACTCTGTTGGCTCCTGTTGTACATAGGACTTTTATGTAAAATGAATCTAATCCAGAGTGTGAACATTAAGCATTTCCTTCTACCGCACGTCATCGTGTGGTATCTTTGATGTAGATACAAGCACAACATCATACATGAAACTATCTTTAGATACTTAGGCAAAGGAGATTCAGCATAATATGAAGAGTATCGCGGTATTTTGCGGATCGAATGAGGGAGCTTCACCACTGTACAAGGAATGTGCCGTTGCCTTAGGCAAGGAGCTTGCCGCACGTAACCTCACATTGATCTATGGCGGAGCCACTGTCGGCCTCATGGGCGCGGTTGCCGACAGCGTTATGCAGGCGGGAGGACGAGTGATCGGGGTTCTGCCCCATTTTCTCAAAAAAAGGGAAATCGAGCACACCCGGCTGACAGAGCTGATTATGGTCGACTCTATGCACGAGCGCAAACTGAAGATGTCTGAGCTGGCCGATGGCTTCATCGCTATGCCGGGCGGACCGGGTACAATGGAGGAGTACTTCGAGATCTTCACCTGGGCTCAGCTGGGGCTGCATCAGAAGCCTTGCGGGCTGCTGAATGTGAACGGTTATTATGATCCGCTGATTGCCCTGTTTAACAATATGGTCCAGGAAAAGTTCATGCAGGAGCAGCAGCGCTCCATCATGCTGAACGATACAACGCCTGCAGGCATTCTGCAGCAGATTGCGGCCTATTCCCCGCCTCCGGTGAAGCAGTATTTGACGGACGAGCGGCGTACCTGACGCAGGCTGCGTCCCCGGCGGCAGGTGCTGGAGAGAAGCTATCGCAGCCTCACGGTATACATTTGCTTAATTACAGTTGAATATGCATAAGAATTACTATAGTTGCTGTATCCATTGATTACATCCGCAGACGGCAGCTATAGCGATATAGCCTGCATTTCCTGCCAGAAAGAGGTTACTCACATGACGTTGTCTTCTTATTCCACTTATGATGCCTTGGGGCTGGCCGCCCTCGTCCGGGCACGGGAAGTCTCTCCGCGTGAGCTTGTGGAAACAGCTTTCGCCCGGCTCGATGAAATGAATCCGCTGCTGAATGCAGTGGTGCATACCCGCCGGGAGGCGGCGCTGAAGGAAGCCGATGAGATATTGGGCGGTAATGGCGGCAGCGGCATTGATTCCGGTGACTCTGCACGGCCCTTCGCCGGTGTCCCCTTCCTGCTGAAGGATATCTCACAGGCGCTCGGCGGCGAGCCGCTGACCTCCGGCGCACTGCTGATGAAGAGCAACATCGCTAAGCGGGACTCCAATTATGTCGCCCGCATCCGCCGCGGCGGCTTCATTCCGCTCGGGCATACGAATACGCCGGAATTCGGCCTCAAAAATATTACCGAGCCGCTGCTCCACGGCCCGGCCCGCAACCCCTGGAACCCGGCCCATTCCCCGGGCGGGTCCAGCGGCGGCGCGGCGGCGGCAGTAGCCGCCGGGATCGTTCCGGCCGCCGGAGCCAGTGACGGCGGCGGCTCCATCCGCATACCGGCCTCGTTCACCGGCCTGTTCGGACTGAAGCCGACGCGCGGGCGCACGCCGGTCGGCCCCGGGGCCGGCCGGCAGTGGCAGGGCGCGTCGATTGATTTTGCCCTGACGCGTACCGTGCGCGACAGTGCGGCGATGCTTGACCTGCTGCAGGTCGTGCAGCCGGAAGCTGCTTTTCAGACCCCGCTCTATCCGGGGGTCTATCTGGATGATCTGCTGCTGCCAAGGCAGCGGAAGCTGCGGATTGCCTACACTACGGCTTCGCCGGTCGGGACACCGGTATCCGAAGAAGCTGTACAAGCTGTGCTTAAGACGGTAAAGTGGCTGGAATCTGAAGGCTACGCAGTCGAGGAGAAGCTGAGCCCGGTGAACGGAGTGCGGCTGATGGAGAACTATTACACGATGAATGCCGGCGAGGTATCGGCGATGTTCCTGTCGCTGGAGAGCGGAATGGGCCGCAAGATTGCGGCCAGTGAAGTGGATATTGTCACCTGGGTGCTGGCTGAAGCGGGCAAGCAGGTGTCCGCAGCTGAATTCGTGCACAGCCTGCACGAATGGGATGTCGCCGCCGCCCAGATGGCGGCGCTGATGGAGCGGTTCGATCTGTATATCACACCGGCGAATGCGGATTCCGCGCCGAAGGTCGGGGAGCTGACTCAGACACCGGATGAGATTAAGCAGCTGCTGGAGGTCAGCAGCCTGTCCAAGGAAGGGCAGCGGCGGATGATCTACGAGATGTTCGAGCCGAGCCTGACCTACACACCGTTCACCCAGCTGGCCAATCTGACCGGTCAACCCGCCATGAGCGTTCCGGTCCATCTGACAGCGGAAGGCTTGCCAATCGGCGTTCAGGTCATGGCCTCCAAAGGCCGCGAGGATCTGCTGCTCCAGCTCGCTGCCTGCCTGGAACAATCACCGCTGTGGGTAGGCATGCAGGGTAATCCGCTGTTTGCTTAACAGACTTCACATTGGCTGAAATGTGTATTAATTCAGTACTGTACGATCCGCTGTCTGCCGGGTGCGAGGCTCGTTTTGTAAAATGCGCACGGCAGCCGGCTGCTGACTAATAAGTGGAAAAATGACACTTAATCGCTGCAAATGTCAGAGAATGAAGATATTAGTTGGATAAATTACACTTAATTCCATACATATCGGATAAAACAGGCAACTTGGGCGAAATTAAGTGTCATAAATCCATTTATTTCCGGATCAGCTGCTGGAGCAGATAAATTAGGTGTCATTAATCCACTTAACCCAGGCTCCGCAGCAGGTACGGATCAGCTGTGTGTGCGATCTAGCTGCAGATGCACCTTTTTTCAGCGTATACACTGATTAGCTTAACCGCTGCTTTAGTACACATGATTACTATGAATTATATATGCTGAACTTAAGAATGATGGCCAGCCGATGAACGCCCCCTTACAGGGCAAGGAATTCGTTCATGCAGCAGGTTATTATCAATAATGGAGCTGTCCCGGCAGAATTACTGTACCCGCTACACTACCAGCATCAGACAATAATCTACTGTAAGCGCCAATGCACACAGCAAGCCTCATCAACAGTCTCTCTGCCGGTACACCTGCTCCTATAAAGTAAATACCGCCGCCGCACCATCATCTGGCGTCGATTTTCCCCAGCACATATCTGCTTTTCCCGTTCTCCGTAATCTTGTTAACCGTAGCTATAACCCATCCATACCCTGCTTCATCACTGCTATCCGGATTATACATGCTCCCTTGCACTTTATACTGATTGGCTGCGGTCTGATAGACACTATGCACTTTGACATATACCGGGGCTTCGCCGTCTGCTCCAGTGAATACATAACCTTTACCGTTATACTGATATTCACCAACCGTTGCATGCTTCGTGAACGGAAGATTGAAATATTTCCGGATCGAGGCTGACACCGTTTCCCGGGAAATAAACAGCTTGCCTCCCTTGGTGTCAGAGACAGCAGACTTATAATTATTAATATAATTATGCCAAATGCCGAACCGGATCAGGTCTGCGGGCTTCAGCGCAGCGCTGTCGAGTTTGTACAATCCGAGCTCAGTAAAATTACTGAGGAACAAACCGAGCTTTGCCCGCTCTGCTTCGCTTAGATTTACTTTTTTGTATAATGTGTAGCTTCCCGGCAGGAATGAATATTCACCGATTTCTTCACCTGTCCAGCTTAGGCTAATCCTTCCCTTGTTCAGCACAATCTTCAGAACACCATTGTTATACTCATCCTTGTACTTCAGCGTGGCTACACCCGATGCATTAAACGTAACTGTGCCCTCAACCAGACTGCTGCGAAGTCTGCCGATTGTGGCATCAAAGTTCTCTTTCGTGGACATCAGAGCATGGAAATAGGTGCTAGAAGCTTCAACATAGGCTGTCTGCCCTTTAACCTGACTGATGCTTAAGTCAATATTGCGGGTTGCATAATCACTGGTATACCCGGAGTCCTCCCAGACTCCAGCGTAAGTAGCACTCAGCGGACTCGCGGCCTGCGCGGGTGTTAATAAGAATAAGCATACAACAACTGCAAGTAACGCTGCGCACAATCCTGCTGACCGCGGACCCTGCAATGTATTTTTCATAAACTGGTTCATATCCCGCTTCCTCTCCTCAATATTTAGCTACAGGTCATCAAAAAAATGGCGGCGCAGGCGGATCCTTAAACGGATTCTCAATGATTACATTTAGAATGATCTGCACTAATATTCCGCTGGCCAGATAGACAAGAAAATGTCTGATAACACGCTTCCCGTCCTGTCCGCCATTCTTCGCCAGCCAGTACTTCTCCGCGAAAAAGAAACCCATTAACAAATTAATGATCATGATTACCAGGCAGATAAAGAATTGCGGCAGACCAGTCAAGAATCCGTTTGAATAAAAGTCAGCAAAAATAATATAAAACAATTGCGAAACTCCGGCAGGCAAAGCCGCAGCTCCGAGAATCACCGGAAGACTAATCAGGTATTTCTCCAGTCCTATCCCGCTGGTCCCCATCACTTCACCACCAGCCGCAGGCATCTCATATTGGAATAACCATAGCCCGCAGCCTCATAAAAGTGCAGCGCCCGCGCATTATCCGCATCCGCCAGCAGAGTGATCCGCAGAAATCCCTGCTCCTTGGCGTAAGCTACAATACTGTCCATGAAAAAGCGCCCGCTGCCCTGTCCCCGTTCCTCTGCAGCGATAATGAAATCCTCCAGCATGATTACCGGCCCGCCTTCGAAGGTGCTGAACGTAAATATCAGGTTCACCATACCAACTACCTTCACGCCGCGTTTAAGCAGCAGAAGCTGCCCGCGCTCCGGATGCTTCAGAATCAGCCGCAGTCCCGCCTCTTGCTTAGCCGTAGTATCCGCATTATCTGTCCCGGCAAAATCCCGCTCCAGCCCGAACAGCTCCTGCAGCAGCAGGCACATCGCTTCCAGCTCTTCTTCCCCCGCCTTGGTTATGGTCAGCATAGTCTCATCTCCGTTCTTATGTGGATGGGCTAAAGACCTTTGTTGATGCAGCCCGCGCCTTGCTGATTGCCCTCTTGCCTCATCATAAATGATTCTTGACGGTTTCTACTGTGACTTTTCCCTGTGCACTGGCAGGCACTGGCAGCTTGCTTCTCTATACCATAAGCCCCCGTCCAGAGCGGGCGGAGGCCGTTAATACTCTATAAATGCTAATGAATTCCGCAGCGCGTTACTTCATCCCGCCCGAACCCTGCGCAGCCTCAATAGCGGCAGCCAGCTCCTCATACGAGGCGCTTGGCAGCAGCTTACCGTTCACCATAAACTTCGGAGTTCCGTTCACCCCGTAATTTCCCGCCGTCTTGAAATCCTCTTTGACTGGAAGCATATACGTATGCTCCTGCAAATCCTGCGCGAAGCGTTCGTAATCAATGCCGCTGATGTTGTCCTTCACGAATTCAAGCATAAACTGCGGGGTAGCCCAAATCTTCGTCTCATCCCCCTGATGGTCATACAGCTTACTCATGAATTCCCAGAATTTATCGTTATCCTGGGCGAATACCGCTTCACCTGCACTGGCCGCCATAATCGAATCCCGGTCAATGAAGGCGAAGTTGATGAAGAACAGCTCCGCTTTACCCGTATCAATGAAGTCCTGTTTGAATTGCTCGAAGTAGGTTTCCTTCCATTTCTTGCAGGCCGGACACTTGAAATCTGCGAATTCAATCACCTTGGCTTTGGCTGTGCTGCTGCCCAGATGGGGCTGCTTCTCATACTTCAAGCCGTTAGCATCGAAGTCCCCGCGGATTTCCGTATAATTGGGCAGTCCGTCCAGTCCCCCTGCCGCCTGGGTCCGGGTCAGAAATGCGACGGATACGGCAAGTATTAGCATAATGAATATAATGACCGGGACTGCAAAACTGTAGCTTTTCTTAGCCTGATTAACCTTCATTTTAACCATCACTCTATTTCCCCCTAGATAAGATAGATACCGCTTGTTGATAGCGCTTTCCACTTTCCAGTCTGAATATAAGCTGCTCTGTGCCTCACCGTAAAGGTACACTTACGGCCGCTGCGTACCTTTCCCCTGTTCTGGCCGGCTGCAGGTGCACAGCAAAGAGGCTTCCTCTCATGAATGAGAGAGGAAGCCCCGAAAGTTACGATTAATTAGAAGCCCAAAGCTCCATACGTTCCTTGTACTTCTGGTTGATGATTGTCTCCACTTCCTCATCCCCGGCCTTCTTCATGTCGGCCAGCATCTTGTCGAAGGTGGTGTTCGCGGCTTCTTCAGAGCCCGCAATAATGACTCTGGTGATGCTCTGGTCCATGATATCCTTAACCTTCTGGGCAGTCAGCGCTTCCGGTGTCCCGCCGTCCGGATTGAGGTTATCGAACTCCGCTGTATCCCAGACGGAATCCCCGAGGCTCTTGATCGCCAGCTCATCGCCTTCGCTGCGCTGGTATTTCACCGCCATATCATATGGCTGGCCGTTAGGGTCCAGGCCGTTCTTGATGAACCAGAGCCATTTGCGGACGCCGCTCTTTTTCACTGTATCATCCCAGTTATCCTTGAAGCTCTGCAGGAACGCCGGATCCGGCTGTCTCTTGCCTTCTGCCATAGTATATTGCTGGCCTTCCAGACCCCACAGCAGCAGGTGCTGTCCTTCGTCGCTGGCGAGGAAATTGAACAGCTTCATCGTTTCTTCCGGATGCTTGTTGTTCTTGGTAATCCCGATCGCATCCCAGCCAAGGGAGCTGCGCGGTCCGAATGTGGTCTGTGCCGGATCAACTCCAGGGGCAACTACCTTGTAGGCGAACAGCTGGTTTTTCACGCCGCCGTCTTTCTTAAGTGCCGCATTGCCGTTGCCCGGGTCCCAATATGCAGCCGGTGTAGCGAATACAGCTCCTGTAGCCAGCTTCTGAATCCAGGTCTGGGTTTTGCTGATGGCGAATTCCTTCTCGATCAGACCTTCGCGGTACAGGCGGTTCACATACAGAATCATTTCGCGGTACTTCGGATCCTTCACATCATATTGCAGGGTTCCGTTATTGTCGTAGTAGGTTTTGAGGCCCCACATTCCTTTGAACGTTCCCAGAATAGCGCCCATGTTCTCACCGTTCATAGCCATAGGAACTGATTCCTTGCCGTCAATGGTCGGGTATTTCGCTTTGAAGCTCTTAAGCAGCTCTTCGAACTCATCCGTAGTGAACGGAGCAGAACCGTCCGCCTTATCCGGAGCCAGCTCCTCCAGCAGGTTCTGCCTGATATTCATTCCGAACACCGGGTCGCTGTCCAGTCCGTACCAGTTCGCGAAGTAGTAGTTTTTGCCGTCTTTATAACGGGTTTTCTGCAAAGTGTCGCCGTACATGGCTTTCAGGTCCGGGCCGTACTGTTCAATTAGATCATCGAGCGGAATGAATGCGCCGCTGGTAATATATTTATCGAGGGAGGCATCGCCGCGGCTCATCAGCACCACATCCGGGTAATCGCCGCTGGCCAGCATCAGGCTGAGCTTCTCGGTCGGATTCCCGGTCGGCTGCTGAATCGACACCTGGATACCGGTACGTTTCGTAACTTCCTGGGCCACCGCATCCGTGAACGGTTCCCCCTTCGTATTTCCGTCAAACCAGGTTAAGGTGATCGGTTCCTGCTTCGTCTCTTCTCCGGCTGCTGCATTTGTATTTGTATTTGGTTCAGCATTTTCTTTCCCGCCGTTAGAAGCGCAGCCAACCAGCAGTCCGGCAGTGAGTGCGGCAGAGATCCCCATGTTCATCCATTTGTTTGTGTTTATCATTGACACCCTGATTCCTCCTATGAAATAAGACTTCATCCGTCCGTCAAGCAGCCCGTCCCAAGCCTCCGCTCACCTCCCTTCAGAACCTTTTAATCATATTAACTTTTCACAGCCCCCAGTGTCATACCTTTGACAAAATACTTCTGCAGGAAGGGATATACGAGAATGATCGGCAGGGTCGCCACCATGGTCGCCGCCATCCGGATCGTATCGCTGGAGACGGCATTGCGCTTGGCCGAGTTGGCCAGCATCTGCGTCTGGGACACCATGCCGCCGGTCTGGAACTGGCTTAAGATTTTGACAAGTACGGCCTGAAGGGTCTTCAGATCCGAGCTGTAGGTAAACGCATAGGAATCAAACCACGAATTCCAGTGTCCAATGGCCTGAAACAACCCTACGGTTGCCAGTACAGGCGTAGTCAGCGGCAGCACGATCCGGAAAAAAATCGTCAGGTCATTCGCCCCGTCCACCCGCGCCGACTCTTCAATCTCACCGGGCAGCTGCTCCATAAACGTGCGGACAATGATCATATAGAACACATTCATCAGGCCCGGCAGAATAAATACGGAGAAGGTATCTATCATGTTCAGCGCCTTGAGCACCATGTAATAGGGGATCAGGCCGCCGCCGAAATACATGGTGAAGACAAAATAGAGATTCCAGCCCTTACGGCCCACCAGATTCCGCCGGCTCAGCGGATATGCCAGCATGGTGATGACGAGCACCGACAGCGGTGCGCCAATGACTGTCCGTTTGACCGTGACCCAAATTCCGCTCATAATCTCGCTGTCCTTCAGGATCTGATTATAGCTGTCCAGCGTGAGCACTCTGGGCCAGAAGTAGACACCGCCCCGCACCGTATCCTCCGCACTGTTCAAGGACAGCACGAGAATATTCCAAAAGGGCAGAAAGGTTACCAGCAGTACAAGAATAAGGATGAGATACACGAAGAATCTGAAAATATGATCACCAAACCGGTCTAAAATCATAACAAGCGCTCCTCTCTATTATTTAAGCTAGAACAACGCCTGGTCGTTCACTTTCCGGGAGATCCGGTTCACAATTACCACTAGAATGAAAGCTACAACTGATTTGAACATGCCCACGGCAGCCCCGTAAGAGAACATGCTGTTCTGCAGCCCGTATTTGTAGGCATAAATATCGATAACCTCTGAATATTCGAGTACGGTGTTATTTTGCAGCAGGTATTGCTGTTCAAAGCCCGCATTCAGAATGCCTCCGACCGCCAGGATGCCCAGAATTACAATCGTCGGCCGCAGCGCAGGCAGCGTAATATGCCACATCTGCCGGAACCGGCTGGCCCCGTCGACTCTGGCCGCTTCATACAATTCCGGATTGACCGCAGAGATTGCCGCAAGGTACATAATCGCGCTGAAGCCCATTTCCTTCCACATGTTGGAGAGGGCGATAATCCACCAGAATAACGGCCCATTTTGCAAAAAAGCAACCGGCTCCTTAACGATCCCCAGCAGCACCAGAATATTGTTGAACATCCCGTCCGAAGCAAGCATGGTAATAACAATGTTGGCCGCGATAACCCAGGAGATGAAATGCGGCAGGTAGGAGACCGTCTGCACAAATCGTTTGAAGAAGCCCTGCCTGGCCTCGTTCAGCATCAGCGCCAGAATGATCGGAGCCGGGAAGCCGAACAGCAGGGTCAGCAGGCTCGTCGCCAGCGTATTGCGCATAATCCGGTAGAAATCACCGGTGGTGAAGAAGTATTCAAACCATTTGAAGCCCACGAATTCGGCCCCGAAAAACTGGTGCAGAAATGTACCCCCGCCCGGCTGGTAATTCGTAAATGCCATGTACATTCCGAACATCGGACCGTACGAGAACAGCAATGTCGCAATAAAGGCCGGCAGCATAAGCAGGAATAACCACTTTTGCTCCCTGAGTCTGATCCATAGGCTGCTGCCCCTGACCGGTTTGATAGCGCTTGCTTTATACATCAAATTCCCTCCCTTTTCCTCCACAGCAGCTTATACGGCTGCCTCTCTGCTCATCTTCTATGTACTTATCTTAAATCCGCCGCCGGGTGCTTTCTATACTCCAATCCTCCGAATGATAGCGCTTTTTAAAGATGTTTCGGCGTATCCGGTTATTGGATTCCGGTATCCGGTCTGCTATGATGAACTAGTCATTAACCGCTGAAAAAGGGGCTCTGCTTATGCGTCAGCTGTACAGAAAGTATATTTATCTGCCGTTTGTCGACCTGAGCTTCCGCTCCAAATTGTTTCTGGTATTCGTCCTGGTAACCATTATTCCAATGATGCTTCTCGTCTATTTCTCGTATGAACTTACAAAATCTAAACTTACCGAGCAGATCTACATCAATATGATGAGCTCAACCGCGCAGATTAATAAGAACCTGGAGAATAAGCTGGACAGCTATGAGCATATCTCTGCTTCTATCTATCTCGATGACCGGCTGGCCAGCTATCTGACCGCTGAATACATCGATGATCCGTCTTATCTCGACGTCTATAAGTACATTGGCAACCGTATTGATACGGTGATGGCGGCTTACCCTGATTTTGACAGCGCATTCATCTATACCGACAATCCTACACTGCCTAAGGATAATTACTATATCAAGCCCGTCACCCCTGAGGTTCAGGATACCGAGCTGTACAAGCAGCTCCAGCAGTCGCACGGCAATATCATCTATCTGACCTCTCCCCAGAGCGCAGACAGCCCCGCCATGTTCACACTCGCCAGACAGCTGAACAATAACCGGAACCAGTACCCTTACGGGACGCTGGTCTTCCGTATCTCTGAATCCGTAATCTATTCCCTTATGGAGAAGGAAGCCGGCGGCAAGGATATCTTCATCATTAATGACCAGGGCATTATTCTGTCGTCCGCCGATAAGCAGCTGCTGGATACCAGCCTGCCGGAGCTGCTTCAGCACCAGTTTGCCGGGGAAGCCTCCGGCCGGTTCGACACCAGCTACAACGGGGTTAAGGCTTTTGCGGTCTACAACACGCTCGCCAACGGCTGGAAGACGGTGTCGATTGTCCCGTACGAGAGCATCATCCAGGATGCCAAGTCCCTGTCCCAGCTTATTATCAAAATCTCGCTCGCCTTCATCGGCGTAGCCCTGCTGCTGATCTATATTACCGCTTCGCTGTTCAGCAACCGCATCCGGACCTTAATGCGGATGGTCCGGCGCATCGAGCGCGGCGATTTCAACCCGGCGAAGGAGGAGCAGCTCGGCAACGATGAGATCGGCCAGCTGCACTTCGCCTTCAACCAGATGACCGGCCGCCTGAGCGGCCTGATCAGCGAGGTGTCGCGCAAGGAGCTGCTCGGCAAGGAGGCGGAGCTTGACCTGCTGCAGGCCCAGATCAATCCGCATTTCCTGTATAACACGCTTGGCTCCATCTCCTCCCTGGCTGTTAAGCATCAGGACAGCCAGATCCAGGATATGGTGCAGAACCTGGCCAAGTTCTACCGGATCTCGCTCAACAAAGGCAAGAGCATTCTGACGATCAATGAGGAGATCCGGCTGACCCGGAGCTATAATGCGATCCAGCTGATCCGCTTCAAGGGGCAGCTGAACATTACCTATACAATAGATGAAACGATTCTGCCTTACTCTACCGTCAAGCTGACGCTGCAGCCCTTTATCGAGAACTCGGTGATTCATGCAGCCTGGAGCCAGGATAATCCGCTCAATATCCATATCAGGGGCGTTATTCAGGACAATGATATTATCCTGTCCGTGATTGATGACGGGATGGGCATGAGCCGGGAGACGCTGCAGCAGCTGCTTGGGGAGAAGCCCGGGCGCGGGTATGGCATTATGAACGTGGACCGGCGGATCAAGCTGAAGTTCGGCGAGTATTACGGGGTAAAAGTGTACAGCCGGCTGGGCATCGGCACCGTCGTGCAGATCCGGCTTCCGCAGAAGGCTGTCTGGTGAATTAGCTAAAGAGGGGAACAGCTACACGCGAAAACTGAGTGATAGTTGTATTTCGTACAACTAAAAATGATCAAATGGGGCATGCCCAACTTTTAACTGCACTCTGTACAACTAAATCTGCACAAATAGGCTAAACCGCCCTATATCCGGCAGTTTAATTGCACGAAATACAATTAAAGCGATAATCGCGGGAAAATGAGGTGTTTTAGTTGTACGAAGTGCAGTTAAGCCCGATTAGGGTGGGCGGCTGTGCGGAGCGGCTTGTATGATAGCGGGCTGTACGGTGGAGAATTTACCGGAGTCGGAGGTCACGTTAGCTTAATGCCCTTGCCTAGTCTGGAACATTATGCTCATAAAGGTTTGAGCCGAAATTCCAACAAAAAGCCGCCGGATTCCAATCCGGCAGCTTTGAGGATCAGTGTCCTATATCCCATTTACCCTTTTAGATTGTGCGGAAAATAATCGGATAATATCTTTAGGCTTTCTTCCCGCAATATGCCGCCTGTAACTTTAGGTTTATGATAAGATTTTTCAAATACAATTTGAGAAGCATGACTGCCCTGCTCGTCTAAAAGCTTACACAGATCGATATCACTGGCAGCATAAACGAGTCGCCCAAGCTTAGTCCAAACCATCGCCCCGGAGCACATAAAACAGGGTTCACAGCTTGAATATAACGTGTATTCCTGTAAATCGGTAATGTGTGTTTCTGCACAGAATCTCCGCAGCAAGCCTGCTTCAGCATGGAACGTTGGATCAGTCGCAGAATAGATCTGGTTCTCGTTACTATAAACAATTTCACCATTTTTAACCAATACTGCGCCAAAAGGTTCGTTACCATGCTCAACAGCAAGCTGAGAAAGCCTAATTGCTTCTTTCATGAACAATTCGTCTTGATTCATTATTCTTTTCCCTTCCTTCTACCCTCTATGATAGTTTTATTGAAATAGATGGTTATTTTCCCCAGCTGTCTTAAGTCAATTATGCTCTTCCAATCATCAAAGCATGGTAGTTCACAACGCGCAGACCTCTTGACGTGGCATGCTGATTAAATATTTCCTCTACATCTTCTAAGCATTCCTGCCACACGGTTTTCTTCAGCGATTCCTTCTGGCCAAAACATTTCTTAATCAGCACATCCTCGGGAGTCGACAGATATTCAACCTCATCAAATATCTGCAGTTCAATCCGCTCCAGATTACTGTCGGACATTTGACGTTCATACTTCGCTGTAAGATCCCCCAGGTAACTGTCTGGAAGTGGTGAATACAACCCCGGAAATAAACTTCTAAGGCCTCCATCCGTCCCGCAGTGGTATAGCCCCAGCGCAATGCCGCCAGGCTTTAAGATCCGATGCCCCTCCGTCATTCCCTTGTGAAACAGCCAGGGGCCTTTCTTGGTGTAGATTACATCAAAAGAATCATTGGAAAACGGCAATGGTTTATTGGCATCCACTACAAGAAATTTCACGGATGCACTGGCGCCTTCATTCGCTAATGCTATGTATCCTTCATCGGCGTCGATTCCCATGACTTCTTTTGCTGTATGGGCAAACGTCTTCGTGAACTCACCGTGGCCGCAGCCAACGTCCAAAACCTTCGCGTTCTCATGAAGAACAGACGAAATTTTCTCCGTAAAAATCACTTCCGCACACGGCTCGTCAAACACAGATTTCCAAGGGTATTTGTAGCCTCCGCTTTCTAAGGCCAAATTCGCATGCCACTCAGGCGTTTGCGGGGTGACCCAATCGGGATGCTTCATTGGATCAAACAGTAATATAGTCACACTAACAGCTCCTCTCTGAAAATACCCACTACTTTGAAAGCACGAAGCAACATAGAGATTGGGCTTATTATATCAAGCTGAAATAGAAATCGTTGTATGAAATGCTATAATCTCCTCTAAAAAAAGTGATTAGCTCGAAAATTCGTGTATTTGGGCTGTTTGGCTGGACATACAAACAGGAGTATCCCGCAAGCCATTGATGGCCGGCAGGACACTCCTGTTTCACTGTTGTACGCTTAAGGGGCAGCGTTCAGCAAATTATAGATCAGCTGGGCTGCTTCAGCCCGGGTAGCGTTCCCTTTGGGAGCGAACTGGCCCGGGGCTTGACCCTGAACCAGCCTCAGCCCAGCCGCCTTCAATACAGCGGATTCCGCCCACGGTGACACGAGGTTCAGGTCGTCAAAAGCAGAAGCAAGAGAACTCTCCGGCTTCACGCCGTTGTTCAACTCGTAAGCCTGCATCAGCATCACTGCAGCCTCCTCGCGGGTAACCCGCGCATCCGGCTCGAACCGCTCCGCAGCTCTGCCGCTGATGATCCCCGCCTTGTAGGCTATTGAGACAGCATCCGCATACCACGCATCCGGCGCTACATCCTTGAAGTCTGCTTCACCAGCCGCAGAAAGTCCCAGGGAATGAACGAGCATAGCCGTGAATTCAGCCCGCGTCACCGTCCGTCCCGGCTCGAACTTGTCTGCGCCGGTGCCTTGAATAAGCAGCTTCGCCGCCAGCTCCTGTATAACCGCGCTCGCCCAATGAGCCTCCGGCACATCGGCGAAGCTCCGGTTCAGTTCCAGAACGGCATAGGTGCTGAAGTGGCTGACCTTGGCCGTTAATACTCCATTACGGTACTCCGCCTTAATATATTCCAGCTTCCCGTTATCGGCAATATAATAGAGGCCGCCCCGCTTAACATCGAAGCCACCTGCAGCTGCCAGGCTCAGCGTGACCGGCGGATTGAATGCGGAGAGCGTCTCCGCCGCCCCGGATGTAGCGGCAGCCGACAAGCTGAAGGTATAGATATCCCCTTTCAAGGCAATCTCCGCATGAAGGCTTCCCGCAGCAGCGGCAATGCTGTCAGCCCCCTTGCTGCCCGGCGGTACGAGATTCAGTGAGATTACACTGTCTTCACGTTGGTTCTCCGGCAGCTTGTTCAGCAGCTGGCGGAGCAGCTCCGCCGGAATCTGCAGCGCCAGCTTGCCGGATTTCACTTCCAGTGTATGGTCCGCCAGCTTGCGGATTACAGCAGAAGACAGCTGAATTTCCTGCACCTCCGCCTTGAGCTCCACAACAACGCGTCCTGCCGCCTGATCAAGCGCCAGCATATCCGGCGTGAGAGTCAGCGTTCCGTCAGCAGGGGTTTGGGTTACAGTACTGCCGGAGGCGCTACTGCTGCTGACGATATCAATGCTGTTGCTATTGTTACCGCCGTTATTGCTCCCGTTATTTCCATTATTTCCGTTATTCCCGTTTCCGTCCGGATTACCGGGATTCTCAGGCTCGGGATTCCCCGGGTGCTCAGGATTTCCGGGTTCCTCAGCAACTTTCGTCAGCTTCACCAGCTTCGATTCGGCAGGCTGCAGGGTCAGCGCCCACGAGCCTGTAATGGACGTTGTTTGACCTGTCCACAGGTCCTTCATCGTGTAGAATTCCGCGGCATCCAGTCCGGCGCGTGCGAGATTCACATTCTTCTCCGCCGGAGCTGTGGCGCTGTAGTTGAATACAGCCAGATAATAATCGCTGCCGTCCTGCAGCACGAAGGTATCTGCGGCATTCGCATTCGTGTTGCCTTCCAGCGGCTTGAAGGCCTGCCCCTTCAGGGCTACCCCAAGAATATCCGTATTGTTATACAAGGCCGTCATATATTCCTGCGCTTTGGCATCGTTCACATCATCCGAATCCAGCAGCACCGTTCCGGCAATAACACCGGAGTTCATCCGGCTGCGCGCTTCCGTCAGGCTGGCAGCACGGCTGAGCGCCAGATGATCGGGATCGGTGTAGGAATAGATCGTTCCATTTTGCCAGAAGCCGTAAGTTAATGAATTCAGCATATATTCCGTCTCATTAATCCGGCCGAAGCTGTCGCAGGAGATGCGTCTGCTGTGCGCGTACTGGCTCGGGAAGATCGGTGCGATGGATTCACTGATGAACATGCTTCCGTCCAGCCGGTCCCGCACATAACCCATACCTTCATTATATGCCTGGATTCCTGTCGTCACTTCCGGGTTGTAATGCTGCCCCTCCAGTGAGCCGTGAGTCAGGAAATCAAGCTTGATATAGGTGAAGCCAAGGCTCTTGAATTTGTCCAGGAAGTAATTCATCCGCAGTTGCGCTCCCGGATGTGTTACATCCAGCGGATAAGCTCCGTCCAGCGTCGGCAGGGGCTGGCCCGCAGCATCCTTCAGGACAATGTCGCCATACGTATACTGATTATTGGTACCTTCTACCGGCTGGTTCATATTGTTGCCCCAGTATACAAACGGTCCCCAGTAAATTCCCGCATGCTGGCCGTTGCCCTTGATCACTGCTACGGCATCGGCAAGCTGCCGGTCATTCAGATTATCCCAGTAAGAGTCCATATTAATGAATACATTGCCGTTGTTGCTGAACTTCTGCAGGTTCTCTTTGAAGTAGTTCGAGACGTCGACAACATCCTGGTAGGATAACGAGCTTTCATAAGCGCCCCAGCTGTTCCAGCCGACCGGCACACCTTGTGGCAGCGCCGGATTCAGCGCCAGCGGCGGGGCAATGACAGCATTGGCCCGGCCGTATTCCTCAAGACCGGTCCGGTAATCGCTGAACCCGCCGACCATAATCAGCGGCGAGGATACTTCCGTGCCGGTCAGGCTGCCGTGAGGCTGGGTATCACGGGTCACCTCACTTGCGGCACCGCCATAGACTGCCAGCTCATTGAGCTGATTAGCGGAGCCCTTCCAGTCAATGCCGGTTTTCCATGTGTCATGGGTTACCGAGCCAAGCACCAGCCCGCTGCGGGTAGCGTTATTGAATATAGCCGTCAGCTCGTAGCTGGTATCCGCCCGGTTCATGGTTTGGGATTTATAGCGGATCCAGGCATCGTTGTCAAAAGGCACTGTCAGCACCCGGTTATCCGCACTCGTGCCAACCGATACGCCACCCGCACGCTTCACGGTAACCGGTGACATATAATGGGTCTCTATCCCGGTGTCGCTGACGGCATCCAGCCGGGTCAGGAAATAATCCTTATCTTCATAAAATTTATAGACCTGCTTCAGCACCGGCTTGCCCGGCGAGGTATGAACCATAGCCAGCTCGATCCCTTTGCCGAAGCCGTCCTGAATTTCCACAGGTGCACCGGCACTGGCATGGCTCTCATAGCCTTTGCTGTCTATCAGGCTGCCGCCGGTCTTCATACTGCTGTAGACGCCCTCCAGCTTCTGTCCGTCCGCCCAGCTGTAGCCGGCCAGTCCGGTCTTGGAGTTCAGGGACACTTCATAGGCTGAGCCCGTTACCAGCAGGCCATAGGTATAGTCGGTAACCGTAATCGCCCCGTAGGTCTGCGTGCTGCCCGGTGTACCGAGATCCCACTCTTCTTCCCCGGGATTCTCCGGTCCGGTATTCACCGCCGGCTCTACGATAATCCGGTCCAGATCCGGCGCATACCAGTTGCCGTCTGTGAAGGTGATCGTATTCACACCTTCGTTCAGCGCAAGCGTAAGCTCATAGGTCCCTACTGTGTCCCAGTCAGCCGTCTTCGGCACCTCATAGTATTGCTCCGCGCCCCCGTTGCTACTTACATAGAAACTGCGCGGATCACCGGAAATATAGGCTACCGTAATCTTGTAATCTCCAGCCACCGGGGCGGTAACCCCATTGAACGTCAAGGAGCTGCCGCCATTCAGATATCCGACCTTCTGGCCGCCGGAAGCCTTCGGACTGTCCGATACCCTGGCTTCTCCGGACAGTGTGTTGGCCGGCGCTTCCGCTTCATAGCTGAGCGTGAACGGAATCACTTCAATCTTGTCCATATCAGGCGAATACCAGTTATGATCGGAGAAAGTGATTGTATTCAGCCCGGCCTGCAGAACCGCTTCTGCATCATACGTACCGACCGTATTCCAGCTGGCTGTCCGCGGCAGATCAAGCATTTCGTCCGGCCCCTGGTTCACCTGCATATATACAGGCCGGGGATCTCCGGATATATAAGAGATGCGGATCAGATACGTTCCGGCTGCCGGAACGGTAACATCCGTGAACTGCAGGGAGCTGTTCTGGTACAGATCGGTTACCTTCTGGCCGCCTGAGCTGACACTGCTGTCCGCAATCCTGGCCTTGCCGGTTACGAGATTCCCGGGTGCTTCAGCCTCAATTATGGTACCGCGCAGGTTCTTCACCCAATCGTCTCCGCCGCCTCCTTCACCAGGACCGCTGGTGACAAGGCCGCCAATCACGATCTTATCGATATCTGGTGAATACCAGTTGTTGTCATCGATCAGGATAGTGTTCGCCCCGGCATTCAAGGTCAGCGTCAGCTCATAGGCACCCGCCGTGTCCCAGTCGGCCGTTCCCGGCGGTTCTTCGAACTGCACTGCCCCGCCGTTCGCACTGATATTGAACGGGCGGGGATCACCGGAGAAATAATACACGGTAACTTTATAATCCCCTGCCGTGCTGACCGTCACCTGATTGAACAGCAGCGAGCTTCCCTGATACATGCCTCCGACCTTCCGGCCACCGGAAGCAGCCGGACTGTCCGACACTGAAGCGTTCCCGCTCAGCACATTCCCGTCAGCCTCAGCTTCATAAGTGTTCGAATCCTCCGCATGTACCGTCCGGGTGAACTGGCTTCCGCCAGCCCCTGCCAGGCAGATGACCATAAACAGCAGCATACATTTTTTCATTAACCGTCCAAGCATAACATCCCTCCGTTTAGTTATCTGATCAGCTCTTGTAATCGCTTTCCAAGCTAATTGTAAAAACCCGGAGGGCAATGTTCCATATCGCAATCTTATGATTCATAAGGGAAATCATCTTTCTTGGCTGCACTCAAATATTTTTGCGGAACTCATTCGGAGTAACCCCCTGATTCTTCAAGAACAGGGAGATGAAATAAGACGTGCTCTCGTAGCCGACGCGCTGGGCGATATCCTGGATTTTGAGCGAGCCGTCCGCGAGCAGCTCCTTCGCCTTGCCGAGCCGGATGCGGGTCAGATAATCATGAATCGTCATGCCGGTCTTGTCCTTGAAGATCGAGCGCAAATAATTCGGCGACAGATACACCTGCTCCGACAGGCTGTTGATCGTAATCGGCGTATCATAATGCTGGTCGATCACGGTGCGGACCTTGTGGACGAGCTTCGCATTTTTGTCCATAAACCGCTCACCGAGCATGCTCACCGCAGCCTCCGCCGTGCCCAGAATCAGACCCTCGATCTCATGCAGCGTCAGCGCATTATAGATAGAATGATACAGCTCTGCCCGCTTGAAGCCTTCAGGCGCCGGCTCGTGCAGCTCCAGCAGCTCGCCGGCCAGCTCAATGGCCCGGTCACAGATGATTTTGGGCTTAATCCGCAGTGCGGCCAGTCCGGCGAAATACCGGTGAAGCAGCTGTGCTGCCTGTTCGAAGTCCAGCTGGTGGATCGCCTCGAACCATTCCTTCCGCTCAAACGGCGGCAGCTGTTCGCTGTAGAACCGGTCACGAACCTTGGCGCCATGTATGACTTTACCTGCACCTTCATAGAAACGTTCAGCCAGAATTACACGCGTCTCTTCGTACAGCTTATGGAGATCAGGGAGTAAAGCTTCCTGCCCGCCGACCGCAGCGGTTACCGTGAAATCCAGCGCCCGGCTCATCGCTCCGGCAAGATCCTCCCAGGCATAATGGCCCGGCTGCTTCGCAGCTTCCATATAGACGCCTGTCTCCCCTTCTTTATAGGGGACAAAGACAGTATTCAGGTTCTTCAGCTTGAAGTAATGCTCCAGATAAACCGTCAGCCTGCCCATCCACTCCTCCAGACTCTGCTGCTCTGCTTCCGCCTCTTTGGGGTCAACACTGAACAAGGCCAGGGCATACCGGGTCGTCTCCGGCTGGCGGGCCAGCAGGCTGAAGCTGTTCGCAAGTCCGGCGGCATGCTGCGGATTTTTTTCACCGGACAGCTCCTTCAGAATCTTGGCTTTGGCTGCTTCTACCGACTTAAGCTTTAACCGGGATTCCTCGCAGAGCTGCTTCACTTTTGTGATAACGCTCTCAATTTCCTGCAGATCCAGCGGCTTCAGCAGATATCCGACAGCTCCGGCATGCAGCGCAGACTTCACGTAATGGAATTCATCATGCCCGGTCAGAAACATCACCTGAATCCAGTCATAACGTTCGTGCAGGGCCGCCGCAAGATCTATGCCATTCATAATGGGCATCTGCACATCGGTAAGCACAATGTCCGGCCGGATCGCATCTATTTTCTCCAGGGCATCCCTGCCGTTGCCGGCGGTGCCGGCGACATAGAGTCCCATCTCTTCCCAGCGTATATAGTCTCTCAGCGTCTCAAGCTCAAGTGCTTCATCATCTACCAGAAAAATACTGTACACCGGAGTTCCCCCTCTTTGCTGCTGTCATCTAACCTGATTATATTTTGTTTCCGGCCCCCCTGGCGATGCTTCTGGCCAATGAAAGTCATTTTCCGGCATCGATCGTTAATTAGGAGTATACCGCTCAGCAGCAGTTCTCGTCGATGGAAGGGATTAACTGGGGTATCTGGGTATCTAGCAGTTGGAAAAACGTACCTTAATTTAGCTGCTTTGGCCCGTTTGCGGCAATTAGATGGATAAACGTCATTTAATTTCATCTGTTTCAGCTATTCCGGGTAGTATAGCTTAAATTAAGTGCTGTTTTTCCACCTGTTGTTTGAGAATGACCCATCCGTTCACTAGCAAGTGGAGGAAATCCAACTAATTCCAGGCAGAACTGCAGTCAACCCTAGCCGGTGCAGTTCCTGGTGTATTTATCCGCCTCCACGGAGTAATCCTTCCTAATACATTACAAAAACGGGGGCAAACTGCGCCCCCGTCCCCTTATGATAACAGCTCAAGTGTGCTGTCCAATGTATAGCTTCCGCCTTCTTCCGCCAGGAAGGAAGCCCTAACCCCGCCCCAGCGTACCGTCACTGTTCCTGGAGAGAACGTACGCACTTCAGCTGACTTCAGCCGGCCGTTCTCCCAGGTAATGTCCACTTCCGCGTTGCCCCTGGCCCGCAGCCCGGATACCGCTCCGGTGCTCCAGGCGGCCGGAAGGGCAGGCAGCAGATGAATCTCGTCGGCATGGCTCTGCAGCAGCATCTCGGCAATGACTGCTGTACCGCCGAAATTCCCGTCGATGACGAAGATATTGCTCTCTGCCCCGGCTATTCCCGATTTGGAATAGGTGAACAGATTATCGAAGCAGAGGCCGCCGATCAGGTGCGAGATATGCTTATAGGCCTTCTCCCCGTCATGCAGCCTGGCAAAGCCGAGGCCGAACAGAGCCGCCGTGAACTCCACATCCTCCAGCTCATTCTGGAGCATCCGGTTCTCAAGCATCACTCGGGCTGCCCGGCTAAGCTCCGGTGTCCGGCCGGGAGTAATCTGGCTGGCCGGATACAGGGCGAACAGATGAGAGAGATGCCGGTGCTCCGGCTGGGCCTCCTCGTAATCCTCCAGCCATTCCTGCAGCTGGCCCTTCTTGCCGATTCTAAGCGGCGGCAGCTTGGCTATGGCCTCCTGCAGCGTCCGCTGGAACTCTTCGTCCTGCTCCAGTGTCTCTGCTGACATCAGGCAGAATTCGAACAGCTCCCGGACCAGAATCTGATCCAGTGTCGTTCCCATTGACAGCTGCTGTGCCCCCTCTCCGGAATCACCGGGGTAGAAGCTGTTCTCCGGTGAATTGGACGGGCCGGTCACCAGCCAGCCGTACTTGGGATGGACACACATATAGTCCAGGAAGAACGCTGCCGCTTCCTTGAGCACGGGATAAGCCTGCTGCTCCAGGAAACCACGGTCCCGGCTGAATTCATAATGCTGCATCAGATGTGCAGCCAGCCATAGTCCGCCGGTGACATTAAGCCCCCATGAAGTCTCCCAGCCCGGAAGCGTGAATCCCCAGACATTCGAGAAGACATGGGCGACCCAGCCTCTGCTGCCATACAGCCCGCTTGCAGTCGATTTTCCGGCCTGCGCCAGCTCTTCAATATACCGCATCAGCGGAAGATGGCTGTCCCCCAGATTGATTACCTCTGTAGGGTAATAGTTCATCTGCGTGTTGACATCTAGGTGATAGTCACAGCTCCAGCCCATCCGGCAGGCTTCACCGTCATTCCAGATGCCCTGCAGATGCAGCGGCAGCGGCGAGTCCGCCCGGGAGCCGGCGATCGTCAGATATCGCCCGTACTGCAGGAACAGCGCGAACAGCTGCGGATCACCCCCGCCGCCCTGAGCCAGAGACTGAATCCGCTGATCGGTAGGAAGCTCCGCACTGTCCGTACAGCCCAGGTCAAGCTTTACCTTGTCATATTCCCGGCGGTAATCGGCAATATGCCCTGCTCTCAGCAGCTCATAGCCCTTCTCTTCCGCCTCTGCAAGGATGCTGCGGCTCCCGGCCTCCCAGTCCCGGCCGGTACGGCGGTAATCTGTACTTACGGCGAAGTAGATCTTGGCTTCATCCGCTCCGGCAACTGTCAGCCGGCCGTCCCGGCTATGAATAGCACCGCCGGTTATTATCACTTTGACCAGGCCTTTGGCAAGCACGCCGCAAGTCCCGTTACTGTGTATGGCTTCGGTTGCCTGACTGCTGAATTCCAGCGTATCGCCATTTACGGGCAGCACCGTGAACGATTCCGTCCCATTCACCAGACTCAGCGTAAAGGATACTGCACCCGGCCTGCTGCTCCAGATTCTTGACGCCACCAGATCGCCTGCATGCGAAGCGAAGACCTCACGGTGCAGCGCTGCATCCCGGCCCTGATACACGGCTCCGGCCACCGCATGACTCAGATCGAGCTCCCGCCGGAAGGAGCCGGCGCCTTCTGAATCCTCCGCCGCCGGCTGCACCCGCTCCGTTCCCGCGAATTCAATTACCACCTCGCATAATCCGAGGTTCGTGCCGAAATTCTGTTTCTCCGGCTGCAGATGCTGCTTGGCGAGGCGGTCGCCTGCCTCGTAATCTCCGCTGAAGAAATGCTGGCGCATTGCTTCAAGCGCATCCTTGCCGCCTCCGGAAGCAGGTACCGGGTCGGTCTGTCCCGACCAGTAGGTGACCTCGCTCATGCTCCACACTTCTCGGTGCGGGGCAGCCATCACAACGGCTCCCAATCTGCCGTTGCCCAGCGGCAGTCCCTGCGCCCAGTTAACCGCAGGCGTGGAGTACCACAATCTATAGTCGTTCATCCCGCATTCTCCTTCTGTCATGTCTTTGCAATCAGCTTGTAAATCTTCGACTCGGCCGGTTCCAGTGCTACTGCCAGCACGCCTTCAGACACTTCTCCCTGCCGGCCTTCCCACAGATCATGAATCAGGTAGGTGGCCTTGGCATTCAGCCCGGCACGCGCAAGAGAAACGGATTTATGCGCCGCCTGTGCCGCATCGAAGTTGAAGACGGCCAGATAGAAAGCCTCTTCTTCGGCAGCTTCCAGCACGAACACATCGGAAGCCCCTTCCCCCAGATCGCCTTCCACCGGCCGGAATGTCTTACCAAGCCGGGCTACATTCATAATTTCCTTATTGCCCAGCCACGCCTTGGCCCGGGCCGCCGCTTCCTCCTTGCGGAAATCATCGCCCAGCAGCAGAACCGTGCCTGCAATGACTGAGGCGGTCAGCCGGCTTCTTCCCTCATGCCAGCCCGTAGGCTCCTGGTTGAAGCTCTTGTAGATGACCGAATGATCGGGGTCATTATAGCGGTACAGCGTATGATTCATCCACCAGCCATGCGTCAGCGAGTTGAGCAGATACTCGGTATCCTGTAGCGTACCGAAGACATCGCAGGATACGCGGCGGCTGTGTGCAAAAGCATACGGAAACAGCGGAGCAATCGACAGATTAATAAAGAACGGGCGGCCGGCAGCTTCCGGTGAGAGCTTGTTCTGCAAGTACGACATTCCGTAATGATAAGCGGCAATTCCGGTGGTGATCTCCGGATTGTAGTGCTGCCCCTCCAGTGCCCCATGAGCCAGGAAGTCCAGCTTAATATACTCAAACCCTTCGTTGATGAACTTGTCCGTGAACCAGTCCATTCTCAGCAGATTGCCCGGATGCGTCGGATCGATGGCCAGACCGCCATCCACATCCGGCAGCACCTCACCTTCGCTGTCCCGCAGCAGAATATCGCTGTACGTATATTTGCCGCCTGTCCCTTCAACCTCCTTGCTGAACTGGGCCGGGCTGCCCCAGAAGGCAAACGGTGTCCAGTATGTTCCCGGCTTATGGCCGTTTTGCCGCACCCGGTTCAGTGCATCCTCCATTTCAGCAGGGGTCAGCTGATCCCAGAAAGCGTCGAAGTTAATATACAGCGTGTCCTCATTATGGAATCCGAGCGGCTGCACTTCCTTGCCCAGGAAATCGCTGGTGGAGGTGTACAGATCATAGTCCAGATTAGTCATTGCGGCAGACCAGCTGTTCCAGCCGAACGGCACACCGCCGCTCCAGGGAAGCGGGGCTTCGATCCAGGTATTCGCCTGCCCGTAGGCTTCCAGCCCTTCTCTGTAATCCTCGTAGAATCCGAGCCAGACCAGCGGTGATTCCACGCGGGTCCCTTTGACATATCCGTGCGGCTGGAAGTCACGGGTCAGCTCGCCTGCGGCACCGCCGTACAGCTCCAGTTCCCCGATTCCCCCATCAGCTCCGCTCTTCACCTTAATTCCCGTCTTCCATACCTTATGGCTGAGGGAGCCGAGAATAATTCCCCGGCGGCTGTCCTGCCGGAACAATGCCGTTACTTCATAGCTCTCCGTCTGCAGCGGCGGCTTGAGCACCGTATATCTGACCCATTTGTCATTGTCAAAAGGTACCCGGAGCACACGGACATCCGCCGGCCCGGTTTCCCCTTCCAGAGCGATGCCGGCGGATTGAATGACTGCCAGACGGTTCGTCCGCAGCCCTGTATCACTGAGAATCACAGCCTGAAGCAGGATGAACGGGGATTGCTCATAAATATAGAAATGCTGCTCCAGCTGCGGAAGCTCTGCCGATTCATGCAGCACCGTCAGATGCACCCCTCTGCCGAATCCGTCCCGGACAATTTCGCTCTTCTCCTTCAGCTGATGATGCTCGTAGCTTCCGGTATGCACTTCCCGGCCGTTCCAGCGGTAGGCGCTGCGCATCCCCTTCACTGCGGAAGCAGTGCTGCCTGTGCAGGCTGCCTCCCCTGTGGCCAGATCAAGTTCCAGCTCCAGCAGGCCATTATTTATACGGACCAGAGCCCCCTCTGTAAGTTCCACTTGTACGGCATATTCGCTGTCAGTTCGCATGATTTGCCTCCCTATTATGCGTTATGAACCCTGCAGCGGCAGATCACCCGGACCGCCTGCGCAAAGTCTGATCTCATTATAGAAACAGATTCCCGCGGTTGCCATGCAGCGATCTTCCGATCCATAACGCGATCTGACGCATTTATCCCTCATCCCCTTTTGTATCCTTACGGTTCCAGTTCCAGCATATGATATGAATTCTCCGCTACTTCTGCATCGGTACAGGCGGTCAGCGTAAATGTCCTCCCCGGACTGGGGAAATCCCCCTTCATCCCCGTCTTCCGGCCATCTTCCGGCGTTACCGCCACACTGTTATGCTTAAACTTTAGTCCATGCGTACTCCCGCCACTGAGAATAGGGAAATCCCCTGTCTGAAAAAAATTCCGTTCAATGCGGATATTCCGGTGAACCGGAGCACTCCCGTCCGCTTCCTTAATCTCCGGGGCAATGTGAATTACGGGAGCTTCTCTGCTGCCGCAGGAGATGAACCGGTTCCCGGTAATGGCCATATCCCTCACAGCCCCGGACTCATACCAGGACCCTGCATCAGCTGCAACCAGAACCGCACTCATCTGCATCCGCTCGAATACATTGTCCAGGATCACTGTTCTGCGCCTTGTAGTCACCAGAATCCCCCTTGTCGGAATCCGCGAAAAATGATTCCCACGGATCTCCACCTCCGGAGTCCAGGTAATATTCTCAATGACATCCTCTGCGCCAATGCCCGGCGGGAGTGGACCTTCCAGCATCAGCACCTGCTCACGCGGATTCAGCTGTTCCGCAGTGATTACCCGGCTGCGCGCATAAGCCGCCAGGGAATCCGCACGGATGAATTCAAGCTCATCACCCGGCCGGAATGCCATGAATCCGTATGTCTGCGGATGCATAAACCGGACCTTCAGCGCATCCTCAGCCGCCTGCCCGGTAATCCGCAGATAGGTACCGTGAATATTAACCGCATCGTCATGGGCACCGCTGAAGCGGCACTCTTCAATCTGAACCCGTCCCCTGCAGCCGGACAGATGAATGAAATCAGCGAATCCGGCAACGGTCCGGCCGGTTTCTCGGCGCGGTGACAGGTCCAGCTGCCGGAAACTGAGATCTGTGCTGAACTGGCAGGCAATTCCCAGCCCGTGCATGAAATGTATCCCTGTATTCTGAATCATCACACCGGTGCTCTCCGTGATGAAGACTCCCGCCTGATCACGGATGCCGTCGCGCACCTGCAGGATATTCCCGGGGGCGGCCTCCGGCCGGAAACCGAAGCTGAACCGCAGCCTGTGCGGGCTAATCTCTTCAACCTGCCGCGCCTCTGCCAGCCAGTTATCCGTGCGCCAGGTTATATTCTGCACAGGATCACAGATCTGCATCGGACCATCACGGAAGCGCCAGCCTGTGCCAATCCACTCCAGCCTGCCGCCGCTCAGCTCGTACTGCGAATCAGGGTGTACGCTTACTTCGCAGAAGCCGGCGCCGCAGCGGTCCACAGTCATCTCAGCTACGGTGGGCTGGCTGTAATCCAGATGCAGGTTACGGATCTCAATGTCCGTACAGCCGTCCAGAATCAGCATCGTCTGCTTGCCGTGGAACAGGAACAATGAGCCGTTCCCCTCCAGTGTCAGCTGCTGCTGCCCCTTCAGCAGCAGGCCGGCGGTCTTGCTCACATCCGGGTTCTCTTCCTCGCTGGCTGTGTTGGTGATGTAATAAGGTACCCGGAGTGCATGGTCCGGGTAGAAGCGGTAGCAGCCCTGCGGGCAATCCAGCAGCACCGGACCTTCTATCCGGCCTGCGGCTGCAATTGCCCGCAGCATCGCAGGCTGGGTATCATGCTCCGAATCCGGAATGGCATCGAAATCGGTCAAGCGCAGTACCGTCTGCTCCAAGCATGCCCGTGGGCCAGATTTGTCTTGCTGAATATCAAACACCTCCCGGAGGGATCGTTAGGCTGCAGGCTGCACATTAATCACACAGCTGCTCTAATTCCACAGTTGCTTCAATTCCACAAGAGCTTCAATTCCACAAGAGCTTTAGTACACGCAGGCCGTTGCCCGTGCTCCGGCTGTCTTTGCGTTCTGTATTGCGGACGGTAACCTGCAGAATCTCCCGTTCCGTCCGTACCGGGAATAATACTGGAATCGGCCGGTAGGCATTCAGGCACCAGTCGTCGAACAGATTGATTTCCGCAAACGGCCCGCCGTTCAGTGAATACTCGATAATACCGGAATCCGGCCCGTACAGCAGCACCAGCCCGGCACATTGGCCGGTCACCGTGAAGGTGAATTCTGCCTGCGGATCAGCTGTACAGGCATGCTCTGCCGGGAACCGCCAGTTCATCAGCGGCTCCTCCGGCTTCAGCTTCTGGAACCGGAAGGCTGCGGAATACCGGGCAGCGCTGTAATCCAGCATCCCGCCGTATTCATAATTTCCGCTGTCCAGCGGAGACGGCAGCCCTGTTATATGCTGCGCCGCTTCCCCGCTGGCCTGAACACTGCCCCGCGTAATGGCCTGCTCCAGATACTCCTGCACCAGCGCGGCATACAGCGCATGCCCGGCATCCAGCGGATGGTATCCGTCCGGAGCGAATCGCGTCCAGTCCAGCTCCCCGGTGTGGATCATCGTATACACTTTGGCTGCGCAGTCAATCGAAGGGATGCCGTAGTAATCCGCCACTTCCTCATGCACAGCGATATTGAACGGTTTGTAACCGGTCAGGTTTTTGTCAGCCGCTGTATAGACGAAGACCAGCTCCGTCTCCGGTGACAGCCGCCGGCACTGGCGGACAATCCCCTCCATGCCGCGGATCGACTCCGCCCGGTCCTCCCCGTCATTGACGCTGAATTCGGCGAAGAGCAGATCAATACGGCCCTCCGCCAGCACATGCTCCTGCAGCCGGTGGGCACCGAAAGCTGATGTGGTTCCGCCGACTCCGGCATTGATGCAGCGTACGGGATGGCCCGCATACAATTCCTGCAGATATGCTCCGGTCAACGCACGCCAGCTCATAGCCTCCGCCTCCGAAGCACCTGCCCCTTCAGTAATCGATCCGCCCAGAAAAGCGGCCGTAACCGGCCCGTTTCCCGCAAGCCTCCTCCTCATCCCGGGCAGCCCCCGGCGGGGAATAAGGCTTGGGTGGCCCCTGCTGTTCAGCTCACCCGCCATACATCCACCTCCATAAACAATACTAAAGATCAACCGCTGTACCTGCTGCATAGCGGCTAGCGGCCAGCAAACCGCCCGCCCGCAAACAGCAATGCCGGCCAGCCAGGCCGGCATCATTACAGCTGCTTTGTGCTGCCTGCGCTTTCGCGCCGGCTCACTTATTTTGCCGACACATCATAAGCCTTCTGCAGAATCTCCAGATAACGGTCCAGTTTCAGGTCCTTCAGGCCCTTCACATAAGCATCCCAGTCCTTATTCAGGTCCTTGTTGCCGGTGATGAACTGCAGCTCATTCTGCTCAATATAATTTCTCAGGTTCGTCTGCAGCATGCTGGCTTCGTCGATGTCGCTTGGATCAATCCAGATTGACCAGAGCGGGAACAGATCTTTAGGCTCATGGCCCTGATACAGCAGCGAAGCATCATACAGTCTGCGTTCGTAACCGTTAGAAGCATAGATATCAGTACCTTGGACAAAGGTATCGCGGTATTCCTTCGGCATATAGAAGTGGCCCATGCCGCTCCAGCCCGCATTGCGCGGCGCTTCACCTTCCGCCATCGGAATGGACTTGATCACCGGTGTGGAATCCTGGCCGAGCGCTACATCACCTTCACCCGGATCAGTCCAGTCAATTCCCTTCATGCCGCTGGCCGCATTGGTCTGGCCTTCTGGAGTGAACATATAGTCGACCATCTGGATCAGGGCGATCTTCGCTTCTTCACTGGCTTTGTTGGTAATAACAAACTTGGCTCCCGGAGATACCCCGCCCGCATCATGGGTAGCAAACGATACGCCGGAAGGGCCAGTCAGCGGAGCAAGCGGATTGTAATGCGCCGAACGGGTATTGCCCGGGTCAATATTCACGAAGATGGCAGGGTGCATCCCCGCACCGGCGCCGAGAATTTCGGCATCGGCATTTTCACCGATTTTTTTGAATGCCTCCGCATTCTGGGTGAACGCCCCCGGATCGATCAGCCCGGCATCAAACAGGGATTTGATATAGGTCAGGCCCTCTTTCCATTCCGGCTTGATTGCTGCCGATTCGACCTTGCCGTCCGCTGTCATATTGAGATAATTGCGGTCATCATCATAGACGAAGCTGTTCATCAGATAAGGAATGATCCGTACGCCGAAATCTTCAGTGGAGCCGCTCAGCGGCACTTCATCGGCTTTACCGTTGCCGTTCGGGTCCCGGGTCTTAAAGGCTTCAAGCATCTGCTTAAATTCCTCGGTCGTCTTCGGCATCTCCAGATTCAGCTTTTTCAGCCATTCGGTGTTGATCCACATTTTATTCGGATAGGAGCAGTGGAAGCATTCCGTGTAAGCGCCCAGCCCGTAAATATTACCGTCCGGTGCTGTATTCAGCGTCTTGAGCGCAGGTGTTTCTTCCATCGCCGCCTTAATGTTCGGGGCATACTTGTCGATCAGATCATTCAGCGGCACAAGCACGCCCTGCTGGCCGTATTTCAGCACATCGCCCTGCGAGAATTCATCAATGTAGGCAGTAAGCAGATAAGCATCGGGATAGTCACCGCTGGCCAGGGAGATTTGGCGTTTCTCTTTTGCCCCGTCAGAGGGGTTGATCTGCCAGTCGAACTTGATATTGAATTTATCCTGCAGGAAAGCTGTGAACTTATTAGTCGGAATATCGATGCCTGATTCCTGGACGGAGAAGACACTGATCTCCACGGGTGCCGCGGCAGCAGGCGCATTCGTGCTTGTATTACTATTACTGTTAGTGGCCTGGGCACCCGAAGGGCTGTTTGTATTTTTACCCGAGCATCCGCTGATCACGATCGTAAATACCGTAACCAGCATTAACAAATTCATGAGGCTTTTCTTCAAAATCAATCACTCCCTTTTGTATGAGTTGAACAGGGTGGAGCTTATACGGGCTGACGGCGGATGGTCTCACCCCCTTTGCAGATGCACATGCCGGGACTCAGCCTTTGACGGAGCCGACCAGCATGCCTTGAACGAAGTAACGCTGCACAAACGGATAAATCACCAGCACAGGCAGCGTTGCAACCACAATCAGCGCATACTTCAGTAATTCTGCCATCTGCTGCCGCTCCACCATCGCCATCGCATCCATTGTGCCGGAGCTGTTGTTCTGGATAATGATACTGCGCAGCACCAGCTGCAGCGGGAACAGATTGGCTGACTTCAGATAGATCAGTGCGTCGAAATAGGAGTTCCACTGGCCGACGGCATACATCAGCACCAGCACCGCAAGAATCGGCTTCGATAACGGAAGCACCACACTGCGGATGAACCGCATATCGCTGCAGCCGTCAATTTCGCTCGCTTCCAGCAGCTCCTCCGGAATCGAGGACTGGAAGAAGGAACGGGCGATAATCACCTGCCACACCCAGATCGCATTCGGGATCAGGAGCGCCCAGCGGGTATCAATGAGATGCATCTGGCGGACCACCATGTAGGTAGGAATCAGCCCGCCGCTGAAGATCATCGTGAACGTAATTACCATCATTAACGCATTGCGGCCGAAAAAAGATTTGCGCGACAGCGGATAAGCAATCATTACCGTCAGCGCTACACTGATCACCGTACCAGCCGCCGTATAAAAAATCGAGTTGGCATAGCCGGAAACAATCTCATGTGTGCTGAACAGCACCCGGAACGCCTTGAACGAAATGTCTACGGGCCAGAGCCACACCTTGCCGGAGGTTACAGCCGCCGGACTGCTGATCGAGCTGCTGATAATGAAAATAAGCGGATACAATACGGCTATCACCACAAGGATGAGCACCGTATAGACCACCGTGAGAAAAATCCGGTCACCGGTGGATTCTTTGATTTTCTGGGAAACTGCTGGTGAAGCGGCCATACGAGCACTCCTTTCCTACCAGATACTGTTGTTCGTGATCCGCTTCGCCAAGCCGTTAACGGTGAGCAGCAGGACCAGATTGATGACAGAGTTGAATAAGCCGACCGCGGTTGCGAAGCTGTAATTGGCATTCAGCAGCCCGATCCGGTACACATAGGTGGCGATGATTTCCGAACTCGCGATGTTCAGCGGATTCTGCAGCAGATATACTTTTTCAAAACCGATCGCCATCACATTGCCCACATTCAGAATCAGGATAATTACAATCGTCGGCACAATGCCGGGAAGGTCGATGTGGCGGATCTTTTGGAACCGTGAAGCTCCGTCCACCTTGGCGGCCTCATACAGCGTAGGGTCAATGCCGGCCAGGGCGGCCAGATAGATTACAGCGCTATAGCCTGCGGTCTGCCAAATATCGGACCAGACATAGATCGAGCGGAACATGCCCGGCTCCCCGAGGAAATTCACCGACTGCAGCCCGAAGAAATTAAGCGCAATATTGGCGAACCCGAGGCGCGGAGCAAGGAACAGCATAATGATCGACACCATAACCACGGTTGAGATAAAGTAGGGGGCAAAAGAAACCAGCTGGACAAACCTTTTGAACCGGCCGCCGCGGATTTCGTTGATCATCAGTGCCAGCAGGATGGGAATCGGGAACCCCGCGAGCAGCAGGAAGCCGCTCAGCAGCAAAGTATTCTTCACCAGCGTCCAGAACATCGGATTCTCGAAAAAGAGTTCAAAGTTCCTGAAACCTACCCACGGACTGCCCCAAATGCCTTTGATCACGTTATAATCCTTGAACGCCAGAACTGCATTCGCCATCGGATAATATTTGAATATCAGGAAAAACAGCAGAGGTGGAATGACCAGCAGATGGAGCTGCCAGTGCTTCAGCATGCTTTTCCCGGCACTTGCGAGCCAGCTTTGTCCTTTGCTGCGGGGCGCCGGCTTGTCGTTTAATATCAGATTGTTCTCCAGAATAATCCCCCCTATAAGTTGTGCCAGCGTTTACTTCACGGTTGGTGATGAGTTGCTTCGTGCATAGTTGCTTTGAGAAAAACTACTTCAGAAGCGTGGAGCTTGGTTGGTACGGTTGTTGATGGTGAGCTGCTTTGTGTACAGTTGCTTCAGGAGCTTAGAGCTTATTGGGCTCGGTTGCTGATGGTGAGTTAATACGTGATTGTGCTTTTGCCAGCTTGCCATGAAACTGTTGGTCCGGTTTGCCGGCCGGGTGTGTGATAGCGCTTTCTCCACGACTCGATCATAAGGTCCGGCAGCCGGAGTTGAATAGGTACATTTCCGTATTTTGCGTACAATTCATCCGTTTTCCGGGGTCCATTGCATGCGCTTACATCCCGATTTCCGCCTGCTTACCGCCTCCAACTTGTCCATTTCCCGCCTGTACAGGCTGTTTAGCATTACTCAGGAGAGCCGCCCCCCGTTCCCGGGACAGTATCGCCTGGAGTATGGGCCAGCTAACTTTCTATTAACTTTCCCCGCCCACCATTCCCTCCGCCCGCCCACTTTGGCCGGAAATAGGGGCACTTGTGCTCCTACTTTCCCTGGTCCGTCCACTTTTTCCAGCCTATCACTCTATTTCCTGCATACAGCCCGCCTCCAGCCAACTTTAAAGGGATTTTTCACTCTATTTCCTCCAAACAGCCCGCCTCCAGCCAACTTTAAAGGGATTTTTCACTCTATTTCCTCCAAACAGCCCGCCTCCAGCCAACTTTAAAGGGATTTTTCACTCTATCTCCTCCAAACAGCCCGTCTCCAGCCATCATTAAAGGGATTTTTCACTCTATTTCCTTCATCCAGCCCACGCCCCGCTAATCCACAAACTTGTTCCCCTCATCATCCCCGCAAATGAAAAAAGCCGCGCTATCCGGCATTGGACAGCTGCGGCTGCTTGGGTATAGAAGCACATTCTATTCGTCAGGCGACTGCCTGTAGGTGCTGGGTGAGATGCCCGTCAGGCGTTTGAACGCCCGCCGGAAGGAATGCGAGCTGTTGTAGCCCACTCTCGCCGCGATTTCGTCCACGGTGTACCGGCTTTCTTTCAGCAGGATTGCAGCTGCATCCATCCGCACCTTGATCAGGTGATCGGAATAATTCACTCCGGTCACTTCCTTGAACAGCTGCGAGATATACTTCTCTGGACGCTCCACATGCTCGGCGACGCGGTACAGGGTGAGCTCGGTATCGGCGTACATTTCAGCGGTATACTGATACATCTGCTTGATGATCTGGGTATGCGCATCCTTCTTTTTGTTGGTGATGAAGCCGCAGAGCTCCTCCGTCAGCACGAGGAATTCCGCCTGGATGCTCTCCAGCGGCTCCGAGATGTCTAAATCGATAATCTGCCGTTTTACACTTTCGCCGAGGGGGGATTCCATGAATATTTTCTGATCCAGCAGCTTGAGGAAGGTAGCCTTTATCTCGCCGGTCAGCTGATGCTTCATCTCCATCGACAGCTCGCGGGGACCCAGGTTCTGTGCAAAAGTGGCATCGATGATCCGCACCGCCTCAGCCAGCTCACCGGCGCGGATAGTACTGATCAGTCGCTGCTCTGTCTCCAGCGGATAATAGTAGGTCGTATTCTCAATCTGCACCTCCTGATGGCGTATGACTCCTTTCCGGTTCGTATATACCGCATATTCCAGCGCTTGCCGGGCCTGCTCAAACGACTCGCTGACCCCGGTAACCGAAGGGAAATACTCCCCGAAGCCGCCCTGCACCGTAATCCGGTACTCCTCAAATACCTGCTGGACCCACTGCTCCATGAGCAGCTCCATTCCTGTCTCACTGCCGGCAAGCCGGCCGTCCTCCGGTAAGAAGAAGAGAATGACGATTGTATCCGAGCCTATGTCGGTCATCGGGAGCGGGCCCGCAAGTTCAGTAAATGTCTGCTTCAAGAGGAGCCGGGCCGCATTCAGCTCATTCAGGATTTCCACACTGTCCATGCCGGAATACCCCTTAATCTGCAGAATTCCCGCGTACCCGGTTCCTTCACCCAGCCCGATATCCGCCTGTTCAGCCGCGGAGACAATCTCTTCTCGTGATTTGAATTCCCCGGCAATCAGCCGCTTCAGAAAAGCATCCCGCACCAGCGGCAGCTGGCGGTTCAGCTCACTCTCCAGCAGCTTGTTCTTCGTCAGCATATCGGCGATATTCCCGCTCAGGAAGTCAAATTCATTGCGCTCCGGGTGGTCTTCCTTACCGAATTGCTCCTTCATGACGGCCAGCAGCCGGTTAATCGGCATACTGTTTCTGTAAGCAAGCACAAGCCCGGCCAGCAGGCCGAGGAACAGGGCACCTGCGGTAATGAGCCAGGTCATATACTTGATTTTGTTCGCGTTCTCCATCAGCACACTGCGGGGAATCCCCGCCTGATACACCCAGCCGTTCGTGCCGGAGCGGGTCGTAATTACAAGATCATCCCTGTAGAACTGGCTTACTTTACCTCCGTCAAAATGGCGGTCAGCTGCCAGCTTTTGCACATAGTCTGTATTTTGCCCCTGCAACACTATGGTATTGCCGTCGGCATCACTGATATGGACCCATCCGCCGTACCGCTCGGTCAGTCCGGACAGCAGACTGGCAATCACCTTCTCGTCAATCATCACCACAACGACTGCGGGAGAAGAATTGTTGAAGCTGTCCAGCGGCAGCGACTGCATATAAGTAATCACTGAGCTGGATAATCCCTTACTTGAATAAGCGCTCAGCGGCTTAATCTCACTGCGGTGTGTCCGGTCCAGAATCTCCTGCTTCCACTCATAGAGCGACAGATCGGCATAATGGTAAATTTCATAATAATGATCAGGACGGTAAGAGGAGCCGGCGGTCAACACCAGGTCATAGTTAGCCAGATAAATATAATAGTCCTGCAGAAAATCATTCGTCTGTCCAAAGGTCAGCACATTGCGCATCGTTCTCCAGATTCCGAACACATTTTTGTTGCTGCCTCTTTCATTCATCAGCACATTCAGTTCCTGATTAATGGCCAGCTGCCGGGTAAGCCCCTCGACTTCAGCCATCCGGCGCTCCAGAATTTCCTGGCTTTTCTCCAGTTGGGTCACACTGTTCTCAATGGAGATGGACTCCGTTACGGAGATCGAAGTGTGGTAGGACATGTATCCCCCGATGCTCGGAATAATTAAGATAACCATGTAGGAGATCAGGAATCTGCGGAACACCTTGGAGTATTTGGGCATGGAAAGATTCTCCCCTCATTTGGTAGCGCTATCATAACATTAGCTTAAAACAATTTGCCGTTCCGTCAAGCCTTTAGTCCGGCACTTTGTCCGGCAAGAGTCGGAAATTTAATAAAAAGCAGCGATGCAAACCGGGCATCACTGCTTTTTATTAGGACTTCCGATTGAATCGAATCGTACACCACGTATGCGTGCGTGAACAGGCCGGGCTCTCCGCGAAATGGTTGGCTCTGTCCAAAGCTGAAGCTAGCTGCAGACAATTACGCAAGAAATTTATTGTACTTCACCAAGTGTTACGGACTGAGAAGACGTTAAATCGCGAAAAAGCGCCTTAGTATGTTGCTTACGGACTACAGAGCCGTTATTGCGCCGGAAAAGCGGGACTGGCCGCCCGGAAATAGCAAATAAGGGCCGTGATGTCCGCAAATAGGTCAAATAAGCCAAAAATGGAACGATAAGGTCCCTGATGTCCGTTAAGTTACTAGATTGGACTCGTGCTGGGTTCGTGCTGCGTTCGTGTTGGGTTCGTGCTGGGTTCGTGCTGGGTTCGTGCTGGGTTCGTGCTGGGTTCGTGCTGGGTTCGTGCTGGGTTCGTGCTGGGATCGTGCTGCGCTCCAGTAGCGATCACATTGTGGCTCAGATCGGATTCGTATTGTTACACCTATTATGCCTATAGCTCCACAATTCGGCCCGGTCTGGCGGAATAAGGTCCGCTTCATTCGTACGGCCGTAGTCCAGCGCGCAGCAGCACAGCGCAATAGGGACAGGCTGCTTCTCCGCAGACAGCTGCCGCCCGGTACGAATCCTCATGCGGGCGGCAGTGCTGGCGGAAGAAGAATTCAGTTATGATTCGCTGAGCTGCTCGCCGCTTCCGTCAGCGGGCTTCCAGACATGGTCAACCGATGCTTCCATAATGTCGGCATAAGCCCAGTGGGTGAGCGGCACATCACGCCATGGGGAAGCCGTTATGCCATGCAGCGGCCCCCTGCCGGTAAGCCGGTTAATCACCGTCACCACCTCGGCGCGGGTGAGCGGATTACGCGGCTTAAAGCTGCCGTCGCTGTAGCCGCTCAGCACTCCGGCGCCCTGCGCCTTCAGGATGGCCGCCGCTGCCCAGTGCCCGGCTACATCAGTGAATCCGCGGCCTGCAGCGGAGTCTGCCGGAAGGAACGCGGCTGCGAGACTAGCCAGCTCGGCACGGGTAATCAGCTGCCCGGGCCGGAAGGTCCCGTCACTGTAGCCGGTCATCAGTCCGGCTCCGGCCACCCCGGAGACCGCCGCCGCTGCCCAGTGATCCTTGTTCACATCGGTGAACGAAGGAGCCGCGCCGGTTGTCTGCGGCGGCAAGGCTGCGAAGAGCAGCGCCGCCATCTCGGCGCGCGTAATCTTCTGATCCGGCTTGAACAAGCCGCCGGGATACCCTTTGGCATATGCGGTATGCGGCATATGCCCATCCACAGCCGTGCCCGGCGCTCCGGACGGAGCCGGGGTCACGGCAGGTGTCACCGTCGCTGCCGGTGACACTGTTACTGCAGGGGCCGGGTTCCCTCCCGGCTGCACGGTTGCTGTCGGCGCCGGTGTAGCCGCCGGCTCTGGTGTAGCAGCCGGAGTCGGTGCCGGCGTTTCACCCGGCTCCTCTCCGGAGCCGTCATCCTCAGCAGCCAGCGTAATTCTCAGCTGGTCAACCAGCATGTATCCGCCGGATTTCTTGACCACCTTCAGCACATGCCGCCCCTCATCCAGGCCGGAGATCACCGCAAGGCTCTGCAGAATCTGCCGGTTCTCACTATGGGCACTGACCGTCTGCAGCAGTTCTCCGTCCACATAGAGTTCGATATCTCCCAGTGCAGGGCCGGTTGGGCCTGCCAGTGCAATCCCGCTGCCGGTAAAAGCATATTCAAAGAAATCTCCGTCCTGCTCCGAGTAATGCACATCGTTCTGATAATCGCCGCCAAATTCAAAGGTAAGACTAAGCGTTCCCGCCGGCCGGGCAGACAGATAATCCTGCGAAAGAGTAACTGTGCTGCCGGTGATTGTGTAATCCTTGCCCTTCTCCAGCTGATAAGCTCCCTGGCGGATCCCGCCGAACAATTCAGGCCGCCGGAGCAGGGTGATTTCAATGTCGGTCCCGGCCCCTGCCGCCTTGTCAAAATCCGCCTCTACCGGATTAATCAGATCAGGAATCTCCACCTTCAGCATATCCAGCAGCATGAAACTGCCCGACTTCTTCACTGCCTTGAGGGTATGGATGCCTTCCGGCAGGCCGGAGACACTGAACAGATTCTGCTGGGCCTGCCGACCATTATGATATGCGCTTACCGTTTCTTTGAATTCCCCGTCGATATAGATATCCATGTCCCCCTGCGAGCTGTCTGTCTCTGTATACAGACTGATCCCCGTCCCGCTGAAGTCATATTCGAAGGAGTCCCCGTTCATCTCGGTGTACTGCACATCATCCTTGTAGTCACCCATTCCTCTTCCTGTACTGCGAGACCAGGAGCCATTATAGGTAATGGCTGCATCATCATTGTTAACCAGCTCATAGCGGACCGTAGACGATCCGGTAATCTGGACGGTAAACTTTTCACTGCTTCCTCCGTCGAAGCTGAACAGCAGCTCCGCCCCGGCGGACGGCTGGTTGACCAGATATTCTTTTTTCACTGTGACCTTATTGCCGTCTGCATTATAATCTGCTCCCGGCTGCAGAGGAGTCCCGCCGTTCGTGATCTCCAGCAGCGAGTCAGTGCCTGCAGCCAGTGTAATCTCCAGGTCCGCCTGCTTGCCGCTTCCCTTGTCGAAGTTACCGGCAAGCGGATTCATCAGCTGTCCTGCTGTAATCCGGAGCGCATCCAGCAGCATATACTGGCCGGAATCCTTGACCACCTTCAAGGTATGCTCTCCCTCCGCCAGCCCGGAAGCACTGTAGACGATCTGCTGAGCTTCCTTATTCCCTGGCGTATATGTGCTCACCCGGTCCGGAATGACGGCATCATCCAGATAGACCAGCATATCGCCCTGGGAAGAATCCTTCTCCGTTAACAGCTCAATGCCTGTTCCAGTAAAAGTGTACCGGAAATAATCCCCGTTCTGTTCCGTATAGTGTACATCTCCCCGGTGATCTCCGGCGGATCTGCCGGTAGAGGCTGACCATGAGCCGCTGTAGATAATGCCCGGATTGCTGTCATTGACATAGACTGAGCGGCTAACTGTAGCACCGCCCCCGGCACCCGGCTCTCCTTCCGCTCCGCCTCCCGGCTGCCCGCCGTCACCCGGTACTTCTGTCCCGGGGTCTGGTGTAGAATCCGTAATGGTAAGCTGCAGATCCTGGCTGCCCGGCATCTGCTCCTGCCCGCCGTTACGCTGCCAGTCCCCGGTATAGCGCAGCCCGGTATCATCATCATTCACCACCGATACGCCTTCCTTGGCTGTCACCTTGAACATCCGCGAGGCATGCGGTTCAAGCAGGCCTGCACTGTATCCGTCATTGAAGGTGCCAAGCTCGCTGTGGCTCCACAGATCGCGGACGGAAGCCGGGCCTTCCAGCCCGATATCATTCCACTTCACATTCACCGCAGCACTGCGGCTGCCGAGGTTGAACAAGGCAACATTGTAGGTTCCGTCACCGTTATTGGCATACCAGACCTGCTGCTTCGTGTCGGTCGATACCGGATGGGCCGGGCGTCCGGCCTGATTGACGGCAATGACCTCATCATTGGTCAGCAGCTGCAGGCCGTAATCGTCCAGCCTGGTCATATCGTTGCCGATATAGAGCTGGGCCGCAGAGACCGCCCAGAAGGTCATCGCGGTCTGCCGTTCGTCCCGGGTCAGGCCGTCCATCGCTGCGTTCCCGACATTCAGGGAATCGAAGTCATTCCAGCCGCCGGGCCCGGCATCCCTCCACCATACGGCAGCATCCGGGAAGAGGCGGGCGATATTCGCCCACTGGGTCAGCCCCACATTGCTGTCATAAGCCTCCACATCCCACTGGATCCGCCAGCCGTTGGCGTATTTCTTCCAAAAGTCAACATAATTATGGTCAAGTGCCCAGGAGAGCTCGAACCAGATATCATGGCGGGCTAGCGCCTTCGACCAGGCCTCCACATCACCGCGCGAGTCCAGGCTCAGATTGTTGATCCCGGAACCCGGAGTCACGCTGTCGAATTTGACAAAATCAATGCCCCATTCGCCCAGCATATCAGCAATGGACTCCACGTATTTCTGTGCGCAAGGATTGCTGAAATCAATCTTGTAGCTGTAGGCATTCCAGGCGTCCACAATCTTCAGCGGCTGCGCGGCAATATCGCGTACCCGGCATTCTCCGCCTGTACCGTAAATCTCCAGATCCTGGTTATAGGCATCAATAGACAAGCCCGGGATCAGATAGATTCCAATCTTCTGGCCGTTGTTATGGACATAATCGATCACATCCTGGAAACCGTCCGGATACCGCTCTGTACTCGGAAGCGGTCTGCCGTATTCGTCCATACTCCCGTTCCAGCCGGCGTCAATATTGATATATTCATAGCCGTGCGGCTGCAGCTTCTCGTGCATGGCATCGGACTGCTTCTTGATGCTGTCCGCCGAGATCCAGTTTCCTGACGGTTCATACACCTGCATGCTGAAGCTGCTCCAGCCCATATAAGGCTTTTGCGCCAGCTCTTTATCCGCCGCCTCCGCTACATTCTGCCTGGTTCCCGCAAGTCCGGTCTGCCCCGCTGTCATGATCAGCAGCAGCAGGACGAGTCTGATTTTCTTACCCAAAGACTTCAATATTCCCAGCTCCCCTCGGCAATTTATAAAGCGCTTTCTTTTTGTGCCGTGATCTGCTCTCTGCTGTTCATTACTGCTTCTATCCTGCTCCTGATGAAACGGCAATTAATGGTAGCGCTTTCCATACGAGATGATCATAGGGGGTCCAGGCTCTCCTTGGATAGGTACATCTGCGGTGTTTGGCGTACAGCTGCCCCTGTCCGCAGGGGACAAAACGCTGGCTTGCATCCAGAATTCCAGAAGTCCTGAAGTTTCACCATCCTAAGGCGGGGGAGATGAATTTCCACCTTTCCTCCACGGCAAAAAAACCGCACAGACCCTCTAAGGCTTGGTCTTCACGGCTGAGCGGCAATCATCTAAATAGATTGAACTGGAAACCTTAGAGGTTTGTTGGCGATAAGGGAACGCCTAAAGAAAAGGCCCCATTGTATTTTATACACTAGAATGCTTGCTGAACGACCTTAAAATCCATTCTATTTTTAGGCGGATTTAGCCGTGATCTGTTGTACAAAGTACAATAGCACTCTCCGCTTCCTCGCACTCGGAAGCCCAAGATCACAGGTTCAACCTGTGATGCTGCTCCATCGGCGGATTAGACACTACCCTTGGCCGCACTTCATTCACCGCTTCCATGAGGCGGCCGCAGGTGGCGATCAGCTGATCAATTTCCTCCCGGCCCACCTTCTCAATAATCTCAGCCAGCACATCCGAGTATAGCTCCATCCGGCTGCCGAACGCTGCTTTGCCGCTGTCCGTAAGGCAGATATAGATGACTCTCCGGTCTGTTTCGGACATTACACGTTCAATAAACCCTTTGTCTTCCAATGTGCCGACCATCTGTGAGGCAGTGGGCCTGCTGACCTGCATCAGCTCGCTTAATTTGGAGACCATCAGTCCGGGGTACGGTCCTTCCTCCCCTTGCCCTCCCGCTTCCTGCTGCTTCATCGCCGTATGAATAACAAACATCGTAACAAACTCCCCGTGCGGCATAATGTCGCTGCTCTGCGAACGGGGAGTAAGGCGTTTAAGATTTTCCAGCGTAATCAGCAGCTTGTTCTCCTGGCAGTCATGCATACTCATAAGGCACCTCCGGCTGAAATTAAACAGCAGCTATCAAAAAAGTAGTTTGAACGCTCAGAAATCATTTTCCCGGCTGTTCAGGCTGTCGAAATACCCGTACACCTCGTTCAGCAGCTCCCGCAAGGCTTCGCTCCGTTCTTTACCGAGATGATCAATCATCCCCTGGAAGGTCTCGCGTGCTTTGGCTACGGCCATGCCGGCAAGCTCAGACCCCTTATCGGTTAAGGTAATATCACTGATTCTGCGGTCCTGGCTATCCGGTGTACGAACAGCATACCCCTGGGCAATCAGGCTGTTAACCATCTGTGTTACTGTCGGTGAGGTCACCTTAAGCTGCTTACTGAGATCGGAGACCGTCCGCCCTTTGCCGCCATCCTTCTTCATTCCCTTTTGAATCGAGACCAGCACACGGATTTCACTCGGCTTGAGACCCCAAAGCGTCGTCTTGCGCCAGCTCATCCGGGCAAACTGCTGAAAAGCCTCCATTAATTCATCTATATGTTTATCGTTATCTACATTCATAGGTGCACCTCATACGCTTATTTTGAATATAAGGATTTAGATGCCCCGCATCCCGCATCCCGCATCATCAATCATCCTTTTATCCCTGCTGTATCCGTTACTGCTGTTCATGTCAAGCCAGCAGAGCTGCCTCTGCCTGGGATAAGTATAGCCTATACGGACTGGAGAAGAAACGGCGGCCCCTTTTCAGCCCTCCTCCTGAAACGCCGCATTGAATTTCTTCAGCAGCCCTCCGAAGGTTGCCCGCTCCTCATCTGACCAGTGCACCAGCAGATTGCCGATGATTTCGTGCCGGACCTGCCTGTTACTCTCCAGTATCTCCCCGCCCGTCTCCGTAATCTGCAGCGAATAGGCCCGTCCGTCCACGGGGTCCGGCACACGGGTGATGTAGCCTTTATGCTCCAGTGCGGCCGCCTGCCGGCTGACCGTGGAGATATCGAGCTGGAATTCATCGGCTAAGGCCTTTACACCGGCAGTGCCGTTATGAAAAGCAATCTGATGCAGCAAAAGATAAGCCGCACGGTCCAGATTGCCGATTTTCTTGTACGTAGTAAGCGATGTCAGACGGCGGACAAGAACCGCCATTTCCAGCTCTATCGTTTCAATCGAACGTTTCTCCATAGGGTTCCCATCCTCTTCTCTTTCTTTGATTGACACAAATCGCTTCACTTGTATAATACAAGTATATACTTTCATTATGCAACTTATTATACGGTTTATTTTTGCTAGAGTTATTTTTTTCAGGGGGAGCTTACTATGAAAGCCCATGAATTTATGATCCGTCAGGTCTATAAGGTCAAGCAGGATGATACTGTCCGGACTTTTATCGAGAAATGCATTGCCCACCGGATCAGCGGCATGCCGGTTGTCAATGACCGTAACGAGATTGTCGCCTATTTAAGTGACGGGGACATTATGCGCTATATCGGCAGGCATGAGGACCTGATTGTCGATTCTTTTTTCCAGATTAATGTGTTCGTCGGTGATAATGATGAATTCGAGGAGCGGACGCGCAGGCTGCTGGGTCTGAATGTCATGGCCATCGCCAAGAAGAAGGTGGTAACCGTGCACTATGAGGAGGAGATTGAAGTGATCGCCACGATTCTCGGCAAAAAGCAGATCAAAAAAGTCCCCGTGGAACGGAACCGTGTGCTGGTCGGCATCATCAGCCGCGGCGATGTCATCCGCCACTCCTTCAAAGCGCTGCTCTAGCCTGCTCCGGGAAGCGGCTGTCCTGCCGTTCTCCCGGGCTTATTCTCTCAGATATGCAGTTGCGGCCCCCTGCTTTTTGTGTCATTGTAAAAGCAAGGTCAGTATATTCATAAGGAGAGAACCGTCTTTGCAGCTTATCCAAGAGATTATAGCAAATCCCAGAGCCAAGGAAATCTATTTCACCGTAAGAAAATACGGCACCGTCTCCAAACAAACCCTGCTGGATGAAAGCGGGCTGACGATAAGCACCTTAACCCGTATCCTGGACGAGCTGCTGTCCGCCGGACTGCTGCTCGAAGTCGGCTTCGGTGAATCTACCGGAGGACGCCGCCCCACCCTCTATGAAACGAACCCGGCCTACGCCTATCTGCTGGGGCTGGAAATATCCCGTACCCGCGCAAGGCTTGTCCTGACGGACTTTCATCTGCGCCTGCTGGATGAATATACATGGAATATGGACGCTGCGCTTACCCCGGAGCGGCTGATTGAATCCCTCCACCAGCAGGTGCTGCGCATGCTGGAGTCAGCCTCCACCGGGCTGGACCGCGTGGCCGGGCTTGGCATCGGCGCAGTCGGGCCGCTCGACCGCAAGGCCGGCGTCATCCTGAACCCGGCCCGCTTCCCTGCACCGGGCTGGTCGCAGGTGCAGATCAAGGCACAGCTGGAGCAGCGGCTCAGCGTGCCGGTATATCTGGATAATGGTGCAAATACTGCGCTGCTCGGCGAGTACTGGGCCGGCAGCAGCCGTATGCAGCATCATCTGCTCTACCTTCATGCCGGCATCGGCCTGCGTTCAGCCATCATGAACGACGGCCGGCTGCTCTATGGCATGATTGATACGGAGGGAGCCGCCGGGCAGATGATTATCGAAGGCTCCGGCCTTCCACCGCAGCTTCCCGGCGGCAACGCAGGGGCGTGGGAGAGCTACGTCTCGGTCCACACGCTGGAGCGGCAGGCCCGTGAAGCATGGGAGCAAGGCAGCAGCACCATGCTCCGTGACCTGGCGGAAAGCGCCGCCGAGCTGGAATTCCCGCATCTGGTTGAGGCGCTGCAGGCCCGCGATCCTGTAGCCGTCCGGCTGTTCAGCGAAATGGCCGTCTACTGCGGAATCGGGCTGGCGAATCTGATCAATATCCTTCATCCCGAGGAAGTCATCCTCGGCGGCCCGCTGTTCCTCGCGGCAGATGACTTCTATCAGGAGGCGACGAGAATTGCTCTTGAGCGTACCTACTACCGCGGGCAATATGACGTCCGCTTCACCCGCAGCAGCCTGGGTGAGCGCTCGGTCGCAGCCGGAGCCTGCGCTATGGTGCTGCTTCAGCTGACGAGCTGACGGATTGACAGGTTGTGTGATGCTGGGATGCCGGGCTCACGGACGGACAGTGCCGGCCTGCTAAGCCCACGAACTGAAGGAACCGACCTACGGATAACTGTATTCTGTACAATTAAAGAAATAGTTGGGCCGGATATTAATGGTTTAGTTGTACTTCGTACAATTAAAAGTAGCCGCCAGCCCTTTTTTCTTATTATTAGCGCAATTTAAGTGTACGGTATACAATTAAAACTGATTCCAATGGAAAACCATCCCATTTAGTTGTACGAAGTACAGTTAAATGTATCACCGCACAACTAAGCACATCTCCTGTCTTCCGGAGATGTGCTTAGTTGTTTATGAGGACAGGCCGAACCGGACAAAGGCATGCCTGTCCTGATATACCCGGGTATCCGGCGGCAGGTCCTTGTCGGTCCAGCCAGGCTTATCTTTGAAGCTGTCCGGGCGATCCTATAGACCTCACCCTTGATATGGTGATGAGGGCCCAGCAGGCTGCGGCAGCAGCCAGCCAGCCCAATCAAGATGCTGTTTCCCCGGCATGCATCAGCCCGGCCCCGGAGATGTCAGCTGTATACGGCTACCACAGAAAGGTGCGGACTTCTGTCCCGTTGATGAACAGCCGGGTTACAATAGCATCCGGGCGTGCCGGGAAGGACCAGTACTATTCTATTTGAACTGGAACCAGGTTAAATTGGCAACTGTGGTTGAATCTGACTTAACGAAAGTAACATATACCGTATGGGTTCCTACCGCTGTCCCGGCATTAAGCGGGATATTCTTGACGGACCATGTCTGCCATCCGCCTGTGCTTTCTGCCGTCCAATAACCCAGCATAGTGCCTGTAGGACTGTCCAGGTGGAATTCTATCCTCCCGCCGGAATTAGCGGATGCAACCTTCAAATCAAGACTTGTTTTAGCTGTACTGCCAAAGTCTACATTTTTAAATGCGATATAGTCGCCATTACTCCCGCCGCCAACATCCAGCCCGCCGTCAGTGCTTGCCTCATAGGATATAACACCTGAACTAAGGTTATAGCCTTCCGCTTCAAATTTCAATGTGTTGAATTTTGGCTCCGCAGCATAGCTGTTCGTATCTGTTATTTTCAAATCTGTCAAATTATTCACCGCAACTCCGCCGACGCGGACATTGTTTAATGTAACTCCGGAGACCGTAGAGGTGTCACTCCAGCCCTTCATTATGGAAACTTCACCTAAAGCGCGTAAATTGATATTATTATAGACCACATTTTTGATCGGGCCGGTTTTTGCAGAAAGATCAAACCATCTGGAGTGAACACCGGATCTTGGCCAGAAGCCTTCTACATCTATATTGTCAAATATGATGTTTTGTGCTGCCGGAGTTCCATACAGATGACCTACTGCTAAAGCACGCCAGCACCGGTATACATAAGAGTTTTTAACAACGATGCCATCCTGAAGCTGTTTCACTCCATCTCCAACCTTGAATGCCCCACATCTGCTCCAGGCCAAAGCATCATCCACCACTACATTTGACTGGCTTTCAGGACTTCCCGGCCAGTTTGCAGCTATATCCGTAGTGGCTACATCCCATGTCTTAAAGGAGTAGGTGTCATCCTCCGATACGGCTACAGTGTGCTTTATGAGCACATTCTGGCTCTCTTGAATGTCGATTGCATCATTTTCATAATCAAGTTCATTGTTGTTGAAGTGCTTTGTATTCTGGAAGGTTACGTTATTCGATCTTGTAACGATTGTAGCCCAGCCACCGCTGTCTCTTATGGTTATGCCGTCAACCGTGAAGTTGCTGCACTGCAAGGGTACAAGAATATTGTTCAAATAATTGTTTGTATTCCTCATATAATGGCCATTGCCGTCAATCGTTCCCCTGCCGTAGATCTTAATATTGTTTGCATTGGTTTCCGTATAAATAAACCAGGTTCCATCCTTACCCAGAGAATTCTTGTGAAAATGGGTCGTGTAATCGCTTGGATTTCCTGAGCCCCTTATAACAGAACCACCCTCCAGATAAACCGAAACATTGCTTTTGAGAACAAGGTTTCCGCTCTTGTAAACTCCGGCTGGAACGTATACGATACCGCCGCCTGCTGCGTTAGCCGCATTAATGGCGTTTTGTATGGCAGTTGTAGCCAGAGCGGCACCGGTGCTGTCGGCGCCGTACCCGGTTTTAACATTGTATATCCCTGAACCGGATGAAGCCGGAACATTGGTTTCAAGCGCATCTGCCGCAATAACCAGATCCTTCAGGTTATTGATTTTAACGATAAGATAGGTTGGGGATGAAAGTGTAAAGGTAAGTGTATTTCCGCTCTTGGTTGCATTGATTCCCAAAGCTTTGGGAGAAATATTATAGGTATTGATTGGCTCGCTTGCTGTTATTGTGATTGTAGTCGAACCTGAAAAAGAGAAATTACAATAATTATAGTTTACAAATACCTCCGACGTGTCGATTACCGGTATATTGGTAGAGTCTGCTGTTACCGTGTACTGACTGGTCGTGGTATAGACCGACGGTAATGGATAGCTTACAATGGTCCCCGCCGCTCTTGCTGTCAAAGGAACGACAGCTGACAGACTGGCGAGCATACACACAATTAAGCTTAATAATTTTAACTTTTTCAGCATAAATGAACACCTCTTTCCTATTTTCTGAAGTTACTCGGCATTTCCGCCCTCAGCCTGCTTCCAATCTTATCTATGCTCCGGCTCCAGACAGAGCCGGAGCAGATCGTCCACATGGGCCGTTGCCAGACATTCCACCGTATCCGCAGAGCCGTAATAGATCTTGACCTCGCCGTCATCCTCCAGAACCATCCCGCCCGGAAAAATCACATGATTGCGGAAGCCACCGTCAATCTCATAATCCGTCTCAGGTGCCATGAGCGGCTGCTTAGCCATGCCGATCACCTTGCGGGGGTCTTCCAGATCCAGCAGCATGATGCCGGCGGTATACCGTTTCTTCCAGGCAGGCTCCCAGCCGTTTTTGCCTCTCGCCGGGTCCACATCCACCGCATGGAAGGTGGTGAGCCAGCCTTTATCCGTTCTGACCGGAGGCGCGGCCGGGCCGACCTTGTCATTGGCAAACGGCACATGCTCGACCGCGAGCAGCAGGCTGGAGTTACCCCAGTACTTCAGATCCGGAGACTCGGAGATCCAGGCATCGAACCGGTCCTGCCCTCCGCGGCTGTATACCGTGAACGGGCGCTCCAGACGGACATAATTGCCGCCGATCTTCTCGGGGAACAGCACCATATTGCGCAGATCCGGCGTGGACAGGCTAAGCACCTCGAAATGCTCCAGATCATCGGTAACGGCAATGCCGCCGCGGATGCCATGCTTGGTATCGACGGCAAAACACATATAGCAGCGTCTGCCAATCACCGTCAGGCGCGGGTCATAGGCGCGGATAATCTCTTCGTCATGCATTTTGAATACCGGCTTTGGCCCTGCTGTCCAGCTCAGTCCGTCATCGCTGTAAGCAATGCCGAGATCCGTTGTATGATGCGGTTCAATCGTCTGATCCGCCAGCGAGCCGTAATCATTGCGGAAGATCATCACATATTTGCCGTTAAACTTCGTTACCCCGGCATTGAACACCAGTGCGGTAGGGTAAGGAACCTTCGAGGCATCCAGCACCGGATTTCCCGGATAACGCCGGATGAACGGGGCGGATTGCAGTATTGCGGGAACCTGTAGAGTCATGGGGTGTACCTCCTGAAAATTGAATATGAATAGGGATAAGTCCATAGAGATAAGGTAAGCCGGTGGTCTACCCCTTAAGGGAACCGGCCGTCATCTGCATGAAGGATTTGTTGGCAAACAGATAAGCGACGAGAATCGGCAGGATGGATAAGCAGGCACCCGCCATCATGTAATGGGTCTGGGAAGCCGCAGATATCCCGTATTTCAGATTCGCCAGGCCGACAGTCAGCGTCTGCAGCTCCGGCTTCGTCATCGTGAACACGAGTGGCAGCAGATATTCATTCCACGCGCCGCGGAAGGTGAACAGGGCACCTACGCCAAGTCCCGGTCCAAGCAGCGGCAGAATAATCCGCCAGAAGGTCCGGCCAAGGGAGCTGCCGTCAATCAGCGCCGCCTCATCCAGCTCACGGGGAATCCCCTTCATGAAGCTGAACAGAATGAAGAAGATCGAAGCATGTGCGGAGATCAGAATCAATATGACGCCCCAGAGGCTGCTGTGCAGATGAAGCTTGACCATCAGATCGAATTGCGGACGCAGCACGACCGCCCCCACAGCGACGAACATCGTGAAGGACTGCAGGCCGATATATATTTTTTTGCCGATAAAATCCATACGGTCCACCACATAAGCCGCCATCGAGGAAACCAGCAGCGTACCCACGACCGCCGTCAGGGATACAATCAGGCTGTTCATTGTGTACCGGGAGAAATTCGCCTGTGCCCAGGCTTCAGCATAGTTCGAGAATTGCCAGCTGTCCGGCAGAAAGGTCGCGCCCGCAGTCAGCTCGGCATTCGTCTTGAAGGAGCCCAGGATGGTGATGACAACCGGGATCAATGTGATAAAAGCAAAAGCCAGCAAAAATATCCATAAAATTGTATTGCCCAGTATGGTTCTTATTCTCATCTCGCGTCTCTCCTCAATCGGTCTGATTCATCCGTCTGGATGCGTAGAAATAAATGAGTGATATGATCCCTACGATGACCGCGGACACGAAGGCGACTGCACTGCCGTATCCGAACTCCTGTACCTGAACCGCAGCACTGCCCCCGCCGACAGGGAAGAATAATTTGTACAAATACAGGAACATCACCTCTGTCTTGCCTACCGGGCCGCCTTCGGTCAGTACCATAATGCTCTCGTAGCCCTTCAGGGCTGTAATGATCGCCAGCATGATAACCATCTGCATGACCGGCCCGAGCATCGGCAGGGTGATATAGCGGAACTGCTGTATTCTGCCGGCCCCGTCCAGGGAAGAAGCCTCATACACATCCTCCGGGATATTCTGCAGCCCGGCGAGGAAGAGCAGCATGTAGTTCCCGACCGCCCCCCAGGCCGCAACCAGAATGACAGTGAGCATCGCATATTTCGGGCCCAGCCAGTCAATGCCAGAAGCCGAGAGACCCGTTTTGATCAGGAACTGATTGAGAATCCCGTTGTACGAGTTGAAAATAGTGAAGAACACTACGGCCATAACGGCTGTACTGATGACGGTCGGCATGAAAAAAATCCCCCGCAGCAGCTGCCTGCCCTTCAGCCCGCGGTTCAAAATTGCTGCCAGCAGCAATGCCAGCGGTATTGTTATCAGCAGTTTTCCGCCAGCATAGACAAACGTATTCACAACCGAGTCCCAGAACTGGGTATCCTTCAGGATGCGGCTGAAGTTGTCCAGACCGGTAAATCTTGCCGTGCCGTATCCTTTGTAGTCATAGAACATATAGCGGAACGCCCAGGCAATCGGGTAGATTCCGAGCACAATCGTCAGCAGGGCACTTGGAAAAATAAAGCTGTATGAAAATAAGGCATTTCTCGTTTTGTTCATTTGATCTCTTCCGGCTCCTTTCCTGTACGGCCAGTGCAGAGGGATGGAGAAAAGCTGCTCCCCCATCCCTGCTATTCTGACCTGTATCTCTATCTTTTCAGCATTGGTTACTTTACTTGGCGAACTTGCCGCCCAGGCCGGCCGGGTCAAAGCCTGCATCCGGCTCTGCCTTCACACCGTCATTGGCAATTACACTGTCCAGTGCGGCGTTATAGCGTTTGTTCAGATCAGATATCACTGCCTTCAGATCTCCGCCGTTCAGCATATATTTAAAGAAGGCATCATCTGATTTCATGCCTTCCGGGGCAACGGCCGGATAGACTGGCCATACACCGTCATATTTGTTCGGCAGGAAGCCTTCAATGCCGTTTACATCCGGTGTTGCGGCGACTGCGCTGACCGCTGGAACCATGGAGATGCCGAAGCCTTTCTCCTGATAATCCGTCAGCACCTGATCCCCGTACATGAACTCCATGAACTTCCAGGCTGCTTCCTTATGCTCCGATTTCGAACTCAGGGCCAGCCATTGGCCCCCGAGGAAACCGGAAGCTCCCTTCACTGTACCGTCGATAGTAGGCACCGGGGCAGCCGCCCAGTCAATCTTGGCCGGGAACTGGTTCTTATAGACACCCGGCTCAGAGGAGTAGGACATATACATTCCGATCTTGCCTTCCGCGAACTGTGCCCGCAGCGGATCAATGTCCAGCGATTCTACGCCGGGCAGCATACTGCCGTCGTCCTTGATTTGCTTGAACGCATTGATAACCGGCTCGAAGCCGCTGAAGTCGTAACGGGCGGTTTTGAAGTCATACCCGAAGCCGCCGTACCCGCTCATTTCCGCAATGACCCGTGCCGAACGTGCGAAGGCGCTGGCGGGATTCTTGAAATTCAGTGCGAAGCCGTAAGCCCCGTCCGCCTTGCCGGCTTCCGTCAATTTCTTGGCTGTATCCACCAGCTCCTGCAGCGTGGTTGGCGGATTCTCGACGCCCGCTTTGGCGAACAGATCCTTGTTATACACCAGGCGCATCGTTGTGCCAAAGTTCGGCAGGCTGTAACGCTTGCCGTCGAATTCGTTCAGATCCGGCATGGCCGGAAATTCCGCCTTCAGCTCATCGGTGAGGAATTCATCAATAGGCGCGAGAAAACCTTTTTTATAGAACGTCTGGATGGTGTTCTCCTTCACCCGGATCACATCCGGGGCATCCGAGGTCTGGAAGGACAGATCCAGTGCAGTATCGAAGTCATCGCCCTTGACGACCAGTTCCACCTCAATGCCGTCCTTATTGTTAGTGTTGAACTCGGCAACCTTCTCCTTTATAAAATCAGCGTCATGGCGGTCGCCCGTCCAGTAGCTGATTTTGGTTTTTTCCGCTGAACCGCTTGTCGCTGCATCCCCTTTGCCTTCTGCTGCATTGCCGCTGTTGCCGTTACTGTTACTGTTACCGCAGGCTGCCAGGCCAAGTGCCAGAACCAGGCTCATAGATGTCATTAGCGTACGCTTCATCATTGGTAGTGCCCCCTTGTTTATCGCTGCTGAATTAACTTACAACCTGATTATAGATTGGATAGCGCTTACACATAAGGCGGGTAAGCCCACATTGAGGGCAGGTTTCTGCTGGAGTTACGGATACTGCCGAAGCTGCCCTATGCAAAAGGGAGCAGATCTCCGCTGCGGCGGAATCCCCTCCCCTGTCCTTTATTATTCTTTTCCGAGATAATGCAGTTTGAACTCCGACGGGGTCATGCCCGTATATTTCTTGAATACCTCGCTGAAATAACGCCTGTGCTCATAGCCGAGATCCTGGGCAATCTCCTGTACCTGCAGGCCGCCGATCAGCATCGCCTTGGCCTTCTCCATCTTCTCGTGCATTACATATTGCTGAAAAGAAATTCCCTGCACCTTCTTAAACAGGTTGGAGAAATAACCCTGGCTGAGGTTGATCTGCTTCGCGACCTGCTCCAGCGACAGACCCGTATCCAGATGACTGCGGATATACGCAATGGCTTGATGGATAATCCGCGTGGATTCCAGGGAACGGGCTTCCTCCACCAGCGCGCAGGCCTCCCGGCACAGCTCAGCCAGCAGGCTCCGGATATCCTGCAGGGAAGGATGCACCCGGTTCTTCATGGCTTCAATTCTGTGTTCCAGCGGCCCCATCTGCTCATAAGGGAACTGCTCCAGCATGACCCGGCAGATCTTGGAGCTCAGCTCATAGCCGACACTTTCAACATAACGCGGCTCTGGCCACAGCCCGCTGTCCAGCAGCTCCGCGAACAGCTGGTCCAGCACCTGCAGGCTTTTGGCGGCATTGCCGGAACGCAGGGCGAACAGCAGCTCCTGCTCGGCGGCGGCAGAATAGCTGTACAGCGAGAGAGGCTTATTCTCAATAGCACTGTAATGATATACGCCGTTGCCTCCGGTATAGAAATGATACCCCAGCGCGCTCAGCGCCTGCCTGTATGCCGTAGCCAGCTCATGAATCGCTGATACGCCGGTCCCCACTCCAATAGATAGGGTGCTGCGGGAGAACCTGCTTACATTACTGCAGCAGGTCTCCGTAATCTGCGCAGCCATATCCGGGTCCGAACCGTTCATGATGCAGACATACCGGTCTGTTGCCTCCCGGATAATGACCCCGCGGGTCCAGGCGGAAATCGTCTCTTCCAGAATATTATGCAGGCTGAACCGCAGCAGCTCGACCTCCTGCACAGACTGGCCGCTCAGCTTCTCCGCGAAATCATCAATCTCAGCCACGAACACGAAGAAATGATGCTGCGTTAGCGGGATATCAAGATACTCCCACCGGGAACGGGCATCATCTTCTGTTGTCTGGTGATGCAGCAGGAAGGTTAGATATTCCTGGCGGAGGATGGGCAGACTTTCTCTGATTTTGGACTCCATTACCGCAAGTCTTGCGGTCTCCTGCCGTTCCTCCCGGCACAGCTCCTTCGCCTTCAGCACCACATTCACAATCTCCTCCAGCGAAAACGGCTTCTTCACGAAATCCAGCGCCCCGAGCCGGATGGCTTCCTGGGCATACGAGAATTCGGAATACGCGCTAAGGATAATAATCTTGCAGTCCGGCAGAACCTCCAGAATCGCCCGGGTCATCTGCAGCCCGTCCATTCTCGGCATCCGGATATCGGTCAGCACAATGTCGGGCCGGGTCCCGCGGATGATCCGCAGCCCCTCTTCACCGTCGAGCGCCGTACCGGCGACCTCTATACCATGCTCCTGCCACGCCGGCTTGCGCGAGATCATCTCCACCACACTTTTGATATCGTCGATGATACATAACTTGAACCTTCCCGGCTCCAGCCTCTGGTCCATCCTTCATCTCTCCTCCCCTAACGGAATCCACAGATCGGTCCGTGACCCCTTACCCGGCGCTCCGTCCACATCCATCCGGGCTTCCGCCCCGTAATACAGCGCCAGGCGATGCCGGATGTTGAACAGGGCGTAGCCCTTCTTGGACTGCGGAGCCCTGCTCATTCCCTGCTTGACTAATTCTGCATCGAGCCCCCGCCCGTTATCGGTAAGGGTAATATGGAGCATCCCCTGCTCCCGGCAGGCCGTAATGTCAATTCTTCCTCCTCCGGTCCGGTCGCTGAACCCGTGCTGGATGCTGTTCTCCACCACCGGCTGCAGAATAATCTTGGGAACCTGGCAGGACAGCAGCTCTTCGTCGTCAACCGTCACGGTGTATTCAAATAGTCCTTCATAGCATTTCTGCTGAATGGCGAAATATTGCCGTACATGGGACAGCTCATCCTCAAGGGTAATCAGATCCTTGCCGCCGCTGAGCCCGATCTGGAACATCTGCGATAACGACAGGATCATCTCATTCACATCGTCATTCTCGCCCATCACCGATTTGCAGTATACGGTATTCAGCGTATTGTACAGGAAGTGCGGCTCCATCTGCGCGGTGAGCGCCCGGATCTCTGCATGCCGCTTGTCCTCCTCCTTGGACTTCACATCCGCAATCAGCGCCTTAATCTCCGACATCATCCGGTTGAACTGAAAGCCGACCTGGGCGACCTCATCCTCATAACGGCTCTCGTACACGACACTGAGCTGGTTCTCTTCGACCCGGCGCATCAGCCGCCGGAGCTTAAAGAGCGGCTTCAGCAGCGCAGATGTCAGCTGATTGGAGATCAGCCAGGTGGTCAGCAGAAAGACACCGATTACATACAGGGTGATGCGCTGCACCCGCTGCAGCTTGCCCAGCAGCTGGTCCCGGGACTGCATGCCGGAGATGATCCAGTCAGGTGAGGCTGCGGAGCTTTTATAATTAACAAGATACTCCTTGCCGCCATAGCTGTAAGAGTGTTCCTGCGGATCGTCTTCTGTCCCGGCTTCCGCAAGCACCGGCTTCCAGGGAAATTTACTGCGGAACGGCCAGCTCGACTCCACTACCGCCTCCCCTTCACCGTTCACCAGGTAATAATTCCGGCCGGGCTGCTGTCCGCCCTGATTCAGCAGCTCACCGATCCGGCTCTCCCGGATATTGACCACAATAAACACATTACTGATCGGTGTGTAAGGGTATTCATAGATTCCCCTGACTACGAAGGAGATGACCCGCTGGCTGCCCGTGAACAACCGGTCATAATGCCCCTTAGCCCAGTAGCCGCCCGGCTGCTCCCTGCTGAGATCATATAATTCCGAGCCGTAGAACGAGTTATCCTGCGCGCGGGTCTGCGTGGTCGAATAGAAATCACCGATCGGTGTAACGATCAGCACATTCTCGATCATCGGCTGGTTGAACATCGCCTGCGAGAGCACATATTGCAGATCCGACAGATGCACATAATAGTTCGACACCTCATGGCTGAACACATCGATCATCATCTTCCGGTACGCATCGCTCAGCATCAGCGACTGCACGGACAGCGCCACGTCATTCAGGCGGGAATCCAGCAGCTGCGTAGTTTTGCTCACCGTCTCCCGGCTGCTGGCGTAAGCATTATCCTCTATCTCCTGCGCGGCAATCCAATAGGAGAAGCTGCCCATCGCACTGATGGACAGTGTGATCAGCACGATGAACGAGAACAGAATCCTCTGCTTGATGGATATCCGGTAATATCTGCCGGCGAGCTGCCGCCAGGCCTTTCCGCAATAGGCTATGAATGTATTCATAGGTCCCCCTCTTTGAGCAAACAGGATTTCCCCGCCCGCGTTAACTTCCAACCCTTGTACCATACGGCGGGTTCCCGCCCGCCGTCAAGAGGGACGGCTCGAGGATCTGGTGGACGGTCTGGTCGAGGACCAGATGAAGGAGGAGTCCGAAGATCTGGTCGTGGACCCGTTAGGGGGGGAGGGTTGGAAGAGTTGGGAGAATTGGGAGAGTTGAGAGAGTTTGGGGGGATATAGGTGAAGGGGGAGTTGGTGGATCAGATTGAGGAATAGTATAGGGACTCTCTTCTCCCCTTTTGTCCGGTCATTCTGGAATCTGGAGCTGCTGGATGAAATGAACTGCGGGCGGGCCATAGGCGGGACATGATTAGGTGCAGGCTGGTGGATTTCTTTAAGTAACTTTTCAATTTTACTGGCGGACAGCCTGCAAGTAATGTACCCGTAGCCACTTGGAAATTACGTGGAAAAAGTACACTTAATTCCCCAAAACTACCCGCTCGCAAAAAAATAGTTGGATAAACAACACTTAATCGGCCCCAATTCACCCAAACCACGCCATACCAAGGAAATTAGTTGTATTTTTTCCAACTAAAAAATATTAATAGCTGTTTTCAAGCAAAATAAATGCTCTTTTTACACTTATTTGTTGCAGGCCGGAGTGAAATACTGAGGTGGAGCTTAGACCATAGATAGATTGGCAGATATACAGTGGCGGGCGGCGATACGGCGTGGTGTTACTAGTTTGTAGTGGACAATTGGCAGAGTGTCAGCGCAATAAATTAACAGTGGCGGGCGGCAAAACAGCGCGGCCGACAGATGGCGATTAGTTAACTCCCCGGGTTGATCCCCCGTTAACCCATTCCCTCATCTGAAATTGAAGCAGCAGGTCCTCGGCTTACAAGAGGGCCTGCTGCTTAACGTTTCTCCAGGACCGGTGCAGGCAGATGCCTGCCCTTGTTCTGCTTAAAGAGCGCTTGGTTCGTCAATGCTCTAATAACGGCCGGACTACAGCCGTCCGGCCTGAAGCGCAGCCTCCAGCCTGGCGCCGAAGCGCCTGCCCAGCAGCTCATACCCTTCGGCACCCGGATGCAGGCCATCCGTGAGCAGCGCTCCGTCCTCCGGGCCGAACCAGTCCAGCCCGTCCATGTAATGCAGATGGCGGTCGCCCCGCGCCTGCAGCAGCTGCACCGTTTCCGCGATCTCCCTGCGCATAAGCGGCAGGGTGAAGCCAAGCGGGTTCTCCTCCGTCTCCCGCTCCGTCCCGTAGATGGGAGAGATTACAACCAGCGGTGTGTCCCGATGCTTCTCGCGGATCGTCTCCAGCAGGCCGAGCAGCAGCGGCTTGAACATCCGCGGGCTGGAAGCAGCAGCGCCGTAAATGTTCACCCCGACACACAGGGTGATCAGGTCAGCCGGCAGGCTGCGGATCAGCCGGCCGATCATCGGCTCCATCAGGCAGTTGCCGGAGAAGCCGAGATTCGTCAGATGATAACCGCCTTCCCCGGCGGCAATGGCCGGCCAGGTGCGCGACGGGCTGGAGGCGGCCACACACTGGGTGATGGAGCTTCCATAGGTTACCCAACGCGGCCGCGTATCCGGCAGCGGCTCAGCCGAAGCTCCATGATCGATCGCAAGGCCGCTTAGCGTAATCCCGGTATTCTGCGGCAGATAGATTTCCAGCTCCTTTCTTCCCGGAGGAAGTTCCGTGAACCGGGCTTCCCTGTCCCCTCCGGCAAGCCGGAGGGTCTGGAACAGCTGCCCGTCCAGAAGACAATCAAGTGCAGCCGCTTCCGGCAGCGGCTCGAATGACAAGGCCACGGCCTTGGAATCCGTAGCCAGCCGCAACCGGACGCCGGAGCAGATTTCCGCCTTGCCGCCAATGCCGTCCGGCGGATACAGGTCATAATCGCGGTAAGGAATCCGCCACGGCTTGATTCCCTCCTCCCGGTGCTCAAGCGATACCGCACCGTGGAACCATTCCTCCGTCAGCGGAAGGTTCTTCACAGCACTTGCCCCGCTGCCGCGTTGTCATCCGCCGCACCAGGGACGAAATTCTCCCCGAGCCATACGTCCTGATCCAGCAGGCGCTGCTGCAGCTCAGGAACCGAGATGCTGCGGGAATCCCCGCCGTCGCGAAGCGCAAGGGAAGCTGCGGTTCCGCAGGCCTGTCCCATCGAGAAGCAGTTCGGCATGACCCGCAGGGAGCCTTGAACTGCCCGGTCCGAGGACACGGAGCGCCCGGCCACCCACAGATTGCGGATGCCGACAGGAAGCATCACCCTGTAGGGCACTCCGTGCGAGACTCCCGGCGGCAGGTGATTGAAGGTCATATCACTCTTGCTCGTCGCCAGGTGAATATCAATATAATAGGCATTGCGGGCGATATCATCCGGGAAGGAACGCGCCGCAATGAAATCGTCCACAGTCAGCGTATAATCGCCCTGGATGCGCCGGGTTTCCCGGATGCCAAGCTGCTCTCCGCTCGCCACCAGATGTGCCGCCTCAAAGCCCGGGACGTATCTGCGGAAAAATTCCAGCTGCCGCAGTACCGTCCGGCGGCCTTCTATCGCCCCGCGTGTCAATGCCTCAGCCCTCGTACCGTCCACACCGAACACATGTCCGAAGTTGACGCCGACCAGATAATCACTGACCCAGGCCAGCCCGGAGATCGATTTGCGGCCTTCCGGCAGCGCTCCTTCGGCAATGGCCTGTTCAACCGTCCGGTGCAGCTGGCCCGTATCGCCCGTTTCTTCCAGGAATCTGTTAAATTTGATCCGGTCCACATTCGTCAGCAGGTAACACATGCTCCCCGGCTGCAGTTCACCTTCTTCGCCGCCCTTCTTGAACGGGACACCTGACAAGGCGGCAATATCCCCGTCACCTGTACAGTCGATAATATAACGGCAGCGGATGAAGGACCGCCCCGATTTGTTGACAATCACAACCCCCTCAACCGTCTGTCCGTCAGGTGACAGGACTACATCATAGACAAAGGTATGGAACAGCGGCGTAACGCCGCTCTCCATAATTGCATCGTCGTATACCCGCTTGAGCACCTCCGGATCAATCGGTACCCAGTCCAGCTGCTCCCTGTACTCCTCCCGGAAGCCGGGATTGCAGGCCTGCTTCATCCGTTCCATCAGCTTCAGGCCGAGACCGCGGATGATCGGCTTCACCTTATCCGTGTAGGGGCAGAAGGCCGGCACCAGTGCTACGGTGCCCATGCCGCCCAGATACCCCCGCTGCTCCACAATCATCGTGCTTGCACCGCCTTCGGCTGCGGCGATGGCGGCAGCCACTCCCGCGGCACCTCCGCCAATAACCAGCACATCAACCTCGCGGGAGACGGGCACAGCTGCGGACGGCAGGTTAATATGTCCGTAATTCATACTCTTCCTCCTTCCAGACACAGCCGGAGCAGGTCATCCACATGCGCAGTCGCCAGGCATTCCACCGTATCCGCCGCACCGTAATAAATCTTGACCTCTCCGCTATCCTCCAGAATCATCCCGCCGGGAAAAATCACATGATTGCGGAAGCCGCCTGAGGTCTCATACAGCGCCTCCGGGGCCAGCAGCGGCGCCTGCGCCCGGCCGATAATCCGGCTTGGATCTTCAAGATCCAGCAGCATAATTCCGGCGGTATAACGCTTCTTCCAGCTCTCCTCCCAGCCGTTCTTGCCCCGGCTGTGGTCAAGATCTACAGCATGGAAGGTAGTCAGCCAGCCCTTGTCCGTCTTCACCGGAGGGGCACCGGGACCCACCTTGTCATTCGCATAAGCCACCTGCTCAACCGCCAGCAGCAGCTTGTGATTGCCCCAATACTTCAGGTCCGGGGAATCGCTCATCCACATGTCGAAGCGGTCCCGGCCGCCCCGGCTGTAGACCGGCAGCGGGCGCTCAAGCCTTACATAACGGCCGCCGATCTGCTCCGGGAAGAGCACCATGTTGCGGTTATCGGGCAGCGACAGACTCAGCACCTCGAACGAGCGGAAATCCTCCGTCACGGCGATGCCGCCGCGCAGGCCGTGAAGCGTATCGACCGCAAAGCACAGATAGCAGCGTTCGCCGATCACCGTCAGCCGCGGATCATACACGCGGACCACTTCCTCGTCATGCCAGGACCAGCACGGCTCCGGCTGTACCTCCCAGGAAATGCCGTCATCGCTGAATGCGAGGCCCAGATTAGTCGTGTGATGAGGGGCGACGATTCCCGCGCTCTCATCCCCGTAGTCATTGCGGAACACCATTACATACCGGCCCTTGAACTTCGCCACACCGGCATTGAAGACCATAGCCGGACCGTAGGGAACATCCGCCGGCTTCAGGATAGGATTCAGCGGATGCCGGACGATTACCGGACTTGAAGTAAGATTGCCTATCGTTAAATCGTTCATTATGGATGAGTCTCCTTTGCACTTATTAAATTAACAGTTAGCCCTTGACCGAACCGGCTGTAACCTGGATGAAGGTCTTGTTCGCCAGAATATAAGCCAGCAGCATCGGCAGAATCGACAGGCAGGCTCCGGCCATCATCAGATGGATCTGCATCGCAGCCGAGGAGCCATAGCGGAGATTCGCCAGCCCGACAGTCAGCGTCTGCAGCTTCGGATTGGTCATTGTGAATACGAGCGGCAGAATATATTCATTCCAGGCATGGCGGAAGGCGAACAGTCCGGCAACGCCCAGCCCCGGGGTCAGCAGCGGGAGAATAATCCGGAAGAAGGTGCGGATAAACCCCGAGCCGTCTACCATAGCGGCTTCATCCAGCTCCCTCGGAATGGCTTTGAAGAAGCCCTGCAGCATGAAGAACGTACTGGAATGGGCACTGACCAGAATCAGAATGACGCCCCAGAGTGTCGTATTCAGATGCAGCGCAACCATCAGGTCGAACTGCGGACGCAGCACAATCGCGCCAACCGAAATGAACATCATGGAAGCCTGCACCGTGACATAAATCCTTTTACCGGGGAAATTCCGCCGGTCCACTACATAAGCGGCCATTGAAGCTACCAGCAGCGTTCCCGCCGTCACCATGAGGCTCATAAAAGCACTGTTCCAGGTATAGCGGGCAAAATTCGCCTGCTTCCAGGCTTCCGCGTAGTTGGCAAATTGCAGCCTGGCCGGAAACAGGCTGCCGCCGGTCATCATCTCCGCCCCGGTCTTCAGTGAGCCGGTCAGCGTCATCAGCAGCGGAAACAGGGTCAGGAGCGCCGTTATCAGCAGGAACAGCCACATGACCGTCCGGACCGCTATTCTTCCGGCATGGCCGGACTGCCGGGGGACCCCCTGTTTCAACCCTGCCGGCTGCTTGGATATCACATGTTCGTTCATTTGGATAAACCTCCTAATACACCTTGTTCATTTTGCGGCTGAAGAAGAAATACAGGCCGGTAACCGCTCCGACAATTACAGCCGAGGCGAAGCCCACGGCACTGCCGTAGCCCAGCTGCTGCGTTACCGGTGAACCTGTGGACACAGGGAACAGCAGCTTATAGAGATAGAGATACATGACTTCGGTTTTGCCGATCGGGCCGCCTTCTGTAATGACCATGATGCTCTCATAGCCCTTCAGGGAAGCGATAATCGCCAGCATAATGACCATCTGGGCAACCGGAGCCAGCATCGGAAGCGTAATATTCCAGAAGCGTCTTCCGGCGTTCGCCCCGTCGATGGACGCGCTCTCGTACAGGTCCTGCGGAATGCTCTGCAGCCCGGCGAGAAAGAGCAGCATATAATTGCCGACCGCCCCCCAGACCGCCACTATGATTACGGTCAGCATGGCATGCTTCGGACCCAGCCAGTCGACCGGCTGGGAGACCAGGTGCAGCTTCATTAGAACCGTGTTAACCATCCCGTTATAGGAATTGAAGATGTTATAAAATACAACCGAGATGACTGCCGTACTGATTACCGTCGGCATGAAATAGATGCCCCGGAGCAGATTCGAGCCGCGCAGCCTGCCGTTGAGGATAACAGCCAGCAGCAGGGAGAGCGGCAGGGTCAGCAGCAGCTTGCCTCCGGCAAAGACGAAGGTGTTGCGTACAGATTCCCAGAACAGGGCATCACGGATCAGCCGGCTGAAATTGTCCAGTCCGATGAACAGCGCTTCGCCGTATCCGGCATAATCATAGAACATATAGCGCAGCATCCAGACCAGAGGATAGATGCCGAGGGTGATCGTCAGAATAATGCTTGGCATAAGGAACAGGGAATTCTCCCCGAGCCTTTTCCATTTGTATATCATATATTGTCCTCCTTCGGGGAAAGCAAAGGGGCTGCGCCGGGAATCCCGTACAAGCCCCTTCCTAACCTGTTATTCTCCCTGCGGCTTCAGCGGATCAAAGGCGGCATCCGGCGTAACTTTAACCTCGCCCTTCTCCACAGCCTTGGACAATGCGGCGTTGTATCTTGTGTTCAGATCTTCTGTAATCGCCTTGGCGTCTCCGCCTGCGAGGATATATTTGAAGAATGCATCCGCATAGGTTGCGCCTTCCGGAGTGACGTTCGGCACCGCAGGCCAGAGGGAGTCATGCTCGCCGACCAGGAACCCTTCCATTCCGGCGATCTCCGGATTTTTGGCCTGTTCCACAATACTTGGCACTACAGCAATGCCAAAGCCTTTTTCATGATAAGTCTTCAGGACGTCATCGCCGTACATGTACTGCATGAATTTCCAGGCTGCTTCCTGATGTGCCGACTTGGCACTGATTCCGAGCCAGGTTCCGGCAGATACGATTTCAGAGGTTCCTTTAATCTGACCATCCAGCGTCGGGGCCAGGGCGCCTGCCCAGTTGATGTCTGTCGGGAACTGGTCTTTGTACACACCCGGCTCGGTCGAGAAGGAGAGGTACATGCCGATTTTGCCTGCCGCAAACTGGGCGCGCAGCGGGTCGATGTCGAGTGTCTCCGCACCCGGCAGAATGCTTTTATCCTCATACATCTGCTTGAAATATTCGATTGTCTGTGAGTATGGCGCGAAATCAAACTGGCCAGTTTTCAGATCAAACCCAAGTCCCTGATAACCGCTCAAGGAGAGAATCTCCCGGATGGAACGGTCAAATGCAGATTTCGGGCTTTTGAAGTTCAGTGCGAAGCCATACACGCCTTCAGCCTTGCCTGCTTCGGTGATCTTCTTGGCATCCTCCACCATTTCCTGCAGCGATGCCGGAGGATTGGCAATGCCGGCTTTGTCAAACAGATCCTTGTTATAGATCAGCCGCAAGGTCAGACCGGTGTTGGCCAGGGAGTACACCTTGCCGTCAAACCGGTTGACATTGTCAATAATGACGCTGCCGAATTTCGTCTTGATGTCATCGGTAAGATAACCGTCGATCGGTGCCAGATATCCTTTTTTGACAAACTCGCCCGTATTGCCGCTCTTCAGCCGCAGCACATCCGGTGCCTGATTGCTGGTAAACGCGATGTCTACGCTCTGGGCGTAATTCTCGGACATCACCGTCAATTCAACCTGGATATTCTCACCGTTGGTTTCATTGAATGTATTGATCAGTTCCTTGATGTATTCCTGGTCATGACGGTCGTCGGTCCAGTATTTCAGCTGTACAGGCTCGCTTGCGGCGCCTTCCGTATCGGCCGCAGCCGTAGCTGCGGGACTTGCCGTGCCTGCTTCAGGCGCTTTAGTCGCCGTACCGCCGTTGCCGTTGTTATTCCCGCCGCACCCTGCAATTCCTGCAGCCAGCATAAAGCTCAGGCTGAGACCCCACCATTTTTTCTGCATACATTCTACCCCTTTGATTAACATTTGTATTGTGAGCTCGTTTTTTATTATAGGACACAGTAGCAGGAATGGGAGTGAGGCAGACTCACTCTCGAGGGACAGAATTCTATGGTCTGCTGTCTCCGGTCAAGTGCCCGTTCTTGTCATATTGTCGTATGTAGCTCAATAACTCTCCATAATTAACCCAGGAAATCCCCACCTTCTGATCCGCCGCGCCATAGGACATAATTAAATCTTCCCCCACAACAATTCCTCCGGTTGTAAAGAGGCAAGGCGTAGGATAATCCTCCGGCATCTCCCAATCCCGCTCGGCAAACATCAGACGCTCGGAGCAACGGTGAATGACGGCCGGGAAATCGTTCTCCTGCTCTTTGAGAATCATGAAGGACTGCGTATAGCCAAAATGAATATCCTTCTTGGCGTGATAAGCTACCAGCCATTCCTGATTTCCGAGCGGCAGCGGCGGCCAGCTTGCCCCGACACGGTTCTCCTCCCAGTGAAAGACCGGGTAAGCCAGCAGCCGGTGTACCGCATTGGGCGAGGCAAAATCTTCTAAGGATTCCGCTGCAGCTAAATAAATGGAAGGTTTATTGATTTTGTCTCCGTCTGCAAAAGGAAGAACGTTCATCGGACGGTGCAGCATCAGATATTGCCTGGTGCCGCCAATCCTCATCTGCTCAGGGAATAGGAATACGTCGCGGTTATCGCTGACATGCCCTTCAGTTAACGGTCCCACATAGCAGAAAGCGTTCTCATAGTTCCCTTGCTTCAGCTCTGCCAAGTTCAGCCTATAGAGTACACTTACCGTATCATTGGCCCGGGCCGCCTGAATAAAAGGATCTGTATCATGGCCTGTAAATATCCAATCCGGAACATATTCAAACCGCGTCTGCACCGGAGGCTGCTGGCTGCTCAGCCAGTAGGGGCCCGGAGGAAACGGCCGGCAGGCAACCGTTAAGTATAACTCCTCCCCGATATAAAAGATCCGCGGGTCTTCCACACAGCCGTTGGCATAGTTCCGCACTTTATTTCCGTTGATATCCGTAATGTACAACTCGTGCTCCTCATAGCCCAGTGCAGGCGCCAAGGCCGGTCTTGAGAAATCCGCCTCCCATGTTTCTCCCTTATCTCTGCTAATGGCATAGCCTAAAAAAATCGGATAAGGATCATGACAGCCTTCCCTTCTTTTTTGCGGCCATGGACCCGTTGCCCGGAACAGCATATGAATCTCTTCCGACTCCGGATCTTTAATTATCGCCGGATTCAGCACCATTTTGTCCGCCCAGTCACAGCCTGGTACAGGTTCAAGCGCCGGTTTGTCTAAATAACGAAATTGTGGTTTCATAGTTCCTCCTGTTTGCACACTAGAGTAAGGGATTGGTTATCCCGTTTTTTTTGACAAAACCCACCTTATCATACGCAACCCCCGATTTCAAAAGCCTTTTCCCGTAAAAACGGCTTAATTCAAAAACAGTAAGATCCGTCAAATAAAAAAGGAAGATCGATCATTCTCGGCGGCAGGGCAGGCAGTTTATACTCATATCTGCAGGCAGAAGCATGCTTAAGGAGGAGTCCTATGAATCAGGATACGAATCAGGAAAAGCTGTATGATATCGTCATTTACGGGGGCACGGCCGCAGGGATTGCAGCAGCAGTCCAAGCAGCAATATTGGGTAAAAGCGCAGTGGTGATTGAGCCGGGCACGCGGATCGGCGGACTGACCACTGGAGGCCTGGGGGATACAGATGTGGGAATGAAGGAGGCGGTTGGCGGCTTATCCCTGGAGTTCTACCGGCGGGTAGCGCGGAAATATGGCCAGGACGGCGCCTGCTGGCTGTTCGAGCCTCATATTGCGCTTGAAGCGATGCAGGACTTAGTCCGGGAGTATAAGCTCGAGGTTGTCTGCGGGGAAAGACTTGAACTGAAGGACGGGGTGACCCGGGAAGGCTCAAGAATTACCGCGATCCGCATGGAATCGGGGACCGTCTATAGAGCCAGGATGTTTATCGACGCAACCTATGAAGGCGATCTGTTAGGCAAAGCGGGCGTGTCCTATACGGTCGGCCGGGAGCCGAACTCCATGTACGGGGAGACCTTAAACGGGATTCAGCCCGGCAGCGAGCTGAATGAGCTTCCCGCAGGCATTGACCCGTATGTCATAAAAGGGGACCCTTCGAGCGGCCTGCTCCCGCGCGTCAATCCCGGACGCGGCGGCGGCACCGGCGACGGGGACAACAAGCTTCAGGCGTATAATTTCCGTATGTGCCTGACGGACAATCCGGACAACCGCATGGAGATTGCTAAGCCGGAAGGCTACAACGAAGCCGATTATGAAATCCTGTTCCGGGCGGTTGAGCAGGGGCAGCGCTCACGGTTCTTCAAGCTCAACCGGGTCAGTGCGGATAAGACGGATTCCAATAATAACAGCGGTATTTCCACGGATTACAACGGTATGAACCACAGCTATGCAGAGGCGGATTACCGTACACGGGAACAGATATGGGAAGCCCACCGTATCTATCAGCAAGGCTACGTCTGGACCATCCAGAACCATCCGCGGGTGCCGGAGGACATCCGGGCAATCTACAGGCCGTGGGGGCTGCCGCTTGATGAATTCACTGGCAGCGGCCACTGGACCCCGCAGCTGTATATCCGGGAATCCCGGCGGATGATCAGTGATTACGTGGTGACAGAGCATGATGTCCGGCTGGACAACCCGGTGCCCGACTCTATCGGGATGGGCTCCTTCGCTATGGACTCGCACCATACCCAATACTACGTGAATGAAGACGGGCATGTAAGCACAGAGGGCGGTTTCTATGTGAGATTGGCGGCGCCTTATCCGATAAGCTACCGGGCGATTGTGCCGAAGCGGACGGAATGCACCAATCTGCTCGTCCCGGTCTGCGTATCCGCCAGCCATGCCGCTTACGGCTCCATCCGGATGGAGCCCGTATTCATGATCCTGGGGCAGTCGGCTGCCGCCGCTGCCGCGCTGGCTCTTGATGCGGACGGTATTGTTCAGAATGTGAAGTACGGGCAGCTGCAGACCGTGCTTGTTCAAGCCAAGCAGATTTTATATACAGACAATTAAGAACGGCATCAGCAGAGATTGAACCGGAAGCCGAACAGCCGCCGGTATTCTCCCGGGGGATGCCCGAACCGCTCGCGGAACATCCGGCAGAAGTGAGCGTAGCTCTGGAAGCCCGATTTGTCGGCAATCTGCTCAAGCGTCAGGCTGCTGTAGAGCACCTGCTGCTGCGCAAGCTTAAGCCGGACATCGATACAGTAGGCAAATAACGACTGGCCAAAGGCTGCTTTGAACAGATAGGAGCAGCGGGAGACACTTAATCCGGCCGAGGCCGAGATCTGCTCCAGGCTAAGCGGTTCATGGGCATGCCTGTCTATGAACTGCTTAAGCTTATAGGCAGTTTCCGCACCATTGCTGCGCTGCCCGATCCGGATTACCTGCGCAAGCGTCAGACAAAAGGCTCTCAGGAGATAATCCAGGACTCCCTCCTGGTTCTCCATGATCTTACTCTTCTCGCTGACGATATGCTTCCATAAGGTAAGGACCGTATCATCAAAGCCGATGTTCGTTTTGGCCGGCAGATTGTTGTCCTGCCACCAGGAGTCCAGCCACTCCCCGCTGCCGATCAGGAAATAATCGGAGACCGGCTGAACCTCACCCGTATCCCGGGCGGTCCGCGGCTGCACGTTTAATTCATAAGGCCGACCCTTGGGATAAATGAGCAGATCCCCCGGGATGATGGTCTCGTATTTCCCGTCCACCAGCGCGCGGCAGGTTCCTTCGGCCTGAAGCCGGAACAGGTAGAAATTCAGCCCCTCTTCGTACTTCACGGAGTGGGGCTTCGTGTGTGTATAATAATTGGCATACATGACAGTGGACCCGGGCGGATGTGAGTCTGCCACAGCTAGAATTCCTCCCGGCGGTCCGGGTGGTAGCCCGCCCTGAACTCCGACGGGGTCTGGCCGGTGATCTTCTTGAACATCTCGCTGAAGTATCTGCGTTCCTCATACCCTACTGCAGAAGCCACCTCCTGTACCTGCACCCCTTCCACCAGCAGCAGCTTGGCTTTCTGGATGCGTTCTGCAGTCACGTGCTGCGTGACCGTTACCCCGGTCACCTTCTTGAACAGGCTGGAGAAATAGCTGGCGCTTAAGTGGACATGCGCGGCACATTCACCGACGGTTATATCTTCGGATAAGCGGCCCTTGATATAGTCAATGGCTTCATAGATTACCTTCTGCCCCTCAGACAGGCTGTTCTTGCGCACCAGCCCGGCCCCCTCGGTGCACAGCTCCAGCAGCTGCCGCTGCAGCGAAGCCAGCTGCAGCCCGGCGGTTCCCTGAATGCTGCGGAACCTCTGGATCAGCGGCTGGATATCCTGGTACGGAACCAGTTCATAGAAGGTACGGATAGCGGAGGCAGCTAATTCATCGTACAGACTGAGCAGATAATCCGGGTTCTGCCGGGAGACCAGGCTCTGCAGCGTCTCGGAGATTGCCGACAGAAGGATGCCCGTCCGGCTGACATTGCCGGAGCGCAGCGCCAGCAGCAGCTCATCCTTGTATTCCAGGGACAGCGGATCCTGGCTGCCGGTCTGAATAATGTCGTCATAGCGGATGGCGGCATTGCCTTCCGTGAACAGATGATAGGACAGCGCCCGGTTGGCCTGCCGGTAGGAATCTGGCAGCTCGCTGGTCTCCGCAACCCGCCCGCCTACGCCTACAGAGACGGTGAACTTGGTGTAGCGTTCAATGTTCCGGCAGCAGCGTTCTGCGATCTCGACTGCACTGACCGGGCCGCAGTCATTCATAACCGCCAGGTAGCGGTTATGCCTGGCACGGAAGACAGCGCACCGGGTATGCTCGGCAATCGTCTCCTGCGTAATATTCAGCAGCGAGAAGCGGATCAGCTCCACTTCCCGGATGGACAGCTCGGCAGCCCGCTCCTGAAAATGATCAATCTCAATCAGCATCACCACAAACCCCTGCGGATTCAGATCAATATTCAGGAATTCCCAGCGTGCCGCCGCCTGCTCCCATGCCGTGCGGTGGCTGACCAGCAGTGCGAAGTATTCCTGCCGCAGCACCGGCAGGCTCTCCCGCAGTCTTGTCTCCATCTCCCGCAGCGTAAACAGCTTCGAGCGTTCCTCCATAATCTCCGCTTTGGCCCGCAGTACCGCCTTCATAATATCCTCTTCTGTAAACGGCTTGACGACGAAGTCGAAGGCGCCAAGCTGTACAGCCTGCTGCGCATATTCGAAATCAGCATACCCGCTGATCAGAATCACTTTGCAGCCGCGGTGGCATTCCAGCACGGCGCGCAGCATGCTCAGCCCGTCCATCCGGGGCATCCGGATATCCGTAATAACCAGATCGGGAAGCAGCTCCGAGATCATCTCCAGCCCTTCCTCCCCGTTGGCGGCCGCCCCCGCCACGCGGATGCCCTGCTCCGCCCAATTCATGCTGGTGAGGCCTTCGACAACGCTTTTGATATCGTCAATAATGCACAGGCTGATTACACCATTATCATCCATGCTGATGCTCCTCTCTTTTGGGTAAGGCTATAATTACCGCTGTTCCCCCGCCCGGCCGGCTGTCCACCCGGAATTCCGCACTGTCCCCGTAATACAGCTGCAGCCTCCGGAGCAGATTCGACACGGCGTAGCCGTTCTCTGATTCCCGCCGGAACAGTGTGCGGACCTGCTCCTCCCCCATGCCGGTCCCGTTGTCACGGACAATCAGGCGCCAGCATGCCCCCTCGTCCAGAATCTCAATCTCAATGATTCCCCCGCGCTCCAGATCGCGGAAGCCATGCAGTATACTGTTCTCCACGAGCGGCTGAAGCAGAATCCGCGGAATCGGCAGCCGGTTCAGCCCTTCGTCCTCCACATAAATATCATACCGGAACAGCCCCTCATAGCAGCTGCTCTGCAGCTCCAGATACTGGCGCACATGCTCCAGTTCCTTCGACAGGGTGGTGATTTCCCGGCCCTTATTCAGCCCCAGCTGAAACAGCCGGGACAGCGCCACCACCATCCGCTGCGACTCCTCCACTTTTCCGAGCTTAAGCTTCCAGTAGATTGTATTCAGAGTATTGTACAGAAAATGGGGGTCCATCTGCGCCGACAGCGCCTTAATCTCCGCCGCCCGCTTGTTCGCCTCCGCCTCGGTAACTTCCCCGATCAGCACCACAATCTGCTCCAGCATCCGGTTGAAGCGCATACCGACCTGAGCCAGCTCGTCTCCGCTGCTGCTCTCGAACCTGGCGCTCAGATCATTGCTCTCAACTCTTTTCATTACCTTCATCAGCCCTTGCAGCGGTCTGAGCAGATAGCGGGTAAATGCGCCGGATACCATCATCGTAACGGTAAAAGCGGCAAGAGCCACCGCCACCAGCATCCATTTGACATAGATCATATCCTTCAGCACGCCCGCCTTGGACTGAATCGTGGTCATCGTCCAGTCAGCGATCCCCAGGTGGGCATAATTGAGCAGATAGGATTCCCCGCCCAGCAGAAAGGTGTTGCTGCGGTCCTGGCTGCTGCTGATCATCCCGTTCAGATTACCGCCTTCCACCGCCTGGCGGACCAGCGGGTCCTTGAGCGAATACACCGGCTGGCCGGCAGCGTTCAGCAGGAAGCTGCGCGCCCCGCCGCCGGTATCTCCGCTCACCAGCTTGCGGAAGCCGTCCTCACGGATATTCACAATGATATAGACACCGCTGACCGGCGTATCAAAGATAGGCTCCAGGATAAGCGAGAGGACACGATCCTTTCCGGAGAACAGCATATCCTCATGCCCTTCAACCCACAGGTTCTTCTTCTCCTTGTCAATCCGCTGATATAAAAAAGTATCCTTGAACTCAGTCAGCCGGTTGCGGTTCATCGACGAAGGGTAGAACTCCCCGATCGGCGTGGACACGTAAATACTGTGAATCAGCGGCTCGGCAATACGCGCCTGTGAGAAAACGTTATCAAGATCATTCAGGTGGGTGTAATATTTGCCCGTGTCGCCGGAGACAACGTCCTTCATCATGTCGTGAAAAGGCTGGCTGATCATGAAGGTCATCATAATCAGCATCAGCTTGTTCAGCTTCTCATCGATAATCTGCGCTGATTTGACGACGGTATCCTGGGTAAGCTTCAACGCATTCTTCTCCAGAATCGCCGCCGAGATGGAGTAGGACAGCCCCCCGGTCATCAGTACAGAGAGGACAATCACGGCCATGAATGCGTTTTTTAATTTGCTGCGGAATGACTGCTTGTGGAAATAGTCCAATACCTTCACGCCTTCCATATATACCTGTTCCCCGATTATGTCACCCGGAGCTGCGGCCTCGCAATATGCGGCGCAAGAAATAGTGAACTTACCGTATGCCGGGAATGGTTTTACCGTATGTACATGTACAGGGGGATAACGCACGCAAGCTGGAATCATTGTCAAGAGAATGGACAGCCGCGCAGCGGTTTATTGATTAATGGCCTGGCGTTACGGACCGGAGAGGCGTTAAGCCTGCGGAATGAAGTAGACTAATAGGTGGACACGGCAAACCCAACCCATGGATAATAGAATAAATGCCAGAAGAGGTGAACGCCGTGTCAGAACGGAAGCGATATAACCGAAAGTTTAAAGAAGAAACGGTAAAGTACATCCAAGAACAACGGAAGTCCATGGATGAGATTGCCCTCGAGCTCAATATTCCAAAAGGAACACTGAAAGGTTGGATGAGCACGTACCGTCAGTTCCCCGATGAACCGTTTGTAGGCAGTGGCCGGCTGCGTAGCCAAGAACAACAGATTGTGGACCTCGAGCAAAAGAATAAGGATCTGGAAGAGGAGATCGCCATCTTAAAAAAAGCCATGCACATCTTCAGCAAAGACCGGAGCTAGGGTTTCAGTTTATTGAGGAACACCGTTCCATGTTCCGGATTGAGAAGATGTGCAGCGTACTTGGCGTCTCCCGCAGCGGCTACTATAAATGGCGAAAGACCCCTCCCAGTGACCGAAAGAAACGACAGGAGCAGTTGGTGAAGCGCATTGAGTACCACTTTTACGATAACGATAAAATCTATGGCAGTCCGAAAATCACCAAAAAGCTGCAAGAAGAAGGGTTTACGGTGGGTGAAAAAACCGTAGGCCGACTCATGCGGGCGCATAAGTTCCGTTCCGAAGCCATGAGAAAATTCAATGTCCAGACGACGGATTCCAACCATGATTTCCCGATTGCCCCCAACTGGCTAAACCAGCATTTTGATGTGTGTACCCAACCGAACCAGGTATGGGTAACGGATATTACCTACATCCGAACACGCCAAGGCACGGTCTATTTGGCAAGCGTATTAGACTTATTTACGCGTAAGATTGTAGGCTGGAAGCTAGGGAACCGGATGAAAGTGGAACTGGTATCTGGCGCGCTAGCGAGGGCCTACGAGGCTCAGCAGCCGGGGAAGGGACTGATCCACCATTCAGACCGGGGAAGCCAGTACGCCTCTGCAGACTACCGGAAAAAGCTGAAAGAGTACCATATGATTCGTAGCATGAGCCGCCGTGGAAACTGCTACGACAATGCTTGCATTGAATCGTTCCACAGCATTCTGAAACGGGAACTCATTTACCGCAGAAAGTTTGAGACGCAAAAAGAAGCTGAACACCAACTGTTTCAATACATTGAGTTCTTTTACAACCGGAAGCGAATCCACAGTAAACTGGGATACCTGTCTCCGGATCGCTTCGAATCCCTATACTACCGTAATCTAAAACTTGCAAAATGACCTGTTTTTCCGTGTCCACTCTATTGACAGAAGTACAGAAAAGCGCCTGAGCGCCGGGCTAACGGACCTGAGCGCCGTTATTTCGCTGGAAAAGCGGAGAATACACATGAAAAGTGGCGGATAAGGGCCGTGGTGTCCGTAGCCCCGCTAAGCGGGCCGATAACAGGTGGATAAGGACCGTGAGGTCCGTTAAGGATCATTGCAAACCCTATTACCTTCATGAGCAGCCAAAAAGCCTGTCTGATTCCGGAAACCTCCCGGGTTCAAACAGGCTCTATTGCTTAACCTTCCAGTATCCCGCTCTGCATAACGACGCTCAGCCACTGTGCAGCAATCAGATCATGGCCGGCCGCCGTCGGATGGACACCGTCCCAGACCCAGTAGACATCATCTGTTCTCAGCGCAGCCGCCTCAAATGCGGCCTGAAGCGGCACAAACACCGCATGGAATTCCTCCGCAAGGCTGCGGACGATTCTCTGGTAATGCTCCAGAAGCTTCTGCCATTCCGCCCAGTTCTCCGCCGGTGCCCCCACCTTCATAAGGAAAGGCTCGCACAGCACAAGCTTGGCCTGCGGCAGCCTCTCGCGGGTCTCCTCCAGCACATGGCGGTAAGCGCGTTCGAAACGGTCCGTGATGCCGCCCGGATCGCCCATCATCGTTCTCCAGATATCGTTGGCTCCAACCAGAATACTGAGCACATCCGGCTGCAGATAGAGGACATCCTCATTCCAGCGGGCGTAGAGATCAGAGATTCTGTCCCCGCTTACACCACGGTTGTAGAATACCGGCCGCTGCTCAGCCAGCTCGTTAGCCAGCCTGCTGCCGATGATATAGGCATAGCCATGCCCGAGAATATGGTTAAGATCGTTCCCGCGGTCACGGTTGCCGTCGGTAATGGAATCCCCCTGAAACAGAAATACCTTGTTATTTCCGGATAATGATATGGACATAAGAACTCACCTTCCGCTTTTAAATGGGCTGAATCTATTATAACAAGAATGCCGTTCCGCGATACCCTTACCGCTTCAGGAAGTCACCATTATGCTATAAAGATCAAACCTCCGGTCATACTCTTCCCGGCGCAGACATGCTACTATAGTTTTGAATACTGCAGCTATTGTACATATAACCCGATTCATAATATCACTCTGCGGAAGGATCTGAGATGAAGATGAAATACAGAAGACTGGGGAACACGGGGCTGAAGGTCAGTGAAATCGGCCTCGGCAGCTGGCTTACTTACGGCACGGCAGCAGAACAGAAGGCGGCGGATGCCTGTGTCGCCAAGGCTTTTGAATGCGGTATCAACTTCTTTGATACGGCCAATGCGTATAACCGCGGTGAAGGCGAAAAAGCCATCGGAGCCGCCCTCCGCTCCTATAAGCGTTCGGATTATGTGCTCAGCACCAAGGTGTTCTTCCCGATGGGCGAGGGTGTGAACGACCGCGGACTGTCCCGCAAACACATCATGGAGCAGTGCGAAGCCAGCTTGCGGCGGCTGGGCACGGACTACATCGATGTGTATTTCTGTCACCGCTTTGACCCGGAGACCCCTGTGGAAGAAACGCTGCGCGCGCTGGATGATCTGACCGCACAGGGGAAAATCCTCTATTCGGCGGTCAGTGAATGGTCGGCAGCCCAGATCGCACAGGCGGCCGGAATCAGCCGCAGGCTGAATCTGCGGCCGCTTGCCGCGAACCAGCCGATCTACAACATGTTCGAGCGGTATATCGAGCAGGAAGTGCTTGCGGTCTCGTCACAAGAAGGACTGGGACAGGTAGTCTTCTCCCCGCTGGCGCAAGGCATACTGACAGGCAAATACAAGCCTGGACAACAGCCGCCGGCCGGTACGCGCGGAGCCGATGATTCAGTGAACGGCGTAATCCGCAGCTATCTGCGGGATGATGTGCTGGATGTTGTTGCCCGGCTGGACAGCATCGCCGGAGAGCTCGGGCTGAAGCTGTCCCAGCTGGCGCTGGCCTGGATTCTCCGCCAGCCTGGAGTGAGCTCCGCACTGATCGGGGCCAGCAGACCGGAGCAGGTCGAAGAGAATGCCCTCGCCGTCAACACGGTGCTTCAGCCGGATGTGCTGCAGGCTATCGAAGACATCCTGGTTGAGGTTGCAGATTTCGCGCCGGCCAGATAGCAGGCTTCTGCCTTGCAGCTGTTGCCCCTGCCGGGCGCACCACAACAATAAAGAGCACCCTCCGGATTTTTCGGAGCGGTGCTCTTTGTCGTGATGCGGAAGACAGGGCCAGCTCATAATCATACGGCCTGTGCCTGCTCTGCTTTACAGCCTGCCTGCCGCTCTGGCCTGCCTGCCGGCATAGGAGCGCTGCAATCTGTTGATCAGCTGCTTGTAATATTCCTGATCAGCAGCTGAGGCAGCCCCGCGGTATTCCTCGAACAGGCGCACGGAGCGGAGTACGGAGTCTTCCGTTTCCAGCACTGCCGCTGCCTCCAGGCTGTGAAATAATGAAGCCACTCCCTGCTCCTGCCGGTCAGTAGTGAAGTAATATAAGGCCAGCTCATAGAGCAGGGCCGGATATTTCGCCGTGTCAGCTGCAGCTGACACCGGCTGCTGCTCCTCTCCGGCCAGCCGCAGGCGCTCCAGCTGCGGCTGGAACCGGGTAAGCAGCTCATCGATTCTCCAACGGAACCGGTTAGCCGCTTCAACCAGCCGGAGCATTCCGGTAAGCAGCCCCAATTCGGCTGTTCCGATATATTCCACATAAGCGGGCAGCAGCTCCTGCCCTCCGCACAACAGACGGAGCATACAGGCTTCAATCTCTCCGCGTCTAGCGAACTGCTCCCGGATCTCGCGGACTGCAGCTGAATCTTCCGTAATCCAGCCCATCTCCGAATAACGGGATACATAATACAGCGCCTGCTCATATTCACCTTGTTCTATACAGACCACAGACTGCAGCCAGTGGGCATACAAAATGTAATAGCACAGCGGTCTGAGCGGCTTCTTCCGTTCTTCCTGCCTTCTGGGCACATGCTGCATATTCTCATATTGGATAGCCGCCTTATGGTACAGCTCCTCAGACAGCAGCCGGATTTTATCCCAGTGCTGCAAAGAAAGATAGATCTCCGCCAGCCCCTGCAGGGCATCTAATTGATCACTCTCATCCAGCCGTTCAACGAAATATTCGAACCGGGTGGCCGCCCGGAAATCCGCCTCCGGATCTGAACCCGTTCTGATTGTGAACAGACGGTACTGGCACAAGGCCAGCCGTTCCGAATGCTGATACTTCTCACTGTCGGCCACGCCTTCATATAATAGGGCAGCAGCTTGTAATTTACCTTGCCGGTAGAACTCCTCCGCAGTCTCAAAGAGCACCGGAGCATATGTAATATTGTCCATAATTATCTGTACGACCTGCCGGATGCATTCCAGCTTGTCCAGCTCGGCACACCGTTGCAGGAACGGCCCCAGGCGGCGCCAGTCCGGTGTGGAATGAACAACACATTCATCTATATACAGCTCGTAGAAGGCGCCTTCAGGGAGCCCCATTCCGGAGGTGATCCGGTCAAGCTGCTGCATGGCAATGGGACGGTTGCCGTTAATAATGCTGCTGAGCGTTCCGGAGTTGACGCCGGATATCCCCGCAAATTGATTGATCGTCTTACCCTCTCTTTTCAGGAAGGCAGCCAGTTCGGCCTGAATTGTAGTCTTGTGTTGCAAACCAATACCGCCCCTCAAGATCCATAAATTCTAATAATAATCCAGATATTCCTATATCATAAGTCCCTGAATCTGGGAGGTCAATCAGCTTTGAACGGTTCAAAACAGGTTGACAAAAGCGGAATAAATGTTATATATCCCCAGTTCAGTTCCTGCTGGAGGCGGCCACAAACTTTTTTGCAACATTTCCTGAAAATATTCGTTTATAGGAGTACACACACGTTTGAGAAGTATCCGGCAGGGTATATAGGAGTAAGGGCTTATGCCGTGTCAATTTATGTCAAGGGGGAAATTACACAATGCTGAAGAACAAAAATGTCTATCTGTTTCCTTTACTGGTCCTGTTATTCCTCTCCCTTGTGACAACGGCAAGCACGACTATGAAGACTGCAAATGCAGAGAGCAGCGAAGGCACCACGCATCTCACGGTTTACATACACGCTCTTGAAACGCTGAACGGCCACACCACGCTTACCGGGGATGAGATTGCATGGTATGAGGGCGCTGCTGCCGATGCGGTCTTTGCAGAGCGCGAGCCGGAAGCGGCAGCCGAGATCGGCGGGGCACCGGACGGTTACTATATTGTGAATGACAGCGATTCGCTGGCTGCTTACCCTGTAGCCCCTGATGCCAAAGTCACTATGCAAATCTACGACCACACCGGGAACCTTGAGGAGCTTGATATCCGCTGGAACGAAGCGCTCACCCTGAAGCAGTTCATCCATGAATTTGCCAAGACTGATGTGTTTGACCTGAGCCAGTCTCCCTACCACCTTACCATCCAAAACGGCGAAATCGTATCGATTGTGCAGCAGTATACGCCCTGAGCAGGCACCAGCTCTTAACTTCATACCTTATGTCCTTCATAACCACAGTCCGCTTCTGTAAGAAGCCGCTGTGGTTTTTTTGAGGATTTATATGTTTTGGGGTCCCCGCAAAGTACCTGAGTCATCTTCTGTGCCAAAGCTCCACTTTGTGGGGGTATTTTGCTGACTTTTTCACACATATTCGAACCTATCACTATTTACCCTTGAAGCCTTTAAATATAAGCTTATTCATAGAGAGAACAGCCTGCTTCAACACTATAGAACCCCTAGAAATGGAGATAAAAAAGTGACAATTACACCCCGCCCGCAGCATACTGCACATACTCAGGCTAACCTGCTGTACCAGGAATTCCGCATGGACCAGGTTGCCATGTCCGATCCTTATATCATGAACGGCTTCGCCAAAGAGATTAACTATCTTACCAGCTTTGACCCTGACCGGCTGCTGGCCGGCTTCCGTGAGAACAGAGGACTGCCGAAGAAGGCCGAGAAATATCCGGGCTGGGAGAATACCGAGATCCGCGGGCATACCCTGGGACATTATCTCTCTGCACTGGCTCAGGCTTATACCGGCACACGGGCTGATGAGCTTGCACTCAGGCTGAAATACCTGCTGGGCGAGCTGGCCTTATGCCAGCATGACAGCGGTTACCTGTCCGCCTTTGATGAGCAGCTGTTTGATAATATCGAGAATAAGCAGCCGGCCTGGGTCCCCTGGTACACCATGCACAAGATTATCGCCGGACTTGTTGCTGTCTATACCGCTACCGGCAATGAGACTGCCTTTACAGTGGTGAACAAGCTGGGAGACTGGGTATACAGCCGCACTTCTTCCTGGTCAGCCGAGACTCAGGCAACCGTGCTCGCGGTGGAATACGGCGGAATGAATGACTGCCTCTACGAGCTGTACAAAATCAGCGGTAACGAAAATCACTTAAGCGCCGCCCACAGCTTTGATGAGCTGACACTGTTCACACCGGTTCATGACGGCAGGGATATTCTCAAAGGCAAGCATGCCAACACCACCATTCCTAAGTTCCTCGGGGCGCTGAACCGCTACCGGACACTCGGGGACAGCGAAGTATTCTATCTGGAAGCTGCCCGGCAGTTCTGGGATATGGTTGTCCGCCATCACAGCTACATTACCGGAGGCAACAGCGAATGGGAGCATTTCGGTGATCCGGATATGCTGGACCGGGAACGCTCTAACTTCACGGCGGAAACCTGCAATACCTATAACATGCTGAAGCTGACACGTGAATTGTTCAAAATCACCGGAGACGCCAAATATGCCGACTTCTATGAGAATACGTTCCTGAATGCGATCTTATCCTCACAGCACCCGCATACCGGCATGACCATGTACTTCCAGCCGATGGCAACGGGATATTTCAAAGTGTACAGCTCACCGTTTGAACATTTCTGGTGCTGCACGGGTACTGGCATGGAGAGCTTCACCAAGCTGAACGACAGCATCTACTTCTACGATGCGGCCAGTATTGTGGTTAACCAATACTTCAGCTCCACCCTGCATTCGGCAGATCATGGAGTGAAGCTGAGCCTGTCGGCCAATCTGACGTACAGCGATACCGTTACTATCACCGTATCTGCCCTGCAGCCCCAGTCTGCCCCGCTGGCCCTGAAGCTGCGCCTTCCGGACTGGCTGGCAGCAGAGCCGGCAATTCTCCTGAACGGTGAATCTGTACATGCAGCAGTCCACGGGCAATATGCCGTAATCAGCAGAGTCTGGGCAGACGGCGACACCCTGCAGCTGCAGCTGCCGATGAAGCTGGCTTACTACAATCTGCCGGATGCCCGCCATGTCGTCGCCTTCAAGTACGGGCCTGTCGTACTCAGTGCGGCGCTGGGCCGCAGCGATCTGGCCGAATCAGCAACAGGGGTTGCTGTCAGCGTGCCGACCCGGAATATGCTGGTGAAGGATTTCATCACCATCGCAGAGGGAGATCCGGAAGCATGGCTGGAGCAGCTCGCTGACCGGAGTGTCCGGCTGGAGCAGGATGAGCTGGCCTTCGCCCTGCGGGGTACGGATGAGGACAGACGGCTGGTGTTCACGCCGCATTACAAGCAGCACAGCGAGCGCTATGGCATCTATTGGCGGCTGGTGGAAGCTGATTCGGCCGAGCTGCAGCAGCATATTCTGCAGGGCAAGCAGCAGCAGCGGGTGCAGGACGCCACTCTTGACAGCCTGCCGGTCGGCAATGATCAATATGAGCTGGAGCATGGAATTGAGGGAGAGAATACGTCGGTTGCGACCTGGGACGGCTACAATATCCGCAAAGCGGAGAACGGCGGCTGGTTCAGCTACCGGCTGAAGGTGGCACCGCAGACTGATAATTTCCTCTCGGTTACCTATTTCTCCGGCAGCAACGGCAAAGAAATTGCGATTTATGTGGACGGAGAGCTGCTGGCCAGCGAAATCCTTCATACCGATCAGCCGCGTAGCTTCTACAACCGGAGCTATCTTATTCCGGCAGCAAGCATTGGCAGCAAGACGGAAGCAGAAGTTAAATTCGTCATTCCGGGACAGGAGAACGGGATCTTCGATCTGCTGCGCATGATGACCGGATACGATCAGGATGCAGGACTGCAGGAGCTCAGCTTTAGTGAAGGAACCCTCTCGGCTCCGTTCAAGAGCAGTGCAACTGCCTACTCCCTGACTGTTCCGCAGGCATCCGGCAGTGTGCAGCTGAACGTTGCGCCTGCACACAAAAACGCCCTGGTCTACGTAAACGGAACGCTGATCGAGGATTCACTCCCGCGTGAAATCAAGCTGCCGGAGACAGGCGGCACGGAGCTGACGCTTACCGTCAAGGCGGAGGATCATGTAACGGAACAGGAATACACGGTTACACTAATCAAGGAATAGAGGCTGCGCACATCCGGCTCACGGTAATCCGGCCAGCACAGGCTCAGGCTCCCCATACAGTACAGGCAGTAACACGAAAGCCTGTCACTGCATGGGGAGTTTGTATTTGGACGCCCAGAGCCTTACCTTGCCGCAAGCGGAAAAGGCAGCGCTGCCGTTAAACAGCAAAAACCGCACGGGAATCATCCCGTACGGCTCCGCTGTACTGCCTGTTACAAGCTGCTGAACACGATGTTGCGCAGCTTGCGGGTAACCGGCATTGTGCCGGCATCCTTCTTCTGGACCATGAAGAGAATGGTCAGTCCATCCTGCGGGCTGTTCGTGAAATATGCCCCAAGCCAGCCGTCCCAGCCGTATTCGCCTTGGCCGCCCAAGCATCCGGCCTGGCCGGGATTAGTCATAATCCGCATCTGGTTGCCGTAGCTGTGGCCGCAGAGGGAGTGCCATGAATCGAAGCCCTGCTGCTGCCAGGCTGTTAATCCTGCAGACGTCATATACTGTACGGTTCTAGGCTTAAGCAGCTGTACACCATTCAGGCTGCCCTGATTCATCAGCATCGTCGTGAATTTGGCCGCATCATCAATCGTGGACACAAGGCCCGCTCCGCCCGATTCAAAGACAGCTTCCCGGTCCATCTGACAGTGGACACCCAGATGGCTGTCGGTATACAGCTTCAATCCGGCTTCCTTGTCCTCCTGATAGATATTCGCCAGGCGGCTCCGCTTCTCTTCCGGCAGCGAGAATCCGGTATCCTGCATGCCGAGCGGACCGAATATTTCTTTGGCCAGAAATTCACTGTACCGCATTCCGCTTACAGCTTCCACAATGGCTCCCAGAACGTCTGCCGACGTTCCGTATTGCCAGGAGGAACCCGGTTCAAAGGAAAGAGGGCCTTCGCCCAGCCGGTTAGCGAACTCCAGGGTGCTCATCGGATTGTCCCCGTTCAGCCGGCTGCTGAGCTCCTGGAATAAGGCATCGGCATACTGTCCGGCTTTGTCGGTTCCGCCGTAAGTCAGTCCGGAGGTCATGTTCAGCAGATCATGAATATCTACCTCACGGCTGACCGGCACCAGCTCGCCGTTCTTTTCTGCCTGCTGGTTCTTGAACCCGGGAATATAACGGCTGACCGGATCAAACAGATCAATAGCGCCGCGCTCCAGCAGCATCATCACTGCAGTCGCTGTAACCGGCTTCGTCATCGAATACAGCCGGAATATGGAATCCCTTGTTATCCGGCGGCCTGCTTCGATGTCCGCGAAGCCGTCTTCATGGTAGAACACCTCCCGGCCGTCCTTGATAATCATGAAGTTCGCGCCGGCGATTTCCTTGTTGCTGATGCTTGTCTTAAGTGTTTTTTGAAGCAGTTGAATTGCAGTAGGTTCCAGCATGGGTCTTAAATCTCCTTCTCCGGTTAAATTCAGTTCAATTCTGTAGAATGTAAACGATTGCTATAGAAAATACTAATCATTTTCCGGCAGATTGTATAGAGCCCGGGGCACGAAATCTTTACAGCCGTATGATAACAGATCAGGATGCACGGCTTTACTTCATAGCGTAATTACGAAATAATTAATCTATTAACTGTAGAATTAAGGAGAACTGCCAATGACTGCCTTCGAGCTGAATGTAGATAAGCCGGTAACGCTGGAGATGACAGGCAAGTTCGTCGCCCCCTCTGCAGACTGGATACATCTTAGCCGGATTTTGCATGATTATGAGCTGATTGTCATGACTGAGGGTGTGCTCTATCTGGCCGGTGACAGCCAGCAGTTCGCAGTCTCCAAAGGAGAATATCTGCTCCTCCCGCCGCTGACCAAGCAATACGGATATAAGTCCTCTGAATGCAGCTTCTATTGGCTGCACTTTCAGCCTGTGAGCAGCATCCAAGTTGCAGATTCTGCCGCCTGTACCTATGATAAGGGCGATAACCGCATTCTGCTGCCCCAATCCGGCACACTCCGCAGTCTGGAGAAGATCATTGTCATGATGAAGCAGCTGCAGGATTCGGTCAGGAACTACAACCAGGATACACTGAACAGCTATATGTCTACTGTAATCCTGTGCGAGCTGTACAACCAGTGCTGTGATACGAATGCTGATCAGCTCAAGAAGACGAAGCAGGAGCAGCTCTACAACGATGTTGTAGACTATATCAAATGGAGCCGCAGCGAGCATATCAAAGTGTCGCAAATCGCCGACTACTTCGGCTACAATGCGAAATATCTCTCTCATCTGTTCACGGTCATCTCCGGGATCTCCCTGAAGCAATACATCCTGCAGCAGAAGATGGAGCTGGCTAAGTATTTATTGACCGACACCAACCAGAACATCAGCGAGGTCTCTCTGCAGCTCGGCTACAAGGATTGCCATAATTTCATGAAATCGTTCAAAAAAATCGTCGGCCTCACCCCCACCGACTTCCGCAATGCCTATGCCAAACGCCTGCTGTTCTATAAATAAATGAACGGCTGCAGGAATAATGTCCCGTTACTACTACACTAACTTACTCCGCAACCGTTCAGTGGATGCTTTTCTCCATCTGAAGCCGGCTGTGGAGATTTTTTTGTCCGAAATGAACTTTTGGGACTGCTGTAAGCTCTTATCTAGGAGAGAGGTGAGAATATGAATGTAAGCCGTCTGGTCAGACAGGCCCAGAAAGGCAATAAGGAGGCTCTATTACAGCTGATTTTGGCCGAGCAGGACGCTTATTACCGCCTGGCTTACAGCTACATGAGGAATGAGCAGGATGCAATGGATGTCATGGAGGATATGATCGTGACCTTATACGAGAAGCTGGATCAGCTGAACAAAAGCGAAGCCTTCTACTGCTGGAGCAAAACCATTCTCGTGAACCGCTGTAAAACAGTCCTCCGCAAACAGCAGCAGCATCTTCCTTTGGGTGAAGAGGAAAGCGCGCTTGCGGTGGCTGCCTGGACAGAGGATAATCCCTACCGCCATACCGAGTCGGAGCTGGATCTGTCCGTGCTGCTCGCTCATCTGAACCCGCAGCAGCGGGAAGCAATTGAGCTCCGCTACGTCCATGATCTTCCCTATCAGACAATTGCCGAGATGACCGATGCGCCGGTCGGCACCATTAAATCAAGAATCTCGCTGGGCATACAGAAGCTCAAAACCATGATCGGAGGTGACCGTTATGAAGACAGTGGAGGAGAGAATCCAGGAGTACCAGAAGGTGATGACGCCATCAGAACTTGAAGGCAGGCTGCGGAAGGCCCTGGAGGAGGTTCCTTCCAGACGAAGAAGGCCAGCCCGCACCAAAGCCTGGTTTGCCGCGGCAGCAGCTGCTTGTCTGTTAACATTAGGAGTCTATCAATATCCTGCATTCGCTTATTACGGAGGCAAGCTGTTTAACCGCAGTGAGCTGCACTCCTTAAGCTTTGCTGAATTAGCTGGGCAAGGCTACGGGCAAGCTGTCAACAAAAGCAGAACGCTGAAGGATGGCTCTGTGTTCATGATTAACGGAGTCATTGCAGATGATAATGCCTTGCTGGTGTATTACAGCGTTCAGCGGCCCTCCGGCTATTACTTCGATGACACCGGGATCATCTATTATGGCCTTGACAGTATTGAAGGGTTCCTGACGCATTCCTCCCCGAGCGGAGGAAGCGGCAATTACAGCCAAGACAAAACCCGGTTTGACGGCGTCTATAAGTTTGATCCGGTCAGCCCCTTCTCCAGAAGCTTAACCCTAACCTTAAGTGCACGGCTGACTACGGGCGAGGTGGCACAATATCCGCTCTCCTTCAAGTATGATCCGAATAAAGCCATGCGCAGTATGCTGGCGGAGGATATTTCACAAGCCGTTCCGGTGGATCAGGGAGAGCTCCGCTATGACACGATTACAGCCTCCCCTACCTCAACCGTGGTGAAAGGTCATTATGAGCTGGAGAACGGGGAATTCCCGAGATTTGCCGGTGACACCAGGCTTTACGTGAACGGGAAGGAGCTGAAATTATGGGAGATGCGTTCAAGCCTGGTATCAGGCAAAAAGGCATTTGAAATTGAATTTGATGTGCTGCCGGCCGGCCGGATCAAGACTGTAGAGCTTGTACTCGTAAATTTCAGCGGATATGAGCGGGTAGACCAGCCTATCTCTCTGGCCGCACCATCGGACCGCTCCATACCAGTCGGGCCTGAGAAACTCTGGATCCGCAGCGTCACTCGTACCGCTGCAGGCTACGATGTCGTAATAGCCAGGAAACAGTTCACCTTCCCGGAGACGGAATCGCTGGCAGTTCAGGCCGGCGGCAAGACCGTTCCGGTAGCTGCTATATCCCCGGCCCGGCCGTGGGATCTGAAGAACGGCAACATACTGTGGGAGCAGACCTATTCCTTCAACACGGCAGATGTACCGCAATTCCTGCTGCTGGAGGGTTACAGTTATATCAAATCCTATAATAAGAGCATCACAATTCCAGTAGGGGACAAATAATAACAGTAGATATGGGGATGCGATACAGTTGGTTTGTTGCTGGCTGACAGAGTCGCCGCTGGAAGGAAGAAGATTGCTCAGTTCACGCTGAGCAGGCATGAATTGTTGTACGTTATACAACTCGGATGCCTATATACACGGGTGCTCGGGAGGATTGTTGTACGAAATGCAAGAATTTTGCCGCTGAACCACCCTGGTGGAGGAGAAATACTGCATTTCTTACAACAATCTGCGATTTTGGGCTGATATGATGAGCAAATTGTTGTATTATGTGCAGGATTCAGCGTCAGGGCGGTAATTTGGGGAACACAGGCGGCAGATAACTGCATTTCATACAATTAAAAGCCCGCTAACAACCGGATTTACTCCGTTAAGTGTATTCTGTACAGCTATAAATAGCGTAAGGAGCTTCTATTGGGTGATGAGGCCGAAATAATTGTACAGAATGCAATTATCCTGCTTACCGTGCTACAAATGGTGACTTTAGCTGTATGAAATACAGTTAACACTTCGCCGGCACCAGCAAAGCGCACAAATATCCCGCAACCCCTGGCAGGGGAGCGGGATATTCGCGTGTCCGGCAGGCGGCTTTACTTCCCGCCATCCTTCACCGGCACACCGAAGTCCGGAGTGCCGTCTTCGTTCCAGTGCAGACGCTGGGCCCGGGTATGACGGTTCGGATCATACAGCGGATCACCGGTGATCTCCTTATAGTTGCGGGCATGATAGATCAGGACATCCTCACCGTTCTCATCTACGGTGAAGCTGTTGTGGCCCGGGCCGTACTGCCCGTTCTCTTCGCTGGTCTTGAAGACCGGCTCGGGATGCTTGTGCCAGGAGGCCGCATCCAGCAGATCGCTGTCCTCATCCGCTGTGAGCAGCCCCATACAATAGTTGTAGTCGGTGGCGCTGGCCGAGAAGCTCATGAAGATTTTGCCGCCCCGCTTGATCACGGCAGCCCCTTCATTCACGCGGAAGCCGATAACCTCCCACGGATACTCCGGAGTAGCGATCATTGTCTGCGGTCCGGTCAGTGTCCAGCCGTTGGCCATAGCCGAGATATAGAGATTGGAGTTCCCTTCAATCTCCGGGTCCTTTTGCGCCCATACATAATATTGGACGCCCTTATGCTCGAAGGATGTGGCATCCAGGGCGAAGGATTCCCAGGCAGTTATCATCTGGCCCTTCTCTGCCCATTCTCCTTCGAGCGGATTCGCTGAAGCATTCTCCAGCACAAACATGCGGTGGTCGAACAGCCCTTCCTTAGTCTCTGTTGTCCGGGCAGCAGCGAAATAGATATACCATTTCTCATCGATATAATGAATTTCAGGGGCCCAGATATTGGCGCTGAGCGGGCCACTCTCGTATTTACGCCACGCTACGACAGGCAGCGCCTCTCTTAAGCCTTCGATCGTAGCCGCTCTGCGTACTTCAATCCGGTCATATTCCGGTACGGAGGCTGTGAAATAGTAGTATCCGTCACTGTGCTTGTATACCCAGGGATCAGCCCGCTGCTCCACAAGCGGATTATTGTACTCTCTATTTGTACTCATCATGGTTTCTCCTTTGATCTGAACTTTTCATCTCAGGGTCAAAACAACAACCGATGCCGGCGGCAGCCGGCATTCCAGCACGCCATCCTTGAACGAGGCGCCGCCGAAGGCTACAGGGGCCACCGCTTCCGGCTGCCCGAAGGTATTATGGGCATTCAGGTCGCTGTGCGTGAGCAGCTTCCCGCTTACTTCACCTGCTGCACCGGCAAGCTCAATAGCAAGACCGGCTTCATCCGCATGGCTCATATTGCAGAGGGAGATGTAAATGATCCCTGCCTCATCCCGCGAAGCAGATACACTAACCTGCGGGATCAGCTCTTCGCCGTAAGCATAGCCGGGACTGGTGAAGTCAATCGCAAGCAGCTCATTATCCTGATGCACCTTGTACATTTCAAAGACATGGTACGTAGGGGTCAGCAGCATTTGCTCACCCTCCGTAAGAATCAGCGCCTGGAGTACATTAACCATCTGGGCCAGATTGGCCATGTGCACACGGCTGCTGTGATTCTGGAAGATGTTCAGATGGATTCCGGCTACTAGCGCATCCCTGAGCGTGTTCTGCTGGTACAGGAATCCGGGATTCGTTCCCGGCTCGGTCAGGAACCAGGTCCCCCATTCATCTATGATCAATCCTACCCGCTTCTCCGGATCGTATTTGTCCATAATCGCGGAATGCCGGGTAATGAGCTCATCCATATGGAGTGATTTCTTCATCGTTTCGAACCATTCAGCGGTATCGAACCCAAGCGCATAACGTTTCTCTTCCCAGCTGCCCGGAATGGTATAGGAATGGAGACTTAACCCGTCCATGAACCGTCCGGCTTCGCGCATCAGCACTTCCGTCCAATTGTAATCGTCCACATTGGCCCCTCCGGCAATCCGGTATAGCTTGTTGTCACCGTAGTTACGGGCATAGGTCTGATAACGGCGGTACAGATCTGCATAGTACTCCGGCCGCATATTGCCGCCGCAGCCCCAGTTCTCATTCCCGACGCCAAAGTACTTCAGCTTCCAAGGCTCTTCACGGCCATTCACGGCACGCCAGTTAGCCATCGGCGACTCGCCGTCAAAGGTCATATACTCCACCCATTCCGACATTTCCTGAACCGTACCGCTGCCTACATTGCCGCAAATATACGGCTCGCATTCCAGCAGCTCACACAGGCGGAAAAACTCATGCGTGCCGAAGTGGTTATTCTCGACCACGCCGCCCCAGTGTGTATTGATCATCCGTTTGCGGCTCTCCGGCCGTCCAATGCCGTCTTTCCAGTGATATTCGTCGGCGAAGCAGCCGCCCGGCCAGCGGAGCACGGGAATATCCAGTTTTTTGAGTGCAGCAACCACATCATCGCGGATGCCGTCCGTATTCGGAATCGGTGAATCCTTGCCTACCCAGAGGCCTTCATAGATACATCTGCCAAGATGCTCGGCGAAATGTCCGTACAGGTGGCGGCTGATCCTGCTTGCCCCTTCACCTGTGTTTATCTTTACAGCAGTCATTGTTCGCTTCCCCATCCTTTCCTGCTCCCTGTATAACTTCATGTCAGGAGCTCTGCTTGCCCCAGCTGCAAATGCCGTTATCATTCATACCGGTAAATACGAGCGCCGGCGCATTCTTCTCCCAGTCCCAGGCCGGAAGCAGCCTGACCTGCTCCACATGGCCTTGACCTTCAGACAGAGCATTCCATCTCAGAGTCAGCGTCCGCCCGCCGTCCAGGCTCCAGCTTCCCTGTCCGTGTTCGCCGGTTAATTCCCCGTTCCAGTGCAGCTTCAGCGGTACCGACTGTACCTGGCCGTCTACAGCCGGATCATGAACAAGCCGTTCCCATTCTCCCGGAACCATTGCCGCAGGAATATCCTGCTCAGTCTCACCGGCATAACGCTGCGGCGATACTACCGGCCAGCCGTCCTCCGTCCAGAGAATCGTGCGGATATGCAGGTAAGGCCAATGCTTATCGGCTCCGCCCCGGGCGTGATGTACCATATAATAATTGCCGTTATCGTTCAGGACCGAGTTATGTCCCGGTGCAATCCAGCCCGGATCATCACCGAACCGGTATCCGCCCATTACCTTGACTCCCACCTCATGCTGCGGCATATACGTGCTGTCAGCAACATCGCGGCCGTGCGCATCCAGATACGGGCCGGTAATTGAAGCCGAACGGGCTACACGGACGTTGTAATCCTCGAATAAAGAGTCATAAGACAGGAACAGATAATACTGCTTGAACTGTTCATTATAGATAATGTAGGGTCCTTCTACTGCCCCGTCCTCTGTAGTCTTATCGCGGACAGCAAGCAGCTTGCCGAAGCCTTCCTCCAGCGGTTTGCCGGTTTCCGGGTCCAGTTCAGTGATATGGATCCCCCCGAAAAAGGAGCCGTACACCATCCACATCCGGCCCTCTGCATCCTTCAGCACATTGGCATCAATGGCATTCAGCGGGTCTTCATCACGGGTCCGGATAACCACTCCTTCATCCGTCCACGGGCCTTCGATATGCTCTGCGGTGTGCAGGCCGATCAGCGACTGGCGGCTGCCGAAGGAGGAAGCGGAATAATACATCCGGTATTGCCCGTTCACCTGTACAACATCGGGCGCCCACAAATTGCCTGAGCCCGCCCAGTCCAGTGCAACCTGGGGAATGCCCGGCAGGGCATACTGCACCCATTGCCAGTGAATGAGATCCGGTGATTTGCGGACCATAACCCCCGGTATCAGCTCGCCGCCGACTCTGACATCCGTCGAGAAGACATAGTAGCCGTCATCTGTCTTAATAATTCCGGGATCATGTGCGTTATGTACTCCCCATTCCGGCTCCCGGTCAAGGATGGAGGTATCGTACATGGTGAATTCTCCTGGTGAAGACGGGAACTGTACCCCGGCATTCTCACCATTTGCAGGATGTGGCATCTCGGTTACCCCTTTACACCTGAAATTGCTACAGATTCAATAATCTGCTTCTGGAATACCAGGAAGATAATAAGCATCGGCAGCAGGGCAATAATTGAAGCCGCCATAATCAGCGGATAGTCCGTCTGAATCGCATACGTCGCATTAAAGTTGGCGATAACCAGCTGCAGCGTCTGTTTCTCCGGTGAATTCAGATAGATAATCGGCGACAGGTAGTCATTCCAGATCCCCATGAACCACAGGATCAGCTGTGCAGCTACCGCCGGTTTGATCAGCGGGAAGGTAATTGAGCTATACAGGCGGAAATACGAGCTTCCGTCAATTTTGGCCGCTTCAATGATGGCATTAGGCACACTGCTCAGATATTGCCGCAGGAAGAAGATCATCACGATATTGCCGAACAGGCCAGGAACGATCAGCGGCAGCAGAGTGTCGATCCAGCCCAGCTTCGAGAACATGAAGAACTGCGGAATCATCACTGCCGGATACGGGATCATCAGCGAAGAGAGCATCAGCAGGAAAATTTTATTTTTTGCCGGAAAACGCAATTTGGAGAATGAAAACGCCGCGAGACTGGAGGTGAACGTACCGACCGCAGTTACAGTAACCGCGATGATTACGCTGTTCTTAATCCCGCTCAGCAGCGGACCGGCTTCCCAAATCTCACTGTATTTATTGAAATGGAACGGATTCGGAATCCACACCGGAGGCAAGGCGAATACATCCTGCTTATCCTTAAATGAAGTGGACAGCATCCAGAGCAGCGGACCGATCATGAATACCGCGCCGATTAACAGTAGAACGAATATGATAGAATTGGTAACTCTTCTTCTGCTCGTCATATTTAGGGTCTCCTCTCTCTAAAGAATCAATCGACATCGAACGATTGCTTCTCGTTCATTCGGAATTGGATAAGAGTCACGACAAATATGAACACGCCGAGGAATACCGCCATTGCAGAGGCATAACCCATCTGGAAGTTGCCGAAGGCCTTCTGCCAAATGTAGAACACTACGGAAGCCGAAGCATATTCCGGTCCGCCGGTAGGGGTCATAATGTTCATCTCGGTAAAAATTTGCGATCCTCCGATAATATTGGTAACGATAATGAAGAAGGTTACCGGTCGTACCATAGGCCAGGTAATATGCCGGAATGATTGGAAGCCATTTGCCCCGTCCAGCTCTGCCGCTTCGTAATAGGATCTGGAGACGCTCTGCAGGGCCGCCAAATAGAGCAGCATCGTATAGCCGAGTCCCTTCCAGACCGCCATAATAATCAGCGCCGGCTTGACCGTGAATTTATTGGCCATCCAGTTAGGCCCGCTTATCCCGAACAGATCCAGGAACTGGTTCACTAGCCCGTAGTCACCGTTGTACGCCCAGTTCCACATGATGGACACTGCCGCCAGGGAAGAAATGACCGGAACATAATAGATGACGCGGAACGCCGTAGTCCCGGGAACCCCGCGGTTGAGGCCCAGTGCCAAGAGCAGCGCTAATGTAATGCCGATTGGAATGCCAAGCATCATGAAGAGTGTATTAAATAAAGCCTTATGGAACAGCTCATCCGTTAACAGGTCGGTGAAATTGCTCAGGCCGATCAGATTCATCTGTCCGAGTCCGTCCCAATCGGTAAATGAGCCATAGATTGAATAAATCATCGGATACAGTGTAAAGATTAACAGTCCCAGCAGCGGAGGAAGAATAAACAGAAATCCGTAGATTTTCTCCTTCCGGTAGAGGTTCGACTTAGCGTTCATTACAATCACCTCAAATTCAGATAGTTCAGATAAAAGTGATGCTGGTCCGTTGTTACAGGGAGCCAAGCATCACTTTTATTCTGGTTAAGAACTATTTTGTCAGCTTATATATGTCTTACTTCTTGGATTTGGCTTCCTGCTCAACTGCTTTATCCAGCAGCTTCTGCATCTTCGGCTGTTCCGATTTCACGTATTCCTCAGGGGTAACCTTGCCGTCCAGAACCGGTTGAATATCGGTGTAGAACAGGTTATACCACTCAGCGTTGTAAGTATAATGACCAGGAAGTACTCTGCCGTACTCGTTAACCACCTGCAGGAATTCTTCTTTATTGGCCGGTTTGGTTGTCGTATCCGCAGCCCATTCATTAGCCATATCAATCAGGTTCGGAATCTGTACTTTAGCCTTAACCAGCGCTTCCATACCTTCCTTCGATGCAGTCAGATAGTTGATCAGTTCTACAGCTTCGTCCGGATGCTTTGTTTTGGCGGAGGCACCGATACCAAGTGATCCGGTCCATGTAGCGGATACGCCGGTGGAGCCCGCAGGGTAAGGCATCAGATCATAATCGAAAGGAAGGGTTTCATAAGTGCTCATATCCCATGGTCCTACAGGGAAGAAGGCCATTTCGCCTTTCATCCAGCGCTGGTAGGTATCCAGTGTCTGCGCTTGTTCAGTGGACGGCGTAATACCGTATTTAAGCTGCATGTCCACGAAGAATTGCAGAGCTTCAACGAATTTTGGATCATCAATCGTTACTTTTGTTTTGGTAGCATCGAGCCAGTCCGCACCGTTACTCCATACAAAGGAAGGCAATGCCCACTGTACGTTGAAACCTGCACCGAATTGATCCAGCTTGCCGTCGTTGTCTTTATCGATCGTCAGCTGCTGGGCCACTTTGATGAATTCATCCCAGGTGTAAGGCTTGTCCTTGTCAGGAAGCGGGATTCCCGCTGCTTCAAACATAGTCTTATTGTATCCGAGCGCGAAAGGACCAACGTCTTTAGGCATACCGTACAGGTTACCCTGTCCGGCCATAGTGCCGTCATAACGGTACAGGTCAACGCCGTATTTCCAGATGTTGTTCAAGTCAATATTGGTATTGCCTTCAACATAGCTCGTCAGGTCCAGCAGCACACCGCTGTTCACATAAGCCTTCAGATCACCAGATTCGAAGTAGAATACGTCAGGCACGCTGTTACCGGTAATCGAAGCTTTCAGCTTGGTTGCATATTGGTCAGCCGCAGTCACAACAATCTTAACCTTTACGTTAGGGTGATCGGCTTCAAATTGTTTAACTACGCCTTCATAAGCTTTTTGCTCATCGGTTCCCCCACGGAACATGAACGTAAGGTTTTTAGTTTCTTTTGAATCGTTTTTGCCGGCATTCGCAGTGGCTTCACCGCCGCTGTTGCTCCCGGATGATGCATTGTTGTTCCCGCCGCAGCCTGCAAGTATAACCGATACCATTAGAACCAACGACAGCAGTGTAAACCAGCCCTTTTTCTTTAACACTGTAACCCCTCCTAGGATTTGCTGAACAAGTATAATGCTGATAATACTATATAGAAGAACTAAAGCAGCCCGGTCCGGGCAGGCCAGTTCAAGCTATCCAATCTTATTGCTTGCCAAGTCTGATTACATTCCACGATGCCTTCGGCAGAAGCGTCTCCAAATAACCGTCCCTGCATACCGTACCGTTAGCCAGTTCAGGCTGTACCTTTTGCTCAGCAGGCGTGTTCACAGCCTTCAGATCATCATGCTTCAGGACGATATGTTCAATCAGCTTGTACCCCTCGAAGCCCCGGACATCTGCTCGCAGCTGCAGGCCTTCCTCCAAATGGCGGTTCACCGCAAAAATAGTCAGCTCATCCTGCTCCTCGTTATAGACAATCGCACTGTCGAGATAAGGAACATCGGTATAATCCTGCGCATCATATTTCGGTGAATTCACAATCGGCTGAAGCGAAACCCCGCGGCCGTATTTGGAAGCATGCAGATAAGGATAAAAGATTGTCTGCTTCCACGCGGCGCCGCCTGCTTCGGTCATAATCGGCGCGATCACGTTAACGAGCTGGGCCAGGCAGGCCATCTTCACCCGGTCAGCATGCCGGAGGAAAGTAATCAGCATACTTCCGATCAGAAGGGCATCCTCGAAGTTGTAATGATCCTCAAGCTGCGGCGGGCCAACCGACCACGGCTCAATCTTCGCGTCTGATTCGTTCGAGTGATACCATACATTCCATTCATCGAAGCTGAGATACATCGTCTTCTTGCTGCGCTTCTTCGCCTTGATGTAATCGCAGGTCGCAGTGACAGTCCGGATGAAATGCTCCAGATCCATGCTACGTGCCAGGAAATTCGCTGTATCGTTGTCACGGTTGCCATAGTACTGGTGCAGCGATACATAATCCGCTACGTCATACGTATGATCCAGAGTAACCGCTTCCCATTCCGGGAAGGTCGGCATTGCTGAGCTGGAGCTTCCGCAGGAGACAAGCTCGATATCCGGATCAACCAGACGCATTACTTTGCCGGTCTCATATGCCAGTCTTCCATATTCCGCTGCTGTCTTCTGGCCGATCTGCCACGGGCCGTCCATTTCATTGCCAAGGCACCAGGTCTTGATCTTATGAGGCTGTGCTACACCGTGACTGCGCCGCAGATCACTCCAATAGGTGCCACCCGGATGATTGCAGTATTCCAGAAGATTACGTGCCGCATCCACACCGCGGGTTCCGAGATTGACGGCCATCATGACCTCCGAACCGACTTCTCTGGCCCAGTTCATGAATTCATTGGTGCCTACCTCATTAGGCTCAACGGTCCGCCAGGCCAGTTCAAGGCGTCTTGGACGCTGCGCTGCCGGGCCTACACCATCTTCCCAGTTGTATCCGGATACAAAGTTTCCCCCGGGATAACGGATGATGGGTACATCAAGCTCCTTGACGAGTGACTTCACATCTTCCCTGAAGCCGGAAGCTCCTGCGGTCCGGTGTCCCGGCTCATAAATACCGCCGTATACCGCTCTTCCCAGATGTTCTATGAATGAGCCATAGATCCGCTTATCCACTTCGGCAATTACAAAGGCTTTATCGGCGATAAGCGTTGCTCTTAGTCCACCCGACGACAATATGACCACCACCGATTTCATATTTTTATTAAATAATTAAAAAACATTTGAATGTATTCGCTTACAGATATAAAATAACATATATAAAGAACTATGTAAACATAAAAATATAAATCTATTCATACATATTCAAAACAAAATAGAAAAAAGCCTATTTTCTGAAATAATCACGACTTTTTCACAACTTTATAGCTTTATTCATTCAACATGTTATAAAACAAAAAGCTCTTTTGTTTCATATTTAGCTTAATTTTAATTATAACCTACAAATAAAGGCAGAAAGCTTTCCTTTTAAGCTCAATTAGTTTATAATTTTGTAAAACAGTTGTTTTCAAACGACCTCACCGGAAGAAGGTACCCTAAATATGATTTATATCAAAGATTTAATGAGCGGCATTGATATTTTCAAAGCGCTCAGCTCCGAGATCCGTATCCAGATTCTTGAGCTGCTGGCGACCAATCAGGCACTGAACCTGAATGAAATTGCCAAGAAGCTGAATCTCAGCAACGGGGCAATTACGATGCACATTAAGAAGCTGGAGGAAAGCGGCCTGATCGAGATTAATACCTCGGTGGGCAAGCACGGCATTCAGAAGGTCTGCTATCTGAACAAGGATAAGCTGATGGTTGATCTGCGCAGCAAGGATGTCGATAATCTTTATGAAGTCGAAATTCAGGTAGGCCATTACAGCAACTATCAGGCGGTTCCTACCTGCGGGCTGGCTACCAAGGACAGCATTATCGGTGACTTCGACGAGCCGCGTTATTTCGCTGATCCCCAGCGGATTGATTCAGAGATCATCTGGATGGCGGAAGGCTTCCTTGAATACCGCATCCCGAACTACCTCAAAGCCAACCAGACCTTCCGGGAGATCCAGTTCTCCATGGAGATCGGTTCAGAAGCGCCGGGCTTCAGTGACAACTATCCGTCCGACCTGTACTTTTATGTAAACGGAATCGAAATCGGTTCATGGACCAGTCCCGGTGACTTCGGAGATGCCCGCGGCACCTTCAATCCGGACTGGTGGCCGCCGCATCTTAACCAGTACGGAATGCTCAAGCTGATCCGGATCAATAATGAGGGAAGCTTCATTGACGGCTGCCGCATCTCAGACATCACCCTGGACGACATCAAGCTGGATTATAAAAGCGAGCTGACCTTCCGGATCGCCGTCACCGACAAGCCGTTCAACAAGCGCGGCCTGACCATCTACGGCAAGCATTTCGGCAACTACAGCCAGGATCTCCTGGCGCGTGTACTTTATAACGTGCATGAGGTTAATGACCCTTCCTGCCGCCCGGCAGCAACAGCGCTTGAATAAGTCTTCCCCCCCCACAAAGTGATGCCCATTCTCGGATGTTGACTCAGGTACTTTGCGGGGACCCCGGAAATTATAAAATTCTTATCTTCTTAACAAGACCATCTCCCTGACGGGGGATGGTCTTTGTCATTCTAAAGCCTGTATCTGCTTCCCTCCTACTCCTGCAGGTAAGGAACTTCCAGTATAATCAGGCCCCCCTTAACCCACACTAACGAATGTCTTTTAAACTACCGCGAGGGAGTGTTTCGAATGCGTGAAGGGATGATACCAGCCGTTCTGGGAACCGTTGTAACCGCGTCGAGCGCAGCTTTTCTTGGCAGCAGATACAAGATAGCCGCTACAGGGATTCTCGGATTTGGTCTGGCGCATATTGTACTCGGCACCATTGATTTGTTCGAGCACCGTTGAAAGACCCGAAGGCTGGCTGGCCCGTGCAGAATGTGCGGGCTGGTCTTATAAGTAAACAAAAAGGCCCCTGCCCACCAGCGGGCAAGGACCTAACGGTACATAGGCGTCATTTCACAGCTACATAAAACAGACGCTCCGCGGAATCATCCGCTTCCATCCATTCAAAGTCCGCATACAGCCGTACCTCACTGAATCCGGCCTTCAGCAGTTCCTGCTTCATCCATTCAGGATCATACGCACGCTGGATGTGCGTCTCTTCGAAACGGCGGTACAGATCCGGCCGTCCCTCCTCGCGGGCAAAGATCGACAGATGATGCTCAATCTCCCGGCGCGGCACATCCAGCTCACAGGTCCAGATATACGATACATTAGGCTCATCCTGCACGAAGGGCTGCTCTTCTTCATAGCGGATCAGCGTGTTCGGATGATGGACATCGAACAGGAAGGTCCCGCCCGGCTTGAGTCCGGCATACGTGCAGGCAAATACTTTCTGCACTTCCTGCTCCTCCAGCACATAATTCAGGCAGTCACAGAATGAAATGACAGAATCGACCGGCTCCGGCAATTCCCACTCCGTCATATTCTGCCTGATCCAGAGAATACTGCCTTCCCTGCTCAGACGCAGCCCATGCGGCTGCTGCTCCAGCTTCTGCCGGGCGACGGCCAGCATGTCCGAGGACAGGTCAATTCCCGTCATATGATAACCGGCTGCGGCCAGCGGAAGCGTAAGACTGCCGGTACCGCAGCCGAGCTCAGCTACTGTACGCGGCTTACCGTATTTGCCCCATGCCGTCTCGGCAAAGGCCAGCCAATCCGGATAAGGCATATCCGCCATCAGCTCATCGTAGACATAAGCAAATTTCCCATAGGAGGACACTGCGCACACCGCTTTCTATAAACTATTGATTGCCGGGATCCGGCTCTGGCGCGGCCTCTTCCTTAGCGGCCAGGTAAGTCCAGTTCTCCTTCTGGGTTACCAGCCCTTCCTTCATCAGCTTGCCGAGCGCACGCTTGAAGGCGGACTTGCTGATGCCAAACCGCTGCTTAATAATATCGGGAGGCGTAGCATCCGAATACGGCATTCCGCCGCCAGGACGCGTAGCCAGGAAATCGAGCAGCGCCGCTGAATCGACATCCCGTCCGACTTCCTTGCGGTTGCCCATACTCAGATTGACACGGCCGTCCTCACGGATATGCGAGACCCGTGCTTCAATGACTTCACCCAGACGCAGCAGACGACTGCGCTCGGAGGAGTGCACCATTCCAATGATGCCGAAGCCGAGCACCCCGGCATCTACAAGCACAAAGGTCCCCATCTGGAGCGGCTTGTAGACACGCGCAGTTACTTCCTTGCCCCGCCAGGAATCCGGGGCAGGCAGCGCCAGCGGAGCCAGCTCCTGCTCACCGGCCAGCTTCGCACGGAGTCTTCCCTGCTTGTCATGCTCCATGATGGCGTATACCTTGTCACCGATCTGCGGACGCAGCTCCACCAGCTCCGGCAGCTCGCCAAGCGGCAGCAGCAGCTGGCGGCCCAGTCCCATCTCCAGGAAGCAGCCGAGGCGCGGATGAATATCAGCGACTTCCAGCAGCGCCATCTCGCCCAGTGTCAGATAAGGCTTCTTCATCGTTGCTGCAGGACGGTCCTCGGTATCGAAGAAGATGAATACCTCCACCTTATCGCCGATCTTCGGCTTGCTGCCTACCAGCTCAGTGTAATGAAGCATGATATCCTGGTCGCCGGCACTCAGAAAGTAGCCGTAAGGAGAGACCTCCCTCATCACTTCAAGCGTAACTGTAGTTCCTGCAATCAGACTCATACGGTTTCCACAACCTTGGCATCCGACCACAGACGCTCAATGTTGTAATATTCGCGCTCATCGCGGTGGAAGACATGGACAATCACATCGCCCAGATCCATCAATACCCAGCGGGCTGCGTCCATTCCTTCGATGCCTTTGATCATACCGCCGGCTTCATGGACTACCTTACGCACCTCGGTGGCAATCGCCTGAACCTGGGTATCGGAATTACCGTGGCAGATAATGAAATAATCGCTGATCGGCGACACGCTGCGCAGATCCAGTGCTACCACGTTCATTGCTTTTTTATCCTGAACGGCATTCAGCGCCAGTTCCAGAAGCTTGCTTGATTGTACACTCATTTTGCATCCTCCAATATTCTTACTAAATCATTACGCGCCAGCACCGTAAGCGGAAATACGATCCGGCGCTTCTCCAGCAGCAGGCTGATTGTTGAATCCAGCCCGGCTATGAGCCCTTCCTCCAGGCTGTTCTTAGCCAGCTTACGTATCTCATCGACACCGGGAAAATCGCGTCCAGGCTCGATATAATCAGCCAGACAGACGATTTTCTCCAGCAGGCTCATATTCTCGCGTCCCGAGGTATGGAAGCGGATCGCATTCAGAATCTCAGAATCCGTAATGCCATACTCATGCTCAGCAGCGTACGCTCCTACTTCGGCATGCCACAGCTGCTTGTCATATTTCAAAAGCTCAGTGGAAAGACCGTTCTGCTCAATAATCTCCTTCATGCGCTCTACAGGCCAGTACTTGGCGACATCATGCAGAATCGCAGCCGTTTCGGCCCGTTCAGGATCAGCACCATAACGCTGCGCCAGCTTCACGGAAGACTCCATTACACCGAGCGTATGCTTCCAGCGTTTGTCCGGCATCTGGCCCGAGACCGCTTCAATCAGCGCTTCGCGGCTGTACTCCATACAATCCACTCCTTTGAACATAATCATACACAGCGTCCGGTACCATGTAGCGGATGGATTTGCCTTCAGCAGCTCTGGCTCTGAGCATCGTCGAGGAAATATCCACCTGCGGCATATCCGCCAGCAGTACCCTTCCGGCGATGAAGCCGGGAAGCAGACCGAGATCAAGCGGGGTTCCCGGCCGGCCGACACCAATGAACGTCAGGCGCTGCACCAGTTCCTCAATCCCTTGCCATTTCGGTAAATACTGGACCATATCCGCTCCGACAATGAAATAGAATTCATGCTGCGGATATTCCTCCTGCAGGCTGATTATAGTCTCCAGTGTATAGGATACCCCGCCTCTGACCACTTCATAGTCGAGAATATCAAATGCAGGATGATCCTTAACCGCATCACGGACCATAGCCAGCCTGTCCTCACCAGATGCTCCGGCCTCATGCTTGTGCGGCGGAATATGTGAGGGCATGAACCAGATCTCCTGCAGGCCGTAGCTCTCCCGGGCAGTCTCCGCTGCCATCATATGGCCGATATGCAGAGGATCAAAGGTTCCTCCCATTATGCCTACCTTCAAGAGGCCCACCTCTTCCTAGATTATCCGATGAACTAAATCCGGCTGCAACCCCCGCAGACAGCGGACAGCTGCACCTCAGATCACTTAACGGGGAAGCTCAATCGTTTTGTTATCGCGTGATTCTTTATATAATACAATCGTCTTGCCGATTACCTGAACGAGCTCCGAGCCGGACTGCTGAGCCAGCTCAGCACCGATTTCCTTGGGATCATCAGCATTGTTGTTCAGCACACTGATCTTCATCAGCTCGCGCTTCTCAATGGCTTCTTCAATGTGACGGATCAGATTCTCGTTTACGCCGCCTTTGCCGACCTGGAATACAGCATCCAGATGATGGGCCAAAGAGCGGAGATAGCGTTTTTGTTTACCAGTTAACATAAATGAACAAACTCCTTAATTAACATATATTATTACCTTGCCTGACCAGAATCCGGCTCACCGGCCTGTGCGCCGAGGCAATCTGCAATGGTCTGCCGCATAATATCCGCTGGTGCTGCCCGGCCTGTCCAGTATTCCAGCGCATAAGCGCCCTGATACACGAACATCCCCAGTCCTCCATGAATAATGCAGCCCCGCTGCAGGCTCTCAGTAAGCAGCCGAGTATGCAGCGGATTGTATATCAGATCACTTACAATCATTCCTTCATGAAGCCAGGCCGGATTGACCGGCATATCATTCATAAGAGGGAACATGCCTACCGAGGTGGTATTGATCACGATGTCCATACCGCCGATCATCCCTTGAACCTCGTCCATTCCGATACCGCTGATGACAGCAGCCGTGCCTTTATTCCGGCAGGCCTCTGCCAGCTCCCTGGCCCGCTGCTCATTGCGGTTGGCAATATGGATAGAGGCAGGCTGCTCATGCAGCAGCGCTGACACTATTCCTCTTGCCGCTCCTCCGGCTCCAAGAACCAGAATGCGGGTGCCTGCAAGCTCAGCTGCGGCCTCCGTCTTCAGTGAGCGGACATAGCCGATTCCGTCCGTGTTGAAGCCGGTCAGCACCCCGTTATCATTGACTATGGTATTGACCGCTCCGACTTCCACTGCACTTGCATCCAGCTTGTCCAGATACTCCATCACGGCAACCTTATGCGGTATGGTTACATTGACTCCCCGGAAGCCAAGCGTCCGGATTGCCTGCACAGCCTCTCCCAGCTTATCCGGCACTATATGCAGCGGTACATAAGCGCCGGGGATTCCAAGCGCCTGCAGTGCCGCCCCGTGCATAAGCGGAGATTTGGACTGGGCAACCGGGTCGCCCATTACGCCCAGCAGCAGCTCCTGCTGTCTGCCTTTGCCTGTCTCAGCCATATTGCCGCCCCCTGTAAGTTTTGTCAGCATCCGCTTCATTAATTCTGCTTCGCAAAACCCGCTACGGAAGCATCAACTTCATCAGATCAATGAAGCACGCGTCAGCACCTTAACACCGCGCGGCACATGCACAGCGACTACCGCGCCTGCCGTACCGTTCACCTTGATCCAGCCCAGGCCGGAGACGAACAGGTCCGTCTCACTGTTCCGGGCGATGCGGAATTCATGACGCTGCCACTGCGGCAGCTTATCGAGATCAGCCGTGCCCGGAGGTGACAGCAGCTCGCCGCGGTGGTCCTGATACAGTGAATCAGCACGCTCCAGCTTCGTCCGGTGAATCTTCAGCGTCCCGCTGATGAAGCAGGTGAAGGACTGGCGCTCCCCCTGGATGAAATCGAACCGTCCCAGCCCGCCGAAGAACAGTGACTGGCCTTCATTCAGCTGATATACCGCCGGCTTGAGCGGATTCTCCGGCATAACAGCGCCGAGATCCTTCCGCTCAACGAGCTCGCTGTACCGCCAAGGATATACAATCCCCGGAGTATCAATGATGTAATGGCCGTCATCCAGCGGAATCTTGACCAAATCCAGCGTGGTTCCCGGATAACGTGAGGTCGTCAGCTCTTCTTCCAGATCGCTGTAATCCGAGATCAGCCGGTTAATCAGCGTTGACTTCCCTACATTGGTTGCACCAACGACGTAGACATCCCGCTGGCCGCGCAGTGAGGTCACCGCTTCAAGCAGACGGTCAAAGCCCTGATTGCGCTTCGCGCTGCACAGCACGATCTCAGCGGTGCGCAGTCCTTCCTCCTTGCAGCGCCGCTGCATCCAGTTGCGCAGCTTGTTCCAGTTCGTTACCTTCGGCAGCAAATCGCATTTGTTGACAGCCAGGATGACCGGATTATTGCCGACAAACCGCTGCAGGCCGGAAATCAGGCTGCCCTCAAAATCAAAGATATCCACAATATGGATTACCAGCGCATTCTTCTCGCCTACTCCGCTGAGCAGCCGCAGGAACTCATCCTGGTTCACCGATACGGATGAAGCTTCATTGTAATTCTTAATCCGGAAACAGCGCTGGCAAATGACAGGCTCCCGTTCATAGGCAACCTCCGGAATATAACCCGGCAGCTCCTTATCAACGCTCTGGAGCTTAATGCCGCACCCGCTGCATTTCTCAGGCCGTTTCGTTTCGTTCAATTGATTCATTAAGATTTATCCTCCTCTTGCCACAATCCTTGCTTGCGCAGCCGTGTCAGGGCAATCTGCTCCACTCTGCGGTTGATCCTTGTCCCTACGCCTTCATCCTTGACGGAAATCGGCAGCACCAGTACTGTGTACAGCCCAAGCCGGTTGCCCCCGTATACATCGGTAAGCATCTGGTCACCGACAACAACGGTCTCATCCGGACTGAGGCCCATCAGCTTCATCGCCTTCAGGAACGGGGCATTGCTCGGCTTGCGGGCCTGATGCACGAATTCAATATTTAGCGGCGTGGCAAAGCGCGACACCCGGTCCATATTGTTATTCGAGACAATGATCAGCTTGAAGCCAAGCTCTTTCACCTTTGCGAACCACAGCAGCAGCTCCGGAGTAGCCAGGGGCGCTTTGGCGCCGACCAGGGTATTATCCAGATCCGTAATGATACCCCGGTAACCTTGACGGTACAGCTCCTCCAGAGCAATGTCGAATACCGTATTTACACGGAGCTTGGGAACTAACTTCTCAAACAATACTTTCACCTCATTTTATACAGGAAACTTGTGTCCAGCTATATATATTACTGCCAAAATCCATCTGTTAGCGGTACTTTTGGAACTGTAAGCGTCATTTGCCGGATTTCATGTTTTTTCGCAGCCGCAAAGCTTCAGTATACACGCTCAGCCAGTCTTTGTCTGCAATAACCTCCGGGCTGTAATTAGCCCGCTCGAACAGATCCAGCAGCGCTTTGAAACTCCCGGCCGCTGCAGGCCGTTCGCGGCTCCAGCGTTCTACTGATTCGCGCAAGGTTTCGTGCTCTTTCTTAAGCATACCCTTTCTGCGGACATACCTTACCCAGCGCTCTGTTTCTGCTACAACTTTTTGCACCGGAGTCAGCTGATGGCCGATCCGCAGCCGGGTAATCAGGAACCGCAGGCTCATGCGCCGCTGCCAGAGCAGGAAGCCGCTCCATAACAGAAGGATAACCGCTGCGCCTGTTACTAACCAGAACCCAGGATGGAATCCGCCGCTGCCGTCTGCCTCATTAACCGCCGCTTGCTCCGGCTCCTGCTGCTCTTCCGGCTGAACCTCAGGCTCCTGCTGGGTATCCTCTTCACTTTGGCTCAGCACAGGTACGCTGAAGCCGGGTGTAGCCTCAACCGGCACCCAGCCGTAATCACCGAAATAGAGCTCCGCCCAGGAATGGGCATCCGCATTGGTAATGGTATAGTTATTGTTAAGCAGTCCGCCCTGGCCCTGCTGCAGTGCCACATTATCCGGAATCTCCGCCTGCTGTCCAGGAGCGTAGCCCTTGACCCAGCGGGCGGGAATATCCAGTGACCGCGCCATGGTGACCAGTGCCGTGGAATAATAATCGCAATAGCCTTCCATAATCTCAAACAGGAAGCTCTCAACCATATCCTTGCTTTTGCCGCGCGAGACATCCGGCTGATTCGTATAAGGGAAGGTCTGCTGGAGATATTGCTGCAGCAGCATCGCCTTCTCATAAGGGGTCTGCGCTCCGGCTGTAATCTCTTCCGCCAGCGTACGGACGCGTTCCGGGAAGTTCCCCGGCAGCTGGAGATACGGATCATAAACAAGATCTCCGTACAACTGCTCGTATGTCTTTGTACTCAGCTCCTGAAACGGTACCACGGGCACCTCTGAGGTCACCACATAGGTCTGCGGGTAAGAGCGTACGCTGCCCGCCGCGTTCCACAGCAGCTCGCTGTCAATCCCCCGCCAAGACAGCCCGTTGCTCTCCTCCACACCATCCACAGAATTCACTTTGTCAATGGAGTAGCCGCCGAAGAGCACCGGATAGCTGTTGCCGCCCAGCAGCTTGACCGTCTGCGTCAGTGTGCGGGTCTCTGTCTTAGGGGCCTCGACACGCTCCAGCTGCTCTCCTGCCTGGACTGTCCGGAAAGTTCCCCGGCTGAATGTATCATCATCACTCCAGCCTTTTCCCGAATAGACGTAGCGGACTTCCCCGCGCATATACGTACGCAAATCTGAAGTGACGGTCATCACCGGGGTATAGTCGAAGTTGAATCCTCCGCCCAGATTATCGTCGTTCTGGCTGTACCCTGAGGTGGTTCCCTTTACAGAGGCGTTTTCACCTGCGCTCTCTCCGCTGCCGCCGGAGGAAGTGCCTGATGAGGCACTCTTGCCGTTCCAGTGCAGCCAGGCTGTATACGGATCTGTTAAGGTAGGGCGTACATCCGGCATATTCACACCTGCAATAATAACAAGGGAGAAGATGATGGCTATATTCAGGGCTATTTTGAACGGATATTTAAGCAGGTAGGTCCAGCCCCGCGGATAATGCAGCTGAAAGCTTCTTAAATGCCGGGTAACAAGCCAGCCCATTCCGGCAAATACGGTCCAGGCTACCTCCTGCCATAGTATAGAAGAAGTGAAGGAATCCAGTGCAGCAAACGCCGTAATGTTCATCGCGATGAACAGCAAAATCCGCGACTTGCCGTTCACCCACCAGGCTGAGAGCAGCAGCAGCATCCAGGCGCCTAGGGCAAACCAGATAAACGGATGCATATGTGCAGCGGAATCCGCCAGCCTGTCACGAAGTGCAGGACTCAATGGACTAGGGACATACACCCCATAATGCAATATCGTCCGGTATACAATATAAATGACTGCCGCTCCTTCAAGCAGCATGCGGTAGATCCATTTAAGCGGCAGAATAATTTCAATTACAGCCACAGCAGCAAGTGTAAGCAGGACGGCTGCTGTAGTCTCCTCGAGCCAAAGCGGCTCCGTATAGGAGAGCCACTGGAGGGCGATAATCATCAGCCACAGCAGCGTCAATGCATGATGCCAGGAAGATTTAACGCTATGGAGCCAGTGCTTCATCGGACCGGATCACCTCCAAGCACCGCAGGGAGCTCATGAAGCGTGCTGACCGAATAGCCGGCGGCACCGCGGGCCCTCAGCACATTCAGCCAATCCCCGCCCCTGCTCTTCGCAGCAGGGTTCAGGACATGAATGTGGGAAGGGGTCATCCCCCGGCTGTCTGCCCAGCTCAGCGTATCCAGTACCGGCTTGCCGCTTTGCGGGCTGATCAGTACAAAATACGCGCCTTTGGGAAACATCCGCTGCGCCTTCTCCAGCCTGGTTACCAGCGGTCCCCGGCCTTCCGCATTGATATCAATCATATATTGGATCATCTTCTGACGCTCTGCCCCGCCTTCTGCAGGACTGAATATTTTGGTATTCTTGTCCAGGCAGCAGAGGCCGATACCGATCCTTTCCCGGATTCCGAAGCCGAGCAGCGACGACGCTATAGAGACAGCCAGCTCGAATTGTGACGAGCTGTAATAGGCATTCGCGCTGCCGTCAAGCACCAGAATGGTCTTGGGTACGGATTCATGTTCGAATTCCTTCGACTTCCAGTCACCTGTCTTCGCTGTTGCATTCCAGTGAATCCGGGTCAGCCGGTCTCCGTAGACATAATCACGCACACCGTTGATTTGCGTGGTCTCCCGCCGTGACTGCAGCAGGGATGCCTGCGGACCGGACAGGCGCGCTCTGCGCTCATACAGCTCCCAGCGCGGTATTACAACGGTCCGGGGCAGCACCCGGAACTGGCCTTCGGCCTTGAAGGAGCCCTTGTGCTCCATCAGTCCGAAGATGTCCTCACTGAGGATATCCGTATCCTCGAAGGTATAACGCCCCCGCTCCAGCAGCGGTGTCTGGAACAACAGCTCTCCCCGGCCTCTCAGGCTGGGCACGAGACTCTCCTCGAACACCCATGATTCCCCGTTATGGCGCTTCAGAATTTCCCGGACTACCACATAGGGCAGAGGCAGAAAACCCGGTATCGTCACATTCAGCTTCACCCGCAGATAGCCGCCTGCATAGAGCAGATCCGGTTTGTCCTGCTCCGAGTGGAGGCTCCGTGTGCCTCTCGCCCGCCGGACACCGCCAAGGCCTCCAAGGATTAGATATAGAATCAATACGGATACCATAATAAACAGCATGAACGAGGTTTTGCCGCCCTGAAACAGCACATAGAGCAGTGTGATGACCCAAATCGCAAGCACGCCTATGAATTTCCTCGGCTGAATGACAGCGGCCGCCCCCGCCAGAATCCCCCTCATCTTATTGCCTCATCGTCACTGGCACGTGGATGCCCTGGAGCAGCTTCTGCAGCAGGGAGTCCACGCTGACATTATCCAGGCGGGATTCCGGCCGCAGCAGAATGCGGTGTCCCAGCGCATACGGGGTAAGGGTCTTCACATCGTCAGGCAGGACATAATCGCGGCCCTGAAGAAAAGCATAGGCTTTGCAGGCCATCATGAACGACAGGGATGCCCGCGGGCTTGCGCCCAGCAGCACCAGCGGGTGCTCCCGCGTCTGCCGCACAATATCCAGCAGGTAGTTCAGGACCAGCTCACTGATATAAATGTCCCGAATCTCCTCCTGGATGGCGGCAATTGTGTCCATACCGGTGACCGGCGCCAGCTTGTCCACCGGCTGCCCCTGCTGATGGGTAATCAGCAGATTCTTCTCTGTATCCGCATCCGGGTACCCGAGGCTGATCCGCAGCATGAAGCGGTCCAGCTGCGCCTCCGGAAGCGTATACGTACCTTCGAAATCTATCGGATTCTGGGTGGCGCAGAGCATGAACGGATGCGGCAGAGGATAGGTCTCCCCGTCAACCGTAACATTGCGCTCCTCCATCACCTCAAGCAGTGCGGACTGTGTCTTGGTCGTCGCCCGGTTAATCTCATCGGCCAGCAGAATATTGGTCATGACCGGACCGGGACGGAAGTGGAACATCTCATCTCGCGGATGATAGACAGACACACCGGTGATATCACTCGGCAAAATATCAGGATTGCACTGGATCCGGCGGTATTCACCGGACATAGACCGGGACAGTGCCCGGATCAGCTGGGTTTTCCCCGTCCCCGGAACATCCTCGATCAGGACATGTCCGCCGGCAAGGAGTGCGGTAAGCAGCAGTTCTATTTCAAAGCTTTTACCGAGAATACAGGATTCGAGATTAGTGCGGACAGCGTTCATAATTTGCGTAGATTCTTGACGTACGGGCATATATAGTGAACCTCCTATGTCAGAATAAGCAGTAATATATATATTTTACATGATTGGAGTAGTGAAAGTACATGTTAGGTCCTGTGAATCTTCTCCCGGTGAAGACGTGGCCCCTTTCAAGAGAGTAGACCGTCACACAACGCTTATGTAAGTTAACCGATTAGCGTAACGGACACCAGAGACGTTAAGCTGTGGAAAAGCGCCAGAGTGCCGGTCCTTGCGGACACCAGCGCCGTTATTTCGCCGAAAAAGTAGCGGTAGCACATGAAAGATGCCGCATAAGGGCCATGATGTCCGTTAACCTGGCAAATTGGCCGATATGGAGGTGTCAGGGCTGTAGTGTCCGCAAGGGTCGGATCCAGCTCCTCCGGATGAACCTTCAGCCACGTTCTGCAGCAAAGTCACAACAACGAAAAAAGACCACCAGAGGCGGTCTCATCTCACGTTTATCTCGTTACTTACATTCATCCCGTGCTCCATGTATTCAATACTCACAATAGGCGCTCTCCGGTACCTCCTACCCCTTCGGCCGCACCACGAGCGCCGCCAGGAAGGAGAACACAATCGCCGAGGAAATCCCGGCACTGGTTACATCAAAAATCCCGGTGACTACCCCGACCCAGCCGTCCCGCTCAAGCTCCGTCAGTGCGCCGTGAACCAGCGAGTTACCGAAGCTCGTAATCGGAACGCTTGCGCCCGCTCCGGCAAACTTCACCAGCGGGTCATAGATTCCAAACGCATCGGCTACAGCACCAAGTACAACCAGCGTACTCATCGTATGGGCCGGCGTCAGCTTGAACACATCGAACATCAGCTGCCCCAGCACACAAATCGCGCCCCCGACCAGAAAAGCCCACAAATAAATCACGCTTCATCACCTCCGCTCTCCAGGGCTACCGCATGGGCTACACAAGGAATGCTCTCTCCCTGCTGATAGGACAGCGGCGAGAGCAGTGCTCCGGTTGCCACAATCAGCACCCGCTTCAGCTCACCCTTTTTCAGCCGGCTCATAATATGCCCGTAAGTCACAACCGCTGAACATCCGCAGCCGCTGCCTCCGGCAATAACGTATTTCTGCTTGTCCAGGTCATAGATCATGAGGCCGCAGTCATTAAAGACCGTCTGCTCCATCGGAATCCCTTCCTTAGCCAGCAGGTCTTTGGCAATCGGCAGGCCTACAGACGCAAGATCACCGGTCACAATCAGATCATAGTGGCCGGGCGACAAGCCCGTATCACGGAAATGGGCTGTGATCGTATCCGCAGCCGCCGGTGCCATGGCCGTTCCCATATTGAACGGGTCCTTCAGGCCAAGGTCCATGATCCGCCCCAGCGTAGCTGATACTACATAAGGGCCTTTAACGGTACCGTCATTGACACCGACAACGGCGCAGCCTGAACCGGTTACGGTGTACTGTGCGGTCGGCGGCTTCTGCGAGCCGTATTCCGTAGGATAACGGAACTGCTTCTCCACGGTACAGTTATGGCTGGACGTTCCGGCCAGCGCATATTTGCCGCCGCCGGAATCCACAATCATCGAAGCAATTGCCAGGCTCTCCATGGACGTGGAGCAGGCGCCAAATACGCCAAGGTATGGCACACCAAGCTTACGGGCTGCAAACGAGCTGCTGATAATCTGGTTCATCAGGTCACCGCCGACAAAAAACTCCAGCTTCTCCTGCTCCAGATTTGCGTTCATGAGCGCGAGCTTGGAGGCTTTTTCAAATAAAGCCCGCTCTGCCTTCTCCCATGTCTTCTCGCCCATCTCCAGCGAATCGTAGACAAAGTCAAAGCTTGAAACAAGGGGCCCCTCCCCCTCTTCCGGCCCTACTACTGCAGAAGAGCCAAGTATGACCGGCCGGTTCGTGAATTCCCAGGTCTGACTGCCAAGCTGCTTCATCGGTTAATGTGCACCTCCCCAGCCCATAACGGTATACACTACACCTACGATAAAAGCTGCGACTACACCAAACACAATTACGGAACCGGCCAGCTTGAACATATTGCCGCCGACGCCAAGCACAAGCCCCTCAGCCCGGTGTTCAAGCGCAGCGGAGCACATACTGTTAGCAAAGCCTGTAACCGGCACAGCCGTACCGGCGCCGCACCACTGGGCAAGCTTGTCATAGACACCGAAGCTGGTCAGAATAACGGAGAGCAGAATCAGAATCGCCACCGTCGGGCTTGCCGCTTCTCTTGCGCTCATATCGAATATCGCCATGAACGCTTCCTGGATACCTTGTCCAAGCACGCAGATCAAACCGCCTGATAGGAAGGCGCGGATACAGTTTTTGAATACAGGGCGGGACGGCACATAAGGCTTGGAGAGCTCCTCATAGTCCTGCGGGGTCAACGTATCAAGCCGCAGCTTGACGCCTGATTTCTTTGTTTTTGCCGGCAATACGGACACCTCCATGGTAGGATACCCGGGGGATCGGGCTAAGGCTTACGGCTTCCCCGTCCCCCGGGCTTTGCTTCTGTTGGGCTTTTTCCTTATTGTTCACTACTGAAGGCCCCGTTATGTCCTCCCCAGCTCAGGAAAAATAAAGCAGCACAACAATCAGCAGCATGAACAGCACCAGTATGAGCACAGCTTCATTGCCCCGCCGGCAGCGGCGGGGGTACCGCTTATGCAGCTTGCGGGCCGGCACTTTCCTGGGTACCCCGTATACGCCGGTTCCGGCTACGTTTCCGGAAAGCCACATTCTCTTCGCTTCCTTTCCCGGCTCCTGCCTGCAGAGCCCTCACTGCATTGTATTCGCCTGCCGGCAGCTGTGTCCGTTCGCCTTCCTGACATGGACAATTCATGCAACAATGTTCATACTAGATGTTGAAAAGGAGCGATACGAATATGAATGCAGAAACACTCGACTTGTTCAAAACCTTAACAGAATTCCCCTCAGTCCCGGGCTTCGAGCGCGAGCTGCGCGCTTATGTCAAGGAGGCCATGAGCCCATACACCAGCGAATTTGTCCAGGACCGCCTGGGCAGCCTGTTCGGCGTGCTGCGCGGAGAGGCAAACGGCCCGAAGATTATGGTCGCCGGCCACTTTGATGAAGTGGGCTTCATGGTTACAGGCATTACCGATAACGGCATGATCCGCTTCCAGCCGCTGGGCGGATGGCTGGCTTCGGCTGTGGCTTCACAGCGGCTGCACATCATTACGCCGAAGGGAGTGCTGGACGGCATTGTCGGCAGTACCCCGATTCACCTGCTGAGCGCGGAGGAGCGCGGCAAGACCGGTGATATCGGCAAAATGTACATCGACATCGGTGCGGACAGCCGTGAAGAAGCCCAGAGCTTCGGCGTGGCCCTGGGACAGCAGATCCTGCCGGTATGCCCGTTCACGCCGCTGGCTAATCCGAAGAAGATTATGGCCAAAGCCTGGGACAACCGCTACGGTGTGGGACTTGCGATTGAACTGATGAAGGAGCTGCACGGCAAGAAGCTGCCGAATACCGTCTATTCCGGTGCTACAGTACAGGAGGAAGTCGGCCTGCGCGGGGCGCGGACGGCGGCTAATCTGCTTGCTCCGGATATTTTCTTCGGGCTGGATGCCAGTGCGGCAGCCGATATGACCGGTGACCGGAACGCATTCGGCCAGCTTGGCCAGGGCGCGCTGCTGCGTATTCTCGATCCGGGGATGATTACCCACCGCGGGCTCGTTGAGTATGTTAAGGATACGGCGGATACCCACCGGGTCAAATACCAGTATTTTGTCTCCCAGGGCGGAACAGATGCCGGAGCGGTGCATACCAGCGGCATCGGCATACCTTCGGCTGTAATCGGCATCTGCTCGCGTTACATCCACACTGCATCCTCTATAATTCACACCGATGATTATGCCGCAGCCAAAGAGCTGCTGGTCAAACTCATCGAAGGTCTTGACCGGACTACCCTGCAGACCATTATCGAGAACAGCTGAACCTTCAGCTGCGGCTATACCTGCAGCTCCGGATACGGTGCCTCCCGCATATGCAGGGGCACCGTATTTATTATGCCCGCGAGGCACTACCTCCCGCAGAACAATTTCCGATCTTAACTCCCTCAAAGGTGGAACGGAGCTTTACACTACAGCAGCAACAAGCTTCAAGTTCTAAAACTTAAGCCCGTTCCTTTTTTAATTGGAAAAACGTATCTTAATTAGGCTTCATTAGCAGGTGTAGAAAATCCATTTAATTCCGAACGCGGCCATTGCGAATTTCGGAGTCACCACCGACCTCTACGCGGATGACTGTAACATCTATGTAGAAACATCATGCTGGGCGAACATAAAGAAGCCGCAGGGATAGGTTATCCCCTGCGGCTTCAAAGCATTCAATCTGTTTATTTCAGCTTATTATACTGCTCCATCGCAGCCTGATGTACCGGATGATCCGCAGCAAGGCCTGTATACTTCGCCAGAGCCGCTTCCGCTCCAAGCTCGGCAATCGCAGCCTGCAGCTCTACCGCTTCCGGATCATCGGAGGCTTTGAACAGCAGTGCCCCGGCCATGGAACGGGCCAGTGCAGCATAGCTCAGCCCCCGGTCATAGGCCTGCAATGCCGGCGATACAAGGCGGTCACTCGGCGAAAGCT